>CAZJXD010000013.1:0-63258 GCA_964549945.1 uncultured Desulfobacteraceae bacterium | reverse complement strand
GCGAGAACTGGTCCGAGATCTTCGAGACACCTCCCATCAACTCCAGGAATGAATCGGAGCTGGTCACCGACACGCCGCTAAGTTGTTTGGCAATCTGTGTTTTCACCCGGCTTAGGAGCGAGGGGTTTTTGAGACGAAGGTACACGATGTTAACAGTCTTGGATGTCCCTTCGAACAGATTCTGAGCATCGGCAAGGGTAAGGTAAATATTGGCCGAGGCGATCTGGGACCCTTCCTTGATCTCCAGAAGTCCCACCACGGTAAAGTCCCGGCCTCCGATCCTCATCTTGGCGCCGAGCTTTGAATGATGGAACTTCGCATAATGCTTCTCAAGTACGGCCTCCCCTTCCTTCTGGGGAAAGCGTCCCTCCTTGAGCCATTCCTTCACCTTTACCGGCCCCAGGCTCGGCTGGGAAAGATCGACGCCCATGATGGTCCTGAACCCTCTCCGATCAAATTCCCAAAGGAGCAAAGAAGAAGCCATAGACCCGACGCCCTTGATGGATGCGAGCTTCCGGAGGTCCTCGGATGGGAGAATCTGGTTTGAAAAGGGGAGGCGTATCCCTCGCATCGATTCAGGGGCCTGTGCCTTACCCATTGTTCTCCTCTCCGGCCTCTGGACCACCAGGTCGGCGCCGAGATTCTTGAAAGGCAGGCTCACCGCTTTCTGATAAACGGTCGAGACCGCGTTGATGGAAACAAAGAGGGCGATGCCCACCGCGATACCCACCACATTGACAAGGGTCCTATTATGGTGGTGCCGGAGCTCTTTTAGTATATAGTGATAGTTCATGTGGGCCTCACTTTCCGGCGGTTGCCTGATCAAGGGCTGTTTTCAGGTCATCGATGGTCCACTTGCCTTGAAAGAATGTGGGACCAGCGCCGGTTGGAAAGCCAACGAATTTTATCCGCTTTTGGCCCAACTTCACGACTGTGTTGCCGTCGATCCAAATCACAAGCGGCACATGCAGGTTAATCCCCTTTTTGGCCTTGAAATCCTCTCCCTCTTTGCTCTCAAAATCATACCAGGAGACGCTGATCTTGTTGCCGTAAGATGAGAAGACGCTTTTCATCTTGTCCAGTGTGTCCATAAGAGGGCCGTGGTTCATGTAGAGCACCTCGACCCTACTGGTCTTTGCGGCGTAAGCGTTTGAAAAAAAAGAGATGAAAACCAGAATCAACCAACAACCTATAAGAATCCTTTTCATGATATAATCTCCCCGTCATGCATGCGAATCAATCGATCTGCACTTTTCGCAAGTTCCACTTCGTGGGTGACCATGAGGATGGCCACTCCTTCCTGTGTGTGGAGTCTGTCTAAAATCTCTATGATGGCATCCCCGGTTGCAGAATCGAGGTTGCCCGTCGGCTCGTCGGCGAAAAGGATCTCTGGGTTGTTGACGAGGGCTCTGGCGATGGCTACCCGCTGCTTCTCTCCTCCCGAGAGGGTAGAGGGCAGGTGGTCCATCCTGTGTCCCAGTTCCATCCTCTCAAGGAGGTCGGTTGCCCGATGTTTCCTTTCATCACCCGTCATCTTTATGGGGAAGAGCGGCAGGGCCACATTCTCCCAGGCCGAGAGCGTTGGGATCAGGTTGAAGGATTGGAAGATAAAACCTACGTTCTCTCTCCTGAAAAGAGCGAGTTCATCCTCGCTTGCGCTGGTGATGTCCTTGCCGTCAAGATTTACATGGCCGGACGTGGGACGTTCCAGGCCGGAAAGCAGTGATAGAAGCGTCGTCTTGCCGCACCCCGATTTCCCGACGAGGCAGACGAATTCTCCGGTTTTGATCGAGAGAGATACTCCCTTGACCACTTCAAGATCGCCGTATTTCTTGCTGAGACCGGCGCCTGTTAAGATCGTTCCGTTATTCATGTCGTAAGACCTCCGAAGGTTTAATTTTTGAGATGTTTCTGCCCAACAAAGCGCCCGTAAGACCTCCTATCACCACGGAAAGAAGAACTGCGAACAAGGCCAGGGTCCACGGCACATGCACGGGAAGCCTGAGCGTCTTGAAGATCTGATCGCCCCCGCCCGGCAAGAAGTGAGGCGTGGGGCTCATCTCCCATGGAATGGGGATGCTAACTTTCATGAAGCTTAACCCATAGGCAGCGACAAGAGCGAGGAGCAGCCCGAGAATGCCTGCCATGAAGCATTCGATCACCGATTCGGCCAGAAGCTGTGTCACCACGTTACGGTTGATCCAGCCGACGGCCTTGAGGACGCCGATTTCCCGAGCCCGCTCGGTAATGTTGCCTGCCATGGTCTTGAAGGCGATCAGGACGGCGACAAAGACGGCGATCAGGGAGGCGGCGAGGGTGAACTTGTCTGAGAGGGCAAACAGGCTGCCGAGAAGCTTCAAGAAGGAATCAGGGGTGCCTATGGTCGCACTTTTGCCCATCATGGTCCGCAGGGCTGAAGACAATTCAGGTATTTTCTCCTCGTCCGCCTTTATGAAGAGCAGGTTGACGTCAGCCGGGTCGAATGGGGAGACTGCCTGCACCTGCCCCGAGGAGGCCGCAAGGCTCTGTGCCTCCGCCAGCGGTAGATATACATTGGCTACCGCGATTTTCGCAGCCCGGGATGCATCCACAAGCCCAACGACGGGATAGTCTCTCTTCGCCACCGATATGGTGTCTCCCACCTTGATGACGAACTGGCGGGCATAGGAGACTTCTAGGAGGGCCTCCGGCTTGCCCTCTTTGAGAAAGCGTCCCTCGATGACGGAGTTGCGAAGAACGGAAGGGCCGATGGGATTTTGCTGCTCAACCCCCAGAACAATCCATACCCTTTTAGGATCAAAGACCCAGAGCAGGACGGCCTTGCCTACTCCGCGTACCCCCGGCAATGTCTCGATCTTTTTCACCTGCTCATCGCGGATTGTAACCGCAGAACAGGGAAAAACGGCCCCCGTCAAATCTTTAGGGACATTCCCGGACCGCTGCACAGTGACATCCGCCCCGATTTCCTGGAGGGGCACGTGGGCTGCCCTCCGGTAAGCCATAGACAGGGCATTCAGGATGATAAGAAGCCCAATGCCGATGGAGAGGCCTATGACGGCGGCCAGAGTTCTTCGTTTCTGGTAATAAAGTTCACTTCTCAAGTAACGCAGGTTCATTACATTCCTCCGTCTCATCAATCAGGGGCACTGAATCTCCTGCCTTCCTCTCATCGCCCCCTGGATCAGGTCGAAGAATTTTTTCTGCTGGTCCTTGGCCAGCATAGACTTAAATTCGAGCATGTGGGCCACGATCATTTTCTGCATCTCTTGCTGAACCCCGTTGATTTCGGCTATGGTCGTCTCAACGGCCTTGCTGTCAGGATCATCTGCCTTCATGAGCTCGAAGAGCGATCTCCTGAGCCGATCCACCTTTTCCCCTTTCTGGTCCAGGGCCTCGTGGAATAGCTGCGCTTTTTGCTCGAACAGCTTTCGCTGTTCCGGCTTGAGAGAGAGCGCCTCAAAAAGATGGGGCTGGTTCGAGGAGTAGACCGGAGGGCGCCCCTGAACACCGTAACCACAAAGAGCTGCTCGATAACGACTCTGCTGGTAATGGGTGTATCCCGCAGCGCCGAGGAACGAGAAGTTCAGGAGCAGGGACAGAAGAAGTACATACTTTAAGCGTTTATCTTTCATGGTTTGGTCTCATGAGCGTAACATAGATGCCGCCTATCGAATCAGGGGGCGTGGCCCGAAACAGGTCGAGAGAAAAGGTCTCCTGCACGGCCGCTTGTCCTCCGGGGTTTGACCTTTCCGCCAGGAGCAGGTTGCCCGAGATGATGCCGATGGTCATGACGACAAGCGCAAAGGCCACTTGTGCAGCCCGCAGAAATAAGGGCCTGATGGAGAGAAGGCCCCGGAGCCGCGGCCCTTCCTTCTCTTCCAGATTCGCCAGGACCCTCGCGGCAAATCCGTAAGGTGCCGGAAATCTCCGGGTAGAGGCAAACATTTGGTGGAGAGCCCGGGTCTCTTCCAGTCTTTCTCTGCCCGAAGCACATCTCCTGATGTGTGAATCAAAATCCTTCTTCTCATCCGGACTCAACTCGCCATCCAGATACTGGGAGATCATTTTTCTCACATGCCTGCATTTCATGCTTTCTTCCCTGTGCCTGTTAAACGATCTAGGAGCCGATTTTGTTCCAAAAATTTTTCATCAGCCTATATTTTTTTTAGGAGGCGCCGAAGTTGATCGCGCGCTCTCCATATCCTGGATTTGACCGTGCCTACTGATGTGTGCAGCACTTCGGCAATCTCCACATAAGAGAGCTCTTCAATCTCCCTCAGCACGATGGCCGCCCTCAGTTTCTCAGGCAGCTTTTGAAGGGCCAGTTGTATGGTCTCGGTAATCTTTCTTGATTCATAAAGTTGGTGAGGCGAATGCTCGTCTGAGGGCAAGTCTTCGGTAAGAGGCTCACTCCTGAACACCTCTCGCCGCGATTTTCTTCTGTAATCGAGACAGGTGGTTACGGCGATCCGGTAGAGCCATGTGTAGAGCGATGCGTCCGGCCTGAAGTCTTTCAGGGCCTTGTATGCCTTCAGGAAGACATCCTGGGCAGCGTCTTGGGCATTCTGGGGGTCCTGGAGCATATAGCGGCAGAGATTATAGATTCTGTCTTGATGTCTGAGGAGAATGACCTCAAACGCCGAGCGGTCTCCTTTCTTGAATCGCTCGATCAGATCGCTCTCGTCAGTAGAGGTCATTGGTTAGGGCGTGCCGTTGAGGTGTATCGAATGTGCAGGTATGGGGTGCAAGCGGCATGAGAAATGGACATTGTTCAGAGAATCCATCGGCGCTTGATATTGCGCAGGCTCCAGGCGAACAGGAAGATGCAAAAGGCGCCAAGGACACAAAAGTCGAGGGGGAATAACATGGTGTTGTTGGCATTGAAGGCGCCGTGGAGGATGTCGGCGCCATAGGTCAAAGGAAGCACATAAGACAGGGGTCGGAGGAAGACCGGCAGCCTCTCAATGGGGAAGAAGAGGCCGCACAAGAAAATCATGGGGAAACGGAAGAAGTTGGAAAAGGTCTGGGCCTCGAAGACCTCGCTCACTGAAACGGCGATGAACAGTCCCATGAATGTCGAAGCCACCGCGATGAGAAAAATGGCAGGCACGGCGGCGCTCCAAACGGTCTGAGAAAGTCCGGAAAGAAAGGCCGCCAGGATGATAGGAATGAATGCATTGGCTACGCCGAAAAGGATCGCCCCCGAGGTCTTGGCCAGCATCAGAAGTTCCAGTGGAATCGGCGCCAGCAGCAACCGGTCAAAGGACCGGCCCTTTTTCTCAAAGGTGACCGTCACCGCCAGCATGGAGGTGGTTCCGAAGAGGATGGAAACGGCCACCACGCCTGGAAGCAAAGACAGGACGCTTTCTATGGTTCCGCCCGATTTGATGAAGAACATCCCTGTCCAGGCCAGTGGAAATATCAAACCCCAACTGACATTGGGGGGTTTGAGGTAATAGGCCCGCATGTCCTTGATAAGGATATTCCAGAAGGCAATCCAGCGTTTCATGGGCCGCCCCCCTTTTTTTCCTTTTCTTTTCGCATGGCGTCCGCCTCGATGCCCGTGATCTGCACGAAGACATCCTCCAAGGACGGTTGCATACGCCTGGCCTCGATGACTTCTGCGCCCTGTTCCTCCAGAAAGCGAACCAAGGGACCTACGGGAACGGGCTGGACTGCTTCGACCCGAATCAGCCCCCCGGCAAGGCCCTGGAATGTGAGATGTGGAAATAGGGCGGCGAGCTTATCATACAGAGCGGGTTTCGAGTTCGACACGCCAAGTTGCATCACATGCTTTTCCTGGACGGGTTGGATGAGGTTGGCCACGGTATCGATCCGAATGATTCTGCCTTGCGCGATAAAGGCGATCCGATCGCACAATCTCTCCGCTTCTTCGATGTAATGGGTGGTCAGAAAGATGGTTGTCCCGGCCCGATGCAACCCGGCGATGAGCTGACGGATTTGCCGTGCGCTGGCCACGTCAATACCGGTCGTGGGTTCGTCCAGAAAGAGTATGGGAGGATTGTGGATAATCCCGGCGGCGATGGTGAGTTTGCGCTTCATACCCCTGGAGTATCCGGCAAACTTTCGTTCGGCCGCGTCGGCAAGGCCGAAGGCATCCAGCAGTTCACGCGCACGGGTCTCACGCGCCTTTTTCCGCATTCCGTAAAGCGCCGCACAGAAGCACAGGTTGTCGAATCCCCTCAACTCGGGATAGAGGTTGCTCTCATCCGGAATCACACCGATTAAGTGCTGGGCCGCCTTGGGATTGCCTGTACAGTCGATGCCCGCTATCCGGATCACGCCCGCATCCGGCCGGGCCAGGCCGGTGAGCATATTGATGGTGGTGGTCTTGCCTGCGCCGTTGGGCCCCAGAAACCCGAACAATTCGCCCTCGCTTACCTCAAAGCTCACATCTGCAACGGCCTGGACCCCATCGAATCGCTTGGCCAGCCCCTGTACGGAAACGGCATTAACTGCGATATCCTTCACTTTTTTCTTCCTTCGGAACACAAGGATGCTCCTTTTCATTTCCATGGCACTCTCTGATCTGCTCTGGAGTGCATTCCTCGGGTTTCCCCTTTAAACGGTCCGGCTGTTGGCAACAATTTTTACAAAGAGCGAATTCCATCCTTTCCGTATCATTTGCATCGCCCTTTACCGGGACTGACCGGTGACAGGCCACCCTGCAATGGGGAGCCTGATCGGTCCTCTTCATCAGATCTTCTGCAATTTGATGGATTGCGCTTTTATCAACGCTGTAATGGGTCCAGTATCCCCGTTTCTCTCCTCTCACCAATCCGACTTTTCTCAAGATCTGCAAGTGTTGCGAGACGGCTGCTTTCGAAATACCAAGGTGGCTTGCCATAGCGCCCACACAGAGATCATGGGTTAAGAGGAGATCGATAATGCGGAAACGGGTCTCGTCTGCCAGGGCCTTGAGGATTGGAACGAAGTCATTCATATGGCAATTCATTTAAGAATTTACTTAATTGAATCGTATTCTGCTTAAATTAATCTGTCAAGAAAAAAATCAGAACGGCAATTACGAGGCTGCATCTCATGAGGAAGTTTCAAAGATTCATAATCTGCGCCACCCTCGCCTTGGTCAGGCCCTCTTTCTTGTTGACCTCGGATAGTTCCATTCAAGACTTCCCTGCCACTCTATAGACGGGGGAGCGCTTTCGCTCGTCGAATAATAGGCACAGGGGCACGCTCAGGAGGATGATACACCCGGCCAGAAAAAAGCCGTTTTGAAACCCCATGACATTGGCGCGGTCTAGAATTGCCTCGGCAGCCGAGACCATTGCCTTCATTTCGGCACTCATCAAAAGGCCTTGTACCTTCATGTGGCCCTCATTAAGACCTACTTCGGCCCACCGGCGGAGACTCTCGGGGCTGTTGCCGACCAGTGACCCCAGTCGAACGGCATGAACGCGGACCGAATTAGTGACGAATGTGTTCAGAAGGGCTATGCCGAAGGACCCGCCGACGCGCTGGGCCACATTCAGGAAACTGGAGGCGGTGGCCACCTGCTCTCTGGGCACGGCATTGATGGCCGCGGTCATCAATGGGGCCATCATGAGGGCCAGCCCGACACCGCGGATCAGTTGAGGTCCGATGATCATAGTGGCGCTGGAGAGGGGATCAAGGCCGCCATAGAGGATCAGAGAGATTCCGGTCAGCACGGATCCGACCAGCACCAGCCACCGGATCTTGTAGCGATCGGCCATTCGACCGGATACGGGCATCGTGATGCCCACCATCACGGCCCCGGGCATCATCCACAGGCCGGTCTGAATGGTGGTGTACCCCACGAGATTCTCCAGAAAGATCGGGAGGAAGAAAATCCCGCCGAACATCCCCACCGCGCGGAAGATGGCCAGCCCCATGCTGAGCGAGAAATTGCGGTATAGAAAGAGCTTCAGGTTCAGCAGGGGATGAGCTATTGCACTTTCCACGGCGAGAAACATGGTCAGCCCGATAACCGTGAAGCCGAGGCAGGTGATGATGTATTCCGAGGTCCACCCCTTCTCCTGCCCCTTGGAGAGGGCCAGCAGTCCGGCGATCAGGGCCATGGAGAGGAAGATAAAGCCCCCCAAGTCGAAGGGCACCCTCCTATTCAACCTTTTTGAATCGCTCTTCATGACGGTGATGCCCATCAGCAATGTGAGGAGGCCAAAGGGTAGGTTGACCGAAAAGATCGCCCGCCAGTTGAAAGCCTCGGTGAGGTAGCCGCCTAGGGTCGGGCCCACGGCAGGGCCTATCATGATACCAGTCCCCCAGACGCCTAGGGCCTTACCTCGTTCCTCGGGCTCGAAGAGTTCGGCGACGATGGCCATTCCCACGGGCTGGATCGCCCCGCCTCCAACGGCCTGGATGATCCTGGCCACGATCAGGCTGGCATAACTCCAGGCCATGGCGCATGCCGCGGAGCCGAGGGTGAAGAGGGTCAGGGAGCCGAGATAAAGGCTCTTGTGGCCCAGGCGGCCCACAAGCCATCCCACCAGGGGCATGGACACGGCGGTAGCCAGCATAAACCCGGTTGCAACCCATTCTATCTGATCCCGGTTGACCCCGAAGGCGCTCATCATGTGCGGCAGGGCCACATTGACGATGCTGGTATCCAGGATGGCCATGAAGGTGCCCATCATGACGAGAGACAGCACGGTCCAGCGGTAGGCCGATGACCGGGGATTGCTATTCATGGTCCCCACGACGATTGTCGGTGGTGTGAATATAGACCTCCACCGAGAGACCCGGTCCAAGGTTGAGATCGGTCGGGAAGTTCACGGCGATTCGAATCGGTACCCGCTGAGCCACCTTAATGTATGTGCCGCTGACGCCTTCGGCCGGAATGAGACTGAACTGGCTGTTGGTCGCCGGCAGGACCTTTTCCACCTGTCCCCTGAGGTTCAGGTCGGGGTAGGCATCGACCGAGATGTCCACTGCATCGCCCACTGCGATTTTGCCCAGGTTTTTTTCCTCGATATTGGCGGCTACATGCAGGGTGCGAGGGTTGAATAGGGTCAGGACCGGCTTTCCCGCCTGCACCACAGCCCCGGGACTTTCCCACTTGCGAACGACCACGCCGTCAAAGGGAGCGCGGATCTCGGTAAAGTCGAGGTTGACCCTCGCCTGTTGGAGTTCGGCCTGAGCCCCTGCCAGTCGGGCTTTCTTTGTCTCAACGTTCGCCCTAGCCGCATCGAGATCCTCGCGGCGGGATCCTTCCTTCAGAATCAGGACTTGGTTGAAGGCCTCTTCGTGAACCTTCAGGGCCTCCTCGTAAGCGGTTCGCGCCTTGTCCCGTTCCGAAGTGGCTACCGCCTTTCTGCTGTAAAGCCTTTCTATACGCCCCCAGTTTTCCCGGGCCAGCTTCAGGGATGTTGCGGCCTTTTGTTCGGCGGCCTCCGCCATGCGGATTTCCTCAGGCCGTGGACCCCGGAGTGCCTTGGAATATTCTGCTTCAGCCATGAGCAGGTCTGCCTGTGCAGATTTTACATTGGCCTCTGCCCTGGCAAGGGCCGCCGTGAGGGCCTCCCTCTCCAGGACAAACAGGATCTCTCCGGCCTTGGTCCTGGCGCCCTCCGCCCTGTGGACCTCAGCCAGACTCCCGCTGATCTGGGGGGCTATATCCACAAGATCGCCGTCGAGGCGGGCGTCGTCGGTGGAGACGACCCCGCGGAGGAAATAGAACCAATAACCACCAGCCGCCACAGCCAGGAGCAGGAGGAAGCCGATTCCCAGGGCTATCCTCCTCAGTCTTCGGCGCGACGTTTTTTCATTGTCTGTCACCTTCAATTGCCCCCATTTATCAAATCAACCGGACGCCCGGAGGCGCCGAAAAGGAAAATATTCAGAAGCACCTCGAGGCGCTTGATGGAATCTTCC
Organism: uncultured Desulfobacteraceae bacterium; assembly: GCA_964549945.1. Taxonomy (GTDB): domain Bacteria; phylum Desulfobacterota; class DSM-4660; order Desulfatiglandales; family B25-G16; genus B25-G16. Next base: position 53,367 of record CAZJXD010000013.1, on the reverse strand, counting down.
ACTCCAAGCAGGTACCGGGACCGGGTTCGCAGCATGCCCAGAAGAAAATCGGCTAGGACCGTTGTCGGTACATCGGTCCGGATCTTGTTTTCCGTTGACCCCAGGTCCAGAATCCTGGCCAGGGCCTTCACGAGTTTCTCGCGGTGGGACATCCAGAGGTTCCACAACGAGCCCTGGCTCCAGATAACGCGGCCTTCCTCCATCTGCATCATGCGGAACATCTGACGGCGGCGGTGAAAAAATTGGGTGATCTCCTCGCAGGCCCCCAGCAATTGCCCGGTAAAGTCCTTTTGGTGGCACACACCCTTTTCGATCACCTCGCACAGCTCGTCGAAGCCTGAAGTAGCGGTCTGGAAAAAGAGGTCATCCTTGCTGGAAAAGAAGCGGTAGATGGTCCCCTTGCCAACCCTTGCCGCCTGGGCGATTTCGTCCAGGGTAACCTCATGGAAACGCCGATCGCTGAAAAGCATCTCCGCCGCCCCCATGATCTCCTGCCGCTTATCTTGCCTTGTCATGGCTGCTCCTTTTCTAGAACTGACTGGTCAGTATTATATTCGGCCAGACCCCGGGTGTCAATCAACTACTCGCATCCGCGGCTGCCCGGAAAAACCGACCCTGGGGCTTGTTAAACAATCTTTTCACCAGCCTAATAAATGATGGGTTTTCGGGTAGAGTTCTCAGCATCTCTTTGCCGGCAACTGGGTTTTTTAGAGACACAAGGGATGCTTTTTGGGCGATCCTTTTGGGCCCAGGGTTATTTTGTTCGCACCGTAGGAATTAATGAAGGAGAAATTCGTCAATACATTAAAGAACAAGAGGATTTAGAAAAAAGCCGGTTAGAACTCGATTTGGATTAATGGCCTCATCTTGGGGCCTTCCTCATACCGCCAGTTTGCTGATGGTTCTGATTCGCCGTCGCCTTGAGACCTTCGGAAAAATATGAATTGTCTATGTTAATCGAGATGCCGAATTCGAGGGGTAAAGAACAGGTAGTAAACCGCTATTACAGCCAAAAGGCCGGCTGCCCCGCCGACTGCCGATTGGACACCTATTATATCCGCCAGTATGCTTATAAAGAATACGCCTACCATTGTTACGCCCCAATTCATTATATATACGCTCATTACCCGGCCCCGATGGCTATCATCCGTGTTGGACTGAAGAAGTGTGTTGCTCAGTGCCATCCTTCCAGCCTGTCCCAATCCCAGGGGAACAAACGTAATAAGGGCAAGTAAGTATGAGCTGGTTACACTGAAGCAAACCAGCGCTATGGATGCTAAAAAAAGGCTTACAAGGAAAATAAGGCCACGCCTCCTGCCGCTCATGGATGCAACAATCAAAGAACCTGCCAAAGCACCGAGGGCAGAGATACTGATTAAAAGCCCTTGCCGGGCGCTGGACTCTGCAAGGGCCGAAAAAAGGGGACCGATTAACGGCACTGACGTTACTTTCCCAAAGGCTGACACATCCACAGAAAAAATATCCTTTGCGAAGATCGGAAGCAGATAAATATAGGGCATGGAAAGAATGGTAGCTATAAGCGTGAGGATAAGAATAGCCATGACGTTTTCATTATGCTGGATGTAGCGAAGCCCCTCTTTGAGTTCTTGGACAGTCCCTATTTTTCTGGACAGGGCAGTGCCGGTTTTCGGTAATCGGAGAGCGAACAAAAAACCTGTTAAATACAGGACAGCCATAATATAGTACACACCCCCAATGTTCCAAAGGGCGATGAAAAAACCGGCAAATGCAGGCGCCGTGAGGCGTATGAGATTCATAGCAGCAGCATTGAGCGCTATGGCGTTCATCAACGTGTTTTCGCCAACCAGCTCGTAGATGAGCGCTTGCCGAGCCGGCATCATTAAAGCCATAACCAGGCCCTGGAAAAAAGCGGCAACGAAAAGATGAATCCAGGAGATGGTTCCCAGTGTAATAAAAAGGGCTATCCCCAGGGCAACGAGAGCGGAAGCGAACTGACCTGCAATGAGAATACTCCTCTTTCTGATACGATCCGCCAGAACGCCGCCAAACAAGGAAACGGTTAACACGGGAAGCGCACTGCCGAGACCGACGGCACCCAACATAGCGGCGCTTCCCGTAAGTTCGTACATAAACCATGAACGGGCCACCATTTGCATATTCATAGCGGACATTTGCATGAGAAGGGCGCCGAAATAGATCTGATAATCAGGTATTCTCAACGCCGCGAAAGTACTATGCTTGTAGTTCATATGGCTCAGATCCGCTTCAGAGTCCGACTCACCATTTATTGGCAAGGAAGATACCTGGTTGCTTCATTTATCCGAACAGATTTTCCGTTGACCTTGAATTTTTCCCGGTTTTTAAAAAGCCTTCCTTCAATTTACATTCTAAGAAAGGATGACCTATCTATGTCTCAAATCGTTAAACAAGCATGAGTTAGCAGGTAATGAGTTCTACATCCATGGGCTTTTAAATTCAAGCCCCCATATTTTGCGTATTTTGGGTTGATTTTAATTCAGTCGAAGAGTACCCAGAGGGAAATGACTAGATGATAGTTAATCCACCGGCTCTGCCGGTGAGAATTGAAAAGGCTATGCCGTTTCGTGTGTGATAACGTAAAACGGTCCTCCAAGAGGAAGGCCCTGAGGGCAAGGAGGACCGTCATGAACGATTATCAGAGTCACGCACATGTGAAATGGGAATGCAAGTATCATGTGGTGATCTTGCCAAGATATCGGGGGAAAGCCCTCTATGGGCAGCTGCGGCGCAGAATCGGGGGAATACTTCGGGATCTATGCCGTCAGAAAGGCATAGGGTTGGAAGAGGGCAAAGCAATGGCAGATCACATCCATGTGCTGCTGAGTATTCCACCGAACTATAGTGTAGCTATGACCATTGTGTATTTGAAAGCTAAGAGCGCGATTCGAATCCATCGTCACGTTTTGGAGAACGCAAAACCCCGTACGTTGATCCCCTCGGGGCCTTGTTGTTTCTGCTGTATCCTCACCACTTAGGCCGCCTCGCACATCTTTCCTGATTTTCCGTTTAGCAGTTCGTTTTGCTTGACGGGCCGGTATCATTCGGACACCAAAACCTACATTTTCTGACAACTTCCGGTAGGTATGAACCAAGGAAGGAGGCTAAGCGCTTGGGCTTCCGTGGCGTGGCAATCCGTTCTGCTGTGAGGTTTACGGCACCTGAACGAGCTCACCGCATGGAACTCGTAAACAAAGTAATCATTAACCAGAATTCCTTCAGGTTCATGTTTCCTTCATGATGGCCTGTTATCTTTGTGTGTAAAGGTACCGGAGAGGCGGCCAGCTTGGGTCGACCCTGTTCTTCCTAGCCCTTTTCAGCACACCGGTGGTGCTTGGATTCGGCCATCTGGCCATGGCATTGTCGGCACCCACGGGCAGTGTTCTGGCTTATCTGCTGAGCACGGTTATCTTGCTGATCATTGGGCTGATGGTCTTCAATAAGACAAGGCAGCAAGGCAGACGGCGGCGCGGAAGCAGCCGACTAAACGCTGTATTGAAAAATTTGTGACTGACTGACCGGATAGAAGCAAATATAGAGGGGGAAAAATGGCCCGGACTTCACAAAAAAAGATAGCGTTCATTTTTATTCTGATATTGATGGTTTTCAAAATGCATGTTGCCCATGCCACAAGCAATTTTGAGAAAGCGGGAAATATTTTACAGATCGCAATTCCCGCCACTGCTTACGGTTCGACATTTCACATGGACGATGACAAGGGGCGCAAGCAATTTTACTATTCATTTTTCACTAACCTTGCCGTTACTCATGCTTTGAAACATACCATAAACAAACCCCGCCCGGAAGGAAATGGTAGTTACGCCTTTCCTTCGGGTCATGCATCGGCGGCATTTCAGGGGGCAACCTTTCTCCAGAGAAGGTATGGCTGGAAATACGGTATACCGGCATTTGTCTGCGCTGCATATGTGGGATGGAGCAGAATCGAAGGTGAATCGGACAAACACGATACAACGGACGTGTTAGGAGGAGCGGCTGTAGGAATATTGAGCAGCCTATATTTTACGACACCCTATAAAGGGATCACTGTAACCCCTATTGTGGATACAGGACGTTACGGTTTACATATCAATATAGCATGGTAATTTTGTGACTTTTTTATCAGAAGCTGATGGATTTTCTTCGTAGGAGAAGAAAGGAGTGATGAAGATGGTGAATATAGTCCCCAGGCGTGTCGAGTCTTTCCTATCGGCCAGAAAAATATCGACGATATATCAGCTTACGGGAAAAATGCGGTTATCGCTTTGCCGATAATACAGTATCGATAAAAAAGGAGAAAAACCTGTATTTCACCAATTCACCGTATGGCTTGCAAGTACCGTTGGCCGGTGTGGGCTATTGGTTCGGCCGCAACGAGCAACTGGTTTTGCAAAACCTGCATTGGGTTACCGTGAGCCTGCTCACAGGGTGCGGTGTTCTGGTGATCTTCTACTGGCGTAGATGGAAGGACCGTTTACCCAAGGAACTACAACGGGAGAAATAGTGGCAGCGAGTCTGAATGTTCAGATTTTCCAGTGGATTCACGCCGGGGCCGGGGGACGTCCGGTTGTGGATGGCTTCGCCGTTTTTTTCGCCGAAGGCGGCCCCTATCTGCTGGCGGGTTTTTTCGTCGTTTTGTGGTTTTTTGTGAGCGAAAATAAAAAATCAGCTCTTCTGGAAGCAACCCAAGCCGCTGCCATCGGCCTGGCTGTCAACCAGTTGATCGGCCTTTTCTATTTTCATCCGCGGCCATACATGATCGGCCTTGCCACACCGCTTTTCTCTCATGGACCGGAGACCTCTTTCCCCAGCGATCACGCCACATTGATGTTTGTCGCTGCATTTTATATGCTCATGGCGAGGAGGTGGGCTGCTTGTGGTATTCCGATTCTGACTGTCGCCACCCTGACCGCCTGGGGACGGGTGTATAGCGGCATCCATTTCCCCTTTGATATGGCCGGGAGCCTTGTTATCGGGCTAGCGAGCGCCCATTTCATGCGCCGGATTGTGGGAGGACTTAACCCATTGAATGCGAAACTGATCCGGATTGTCGGTCAATTGACGGGTCGTATCGTCCGGACGAAAAGCCATGGGGTAATGAAGGGGTAACCCGGATGCACTACATAAATGCATTGCTGGCTTTTATAACCCATCAACTTAAAAGCTTACAGCAGGCATGAACTTTTTTTTCCGATCCGAAATATCCGTCTCTTCATCCTTTCTTCATTTTGGCTGATTATCGTTTTGCTATTGAAATGAAGGAACAGGTTTTTCGTATTATATTCATTTTAGTTTGGATGAACATTAACCGTCTAATATCTCAAAAGGAGGTTCATGAAGATGTTTACAAAAAGACTTCTGGCTGTTTTTACCGTGATTATGTTTATTCTTCCAGGAACGATTGCATACGCTCATGGAAAAAACAAGGACGCAGCTGCTTTCTTTTTCCTGAAAAAAGCGGCTATTGATCTTCCGCAGGCAATTGAAGGTGTCGAAAAAGAAGAAAAGGGTCAAGTAATTTTCTTTAAAATCGAAGAAGAAGAGGACGGTCCAATTCAATATGAAATGAAACTATTAAAGGATGGAAAGGTTTTCGAAGCTATAGTGGATCCAAAGTCCGGAAAAGTTCTGAAGACCAAATCAGAAGGGCTTTTTTCTCATTTTTCCGATGATAAGAAAAAAACCCTTTCAACAACTAAATTTTCCTTAAAAGACGCGATCTCAATCGTTGAAAAGCATTATGGGGGGAAGGCGCTTAGAGGCGCTTTTCAAGGAAATTCCAGCATGAAGATGTTCCGCATAAGGGTGGCAAATAATGAAGGGGCCTTCACGGTTATGGTTGACGCAGACACTGGAGAGTTGTTCCGTGTAGCTAGCAGGGATGGCAGAAACCATCACGGAGAAGAGCCTGACGAATAGATCTTTTTCTTATTCTGACAATGCTGAAGATTGTCAATATAAAACCATCATATCCCTGATAACAGTCTTCATGCCCGCTTTCGCCTCATAAGGGGAGCAAGCCGACAGAAAGCATGAGAATATCGGGCAGGTCACTGCATATTTGATTGAAAAGGTCGCGAGTTCGCAATTGACATTCATTCGAAATGGTAAGAGGCAATTGAGCGAGAAGGCTGCCAGGTATATTCGCAAAAAGTATGAATATTTCAAATCAAGAATAAAAGGAAACTTGCCCGACCTACTGCCACTAAATCCAAAATGGATTTCGGCAATCCTGCCCCCCCTTTATAGAGGGCCGAGTCTCAGTAAGAGGCACTCCGCTGCTGGCCTCTCCATTGTGTAGGCTGCAAAGGATTAAAGAAGATTGCAGAAATGGGTCTTGCTCGGCCTTGTTCACCATCCTTTCTGGCTCGGCAAGAAAGGGATGCAGCTCTGAAAAATCTTGCTGCTCATTTCATGATCAAGCGCTTTGCCAATCATTGGGAGGCCATTATCACCCCCATGTCCTCCACCGAAGAATATCTGCGAAACCTGGGAGTCAGCGCCCTGATCGAGACAATTCCCACCGGTATCAGCATCAAGTATTATGAGCACTGGCCCCCACGACAGGTTCAAGCGCTGTGAAGTCAATACGCCGCTCCAGGCTAACGCCTTTTGATCAGGATATCACGAATGGCCTAAGAGTTGCTATGTCGGTAAAAAACACGATAAAGGTAGCCCGCCCATAGGCAGCTATTTGCTTGAATTATCATATAAATCATGTTCTGATGACAAAAACAATCTGTTACCCTAGTAGGTTATTTTGTAATGGTGAGGCAATGAGAATATTAATTGTCGATGATGAACAGCAATTGTTGGATCAATTACAGCAGGCTCTCGAGAATCAGCGTTACTTGATCGAGACGGCTACCGACGGGGAAGAGGCCCTGGATAAGTTATTCGCAGCCCCTTTTGATTTGATCATTTTGGACATTATGATGCCCAAGACCGATGGGCTGACTGTTTTAAGAGAGGCACGCAACGCGGGAATCAAGACGCCGGTGCTGATGTTGACGGCCAGAAAAGAGGTGGATGACAGGATAGAGGGGCTTGATTTAGGCGCTGATGACTATCTGGCTAAGCCATTCTCCATAGCCGAGCTTTTAGCCCGTATTCGTGCACTGCTCAGAAGATCAGGTGATCAAGTTGACCCTATGCTGCGGGTCAGGGACATTTGCCTCAACACCATTACCCGCGAGGTGACAAAGGCTGGGAGTCCCATTGAATTGACCCCCAAGGAATTTGCCATTCTTGAATTCCTTCTCCACAATAAAAATCGGGTGCTTTCCCGCTTCAACCTGGCGGAACATGTATGGGGGGATGCTTTTGACCCATTTACAATGTCTAACTTCATTGATGTTCATGTAAAAAACCTGCGCCGAAAAATTGGGGACTCCGGAAGCGGCACAATTATCCGCACCATCCGCGGGGTAGGGCTGATCATCAAGGACGAGGAAGAATGAGCATTCGGCAAAAAATAACGCTTTTGATCGCCGGGGCCGGTTTTTTGGCAAGCCTGTTTTTGTCCGGCGTCGTATTTTTAGGAATGGTGGAACAGCCATTAAGGATTATTGATTCGGAACTGGAATCAACCGGACGAATGGCCGCCCGCATGATCCTGACAAGGCAAGGAAAACCTAGTTTGTCGCCCGTTGATCCCATGTTTCCTGATAGCGATCGCTATTGGCTCAAGATTTATGATCAGAACTCAAGAGATACGCTTTACCAGTCTCATGTAGCGAAGCTCGTAGACATTCCGTGGTCGAAACCTTCATCCAGCTCTACGGTCAGCACCATTATACCCCGGAGTCAAATCAATTTGGGACAAGATGAACGCAATGAGGTGACTTTTCGGATCAGGACTTTCGGTTTCACTTTGGACGGGAGGCCGCTCATCCTCCAGATTGGAATGCCAATCGAAAAGCTGGAAGAGGAAATATGGGACACCGTGATTGGCCTTGCCAGCGGGCTGGCTTTTTCCACCATGCTTTTGCTCGCCATCAGTTATTTTGTTGCGGGAATGATTTTAAAGCCGATAGGGGTCATTAGCAACTTGGCGAGGGATATCAATGAAAAGAGTCTCGATCAGCGGATACCGGTAGGAGCTGGCCGCGACGAGTTTAATGAACTTGCAAGAACCATCAACCGGATGTTCGACCGGCTGCAACATTCCTTTGCCAGGCAGAAACAACTTCTTGCAAATGCATCCCATGATTTGAAAACACCGCTTACGATGCTGCGGCTCTTTATTGATGAGGTCCTTTCACAAAATCGGGAAGATCTGCCGGACTTTTTACGGGAAAGTCTGCTCCGACAAAACGTTCAAGTGCTGCGGATGGAACGCCTGGTCAAGAACCTCCTAGAGTTGTCATCTCTGGAAATTTCACAAAGCATCAAGCGTGAGCCTATCGATTTGACAAATCTTATTGAGTCCCTTTTGGAGGATTATCGACTTCTTGGGGATACACGCAGCATACAGATATATGCGCAAATCCCAAAGAATCTGACCATTAAAGGCGACCCTGAAAAGATTACTCGTGCCCTGTCCAATATCTTGGACAATGCCGTAAAATACAACTGTGATGGGGGAGAGATCCACTTGGATTTGAAGAGAATCGACACGACTGTAACACTCAGTATAACAAACACCGGCCCGGGGATTCCCGAATATGAGATAGACAAAGTGTTCGATCAGTTCTACAGGGTTGAAGGATCTCGTTCGACTCAATATGGCGGTTCAGGGCTGGGGTTGGCCATTGTTAAAAGGATTATCGAGCTTCATGGTGGTAACGTCAAAATGGAGAGTAAAACGGACGCGTGGACAAAAATAACCCTTCTGCTTCCGAATCAATTTTCCAAATAGCCAATACGCTAAACCATGGGCTTAATTGCCGCGGAGAATTATCATAAATGTGCGAACAACGCGAAAGGAACAGCATCTCAATGAGCCGGATCGACGACATCGGGCGACAGGAATCACCATATAGATACCTGATTATTCTGTCCCTTGTGGGCTTCGTTACTTCCCTTGGAGCACATATCGTGACCACTAATCTGCTGTCCATTCTTCTCCTTCCCAGTCTGGCTCTTTCAAAGACATTCCGCACTGGGGCTGCCATACGCGGACCGGGTGATCCGAGACCTTGGCCGCCGTGCCATTTCAACCTTAAGGTTGACCGAAGATATGAACGGCGTTTTCCTATCTGAAATACCAATCCCTTCATACTTTCTTCATCTTAATTGATTAGAATACAGACTCAGGAAAGAAAGACCAGGGTTATGTCGGCTCTGGGTTTCTCAATTATCCTATTGTTGTTGGAAAAATCCGACAGCATTTAAAATGGGAATAAAGGATATGACGCTTTTAGAGGTACATAAGAAACTTGGTGAAAAGATAATAATAATCTTCAGGTTGGATTAGCCCTCAGGACAAGCCCTTGTTTCGCAGATTGAAAAGCTTTTCAAAAAATGACTGGTGTATATATCTTAGTTTTATAGGTGTATTTGCGCTTGTCCTAATTGTGGTCGTATTTTCTCCGGCTTACCACTCATTAGTCTGGTTTTGCCTCTACACTGCAATCTCAAACTTCTGTATTCCCTGGCTGCCGCATGAACCTGTGGTTTTGCTGTATGGTAAACTTAATGATCCCTTGTTAGTGGCGTTTGTGGGGGGACTGGCAACCTGCTGGATCGAGTTTTTCAACTATAAACTCTTAACGCTTCTCACCCATCTCCAGCAAGTACAAGCGTTCACCTCAAAACATGCCTATCAAAAAGCAGAAGGGTATTTCAAGAAGTGCCCTTTTTTGAGTCTGGCGATTAGCGGTTTTGCACCAATCCCGTACGCTCCTTTTCGTGTATTCGCCGTGACCAGCCAATATCCTATGACAAAATACCAATTAGCCGTGTTTATTGGTCGGACCCCACGCTACTATATTTTGGCAGTCACTGGCGCAATAATGAATCTGCCATTGTGGACGTATGGCTTGATTTTTGCGGGGTTTCTTATTGCCGGGCTATGGAACAGTTTACGCGTCAAGTCGAAAACTCAACAACAGTCGCCCTTGCCGGCAGCAGGGCAGGGATAAGGCTCGTAGTCAAGGCTTGTACGTGTTAAAGAACCGCTGAAGCGGTGACTCGAACGTTCACAGGAGGATAATTTTATGATGCCACTCTGGTCTCAGATTGTTGCGCGAGGCCTTCATAATTATTACCGGGGTTATCCATTATGTGTTTCGATTGAAGTGACGCATGCCTGTACCGCCGCATGCAAACATTGTAACCTGGGCGGTGACGTGGCCAGCGAACAGCGCGCCACACCAGCCGAATATGCTCAACGTCTACAGGAGGTGGGTTCGCCGCCGTTTGTACAAATCTCCGGTGGCGAACCCCTGACCCGACCTGATGTGTATGAGGTGATTCGTGCGGTCAGAGGAAACAACCCATTACCTCTCATCATCTTGGTGACCAATGGTTCCTTGTTGGAGGTGGAAAAATATCAACAACTGTTCCAGGCAGGCATCAACCGCATTTCGATCTCTCTGGATTTCCATGATGACCGCCATGATGAATTTCGCCGCTGTTCAGGGCTTTTTCAGCATTTGTCCGAGGTGGTGCCCCGCATTGCGCACAATGACTGCGGGTGCGACCTTGCTCTCAACACCGCTATCACCAAAGCCAACTTTCCCTATGTGATTGAACTGGCTCGCAAAGCCCATGAGTGGGGCGTTGGGATTTCATATAGTGCATATACCACGATGAAAACCGGGGATGACTCACTGATGCTCTCGGCTGAGGATACTTTGGTATTAGATAAACTGATTGATCAATTAATTACCTTGCAAGCGCGAGGGCTGAACATTTTGAATCCCCCCTCGGTTTTGAAAAGAATGATGCTATATTTTAGGGAGGGACATATTCCCCATTGTGGAGCTGGTAAACGATTCTTGATCATCCGCCCTGATGGGGCGTTGATTCCCTGTTCCTCCTTTCAAGAGGCGCGCTATCCCTCGGTTGCTGCGATGCAAGCTTTTGTGAACCAGAATCAATGCGGGCAATGTTATGTTGCGATCCGCGCCTACACTGATAGAAAAATCACAGAATTCCTCAGCGATGGATGGCGAATGCTGAAGATTGCCTCGACAGCTTCGAATTCAAATTTGAGGAGTAAGTTATGAAATATTTTTATAGCCTTCATCCTTTTCATTCTCGGCGACGTGATGGCCGATGTCATTTATTACGCCGTTGAATACCGCGGCAGGATAACGGTCGTCCGGAAATTCGGCCGCCACTTTGGATTGACCGAAGAGCGAATAAGAAAAATAGAGGCGCTTCTCAACAGTCATCCGACCAAGACCCTTACCGCATTGAAGCTCGCGCCGATTCTGCCCACACCTGGCCTTATGATTGCCGGAACCAGCCGCATGCCCCTCAAGAAATTCATAACGATTTGCGCTTTCGCAATTCTTCCCAAAACGATTTTTTTAAGGATTTTTTGCAGTGTTCATCTTCCTGTAATCTTTCATGGTTATAATGCTGTCGTAGGCTTAAAACGGGCCTACAAAGGATAAATGAAAGGAGGTGAAAAAACCATGAAAAGGCTAAGCATTGTTACCGTCATCCTTCTTGCGGCCCTTCTGGCCTTTGGGGGAAAAATCGTAAGCGCCCAGCAGGCAAACCTAAAAGGCAGCATCCGAATCAATTGTGATGAAGCAGGGTTTGCGGAAATGGCAAAAATATCCATGGATAATGCCATCAATGCAGCGCTCAAAGAAGTCCCGGGAAAGGTACTAAGGACGGAGCTTGAGAACGAAGACGGCTACCTAGTCTATGGGGTCGAGATTGCAAAGGCCGACCATCAGATCGTTGATGTAAAAGTCGATGCGGGAAACGGTAAGATCCTGAAAACAGATCTCGACCATGAAGACAAGGAACACCATGAAAGAGAAGACTCTGATCGTGGCCATGAAGAACGAGAAGGGTAATCGCAACCAGGGGCGGAAAATTTTCCGCCCCTAACCTAAAAAGGGATTGTTAAAATGAAAAAACTGATAAAAACATTCACAATTATCGTCAGCCTTGTCGCGATCATAAGTCTTACTGGATGGAGCCGAGACAAGCAGGCTTTTGCCGGTGAGAAACCGGTAGCTCCGGAAATAAATCCTATCGGCGATATTCCGGACAGCCAGGTTTTTGTAAACTATGCCTCCTCTCAGGGGGGCTATGAGATTGAAGTGCCCGAAGGCTGGGCACGGACGACAATGGGTATGGATGTTACCTTCAGGGAAAAGTTAGACGGGCTTTCGGTCAAGGTTACAAATGCCGCCGGCCCGCCCGATGCCGAAAGCATTCGTAAAAACCAGGCAGAGCTGCTGAAAAAAACAGGGAGAGCCGTTCGGATTAAACGGATTCAAAACATTAAACTTTCAAACGGACCGGCTGTGCGCATGGTATATGAGTCAAATTCGGAGCCTGACCCAGTTGTGAACAAGCAGGTCCGTCTGGAGAATAACAGTTATTTCTTTTACAGGAATGGCAAATTGGCTGAACTCAGATTGTGGGCGCCCCTTGGTGCTGACAACGTTGACCAATGGAACCGAATATCAAGCAGCTTCAGATGGAGGTAATATGAGGGTTCTTGAGGCGTTTGATATTTACCGCTTTTATCATGCCGGCGAAGAGGAGACGCTCGCCCTGCGGGGGGTAAGCATCCACGTTGCAGCAGGGGAGATCGTTGCCGTACAGGGGCCGTCCGGGAGCGGTAAATCCACACTGTTAGCCTGTCTTTGCGGACTTGATGAGCCGGACGGAGGCTATGTGACGGTTCTTGGAAAACGCATTACCCGGCGGCCGGAGACCGAGCGTGCTGCCCTGCGGGCACGCACGATCGGCATCATGCTCCAATCGGGCAACCTGTTCGACCATCTCTCGGTGGAAGATAATATCCGATTGCAGATGTTTCTGGCAGGCAGGGTAAATATAAAGCGTATCGATGCGCTGATCGATCTGGTCGGCTTAAATCACCGGCGACATGCACGGCCTGCGCATATTTCCGGCGGAGAAGCCGCGCGCTCCGGACTTGCCGTTGCCTTGGCCGCCGAGCCGAAAGTGCTGCTTGCCGACGAGCCGACCGGCGAGGTTGACGCAGAAGCCGAAAAACATATTTTGCACCTTCTGGATGATTACCGAAAAAATGGCGGTGCCGTTCTTGTCGTCACCCACAGCAACGCGGTGGCGGCGTTCGCAAACCGGACGATACACCTACTAGACGGGAGGATTGTGGGCCATGTCTAACATATATGTCAGTATGAACGAGGCCGGGCGCACCTATCTGCAGGGGAAAATCCCTATAAAGGTACTTACATCCATTACAGGTGCGGTTGCCGCCGGCGACCGTATCGCCGTGGTCGGCCCATCGGGCAGCGGGAAGTCCACGTTGCTGCATCTTATGGGAGGACTTGACACGCCGACATCAGGAAGCATTTCATGGCCCGAGCTTGGGCCAAAAAGGGATCTTCGACCGAAAAAGATAGGATTTATCTTTCAGACCGAAAGCCTTTTGGCACCATTGACCGTGGTGGAAAATGTAGAACTGCCGCTTTTGCTGGAGGATGTGAAACCGGTAGAAGCACGTGCTGCTGCCATCACTGCGCTCAAGGATATCGATCTTGAAACAATTTCCGACAAACTGCCCGAAGAACTTTCAGGCGGACAGGCACAGCGGGTAGCTGTGGCACGGGTCTTATCGTTCCGGCCAAAACTGATTTTAGCAGATGAACCGACAGGACAACTGGATCATCCGACTGCCCAGCGGCTGTTCGATGTGCTTCTTTCCTGTATCGAAAACTCCGCTACTGCCCTTATCGTCGCAACTCACGACCCGGCAATAGCCGGACGGCTGCGAAAGGTGTGGCATCTACAGCACGGCAGGCTGGAGGTAGAACAATGATTTTTATCGCCCGATGGCTTAAAGGGGTATTTATCCAAAGACCGGAACGCCTGCTGGAAACCATAGCAGGGGTCGGCCTTACGATTACCCTGTTGGCATCCCTTGGGGCCTTCATCGCTTCAAGTTCGGTAGCCATGACTCGGCGCGCAATCTCCAATGTACCGGTTGACTGGCAGGTCCTTCTTTCTTCCGGCGCCGATGAAAATATGTTCAAAGCTGCAATCGGAAAAACCACCGCATACACGGCTTTGGAGCGGGTGGGGTACGCTGATGTAGCCGGTTTTACGGCCAGCACGGGAGGCACGGTTCAGACAACTGGTCCCGGAAAAGTTCTGGGGATCAGTGGACGCTACTATACTGCTTTTCCTGCAGAAATACGCCAGCTTACCGGAGCAACAGAAGGCATACTGGTTGCCCAGCAAACAGCGGCAAACCTGCATGTCAAAGAGGGTGACACCGTTACGATTCGGAGAATCGTTCTGCCCCCTGTCCAAGTGAAGGTTGACGGCGTCGTTGATCTGCCCAACGCGGATTCCCTCTTTCAGGCGGTCGGTGCTCCAGCCGGTACAGCACCACAGGCGCCCCCGGATAATGTGTTGCTGCTTCCGGATGATCAGTGGCAGACTATATTCGGACCCCAAGCCAACGTTCGCCCGGATACGGTCCGAATTCAATATCATGTCAGGATAGATCATCACTTGCCTGCTGATCCGAATGCAGCATATATCGAGACCACTCGCCTGGCTAATAACCTTGAAGCAAGACTTTCCGGAAACGGAATAGTGGGGAACAATCTTGCCGCTCGCCTTGCAGGTGTGCGTGCCGACGCGCTCTATGCGCGGGTGCTCCTCTTATTTCTGGGTCTGCCGGGAGCCATTTTGGCAATCTTGCTCACCGTGGCCGTTGCGGCTTCAGGAAAGAAACACCGGCTCCGGGAGCAGGTGCTTCTGCGGGTGAGGGGTGCATCGGTAGCACTGATTTTGAAGTTTGCGGCGATGGAAGCCTTGACGGTAAGTGCCGGCGGGGTAATCCTGGGGGTTGCGCTGACTTACTCGGCAGCCAAGCTTCTTCAGCCTGCCGGCATGATGAACCGGGTTTCTCTGCTCTGGATAGCCGGTGCGGCCATAGCAGGTTTTATGTTAGCCTTGTCAGCAACAATGTATCCCGCCTGGAGGCAGGCCCGCCATTTTACGGTTGCCGCCTCAAAAGCCCTGGTCCGGCATACCGGTAAACCCCTTTGGCAGAAGATCTATCTGGACCTTATCCTGCTGGGGGCCGCTTTTTTTGAGTACTGGCGAACCGCGAGCACGGGCTACCAGGTGGTGCTGGCTCCGGAAGGTGTCGCGCAAATATCGGTTCATTATGAGGCATTTATCGCGCCCCTTTTCCTCTGGATAGGCGGGGTCCTGTTATCGATTCGTTTTTGGGAAAATGGCCTGGAACGCGGTCATCGGATACTTTCAAGGCTTCTGCGCCCCATTGCAAAAAATATTTCCGGGCCGGTTGTTGCATCTCTGGCCCGCCAGCGCATCCTGATAACCCGCGGTGTCGTGCTGGTTGCGCTGGCAATTTCCTTCGCCGTTTCAACAGCCATTTTCAACACAACGTATAATGTACAAGCACGCGTGGATGCAGAGTTGACCAATGGCTCGGATGTAAGGATAAGCGGTTTCACCGCTTCCCCGCCCGGCAGTAAACTCGCTGA
Source organism: uncultured Desulfobacteraceae bacterium (assembly GCA_964549945.1). GTDB lineage: Bacteria > Desulfobacterota > DSM-4660 > Desulfatiglandales > B25-G16 > B25-G16. Next base: position 37,702 of record CAZJXD010000013.1, on the reverse strand, counting down.
ACTGAAGGCTTTGCCCGGTGTTGCCGCTGTACAGCCAATGATGCACCGGTTTGCCTATGTTGGAAAGGACCTTCAGGACATGTATGGAATTGATCCAAAACATATCGGCGAAGCGACCCATATGTCAAATGCCTATTTTGCAAGCGGAAATGCCCGGGCGACCCTTTCGGATCTGGCCAAACAGCCCGACGGCGTCCTGGTTTCAGAAGAGACCAGGAGAGATTTTCAGCTTCAGCAAGGGGATCAACTGAATCTTCGGTTACAGTTTGCCGCAGACCATCAATACCATGTGGTTCCCTTCCGATTTATAGGGGTTGTCCGGGAATTCCCTACCGCACCGAAAGATTCTTTTCTGGTCGCAAATGCCGACTATTTGGCGCAGAAAACAGGAACCGATGCGAGTGAAATAGTGTTGTTGCGAGCCGATGCGAATGCGGCGGAACTTGCTGCCAGAGCACGGAAAGTCGTTTCCTCACTTGCGGGCGTTAAAGTAACGGATATCGGCTCCGTACAACGAATGATCGGTTCGGGTCTGACATCCATAAATCTTCACGGTCTCACGCATTTGGAACTGGTTTTTGCCGTATTGCTTGTAGTGGGAGCAACAGGTTTGATCCTGGCCCTCGGGTTGGCCGAGCGACGCCGCAATTTCGCAATCCTTGAGGCTTTGGGCGCCAAGAGCCACCAGCTTGGTGCTTTTATCTGGAGTGAAGGTCTGCTGATCCTTGTCGGGGGTAGTGTGATCGGTACTCTCTTGGGATTGGGTATTGCTCAGATATTGGTAAGAGTATTAACCGGCGTCTTCGACCCGCCGCCCGAGCACCTTTACGTCCCGTGGGGATACATGACGGCCTTGGCTGCAGCCGCTATTGTTTCCACAGTCATAGCCATTTTTGGGATGAAGATCATATCTCGCCGTCCCGTTGTGGAAGAGTTGCGAAACTTTTAACGTCAACGATACTCATGGGTTTATATGCGGATCCTCATTGTTGAAGATGAAAAATCCCTTGCCGATGTTGTTAAGAAGGGACTTGAAGAGGAAGGATATGCCGTTGATGCGGCATATGATGGTGAGGATGGTCTTTTCATGGCTGAAAACGAGCCGTCGGATCTTATCATTCTGGACATTATGTTGCCGATTATCGACGGGATGACCATTCTTAGAAGGATTCGTAAAGCGGGAGTGAAAACCCCGGTCCTTATGCTCACTGCAAAAGATGCCGTCACCGATAAGGTATCGGGACTGGACAGCGGTGCCGATGACTATCTGACCAAACCCTTCCACTTCGAAGAGCTGCTTGCGCGCATCCGGGTTTTGCTCCGGCGGGACGCTCAGACCAAGACTTCTGTTATTCAAATCGGAGATCTTCTCATTGACATGGCCTCTCATGAGGTGAAAAGAGGGGAGGAGGAAATTTTGCTTTCAGCCAGAGAATACGCCCTCCTCGAATTGATGGCCGTTAACAGAAATAAGGTGCTCAGCAGGACCTACATATCGGAACATATCTATGACGATGCCTTTGACCTTGACAGCAATGTCATCGATGTTTTTGTGAATCGTATCAGAAAAAAGATAGAAAAAGGATATGAGACAAGACTCATCCATACGGTTCGGGGGGCCGGGTATATGCTGAAGGGATAAACAGATGCTCTCTTCAATAAAGGAAAGAATTATTATACTCTATCTCGTTGTCCTTTTTTTGATTTTGCCCGCCCTGGGGGTATTTCTTTATCTCGGTCTCGATAAAATCACCTATGATTCCATTGACTCAGGCCTTTTGTCCAAGGCAAAGGCGCTGGCCACATTGATCAGCGAAGAGAACGACAAAACAGAATTCACCTTTTCCGACGAAATCATGGGCGAGTACAACACGGTCGGTGCAAAGAGCTTTTTCCAGATACGCCGCTTTGACGGAACCTCGATAGAAAAATCAGCCTCCTTGGGGAATCTTGACCTCCCGTATGGGGAAAACAAAGATCAGACACGTTTTACGACCGTTCATTTCAATGGGACCCCCGTCCGGATGATCAATTTCCATTTACCAGACTCGATCGCGCACGACCGCGAGCTGAGGGAACCCGGACCAAAGGGCAGAGACAACGGCTTAATTATCCAGTGCGCCGAAGATATACAGGAGCAGGTGGCCCTTTTGAAAAATTTCAGGCTCATCCTCTCCCTGTCCCTTTTCTCCGTCATGCTGATCTCCGCTTTAGGGGGCTTTTTCATTGCACGAAAGGCCCTTTCCCCCATAGAAGAAATTTCAGACACCATAAGGGGTATTTCAGAGTCGCGTCTTTCGGAGCGGATACCCCTTGCCGATGTCCCCAAGGAGTTGAGGGGACTCGCGGCCTCCTTTAACCAGACTTTCGAGCGCCTGGAAAAATCATTCAAACGCCAGAAACAATTCGTAGCCGACGCCTCCCATGAGCTCAGGACGCCGTTGTCGGTCATCTTGAGTCAAAGTGAGGTTATGTTGCGCAAAGAAAGAAGCGCCGAGGAATATAAAAATGCCCTTGCCGCCATCGAGGAAGCTGCTGGGATTATGTCAGATATTGTTGGGAAGCTTCTGGCCCTAGCCCGGCTAAGTACCGAGAAAATCGAGCTCAAGATGGAACCCGTAAATTTAAACGGGGTCATCCGTCAGGCGGTGAAAATAGTAACCCCTCTCGCCATACAGAAAGGTATCCGCATCAACTTGCCGGTATATGAAAGGCCTGTAATTTCCGGGGACCGGGCGGCACTGTTAGAACTTGTTGGAAACGTTCTCGACAACGCCATTAAGTATAATGTTCCGGATGGGAAGATCGATATTGCCATCAAAAAAGAGAATTCCTTTCTCATAATAAAAATACAGGATACCGGCATCGGTATCTCCCGCAAGGATATGGCTAAGGTTTTTGACCGTTTCTATCGGGCCGATAAGTCCCGTTCGAAAGAAGGGGGCGGCATCGGCCTTGGTCTGAGCATCTGCAAAGAAATTGTAGGATTGCACGGAGGCAGGATCGAAATAGAAAGCGTGATCGGCATGGGAACCACGGTGTCTATCTATCTGAAGAAGAATGGATATGCCGGGACGAATTGAATTATTGCCAGCGGGTAAGACTAGGATGGGCATTTGAGAAATTGGGAATGAATAGAAAGGGGCGTATATGAAGGGCTGCCGGAAGAAACTCATAAGAACAGCTGCGGTGCTTCTCTGTTTTCTCGGGATCATCGCTGCGACGTGTTTCCGGTACATGGAAGAACAAGGAAATTTTCACCCGATTACTTCCGGTGAGGCTTATCGGTCTGCACAATTGGATCAGGACGAACTGGAATATTACATCCGCAAATTCGAAATACGCTCAATCATCAATCTGAGGGGGCAAGGACTTGGTGAGCCATGGTATGAGGAGGAGATCGCAACCTGCCGAGAATTGGGTGTCAAGCATTACGATTTTAGATTGAGTGCTGGCAGGGCGCCTTCTTCACGTGAAATCGAAGATCTGCTGAGGCTCTTTAGAATTGCCCCTCGTTCTGTCTTGATTCACTGTCAGGGCGGAGCAGACCGCTCGGGTTTGGCAGCGGCTATTTGGCAGGTTGTAATTGATGGAAAACCCAAACCCGAAGCAGAAAAGCAATTGAGCTTTGTTTATGGCCACATTCCTTTTGGCCCAACCCAGGCACTGGATGAATTTTTTGAAAAATGGGTGATACCAACAAAAGCGAGCTACGGGGGTAGCGTTTCGAGAGGGAGGATTCGGAAAAGGTGGGAAAGATAGCGAGGTTCTGACATGGTTCACCAATCCTTCGCATGGTTTGATTTGGCTACATTTTCTGGAGCGTTTGGTTGGCTCATCGCGCATGGATATCCTCTGATGTTCTTGGCGATGCTTGTTGAAGGGCCGGTCGTCACTGCGGCAGCCTCTTTCGCAGCCGCTTTCGGTTATTTTAATATTTTTATAGTCTTCATTCTTTCCATTCTCGGCGACGTGACGGCCGATGTCATTTATTACGCCGTTGGATACTGCGGCAGGATAATGGTCGTCCAGAAATTCGGCCGCCGCTTTGGGCTGACCGAAGAGCGAATAAGAAAAATCGAGGCGCTTCTCAACAGTCATCCGGCCAAGGCCCTTATCGCATTGAAGCTCGCGCCGATTCTGCCCACACCCGGCCTTATGATTGCCGGAACCAGCCGCATGCCGCTTAAGAAATTCATAACGATTTGCTCTTTCGTAATTCTTCCCAAGACGATTTTTTTTGTGGTCCTCGGTTACTATTTTGGCTCGGCCTATAGTGCAATACTAAGAAAATTCGAAAAGGGAGAGTTGATTTTAGGCATAATAGTGATCATAATTTTAGCAATATATTATGCATTTACCAAACTAAGTTCATATGTAGCCCGAAAAGTAGAAAAAATATGAAGATCGCCATTTATTCCGACAACTTTTATCCTGAGATGAGTGGGATCTCCGATTCCATAATCCTGCTCGCCAAAGAGCTGGCAAAACGAGGCGATAAAGTCAATTTTTACGTTCCTCGCTATTCCATGAAGAATTTCTTGATTTCAAAACTGCCGCCGGTTGAGCCGGAGTTGGGCGAGAACATCGAGATCTTCCGGCTCCCATCCCTGCCTTGCCCGCCGGCTCCTACCGAACAAGGCCGCTTCGCCCTGCCGGTTCTCTCTAGTTGGCGCCATATCAAAGGTTTTGATCCTGATATCATCTATACCCAGGATTTTTTCAGCGCCGGGATAGAGGCGCTCCTTGTTTCAAGGCTCCTCAAGAAGCCCCTGGTCGGGACAAACCATACTCCTGTCCGCGAGTTTCTGAGATACAGCCCTGTTCGCTGGAGGCGGGCGGAGAAGCTGATTTTGAAATACGTAAGCTGGTACTATAACCAATGCAGCTGGATCACCGCTCCATCCCGCGCGATCCTGGCGGAAATGAGAGCATACGGATTCAAAAAAGACGGCAGGTCCCTTTCCAATCCGATTCAGCTTTCCGGTTTCAACCCCGTTGACCAAACCACGAAAGAAGAACTCAAGAAAAAGTTCGGCTTGTCTTCCAAAACCGTCCTCTACACAGGAAGGTTGGCAGAGGAAAAGCATATCGATGTTATTATTCGCGCCGTCGCTATCGTTAAAAAAACCATACCGGACATCACCATAGCGAGTACCGGGCATGGAAACGCGGAATTAAGCTTAAGAAAGCTTGTGAAAGATCTAGGCCTCGAAAAGAATGTCTTTCTTTTCGGTTATGTTGAGCCGAAGGCCCTCGTTCAACTCTACCAAGCCTCGGATATTTTCACGGTTATGAGCACCGCAGAAACGGAATGTATCAGCATGATGCAGGCTATGGCCACCGGCATACCGGTCATTGGAGCCAACGCCTGGGGCCTGCCGGAATACATCACTGCACAGAGCGGATATGTCATCGAACCGGGCGACTGCGAAACCCTCGCCAAAAAAATCATCTATCTTTTTGAGCACCCGCGCGAGATCGAAAGACTTGGCCAAGGAGGCGTCGAGCACGTAACTAATTTTTCCGCCGACAGAATCGCCGCGAAATGGCAAGAGCTTTTTCGTCTTGAAACTGCCTGAGCTAAGAGAAGTGGATACGCGTAAAAAGAAGATCATGAAGTTAAGTTTTGTCATTCCGGCCTGGAATGAGGAAAAATATATAAGACAGTGCCTCGCTTCGATCACCCGAGAAGCGGAGAAGAGCGAGCGCGATATCGAGATTATCGTCGTCAACAACGCCAGTGTGGACCGCACGCGCCAAATCGCCCTGGAGTTTCCGGATATAATCGTCGTGGATGAGCCCCGGAAAGGGTTGCCACAGGCGCGCCAAGCCGGATTTTTGGCGTCCAGCGGCGACCTCATCGCCAACATGGACGCCGATTCGATTCTGCCCTCCGGCTGGATCGAAAAAGTCTACGCGCATTTTTCGCTCGACGATGATCTGGTGGCCTTAAGCGGACCGTATGAATATTATGATCTTCCAAGGCTGACCAATTATCTGGTCAGTTTATACTATCTCCCGGCATACGGTTTACAACTGGTAACCCACCGTCTTCTTGGGAAAGGCGCCGTGCTTCAGGGCGGGAATTTTGTCCTGAGGCGAACGGCTCTGGAGAAAATCGGCGGATTTAACGTAGACATCAAATTCTACGGAGAAGACACGGATATTGCCCGACGCATCCAGAAAATCGGCAGGGTGAAATTTCTGCCCGCTTTTAAAATGCGCACCTCCGGGCGGAGACTCAGAAAAGAAGGATTCCTGAAAATGGCCGCACGATACGCCATCAATTATTTTTGGGTGGTTTTTTTTAAAAAACCGGTTACAAAACAATACGCCTGCGTCAGCGACAGGATAATCAAGGGGGAATAATATGGCCAAAAGAGTGAGATCTATTTTTGATATACGAAAGCGGAACAAGGGAAGATTATTTATCGTGCTGATTTTCTTCCTCGTGTCTTTTTCGATTGCCCGATTATACAGCCTATATATTGATGTATACGTTTACATCGCAGGTTATCATATCCACCACTTCTATTACGGCACATTAGCCCTTGCACTGGGCGGCATTCTGGGAATCCTGAACAACAGCGATAACAAGAAAAGGATTTTCATCGCCAGCGCCCTCATCGGAATCGGCATAGGCCTGTTCGCCGATGAAATCGGACTGCTTCTCAATTGCACCACCGGCACGGGGTTTTGTGAGTACTCCTTCCCCGACATTGGCGATATTATCCTGACCATCGCGTGCGTCATCGTTTTCTTGATCGCCATCGCCGACACGGACATCAAAGCCCTTACGCAAAAGTTTTCATTCCTAAGATCAGCCCTTTCAAGGCGATAACTAAACTTGCTTGGCTTAAAAGGGGGTTTGACATGCTTCACCAATTCGTCGTATGGCTTGCAAGTACCGTTGGCCAGTGGGGGTATCCGGGCATTGTAATGCTCATGGCCCTGGAGTCTTCTTTCTTTCCGTTTCCCAGCGAAGTGGTGATCCCGCCAGCGGCCTATCTCGCCGCCAGCGGGAAAATGAACATCGGCATGATCATTTTGTGCGGCATCATGGGGAGCTTGCTGGGCGCCATCTTCAATTACTGGCTCGCCCTGAAGTACGGAAGACCCTTTTTTGACAAATACGGCCGGTATCTGCTGGTCAGCCATCGATCGATGGAGAAGGCGGACCGGTTTTTTGATCGCCACGGGCACATCAGCACCTTTGTCGGACGGTTGCTGCCGGGAATCCGGCAGTACATATCCCTTCCCGCAGGGCTTGCCAGGATGAATTTCCTTATGTTCTGCTCGTCAACCGCCCTCGGTGCGGGGATATGGGTTATTGTTCTGGCCGGTGTGGGCTATTGGTTCGGCCGCAACGAGCAACTGGTTTTGCAGCACCTTCGATGGATCAGCATTTCCCTGGTTTTTGCATGCCTCGGCCTGGCTCTCGTCTATTGGCGAAAATGGGGAAGACGTTACAAAAATGATCAATTCAAGGAGAGGTGCCGTGAAAGGATATCCACGTAAAATAACAACCTTTTTTAAGCGCGCCGGCGCAAACCCTCAACCAGATTTTTAACCGGCTGGAGCCTGCCTTCCTGCGGGTTATAATCTCATGAACCTGCCGCGGATTGGGCTTTAACCTCGATACAGTCATCCCCTTGTTGACTCCTTCCTCGACGAATTTCAATTTTTCTCCACACCCATGGAAAAGATCTGGTTTATTTCGCGTATTTTGGGTTGATTTTAATTCAGTCGAGGAGTACTCAGAGGGAAATGACTAAATTCCAGGCCTTCTATCAGCCCGTAGGACAACCAGGGAGCGCGCCTCTTGATCGAGTATGTCAGGGCTGGGAATGCCTGGGAAGAGGATAGGGGGGAATAGTAAGACATGGGAGATAATAGAATGAACCTGAAGACCTTGAAAAACACGCCTCCATGGGAGTGGCCGGAAGGAGCCGACAAGGTGTTCCTGGGGGTTCTCCTCGATGAGCGGGCCGATGAATCAGACCGCCTGCTTGCCGCCGAGCTGGCCGGGGACTTTACCGTCATCAACGACGAGCTGGCAGATGCATTAATGTCAATCCTTCTAAGCGGCGATGAACCAGGGAAACTGCGCGGCAAGGCAGTAATCTCGCTCGGACCCGCCCTTGAGCAGGCATATATTGACGGGTTCGAGGATCCCGATTACGTGCCGATTACCGAACAAATCTTCACCAGGATCCAGAAGACGCTTCGCAAGCTTTATATGGACGCCGCTGTTCCAGAGGAAGTGCGGCGGCGTATTCTGGAGGCATCGGTGCGCGCCCCCCAGGGCTGGCACCGGGATGCTGTGCGTGCTGCCTATTCCAGCGACGACGAGGATTGGAGGCTGACCGCGGTCTTCTGCATGCGTTTCGTGCGGGGATTCGAGAACCAGATACTCCAATCGCTGGACAGCGGGAACCCGGACATCCACTACGAGGCGGTCTGCGCCGCAGGGAACTGGGAGATTGACGCCGCATGGTCTCATATAGCAGGGCTTATCACATCAGAAGATACGGACAAAGCCCTCCTGTTCGCCGCAATCGACGCAGCGGCCAGCATCCGCCCGCAAGAGGCGTCGGGGATACTTGTTGAGCTGACCGAGTCTGATGACGAGGACATCGTTGAGGCGGCCTACGAGGCCATGAGCATGGCAGAGGCACTCGCTGCTGAAGAATGGGATGATGACGACGATGAATTCCCCCACTAAGGCATACAAAGATCATGTATGCCGATAAGGTCAAGACTCGATGCCCCCAGCCGCATAACATTGGACTCTCTGTGGCTTTGCCGAATCTATTTTTCCTCTGTTGGGGGATCTATCCCTGGCCTTAGCAACCGCCTATAATAGACCCGTGCAGTATAAAGCGCTGCGGCTGGATTATGCCCGGTAACTCGATCTTTGGCGATAAAAACCGTCGTAAATGCATTGCTGTATTTGAAAAACAGTGAATCATGCCCCACACAGAGGCCGACGAGAATATTAAAATCCGTTTTCGCCTCGTTCAATAGGGCGGCTTGGGTGATCGGACTGCACATGGATTCGAACTCTCCAATATTTACCTTTTCCTCATCTTTGATCCCTATAGTCTCCTTTGGGATACAGCCCGCTTTACATACTACTGACACGACTTCAAAGCCTTGAGCATTCAAAATATCTGTCAGGGCACGTGCCTCAGCATGAAGCCCTCCGCAGAAGGCAATGCCGAGTTTCTTGTATCCCATTTTCTTTGCAAACTCGCAGATCTCCTGAACTCTAGGCTTCACAGGGTGGAGCACATAAGGTCTGAGGTGCCTGTTGGCGTAACATTCGGCCTCCTGTATGGAAGCCATTCGCGCAAATTCGGTGATATCAGGCTTCTCATACTCTTTTAAGGCTCGTTTAATGATCTCACCGCTCTTCTTTGTGGGACAGAATTCCGGTCCTTTACCATTCTCCTCCTGACAAGCGCGATTTTTCTCATTACATAGAGCACATCGTGGTTCGCTACTATTTTCCATTACCATCACCACATTGCCTTGAATGAGGCTGATTTGATCTCGTGCATCATTTCCAATGCGTCCCGCCTTTCTATTGGCGCAATACGAAAAGATATATCCTTCAAGGCCTCTGTAAATATCCCTCCGAGACCAAACATCACGCACGGACCGAACTGAGGGTCGCGGATCAAACCCGCCATAAGCTCCCTCTTCCCCTTCACCATTTCTTGGACCAGAACACCATCGTTAGCCCCGTTCATAGCGCTCATAATTTCGTGAAAAGCGGTCTTTGCCTCTTCGTCACTTCGGATATCGGTCTCTATTAGACCTCTTTCCGTTTTGTGGGCAATCTCCGGCGAACACCCTTTTAGAACGAGCGGGAAGCCGATCTCCTTTATCGCCTTTGCGAGGCCTTGGATATTGTTGACCAAGACCTCCTTTGTAATCGGTATTTGATAAGCGGCCAAGACCTGCTTGGACTCATGCTCCGAAAGAACTGCTCTGCCCTCCGCTATTGCTTTCGTAATGATTTCCATTCGCTCCTCCACAATCCTTTGTAAGGCGATAGTGCGGTTCTGAAGCCCTTAATGGCTGAAGGAAAAATGCCGAAATAGCCTGTAGCCTGCTCCAGGGCTAGAAATGGTAGCCTTTCGCACTAGGAGCAATAACATCGCGTTAGATAAAATCGTGTAGCGATATTATTTTCCTTTAAAAATAGGATTTCTCTTTTCTAAAAAGGCATTCAAGCCTTCCCTGCTATCCTCTGAGGCGAAACAGGCGCCAAGGCAAAGCGCCTCTATTTTCAACCCGGTAGCCAAATCTACCTCAATGCCCTGAGTTATGGCCCTGAGTGCATATTTCGTAGCAACAGGGCTTTTTTCTGAAATAGTCCGGCCCAACTTGAGGCATTCATCCATCAGCTTATCCGGAGGTAGCACCTTGTTGACAAGGCCTATATGGTATGCTTCCTCTGCTTGAATGATCTTACCTGTCAGGATTAGCTCCGCAGCCTGCGCCTTGCCGATCAATCTGGTGAGTCTCTGTGTTCCACCTGCACCGGGGATGATCCCCAGGTTTATCTCCAATTGTCCTATCCTTGCATTTTCCGAGGCCAGCCTGAACGTGCATGCCAATGCAATCTCACAACCAACACCAAAAGCAAAGCCGTTGATGGCTGCAATGGAAGGAATATGCAATCCATCGATCCTGTTAAGCAATCCCTGTCTTCGAAGGGATGTTTCGATGCCGGTCAGAGGAGTCCTATTCCGCAACTCTTTGATATCAGATCCCGAGACAAAGGATTTAGAACCGGCTCCAGTCAATATGAGGGCCCTCGTTTCGCTCTCATTCTCGAGCTCATCAAGTGCCTTCTTTAGATCTTCAACCATGGCGCTATTTAAGGCATTGTGAACCTCAGGTCTGTTGAAGGTTATAATGGCAATGCCTTCTTCTTTTTTGAAAATAATTTCATCTGAGGACATCTATCAATCCCCTTCCTGACTATAATTGTAGAATCCCCCTCCAGAGGCTCTCCCAACTTTGCCGGCCCGCACAAGATTCTTTACCCAAACAGGCAAGCGGAATCTTCCACCTAATTCAGCAGACATATAATCAGTTACATGTTGCAATAAGTGGATAGCATTCAGATAATCGAAAAGCTCAAAAGGGCCCATAGGATGACCTAAACCCAGTCTGGCGCCAATATCTACGTCCTCCACTGTGCCTACTCCTTCCTCCACAATGCGTGTTGCCTCTACGACGAGGGCATTCAACATCCTGTTTACAATAAAGCCGGGACTGTCTGCAGAGACTATTGGCGTTTTGCCTATTAACTTTGCAAGGGATTTCACCTGTGAAACCGTCTCATCTGAGGTTAAGGTTCCCCGGACTACTTCGACAAGCTTCATTACCGGAACTGGGTTAAAAAAATGCATGCCGGATACCTTTTCCGGCCTAGCGGTTACAGATGCAATTTCTGAAACAGAGAGTGAGGATGTGTTTGTTAAAAGAAGAGCATCCTCAGATCTAACTGTTTTGTCAATTTTTTGAAAAGTCTCCTTCTTCACTTCCATATCTTCGAAGACCGCTTCTATTACCACATCGGCATCTTCAATCACGCCAAGATCAGTTGACAATTCCATCCTTGAAATAACCGCATCTTTTTCATTTGCCTGGATTTTACCTTTTGAGACAAGTTTCTCTAAATTCCTTTCAACGTTTTTTAATCCTTCCTCTAAATTATGTTTATCTATATCCATCCCGCAAATCTTAAATCCCGATTGGGCAAAGGCTTGAACGATGCTCATGCCCACTTTTCCCACACCAATAATCTTTACTTTCAAATCTTTTGTCATTTCCATTATATATTCTTTCCTCTTTAGTAATTTTACCAAACCGTTAATCTCACTAATCCTACGCCTGTCGCATTATTTCCCCGCCCTTGAAGCAGGAAAAGAAATAGATATACTTCACCTATTTTCTCGTATAATATTTTTTCTTATTAGCTCATCGATTTCCCGCCTCTCATACCCCAAGCAATGCATGATCTCTCTTGTATGCTCTCCAAGGCTTGGCGCCGGAATCCTATTGGGATCTGTCTTGATATTCGAAAGCTTTAATGCTGATCCAATCTGTTTGATCGGACCCACAGAGGGGTGATTTACTTCCAGGATCATCTTTCGCGATACAGCCTGAGGATGGCATAAAGCCTCCTCCATAGTGTTCACCGGTCCGACACAGATATTTAATTCTTCCAACTCCTCTATCCATTCGTCTCTCGTTTTTGTGAGAAAGATGCCTTCGAGAAATCCCGTAATATCGTTATCAGACTTACTTTGCTGAGAGGAAGTTGTTGCTTCTTCTTCATCAATAAGATCCTCCCTTCCAAGTTTGTGTAGCAATGCGTTTTTAAACTTTATCTCCAGAGATCCAACCGTAATGTACTGCCCGTCCTTTGTTTTATATATATTATAATTGGGAAAGCCTCCCCAAAGCCTTCCCTTCCCTCGCCCGGGAACAGAATGACCGCTAAAAACATATCTCGCGGCGTCGAAGAGCCAGGAGATAAGCCCGTCATACATGGATATATCTATGAATCGCCCCGTTTTCCTCTTGTCTCTATCGATCAATCCTATCAGGATAGCTAAAGCCGCATTCATCCCCGCAACAGAATCGGCGATTTGAACACCTGGGATTACCGGACCGCCTTCTCTTGTCCCGGTGATATCAAAGAAGCCAGCCATACCCAGAATATTAATGTCATGGGCTATCACATCCCTATATGGCCCGTTCTGGCCGAAGCTAGAAATAGAACAATAAATGAGGCCTTTGTTTACCTTCTGGAGCGATTCATAATCGAGCCCGAGGCCTTTCATGGTACCAGGCCTAAATCCTTCCACAAGAACATCGGCCTCTTTTACCATCTTAAGAAAGATCTCTTGACCCTCTTCCTCTTTCAAATTCAATACGATACTCTTTTTATTTCGGTTCAGGATGAGAAAACGTGATGCCATGGAGCCGATAAAGGGGCCTATCTGACGTTCATAATCACCTATATTGGGCTCTTCCACTTTGATAACCTCAGCTCCGAAATCCCCGAGAATGGATGTGCAGACTGCGCCCGGAATAAGCCTTGTAAGGTCCAGAATCCTTATATTCTGAAGCGGAAGCGCATTTTCCTGCCCATTATTCATCTGTTGGCCTTCCTGTAACCTAAGGCATCTGTGGCAATGATCATCTTGTGAACATTCGCAGATCCTTCGAGTATCTGGTAGAGCTTGGCGTCTCTAAGAAGTCTTTCTACTGGATATTCCGTTGAGTAACCATACGCACCGAGAACCCTCAATGCACTATCAGCCACTCTCGATGCAACATCACATGAATAGTATTTGGCCATACTCGTCTCCAGGGTATTATGAATGCTTCCCCCATCCTTTTGCATGGCACATCGGTACGTCAGCAGCCGGGCGGCCTCTGTTTCTGCAATCATTCGGCCCAACTCCTCTTGCACCATCTGGAATTTACCGATAGGTCTGCCGAACTGTTCTCTCTCTTTGGCATATGTTATGGCCTCATCAATTAATCCTTGGCTCACCCCCACGGCACCGGCCGCAGCTGTTAATCTGGTATTATCAAGTGAAGCCATACAGTACTCGAAGCCTTTGCCTTCTTGCCCCAGTAAATTTTCTATGGGCACCTCTACATCATCAAAGTAGAGCTCTCCTGTAGGAGTTGCATGCCAGCCTAGTTTTTCGGCCGAGGGACCGGTGCTGATACCTTGAGAACTCATATCAACGATGAATGCCGACATCCCCTTGTATTTTTGTTGGGAATCGGTATAGGCATAAATAATCCCGATATCAGCCACTTGGGCATAGGTAATCCAATTTTTAGAGCCAGACAAGATATACTTGTCCCCCTGTTTCACTGCCTTAGTCTTCATGCCGCTCACGTCTGAACCCGCATTAGGCTCGGTGATCCCGATGCATCCCAAATATTCCGCGCTGATTAATTTGGGGATGTATTTCCGTTTCTGCTCCTCGGTTCCAAACTGAAAGATCTCCCTGGCTGTCCCCATGGTTTGCATATTAAAGCTCGCCCGGAGCGAACCGCTCACCTTAGATATCTCCTCCGTAACAACTGTATGGGCCAGAAAGCCAAGACCCGATCCTCCGTATTCTTCGGGGATCGGACACCCGAAAAAACCCAGCTCTCCCATTTTTTTGACGATATCTCTCTGAAAGCTGTGATTTTTTTCATCTTCGGCCACCCTTGGCAAAATCTCATTTTGGACAAACTTACGAGCAATATCCTGTATTGCAAGGATATCCTCGCTCAGGGCAAAACTCATCTACTGTACTCCCTTCCTAATTTTTTAAAAGACATAGATGCAATTAATTTTCCCTCTGGATAACCACGGCCGCAGTTACTCCTCCTCCTCCGCAGATACCCGCTACTCCAAATTCTTCATCATTCTGTTTCAACAAGTGATAAAGGGTTATTATAATCCTAGCCCCGCTAGAGCCTGTTGCATGACCAAGGGCAATTGCCCCTCCATTGACGTTGTGCTTTTCATGGTCAAGCTTGAGAAGCCTCTCGCATGCGAGGCTTGTCGCGGCAAAGGCCTCGTTTATTTCGATGTACGATATGTCGGCAAGATTCAAACCCCCTCTTTCCAATGCTCGAGGGATAGAATATGCTGGCCCTATGCCGAAAATGGCATTATCCACTGCAAACTCAGCGTAGGAACGCATATGGAAAAGCGGTTTCAGCCCGAGAGACTTTGCCTTCTCCCTTTGCATAACCACCATGGCGGTTGCCCCATCCGGCATGCCACAGGAATTCGCCGCTGTCACCGTGCCGCCTTCCTTGAAGGCCGGTTTTATCATCTTCATCTTAGCAAGATCGGCACCATATCGTATTGTCTCATCCTTTTCGAAGAGGAATCCTTGTTGTTTATTATGAGGAGGCACCTCAACAGGGGCTATTTCCTCATCGAAAAGGCCTTCTTTCTGGGCCTTCTCTGCCTTCCTATGGCTTTCCCATGCAAAATAGTCTTGGTCTTCCTTTGATATGTTGTATTTTTCGGCCACGATTTCAGCGGTCATCCCGGGGCTGACCTTCGCAATCAGATCATTTGTGTCATACCAGCCGTCCATCAGGGTCGCATTCCCTAAGCGAAACCCATCCCACCTATGGTCCTTCAAGATATGAGGGATGCTGCTCATATGCTCCATCCCCCCGCAGGTAACTATATCCGCATCGCCCAGCCTGATAACGCGGGAGGCCTCAATCAATGCCAGCATAGACGTGGGGCAGGCGCAGTTGGGCGTAATGGCAAATTTATCCACCGGAATTCCCGCTAATTCCCCGGCTATCCTCGCGGGATTGGTACCATTCCCCGCCTGGCGACAATTGCCGTATATATTCATGCCTACCTGATCCCCTTTTAAGGCAATCCTATCTAATGCGGCTTTTATTGTCTGGCCCCCAAGTTCAACTGCCGACATGTACCTTAAACTCCCTCCAAAACTCCCCATTGGAGATCGTGCGACACTCACAACGACTACATCTTTTAAGTCCATATTCTCATCCTCTTAATCTTTATTTCTTGTTTTTTTGATGTTCATTGCAAAAACTAAAGAATACCTGAATAAATTATAGCAGCGTGCGGGCATGTTCGTAATATGCGATCAGTTTGCTGATTGCCGTGGTTGCATCCTGCACATCCGAATATACGGCCAATCCGGCATTAATGCATTTCTCATGGGCATTGCTCACGGCGCTGCTGATATCAAAGGTGTCTCCCAAGGGCATAACAACCGCCATGGGCTTGGATAAGGATCTTGACGTTTCTATAAGAAGATTCGCCACCTCATCGATCTCCTTGGCCCCGATACCATAATGGGAGTAAATCTGTGGATTTACCATGGTGAGCACTAGATCAACATGCGGGTCCGAGGCTACGATTTTCAGGCCCTCGGCATAGTATTGGGATATGCCGTAGCGACCCAGGCCGATCTCAACGGGGTTTCGAAACATAGAACCGGCATCGGGTATACATTTTTCCAGTTGGCCGATCGTTTCAGGGGCGAGCCTCGCAACTTCAAGGCCAACCCGCTCGCACTGGTCTGTTGTCACAACACCAGGGCCCCCACCCCTGGCCACGATGCCCACGCAGCGTCCTCTGGGTGGCTTGAATCTCTGCCATGTCATGATTTGGAGTATGGCTTCATCAAAACTATCCACACTGATGACGCCACATTGTTTAAAGAAGGCCTCCCAAATCTCTTTGGTGCCCGCCATTGAGGCGGTATGAGAAGCCGCCGCTGCTATTCCACCCTTGGACATGCCGCCCTTCAAGAAAACGACGGGTTTGCTCATGGTGCATGCTTTAACGGCGTTCAAAAGACGTCGTCCATCCTTGGTTCCCTCGATGTAGCAAAAAACCAGCTTGGTTTCGGGATCCTGCGCCCACGTTTCGATAAAGTCGAAACTATCCAAGTCGAGAGCGTTTCCATAGCTCACTACATTTCTGAAAAAGATACCTTTCTTGTTCGCCTGAGGGATCAGATCCATCAATGCAGCGCCACTCTGAGAAACCAGGCTCACGGGGCCTGGCTTAGGGGAAAACCGAACGCTGAATGTTATCCCGCTTTCAGGGCAGTAGATTCCCATACAATTCGGTCCTACCACTCGAGTTTCACCAAGACGAACAATTTCCTCCATCTTGCGGTAAAGGGCCTTTCCTTCTTCCTTGCCCGTCTCGTTAAAACCAGCGGTATAGATGTGGGCGACCTTCACCCGTTTAGCGATGCATTCTTCCAATGCATGAGGGGCAATGTCCGGCCTGACGGCAATGATGGCCAGGTCAATGCTTCCCGGCACATCTTTGACGGATGGATACGCCGTACACCCTAAGATTCGTTTGGCCTTTGGATTGATTGGATAAATCTTTCCCTTATACCCGAACTCTATCAGCCTTCCAACCCAGCCTGACCTTTCCCTTTGCTCATCGGCGGAAGCGCCAATCACAGCTATACTCGCGGGATTAAATACTGTCTTTGCTGAAATCATGGTGTCCCTCTATAAAATTAACAGCATTGCCCGATCTCGATATGATCGTCGTTCAACCTTGGTTTCAGGCCAACCTTCCTTCTGCAATAAGTTCGTCCAGCGGCCTCGCCTCGCTGATCTCCTTGGCAAGTTCGGGTGTGGGATTGGGATAGACCACCGGTCCAAATTCCTTCGAAGGAAGAATAATGGTGGACAGATGAGGAGGCATCGAGACGGCGCCGCGCTGGTTATGGGCCCATGCCTCGATATCTACGCAGCATTTTCCGTCAACTACATACTTGTCAACCACCTTACCATTATAGGTGGTGATGTCGCCCATCTGGTTGAACGCCCTAAGGTCTCCACTCATCTTCCACAGGAATCCGTCATCGCCCATCCAGTTGGTGAAATACTGACAGAGCCAGCTCATTCTCTGGTTCCCGTAGTCGTAAGCACGCTCTACGCCGATGGCACGGGCAAATTCATCAAATATATGCACCAGCTCAGGCACATCCATTTCTCCGGTTTCCTGCACATGGGTAAGTCCTCTAGGGTGTCTTGATTCCCATAACATCTGCCTCTTATGGGCCAGCATGAAGGGGCTGCCGGCTCCCATCAGCCAGGCAATTTCATCTCTCACCGATAAGGGGCCCTTGATCATCGGCTGGATCTCATCACCGATTGTCACGTCTTCCCACCATCTGGGATCCGCGCCTCGCAGCTCTTCATCGTCATAGGCATCGAGAATTTTTATCCAATCCTCCCTGGTATAGGTCGGCTTCTCCAGCTTGCGCTCTTTACCGGCAGCCCCGGCCGCTTTCCTGCTGGCACGCACGTTATGGATATACTCCTTGCCCACAATCTCACCCCGCTGATTGGTATGGATAACATCTGAGTAATCGATGAACATGGAGCCGCCTCCTGTCATCCTGCCCTTCTTCTCCACGAGATCGCGTATGATGCCAATCGTCTTGAACTCGTCGCCGGCAAAAATCGGTCGGTACCATTCCCACTCCCCTCCGCTGTACCAGCCGTGCGCCCCGGGGATGCCTCCCCCCAGCAGGGTCCAGCGAATGGTATACAGGTAGGCGCCAGGGGCTATAATGCTGTTGTATTTGGTTTTTTTGGCATACTCCTCTTCCTGGAATAAGGGGTTTAAATCGCCTATTCCGTTCACAAAGTGCCGGATCCCATCCTTGGAGGCCTGCGTATTGAAATAGATGTCGCGAGGATAAAAGGGGATATTCGCCCTCGCCCTGCGCCTTTCAATCTTTTCCTCAGTAACATCTTCTTTCTTTCCCTTACCATGCTCAATGCGCGGCAGCCTCGCATGTTCACCCTGACTCATCCTGCCCATTACTGAAACCTCCTTTTCAATGCCATATCAAGGACTTCGATTGAGTGAAAAGTGACAGTACCCATCCGTTCACGATGTATCTAACCCCTGTCCTTAAGCTCTTTGCGTTTTACTTTTCCGCCCTCTGTTTTAGGAAGGCTGTCCATGAATTCAACCTCTTTAGGGTATTCGTGCCTGCTGAGATTGTTCTTTACGAACTCCTGTAACTCCTCTTTTAATCCAGGACCCGGTTCTGCCTTCGGTACAATAAATGCCTTCACAACCTGACCTCCCTGTTTGCCCGGAACACCCACCACAGCCGCTTCTTTCACTGCGGGGTGCCTGAGCAGCATATCTTCAACTTCTACAGGGCTGATAGTCCACCCCGAGGAGATGATGACATCATCCGCCCGGCCCTTATGCCAAAAATATCCATCTTCATCCATAACGGCCAAGTCTCTGGCCCGAACCCACTGTCCCCGCTTCTTGAAAGCTATCTCCCCTGTTACCCCCGTAGGCACCTCATGCCCTTCATCATCAAGGAGTACCATCTCTATTCCGGGTAAGGGCTTGCCCAACGAGCCGGGTTTTACCTCCCATCCCTCAAATCCGGCGAAATGGTAAATCAACGATCCAGTTTCTGCGGAGCCGTACCCGCTGTATGGGGGGGGCCCGAAGGTATCCCTTATATAATTGAACGTATCCATATCCATCGGTTCACCTGAGTAAACAGCCTTTTTGATCTTAAGGTTATAGCGATGAGTGAGCCCGGAGTCTTTCATCATGCGAAATATGGTCGGCATTGCATTGATCGTGTCGATCTCGAACTCTTCAAGGGCCTCGAAGAACTTCTCGACATCAAACTTGCCGGAATAGGCCCCTATGGTGATTCCAAGGGCCAGCGGTCCAAAGGTCCCATGCCAGAGGCCGTGACCCCAGGCCGGCGGCGAGGGACAGAAGATCCGATCCCCTGGCCGAAAACCTCGGCCGAAGATCGCGGGCGGAATAAGTGTCACGATGCCGCGATGAGCGACCTTGACCGCATCGGGAAATTGCTTGGTGGTGCCGCTGGTATACTGGTAAACCGCCACATCCTTGGGCGAAGTGTTCGGCTGATAGGTAGTAGGCTCTTGCTCGATTCGTTTACGAAACTCCGGCCCGATTGCAAACACATGGGGAAGCAATTGAGGCTTCACCGTCTTGACCTTGTCTTCGGTGGTTACCAACACCTTTGCCGCTGAATCCTTAATCCTGTATTCAAGTGCTTCCGGCCCGAACAGTTGAAAGCAAGGCACGACGACAGCACCTCGTTTCAATGTCCCGAAAAGGGCAACATAAAAATCCAGGCAGGGGTCCAGCATGATCGCCACCCTATCTCCCTTATCGACGCTTAATGATTCCAAAAGGTTTGCGAACTCTGAGCTTAAAGCGGACAATTCCCCGAAGGTATATGTTTCTGTATGGCCGTCTGCAAATTTGAGTTGAATCGCCGTACCTAAGTCCACATGCCGGTCGATGCACTCATGGGCGATATTAAGGCTGTCCTCATTGCCGTCAAATAGTTCCCACACCTGATCCCATGCGAAGTTCTCTTTCGCCTCTTCGTAGGTTCGATATTCCAGAATCTTCATACGTCTCCTCCTCTGAAAATTAGATCATTTTGCGGATCGATTTGCCTTTCACAGCGTCGTCGGTTCATCCGGTGTGCCCTCTGGAACATTCCTAAGGCGTACTTAAACCTCTTTCCAATTTTTCTATATGTCGGCCATTGATGTGGATCAGAGAAGATGCCCCACCGCCTCACCCTCGTGTATGGCGTCCAATATCCGGCGCGGCTGAACAGCATCGCCAATCTTGTGGATCTCGACAACACTGTCTTTTATTTCCTCATATAGTCCATCGTTGGCGTTCATGCCGGTGGCCATGATGACCGAGCCGCGAAAGTCATGTTTTTCGCCATCCTTGTTACAGGCCACGACTCCGTTGGTGTTCATCACCTCTACGGTGGAATCGGTGAACACCTTGACTCCGCCCTCTGCAAGAAGACCGACCAAGGCGACCCGGTCGATGGCGCCGGCATCGAGCGCAATGTCCGGCAACATCTCTATGATGGAGACCTTTTTGCCCATTTGGGCAAAGTGAAGGGCGGTCTCGCACCCCACATAGCCGCCTCCCACCACAACGACTTCCGTTCCAATCTTGGCCTCACCCAACAGTGCGCTGATAGCAGTGGTCACGGATCGGCCTTCAATACCGGCAATAGAAGGTATCGCCGGCACAGAGCCGGTTGCCAGAACCACGGCATCCGGTTGGGCGGCCCTGATGGTTTCAGCGGTACATTCCCGGCCCAATTCGATGGCCACTCCGGCTTGGTAAGCCTCTTGCGCTAGCCAATTGATTATCGGCCTCATGGAACGCTTGAACTCGGGTACCGATCCTGCGTTGATGATCCCGCCCAGTTGAGGGCTCATTTCGTATAAAGTGACGTTATGTCCGCGTAATGCCGCAACGGTGGCCGCTCTCAAGCCGGCGGGACCGCCACCGGCCACGAGAATTTTCTTGATCACACGTGCCGGCGACGATCTAAACTCCCCTTCTTTTCCCAAATCAGGATTGACCGCGCATTTTACGTAACGGCGAGTTGCGATCCTGGTATAGCATTCATTGCAATAGATACAGCTTCTGATCTCAGATGTCTTTCCCTGTTCGGCCTTTCTGGCCCAATCGGGATCGGCAAGCAGCGGTCGCGCCAGACCGATGAACTCGGCTTTCCCTTCTTCCAGGAGCTTCTCCGCAAATTCGGGAGAATCGATTCTACCGTCTAGAATAACCGGGATAGTAACCACATCTTTGACCGGCTGGGTATAGGGCGCCCGGCATCCCTGAGGATAATAGATGGGCGGAATGAGCCAGTCTTTTGAGTCATACGAACCCGTGCGTAAAAGAAGCGCCGCGATCCCCAGTTGCTCAAGCCGCCGGGCAATTACCTTGGCCTCTTCGATCGAGGGCGCCCCCTCTATCTTGGAGTCAGTGGCGATCATGGCCAATAGCGTAAGATTGCCCGCCAGGCTCCTGATGCTTCCAATGCATTCCTCCATGAATCGCATCCTGGCTTCCAGGCTTCCGCCGTACTTGTCAGTGCGCTTGTTCCACCTTTTGCTGAGGAACTGGCCGGTGAGATAGCTGGCGGTACAATGTACCAGTATGCCGTCGAAGCCGGCCCGCCGGGCTCGCTCGGCGGCCTTTCCGTAAGCCTCTATGAGACCTGATATCTCGGAGGTGCTCAATTCCCGGGTGAATAGATCGGGCCTGTTGAGCATGGGCACACAGGACGGCGCAGCCGGCCACTTTTCAGGCATAGGAAGATCAGCCAAGCGACCCGTGCCGGACGACAACTGGACAACGATTTTCGCCCCGTGCCGGTGAACAACCTCAGTCAGCTCGGCAAAACGGCGCAGATTGCTTTCTCTGTCGAGAGCGGCCGGCATTCCGGCTACCGGGTAGGGATCGATCTGGCTCTCTGCCTTGACATGAGCCGTAATGATGAGCCCAACTCCCCCTTTGGCGCGTTCCTCAATGGCGTTGATGTACTTCCATGAAAAGTTGTAAGGATACTCGGTGAAGTTGAGGTTCATAGGCGCCATGACGATCCTGTTCCGCAGCACTATGTCCCCTATCTTGCCTGTTTGGAACAGTTTTTCGTATGCTCTTTTATGCGCCATCTGCTCATACTCCTTTATCGCCGATATCAGCTTAACCTTCTGAAATAAAACATTGTCTTATGACCCAGATTTTACACGACTGAAGCACTCACCTAAATGATGCCGAGAACACCGCGTGCCCATGCACAGTCGCATGCCGAGAAAAGATACTTTCAGAATCGGGGTGGTTAGGGCTATCTGTTCGATGGATAGATCCAGGGATGAAACTTCAGTCTATCTTGAATACCGATCTGTATTTATCGAACGTCTTCTGACGCAGCTCTTCTCCAAGGTAGCCGTACACATTGAGCTTCCTGGAGACCTCGACACCCAGTTTTTTCAGGTCCGCCAGCATCTCGCCAGTCTTTACCAGGACGCTTATGGTATCCATGATCAACACGTCGTTCAGATCGGTCAGTCTCGTCTTGTAAGCAGCAGTGGCAAGGAAGGCCGGGCTGGGGATTATCACCGAGGCGCCGTCATCAATGGCCTTCTGTGCTACGGCCTTAAACTTCTCCACAATTGGCTTCGGGTCCTTAAGCGCCAGTGCAACCTCCTCTTCCGTGGCCGGGAAGTAGTAATTGCCGCGCAGGTGTTTGCTCTCCATTCCGTAACGCACGATCTGCTGCCGGTATTTTTCACAGAAGTGGGCCGATATCGAGACGACCGCAAAAAGCTCACCCAGCATTCCTGCCATGTAGTAGCTGGTCTGGCTGATGCTTGCAACCGGTATCTTGAGCATCTCCCTGCCTTCTTCCAGCCCGGTATCGGTTGTGCACCCGATAACAAAGACATCATAGCCTTCCTCTTCGGCCTTCAGCATATTTTTCAACATCTGGGCCTTATGAAAGTAGGTTACGGATTTGTATCGATCGATTTCCCTCATCATGACCGGCAGTCCGGTGACGTATACCTCGGTATCCGGCCTGGCTGCCCGCTTGCACTGCTCTTCCAGGGTCTTGCCGTACAATTCCCAGGTCTCCTCGTACCGGTATGAACTTGCACTCTGATACCAAAGTCTCATGTTCTTCTCCTCCTTTCTTCTCCTCCAAACAGACTCTCGTTAATTCAGATGCGTAATGCTGCTTCGGCCCCCTCGTGGATGGCCTCCAGGATTCGGCGCGGCTCAATGCAATCCCCTGCCTCGTAGAGTTCGGGAACCTTCACCTGAAGGGACTCAGCTAGGGTTCTGTTGGATCGGACCCCTGTAGCCAGGACTACGGTGTCTGCCTCGAGGAAGACCGTCTTGCCTTCTCTATCAACCAACTCTATTCCGTTTGGGGCAATCTGCTTGAACTCCTTTACGTCCGTCAATATCCTGACATTCTTTTTTTTCAGCATTTTCACCACATACCGCCGAACACGGCTAAACACAATAAGGGGTTCAGGCTCAAAAAAGGCCATCGTTACCTCCTTACCTCTCTCTGCCAGGAAATCGGCGGCCTCACACCCGATAAGTCCTCCCCCGATGATGACAACTTTCTTCCCTGCTTCCACCTCTCCCGCCAAGACTTGCTTGTAAGTGACCACGTGTTTGCCTTCCACGCCTGGAATATCGGGCGTAAACGGGGTGGTGCCCACAGCCACGATGAGCGCTTCCGGGCCGAATTCCGTCACGGACTTCTCATCCACGTCTTTGCCCAATTCTACCTTCACCCCGGACTTGTAGACCTGGGTCTTCAGGTAGGAAAGCAGATTATCTAAATCCCCTTTGCCGGGGGGCAAGACGGCGAGATTAAGCTCTCCGCCCAGGGCCTCGCCGGCCTCCCAGAGGGTTACCTGATGGCCCTTACGGGCGGCGATTATCGCGGCTTCCATGCCCGCAGGTCCTCCGCCGAGGACCAGCACATTCTTCTTCTCGGCAAGCCGTAGCCTCGATTCAAACTCTCTCTCTTTGCCTACGGCCGGATTCAGCGCGCACTGAATGGGCGAGTGAGATTGGATTATTGCTTCGGAGCATCTGAGACAGCCGATGCACTTCCGTATATCCTCCGCTCTCCCCTCGATCGCCTTTTTCAGGATCTGCGGATCAGCAAGAAAGGCCCGCCCCATATCTACGAAATCCGCCTTGCCCGAGGCCAGTATTTGCTCTGCAAGGAATGGATCATTAATCTTGCCTGCAACCATTACCGGGACGCCGATGTTTTTCTTGATGGCAGCGGAGTGATCCGTATTGCAGGCCGGCGGCAAATACATTAATGGCGCCGTCCATTCATCTGTCTCGGCAAACCCGGAGACGACATCTATGGCGTCAATGCCGGCTTTTTCCAGCATTTTTGCCACTTCGATGGCATCCTCGATACCATAGCCCCCCTCTATTCGATCGTCGGCTATAAGCCTGTAAATGATAGGAAAATCAGGGCCAACGCTTTTTCTCGCTGTTTCCACGAGTTCAAGAGGGAACCGTGCCCTGCCCTGGATATCACCGCCGTACTCGTCCGTCCTCTTGTTGGTGACGGGGGATAAAAACTCAGCGAGCAGATAACCGCTGCCTCCGTGAATCATCATTCCGTCAAAACCGGCTTCCTTGACCCGTCTCGCCCCCAGGCCAAAGTCCGCCTTCAACCTCTCTAAGTCATCAATACTCAGCGGCCTTGGTACGACCTTTGTGTAAGGGTGTGGAATATTCGATGGCGACGCAGGGTCATGCTCGTCCGCCCTTCCCCGGTGAACGTTCACCTGGCAAACCATCCTGGCCCCTTCCCGGTGAATGGCATCCGTTAATCTTCTGAGGTCAGGGATGAATCTGTCATCGTCAAGGCAAACCCGGCCTCGGTACCCGCCTGCCCGCACATACGTTGCTTCAAAGACGATCAGCCCGATACCTCCCCGCGCCCGCTCCAGGTAATAGTCTATCAACCGATCCGAGACCTCGCCCTCTTCGGTAAACAGACGTGTGCCCATAGGCGGATATACCACCCGGTTCTTAAGATTCAGCTTCCCAATCCTTCCAGGCTCGAGAAGCCTTTTTAGTTCACCCACCATGTTGTCCTCCATCGGATATCGATTTCATCAAAAAACAGAGCCTTGCCTGTATTCACCCCAGACTTCTCGTAGCGCATCGGCTATCTCTCCTATCGTGGCGTAGCATCGTACCGCGTCTATGACTGCGGGCATCAGATTGTTTTCGGGCGTCGCAGGAAGGCGGGCGATCTCTTTTATGGTCTCCAGGCTGCCGGCGACCTTGACTGTATCCCGTTCGTTTTTCAAGGCCGTCAGTTCTTTTTCCCTGATACGCCCAACATCCGGGTCGGCGCGATACACGATAACCGGCTTGGCGTCTTGCTCCTGGGAACGATACATATTTACCCCTACCCTGACAATTTCCCCCTGCTCGAACTTTTTCTGCCAATCGTAGGCATCTTTGGCCATCTCGGTTTGAAGGTATTGCGTCTCAATGCACCGGATCACCCCGCCCAGCCTATCGATATGATCCAGTTCGTCTTGTATCCTTTTTTCTATTTGTGAAGTAAGCGTCTCGAGTGCATAAGAACCGCCGAGCGGGTCCACGAAGTCGGTAATTCCGGTCTCATGGCAGACAATTTGAGAACATCTGATTCCGGTAACCATGGCATCCTGACTGGGGATACCATATTGTTCATCATATGGTCTGGGCGCATAAACATCACAGCCTGCTAACGCCCCTGCCAGGATCGCAATCGTGGATCGGGCGATATTGTTCAGGTACTGCTCTCGATGTAAGCCGGTTCCGCCCTGTACCAACTGCCAGCGGGGGTTGAGAGATTGCGGTTTTTTAGCGCCGTATTTTTCCTTGAGAATACGGGCGTATAATCTTCTCATGGCTCTCACCTTGGCGATTTCTTCCAGGAAATTGTCATGATCGCACGATACATGCATGGTGAGATTTGGTGCGATGTCATCGACCGTTAATCCTCTGGCAATGGCATCGTCGAAATAGGCAAACGCATTGGCTATGCCGAAAGCAGCTTCGTGGACCGGTGTTGCGCCTTTTTCGGATAGATGCACATAAGAAATATACGATCGGTAATTGGGTACATTTATGTTGCAAAAGGCGATCAGGTCAGTGACGAGGCGAAGCCCTTCGGCAGGTGGGAAGATATAGTTCCCGCGGGCAATGTACTCTTTCAATATGTCATTCTGGCACCAGCCTTGAACGGCGCTCCAGGGTACGCCCTGCTGTTCGGCAATACATAGGTGGCACGCAAGCCCTACAACGGCCATGGCGTTTTGCACTTGACCGATGAGAAGCTTGCTCAAATCCAGGCCTTCGCATGCGATTTCCCAGTCCTTGAGGGAGCTCAGCGAAACCCCGGTGCGCCCCACCTCTCCCTCGGCCCGGGAATGGTCAGGGTTATAGCCGAGCTGAGTGGGAAGATCATATGCGATCGTAACCCCGTAACTTCCCTCTTTTACCAGATTCTTCCACAGCCGGTTGCATTCCTGCGGCGTGGCATAACCGGCATAATTCTGTGTGCCCCATAGCTTGCCGCGAAACATCGTGGCTGACATCCCGCGGGTATATGGAAATTCTCCGGGAAATCCCAGGTCTCTCAAATAATCGAAGCCCGCATGCTCGAGATCCGCCTCTGTATACAATCTTTTAATCGGGATTCCCGAACCGGTCAGGAACTCCGGTTTTCTTTCTTTCTTAAATTCATCACGGTGTGCATCTTGCCACCGAGCTATTTCCTTTTGCAGATCCTCCTTCATCATCCGACCTCTAAAAAATTTAGAAACCAATCACTCCCATCGGCACATCCTGATACCATAAGGGAGCCGAGGAGAGAGAATTGCCAGGCGGTTGTATCGGGTTTTCGTTCTACTGCTTTTTTTGATAGCGATTCTCTACTCCAGCGTTGCAACGAAAGGGGCTAATTGATTTGTTCATTTACTATCTGTTGTATAAAGGAAGTTATGGTTTCCAACTGAGTCCCGATGCCGAAGACGCCGGCTACACCTTTTTCTTTCAGCACAGGCACGTCTTCGGCTTGAATGAATCCTCCCAGTATCAAGGGAATATCGCCCGCACTTCTCTTTTTAAGTTCATCAATCAACCTGGGTACTTGCGTCATGTGAGCATCAGACAACGAACTAATGCCGATGACGTGTACCGCTTCCTGAATCGCTATGCTGGCGATCTCCTCGGGTGTGAGGTGCAGTCCACCGTAAATGACTTCCATACCCGCGTCTTTGCAGGCCATTGCCACCGTGATGACGCCACGGTCGTGGCCGTCCAATCCCGCCTTCGCCAGGAGTATTCGAATTTTCTTTTTACTCATCGCAGCCACCAATCCCTTATCGTAATACCGCCAAGCAGCATCACTTGCTTCGCAGTCCCAAGATGCTCATCAGCTCGGAAATGTCAGGGCTTTTTTCAATGTTAAACATTAATTCCAGGGAGCGTTCCTGCTGTGGCGGCGACAGCACCGGTTCAGTCAACCTCTTATAGTTGTTGATCAGTTCGTCTCGGGAAGGTTCTCGAAGCTCGCTTGCCGTCCGGGTGAATACGCGCCCATCCTTGAGCTTGACCGTGACGATGGCCTGAACTGCGTCCCTGGTGCTTGGCCATTCAGGATGGAGGACTACGTTTACCTTTCGCCGGGCTTCCTGGTATGCCGGGTCATTCACCGCTTCGTTGGTAAACGATTCTACCCATACCTCTCCCTTTAGAATAGCTGCCGCCATAACATGCTTCAGGCTGAACCTGGCTTCATCCGCGTTAGTTGGTTCGTCAAAACGCATCCAGTTTGTATGAAAGCGACTCACCTCGATATCAACGCCTTCGATATCCTTGAAAGAGATTTCGTTTTCTTTCAAGATATCCAGCAGGCTGTCGAGGGGCCGGTGAGACACGTAGCAGCACGTATACTTTTTAATGGATACCTGGGTACAGTGCCAGGTGTTGTCCCAATCGGCGGTCATCTTGTCCAGGTCATAGTCCCCCGCACCCACCAACTCTTCGCAGAAGCAGTGTTCGCCCTCCAGAATATCCGTACGCGCTGTAATGCCCTCAGCGACTAGGATTGCGGACTCCACTCCACTGCGAGCGGCGCTCCTGAAATCCAGGTAATGAGACATCGTGCCGGTTGTTGGCGCCAGGCCGCCCGCCTGGGATGCAGCCAGCGCTATCGACATTGCTACCCCGTCAGGATTTAGCTTCATCAGCCTCCCTGCTACGGTGGCACACCCCAAAAAGCCATACTTCCAGGGAGAAATACGCTTGGCGGAAGCTGGCAGGCACGCAATCGATATACTCCCCTGAACCTGGTGCCCCATAATATAGCTCGCCAGAACTTCCTTTCCGGTGGAGCCCATCTTCTCTGCCATGGCGAGAGCGCTCGCAAGAAGGTGTGAGGCCGCAAAGGAGCCTCGCATGCCCACGTCCTCCATTTCGTTGCAATGGCAGAGAGTGGCATTGGCATATGCGGCATAAGGTGCTACCGTCCGGATCTTGTGGGCGATAATGGTCGCTTCGGGCCTGGCATCCATGTCACTAACATACGCAGTAATCGTCTTGCCCGTGAACGTTGTGCCGCCGGCCGCGCTTATCCCCACAAAATTCACCAGCAGGTCCTTAGCGCGTTCAACGGCCTCTATCGGAATGTCCTCGAATCGCGTCTCAACGGCACGCTTTGCTAATTCCTGAGTAACGCCCATGTTACACCTCCGAGAGAGTTTTTGAATTGTCCTCCCTGTGCAAGCCTAAGGCATAGATATGGAGCCTACGTCCAAAATGTCCTCACTCATGCGCTTTGAACGTCAAGGCGTTTTGGCCCGGCGATTTTAACGAGGGCAATAACAATCACGGCAATCCCCAAACCTACAAGACTTATATGCCGGAAAGGGTAAACCAACATCACGCCTGCAACAATTAAGAGCATTGCCACGGGCCATGGTATCTTTCCTAGACCGAGAATATATCTTTCTATACCTCCACCCATCAGCATTATACCTACAACGGCAGTAACGAAGTTAATGAGTATTTTCAACACAGGTCCCTGTAATATTAATGATGGGGATATAGTAAATAAAAATGGAAGCATATATAGTATTATCCCCAGGCGCATCGCGGTGAATCCAATCTTCATAGGCGGAGCGCCCGCTATCGGGGCAGCAGCATATGCTGCAACTGCTACGGGAGGAGTAATATAGGACAGCAATCCCCAATATAATATGAACAAGTGCGCAGCCATTGGATGTACTCCCCCTTTCACCAAAGCCGGTGCCACGGTAATTGCCAGGAAGATGTAACAAGCAGTGGCAGTCATGCCCATGCCAAGGATGAAGCTGGTTGCGGCACCGAAAATAAGAAGCAACGCCAAGTTTCCACCTGCCATTCTGGTGATTTCATAACTCATTGTACCGCCCAGTCCGGTCACATAGAATGAGCCTATAATGAATCCTATAACAGCAAGGATTAGTGTTAATTCCGAAATAAATTTCCCTGTGGTTACGATATACTCCCCAAAGCGTTTGAGGGAGAGCCTCGTTTTCTTCTTCGCCATAGCGAACAGAATCAGGAAGGCCGAGGCGTAAAAAGGCGCCTGTGCTTCTTGCCTGAAAATAAAGAGGAAGACCGACAGGAGGACAACCGAAAAGAGATAAGGCCAACCTTCTTTCATCACGGGCCCCAGCTGCGGCAGTTCACTGCGGTCGAATCCTCTTAGACCGTTGCGTGCTGCATAGGCATCTATTTGAATAAAAAGGCTTAAATAGTAAAGAACCGAGGGTATTGCCGCAGCCAAACAAACCTCGTAATAGGGTATCGCCAAGACCATAGCCATAACAAAGGCCACAGCACCCATGACCGGGGGCAACAGCGCGCCGCCAGTAGAAACGCAGGCTTCAACCGCCCCCGCAAGGTGGGAAGGGTAGCCACTTTTTTTCATAGCAGGGATTGTAACCGAGCCGGTGACAATTACATTAGAAGCAACGGCTCCGCTCATACTTCCCATGAGGGCGCTTGATATTAATGCAACTTTTGCCACTCCACCGCGCACGTGGCCAAAAAGTGAGAGGGCGAAGTCAAGGAAGAATTGGCCTCCCCCGGTATACTGAAGCGTTGCCCCAAAAACGATGTAGCCAAATACTAGTTGACCGATCACCCGCATTGGCAATCCTAGAACGCTGGCGTTGCTAATGAAGTGATAGGCGGCAAGTCCGTCGATCGAAAATGCCGGAGGTCCCCATAGCATTCCAGGAAGGTAAGGAGCTAGCAGGGGATAAACAGAAAAAAAAGCAGCCAAAAGGGTTAGCCAGATTCCGCCGGCTCGCCTCCCGCCTTCCAGCATGATAATCCACAGGAGAATGGAGATAACCACTGCCTGTTTAGGCGGAGCCATGCTCCAGCCTTGAGTGACGGCATCATATCCGCTCCACGAGAGGTACATGCCGCACCCGAGGACAACGAGAAACATCGACCAATCATACCACGGAATGCCCGGTCTCCCTGTTTCTTTTTTGGCTCGGTAGAACAAAAAACCGAGTGAGCCATAGATTGCCATAATGCTGTACAGGTAGGAGAGATCGATCGGCACAGGTAACAGGTTAAGATGGAAAATGTAATTTATACCAACGAGCAATCCGGCAGTGCTGAGAATCAACACCACAATCCGGCCAATTCGTTCAAAGATTCCACCATTCCCTTTACTCATGCTTCTTTCTCCTTCCATATGCGTAATACATTCTCTCCTTCATCCGGTATGCCGAAGGTATGGCTGCACACTTGTCGATGAATCATCATTTGCGTGGACGAACGGTAGCCTTCTGTGTTTAGAACCCATCCGTCCTGAAGCTACGCGCAGCTTATGCCATATTCTTAGTGGTGGTTGCCCCGGTCTCAGCCGTTCATCTTCAAGAAACGAAACCGGGGCACACCAACCTCATTTGGCAGCTTCTTTCTACCACACAGCTGTATTCAGGCGATTATGGATAAGCATTCACACGCTTGCTTTCCAGCCTATCGCTTCCTATGGCTGCCACCACGTCATCGGATGTGTCGGCTGCTGGGCATCCAGTACTGCCTCCCGGTTCTTCAGCCAGTTCTCCTTGATCTTCGCGCTCTTGAGACCTTCTTGGGTTCCCTCGGCGAGTGTCTTCTCCCAGGTATCCTGCAATAACTGACGCCGTTTCAGCATCCCATCCTGGAACTTCTGGTAGTCAGCATTCCAGATGCCTTTCTCCTTGAGGTACTTGACAACACCCGGGTGGTATGGCGCATAGCCCTGGGGCAACAGGCATTCTTTCATGTTCCAGAACTTCAGCTCGTGGTATGAATCCTTGTACTCGGGGTACAGTTCATCAATACTCTTGATGTAGAAGTACGCTAGATCGTCCGATACCGCACCCTGGTAACTGACCGTAACCGGACTCACGTGGGTTGACCCTTGAACGGGGTTATTCGGGGTTACGCCTATGGCCGCTGACTCGCTTGTAGCGGTGAATTTCTGAAGGTAGGGAGCTATTTTCCATAGGCGAGCCCATCCTTCGGTATCGGAGAACGGGAGTTGAACCCAGACCAGTCCTTTGGGTGAAGCTAGTAGCTCGCGGTATTTTGGAGTGGTGCCAAAGCCAAAACCGGCATCGGCATCCCCCTTGATGAGACCATTTATGCTTGCGTAATAGCCAGAAAAATTCACGAATTTCACATCCTTTGGAGTGAGGTTGCCGAAGGCAAGCCAGGCTTCTATCGCGAGGTTGAGCGCCGGAGAGCCAGCTATATAGGCTATTCGCTTGCCTTTAGCATCATAAGGCGTTTTTATCCCAGAAGCCTTTGTAGCAGCTAAGGTAACAAGGGCAGTAGGTTTCTTCTGCCAGATAAGGTCGAGTGGCTGGGGTCCCCATCCCAGTTCGGAGAAATCAAACAATCCCTCGAAGGCAAGGTACCAATCTGTTGCAGAAACAGCGAACTGGCTTTTGCCGAGTTTACACGCCAGAAGTCTGCCCACTGCATCCCCGAAGGGGATTATCCTGACAGCGGTTCCGTATTTCTTGTTTATGGCATTTCCCACCCCCTGTATCTGCAGGTAGGTGCTTGTGCCAACATCATAGCCAGAGAAGACCATTGTTTCAGGCGGTATCTTTTCCTCTGCTGAACAAGGTGTGGCATAGTTGATCCCACCCACCAGGAAGACCACAGTCAATAACACAACAGTCAAAATCCATGATCTCTTTTTCATCATTCCCCTCCTTCTAGAAAGACCACAGTGTGTGATCCAGGTTAAAGGTTAATAATCGAAGCTTTCTTTTTGCTCCGTTTTTTCCTTCTTTACAATGCCCATGAAAGGTTCTGTAAGCATGATTAACGGTTTGTCTTTGCCTTATGGCCCTGATCCATTAAGGGGCTATATAACAAGGACTACTGCGTCCTGCTATTCTAACTGGGAATATTCAATTAGGATGCTATGGCCCTCTGATAACACCGAGGGACCATTTATCTCTCAGGCTATGCGGAGTTAGATCCGTGCAGGGAAGATGCCTGCTAAAAGCCACAACACAAACGGGAAAAGAATCCCATATGTTCTGCCTCGTCTCTCTTAATTCGGACCGTCTTGTTATGGGGGTGCTAAATTTATAAAGCATCAGATCTTATCCAAGAGGTTAATATGCCAATCCTACTGCCTTAGGGTATTTCCTCTTTTGCATGACTTCCCCTTAATTAATGCCAATCCAAATTTATGATCACCCCGGGAAGCCAGCTTGCATTCATAACGCTGCCTAGTTGACTGCTTGTAATCTTCTCCCCAAATGTTTCGCCTCCTCGAACGACTATTTTTTTCACCAACATTAGCACGGCAGCAACTTTTATGCCGCGACCGGGGATATCAATGCTTTTGAATATACAATACACTGTTTTTATTAGAAAATACTCGTATCGGAGCCGTTGATCTGAAAGTTTGAGAGACCTAGAACTGAAGATATTTTTATACACTACTTCTAAATGCCGGCATAATCAACGGCATATTATGCCATTGCGCACTGTAGATATAATGCTACGTGTAGAAGGTTTTATACATTTTATGGAATAAGCAAGCGCCTGAGGGAGGATATTTAGAAAACAATTAGGAATGCGCTTTCTCAATACCTGTAATTCCGTATTTTTTAAGCTTCTGGTGAAGTCCTGTACGATGAATTTTTAACATCTCCGCCGCTTTGGTTCGATTGTTCCCGGTGAATTTCAGGGTATTGGTGATGATGGCTTTTTCGGCTTTGCTCATTTGCTCTTTTAGTGAGAGGGAACCATTTCCTGACACAGGGGCGATCAGTTCCTCAACCAGAGATTTAGGCAGGTCTTCCAATTCGAGCCGGTTTCGAGTGCAACTTATCATGGCCCTTTCGATAACATTTCTTAATTGACGCATATTTCCCGGCCAGGGGTAAGCCTTTATCGCGGCCATGGCCTCATCCGATACACTATGGATATCTTTGGGCATGTCCTTTTTCAATTCGTTGATGAAATGATAGACAAGGGATGGAATATCGTCCTTCATCTCCCTCAAAGGAGGCAGGTTTATGTTGAAGACATTTATTCTGTAATAGAGATCGAGCCTGAATTCTCCATTTTTTACCATCATTCCCAGATCATGATTGGTGGCAGTGATAACTCTGAAGTCGATCTTTTGGGGATCTCCACCGATTTTTTCAATCTCTTTTTCTTGAATTACCCGCAATAACTTTACCTGAAAATTCGGGGGCATATCGCCAATTTCATCAAGGAATATCGTCCCCTTGGCTGCCAGCTCAACTTTGCCCATCTTCCCCTTTGCACTCGCACCGGTAAAGGCACCTGGCTTATATCCGAACAGCTCGGATTCTATGAGGTCCGCTGGAATACATGAGCAGTTCACCCGAACAAAAGGATGGTTTTTGCGCTTGCTTGCATGATGGATCGAATGGGCAAACAGTTCTTTTCCCGTACCGGATTCTCCGGTAATCAAGATGGGAGCGTCTGTTTTTGCTCCTTGATGCGCCAACTCTTTCGCGTCCCGGATATTTACGGATTCGCCGATTATATTTTCAAAACTGTATCTGCTGGCATAAATATGGCCAAGCTCACTTTTATAGTGATCTATTTTCCCCTTGAGATCGTTAATCAGATTGTAAAGCTCATTGATCTTTTCCATGTGCCAGAATAGGACCTTTCCGATGGCGCCTATGACCTTACCTTCTTTGATTATGGGGATACGGGCGATAATACGTGGTTTTCCCCTTAGAATGACGGACTGGCCGAACTCTGCACGTCCGCTCTGTAAAACCCGGTACATTCGAGAGCCGTGGATAACATCGGCTACATTTTTCCCTACCGCATCTTTGACCGATTTTACCCCAGTCTCTTCATAGCTTTTGCTCATGAAGACGATTGTGCCTTTGGCATCTACAATCACTAGACTTTCATGGGGATTGTCAAGGATCCGGAAAAGGATATCTTTGGGAATATTGTCCAATACCGATTCTTCCTTAGAAGCTTCATTTTTTGAATCTTCAGTCATGTTGTGCTGGTTATTGGGCTGGCGGTTCAAAAGGAAGAAGAATAAAAACCTACTTTCTGCATGGCAAAAGGGTAGTCGTTTGTCAAGAAAAATTTGTATTTGGATTGGGGCCCAAAGTCTTCACGACAACCAAACTCCAGCAATGAGCATTCCCCGACTCCCCGCCCCACGCACACGCCACCACCTGCCTCACTCCCAGGTTCAGATGGCGCGTGAGCTGGGGATGAATCCAAAAAAGCTCGGCATGCTGAATCACTCACTCCAGAACCGGGGTTTTTTCTGGTTTCCGTAGCCAACGAGGTCATCCATTGAGACGAGAAGGGAATCAAGCCATGGGGTGTGTTTCACAAGCCATCTGACGAGATCGTGGAATGAGCCTTGGGGTTTGTTGAAGGGACAGACCCGGATGCAGTTCATGCACGATCCCTCGTTGCGGGACCAGAAGGCGAGACACTTCTCGGCGTTGATCGGCCACTTGAGCTCCCCCCCTGCGTTTGAGATATTGTGCGTTTCCGTGGTCCTATCGCCATAGAGGATGGCCTGGGACGGGCAATGCTTGGCGCACTTCTCACAGGCCAGGCAGAATCTCGTGACCCCGAAATCGACGGGCTCATCAGGGATCAGCGGCAGCTCAGTGAAGACCTTGCTGATTCTCACCCGCGGCCCGTACTTCTCGGTTATCAGAAGCCCATTCCTACCCAACTCCCCCAGGCCCGCATCAATAGCTAAGGGGATATCAATCGCGGTGTCATTCCCGCTTGGTATTGCCCTGTAGCCCAGGCCTCGAATAAACTGCGCCACCATTGTGGCCGTGTAGGCCATGAACGAGTAGGCCCACCCCTCGGCCACTTCCGCGAGCAGGGTAGGGGAGGTCTGGCAGAGCTCATAGGGCATCTCAAAGGCCATCACAATGGCATGCTTGCATTCCTCCGGCAGCTCTAACTTCTTATGCTCCTTGGTGGCGAAATGGAACGAGTGAGAGTATACCCACCTCTGGTCAACCTCGCAGATCCCCGCCAATGATGCCCCAAAGGTCTTGGCCACCCTTTTGACATCATAGGACATCTTTAAAGGGTCTTTTATCTCCAGCTTCAACCCCTCTGGCACCCGGCTCACGCCTACCAGCTTCATATCCCAGGCGTACATTCCCGTGTTGTGGATTACATTGCCGTGGGCGAATCCCGTCTCTATGTGCCAGGCCGCGTTCTTGAAGGCGATATCCTTCAAGGTGTGCCCGTACTGGTCTTTAGGATACACATACCCGAAGATCTTTTTTGCCACTTCCGCCATGGCCGGATCCCACCGCGGCCTCTTGAACATCTCGTTTTTCTGGTCAAATCGCTGCACCTCCCCCGCGATGTATTTCGAGGTGCCAGTCTTTTCCGAGCCTTCTGTCATTACCATCAACCTCGCATTTCAATCGTATCAG
Organism: uncultured Desulfobacteraceae bacterium; assembly: GCA_964549945.1. GTDB lineage: Bacteria > Desulfobacterota > DSM-4660 > Desulfatiglandales > B25-G16 > B25-G16. Next base: position 1,714 of record CAZJXD010000013.1, on the reverse strand, counting down.
GTTTCCTTCTTCCTCATATCCTTGAACCTCTTGGCCTTCACCTCATAGCGCGGCAGGGAGCCATGGGGATGCACCTCGATCTGGTAGCCCAGGTTGGTCTTCACCCGTAGCTGATCCTTGAGGCGAAAGAGGATGGCCTCCTGATCGTGCTCCTTGCCGGGAAGGATCTCCACCTTGAGAAGGATGGCATCGATATCGCCCTTCTTGCTCACCACTACCTCGTACTCATCCCCCAGCTCCGGGATGCTCCGGACCACCTCCTCGATCGCGGTGGGAGCCAGGAGCACTCCCTTCACCTTGGTGATGTCATCGGCGCGGCCCACCACCCCTCCATCGATGAGCCTGAAGGTCCTGCCGCATGGACAGCCATAGTCGGCCCACCGGATCACGTCCTTGGAGTCGAACCGTATGGCGGGTTTCGCTACCCTATCCAGCGCGGTGATGATCATCTTGCCGTCCTTGCCCGGTTCGGTGATAATTTCACCCGTCTCCAAATCCTCTATCTCCACCAGGAAGAAGCCCTCGTTCGCGTGCTGCCCCCCTGGCTGCTCGATGCACTCATAGCTCCAGGAGCCGACCTCGGTGATTCCGATATGGTCATACACCTTTGCGCCCCACGCATCTTGCATTCGCTTCTTGGTGGTGGGGATGCTCGCCCCAGGCTCGCCGGCGCCCATGATCTTTTGGATACAAAGGTCCTTGGCCGGATCAATACCCAGCTTGTTCCTGGCCACATTGGCCATGCCAAGGATATAGGTGGGAGTTGCCAAGAAGGCGGTGCACTTGAGTTCCTGCATCTTGAGGATCCTGGCCTGGGTGCCGAGCACCCCTCCGGGAACGACCTCACAACCCAGCTTCTCCGCTCCATAGTGGCCGGCCCAGAAGGCCACGAAGATATTGTAGCCGAAGGGTATGAAGACCCTGTCGGTATCACGAAAACCCTGGGCATAGAAGATATAGCACCACGTCTCCGCCCACCACTCCCAATCCTGCCAGGTGCAGGCCTGATACACCGGTGTGCCGGTGGTGCCGCTGGTCTGCCTGAACGTGGTTATCCTTTCGATGGGGACGCTGAGCATATCCCCATAGGGAAAGGGATCGTGCTGTTGAACCTCTCGCATCATGCCTTTATTGATTTTGGGTACCTTTTGAATATCCTCAAAACTGCTTATATCCCCCGGTTCCATACCGGCATCCTGGTAGAGCCTGCGGTAGAAGGGGGAGTTGTCGTAAGCCCACTCCACGATGCGCTTGAGCTTCCTGAGCTGGAGGGCCTGGATCTTCTCCTGGGGGAGGGTTTCAAGGATGGGATTCCAATAGATACTTGAATCGCTTGCCATATTTATTAATCAAGGAACTAAAGTCTTGAGGTTGTTGCTCCTAGATGAGGCAAATTATCGAAGAGGTAGATGCAAGGATTTTTAAATAGAATTGATGAGGAGCAGCATAATAAGATGCCTATACGGCCCTTTATGAGAGCAAGTCCCTCACATCGCTGATATTAAGCTCCAGCATCTTTACGTTTGCCAGGATGCGGTCCAGGTTTCTGTCCACTGCCTGGATTCCCCCTGATTTTTCCTTCAGTTCCTCAGCGAGCTGACGCAGCCTTTTGATGAGCTCATCCATCTCCTCTAAGTTCCAGCCAGCCATATCAACCTCCCTTCTTCCTCATATCCTTGAACCTCTTGGCCTTCACCTCATAGCGCGGCAGGGA
>CAZJXD010000012.1:37726-63563 GCA_964549945.1 uncultured Desulfobacteraceae bacterium | reverse complement strand
TTTATCGGGGCCTGCCGGTGCATTACTTCTAGGGCATGAGACAAAAAAAGACATCTCCATGCTCTACAGTGAGTTTCTTTGATCAATAACCCTGAAGCGAAGCGTGGGGGTCATTTGCTAGAATCTAGGATGCTCGAGGTAGCGCGGCCATGACAAATAGGGTTAAAAAGGGCCTCGAAGAAGATCATCGTCCCTGGGGATTCTATATCGTGCTCTCCGATGAACCCGATCATAAGGTAAAGAGAATCGTGGTATATCCGGGCAAGAGATTAAGCTTGCAGAGACATAAACACAGGTCCGAACATTGGGTTATCGTGAAGGGAAATGCACTGGTTGCCCTCGATGATAAGGAATTCCAACTCAGCAAGGGAATGTCCATTGATGTTCCCACCGGGGCTGCCCACAGGATTGAAAATACGGGAAGGCAAGACCTCGCCTTTATCGAGATACAGCAGGGAGACTACTTCGGCGAAGATGATATCGAGCGGCTCGAGGATGATTTCGGAAGGGTACCTAGGGGTTAAGGGCAAAAGAGATCGATGAATTCAAACTTCAACACATCGAACAATCCCTTGTCGCTTATCTTTATCTCCGGTATTACCAGCAATGCCATAAATGAGAGGGTCATGAAAGGGGCCGTGAGCCGTGATCCCAGTTCCTTTGCGAATGTGTCGAGTTCCCCATATCTCCTCGCTACCTCCTCATAGTTCAGATCGCTCATGATCCCGGCCACTGGCAGGGGCAGCACCTTTTCGGTTTTCCCGCACGCCGCGCTGATCCCGCCCTGAGATTCAATGATGAGATTCACCGCCCCTGAAATGTCTATATCGTCCACCCCCACTGCAACGATATTGTGGGAATCATGGGCCACACTGGAGCCGATTGCCCCTGTTTTGATACCGAAATTCCTCACAAATCCCATCGAAGGAGGCGCATCCTCATACCTGTTCACCACCGCTATCTTGAGGATGTCTCTCGAAGGATCTGATACGATCGTATCGCCGACCACCTTCGGCACCTCCTGCACGCGGCCTGTGATGAGCTGACCGTCACGAGCCTCAATGACGTGTATCTTACCCCCTCTTTTCCCCACCGTAAAATCACCTGCCTTCTTTTGCCTTGCTCGAAAGATATTTACCCTCCTCTTGGGCACCTGGGGCATCTCCGCCTTTCCACCTCTCGCAACGAGCCTGCCGTCGATCACGGTCTTCGATATCCTGAGGCTTCTGAGATCATCCACCACGAGGAAATCCGCGGGATCGTCGAGCCGAAGCAGCCCCACCTCCAGGCCGTAGTGCCTGACGGGGTTCAAGGATGCGATCCTAAAGACATCGATGGGATCAATCCCATACTCGATGGCCCGCTTTACCATCAGGTTTATGTGGCCTTCCATTAAGTCATCCGGATGTTTGTCATCGCTGCAAAACATGCAGCGATCCGCATGATCTCTTGCGATGGGGATAAGATCGTTGAAATTTCTCGCAGCAGAACCTTCCCGTATCTGAATTCGCATGCCCAAAGAGAGCTTCTCCAGCGCCTCTGCATAGGTGACGCACTCATGATCCGTTGAAATCCCGGCATCGATGTATCGCTTAAGGGCTTCTCCCCCAAGGCCGGGGGCATGGCCGTCGATCACCTTGTTGAAGGACCTGGCCACGTTGATTTTAGCGATAAGATTCGGGTCGCCCTGCAAGACCCCTGGCACATTCATCACCTCGCTGAGAAACCCTACGCCCTTTGTCTCGAAGAGCACCTTCATCTGATCAACATCTATCCTGGCACCCGAGGTTTCAAAGGCAGTAGCGGGCACGCACGAGGGGGCACCCCAGAAGAACTTGAACGGCACAGAGGCACCATCCTCCACCATATATCTCACCCCATCGGCTCCCATGACATTGGCGATCTCATGGGGATCGCATACCGCCCCCACCGTACCATGTATCACCGCCGCCCTCGCGAACTCAGAGGGGGTGAGCATGCTGCTTTCAATGTGAATATGTGCATCGATGAATCCGGGGACAATATATTCTCGGTACCTTTTCCACTCTTGGGTAATCCTCGATATCCTTCCATGCGATACCTCCAGCGTGCCCGGATAGATCCTCCTATCTACGATATCGACGATATTAGCGGATATCCGGCTGATGGTATCGATCATGTCCTCAACCCGAGATTTTTCTTTATTTCCACTTTGGGCCTTCTTGACAAGAGGGCGAAACGGACATACATTTTATTAAACATTACAGAGGCCTATGCCTTTTGAAAAGGGTTTTTTAGGATATTAAGAGCGTGAAAAGAGGTACCTATGATCAATTCATTTAAAACAGCGATCCTTTTAAGCGCCTTGACCGCCCTTATCCTTATCATAGGAGAGGTATTCGGGGGACGGCAGGGACTCGTCATTGCCTTTATTTTTGCCCTGATAATGAACGGGGGCAGCTACTGGTTTTCTGACAAGATCGTGCTCTCGCTCTACAGGGCGCAGGAGTTACCATACAAGCAAGCGCCCGAGCTGCACAGGATGGTAGAGAGGCTGGCACAACAGGCGGAAATCCCCAAGCCGAGGATCTATCTGGTCCCGTCTCAGAACCCGAATGCCTTCGCGACTGGTAGAAACCCCGATCACGCGGTTGTGGCGGTTACCGAGGGCATAGTGAAGCTGCTCAATAATGATGAGCTCGAGGGAGTCCTCTCACATGAGTTATCCCATATCAAGAACAGGGACATCTTGATAGGCTCTATAGCCGCTACCATGGCGGGTGTGGTCATGATGCTCGCCAGCATGGCCAGATGGGCGGCCCTATTCGGGGGATTTGGGAGGGACGACGATGAAGGAGCAGGGGGTATAATAGGGCTCATCGCCATGTCCATCCTTGCCCCTATTGCGGCAATGCTCATTCAGTTGGCCATCTCCCGCTCCAGGGAGTACCTGGCGGATGAGACTGGTGCGAGAGTATCAAAAAATCCCCTTGGATTGGCCAGCGCACTCGAGAAATTGACCGCTGCCTCAAAGAGGATTCCCATGGAGGCAGGGCCCGCTACCGCTCAGGCCACCTCCCATCTGTTTATCGTGAATCCCTTCTCCGGGAAATCACTGATGAGCCTGTTCAGCACCCACCCTTCAGCGGAAGAGAGGATCAAAAGGCTGAGGTCCATGGCGGGATATGCCTCCTAGAGGCTCCGGATCGATTGAAGCAACGGAAAGATGCAGTAATGCTTCACAGGTCAATAACGGGGGATAAATCTGTGCCCACTGTAACATCGCCCACTCATGATACCTGTCTCGCCCGTTAAGAAACGCCACAAGCGGCTCTATATCCAGAATGACCTGCCGCTTCATTTACCGTAACCGTCCATTCGTTTTTTGTTAAAAGAGAGGTCTTCTGGCCCTTTTACATATCCTGCGAGATCTTTCGCAAGATCCAGGCAGGAGCCATCTTGTATGTAATTCTCCCTCCCTATAACCTTCTCGATGGCTTCTCGTAAGAGAGCGGACCTGCTTTCGCCTCTTTTCCTCGCAGCAGAATCGAGCTTTTCAAGCAATGATTCAGGTACCTTAAGGGAGAGGCTTTTCATAATACCTCCGTAAGTAATACTTGTATGACTGAAGTGGAATACCATTAGGCGAGGATGTCAGGTAATCATCTCATCAAATAAGCCAGTGACACATTCCTGGTTCGAGGGATAAAATGGGCGTTGTTTGAGAGCACTGCCCACGCGTAACCGGCGGTGTTCGTTTCAGGCAGGAGTTCACTGAAGCGATAAAGAAGGTTATCTCATTCCCTGTCGCCTAGAAATCCTCATCTTTTGTTTATTATTGCAATGCCGGTTAACGGATTTTTGTGTAAGGTATTGTTGTACCTAAGTTTGATGAGAATCTTTTTGTTGACGCGTATATTGCTGGGGCATCCGTTTGATATCAAATGCCTTATGTAGTCCGCGATCTATAGCAGTGATCTCGAAGCGGGATCATGCAACTCACCGCCAGCGAAGCCAAAAAGCTTTCGCTGCTAGGTGAAGCGTATTGAGGCCATAGATGATTAGTTCTTTCGCTAATCGATAAATTCAGCGAGGTGGAAATGTATTCTGTAGCAGTTAGATATCGCTAATCGTCACACTTGTGCGAAAATCTCATGAGGTGTCTAGTGGCAAAGAGAAGCCATCACTGATAGAAGATCGCTTGAGGCAACATAAGGGCCTCATGGAAAAAGGAAGCCGCTGGCTCAATTAACTTCGAAAGGAGGGATTCAGTTCTTTATCAAATACCGAAAGGATGAGCTTGACAATAGGTGGCCTCATAGAGAGAATCGATAGGACAGATAGACAATAATGTCGGAGTTCATATTAGCGCCTTAATACCCGAATCCGTTACCATGCTCTGGTTCCTATTTCATTGGTCTCGGAGGATTCAGAGAGAAGGTTAGGAAAGGGCAGTAAAAAAATCATATGTAGTTTGTCTTGACTAGCTATTTTGCTTTATAAACCCAGCAGGAGAGAGGTTTTCGTGAAACAAAAAAATGTGCATGGGTACGCCCGTGATGGAGAAGTCTTCCATGTTATGCTTCGTTTGACGACATTCTTTCTTTTTCCCTATTTCACATGCACTTTTCGAACATCTTTTGAAAATGATAACCGTGAATCGAAAAGATGAGAGCTCAATGGAAAAGCTGTGGACGCCTGAATAGGGAGGCGCTGCTGCTTTTCCTTTTTGCGTCACGTATTTCCGAAATCCTCTGGATCCAATCCGTCCAATATCTCCTTCCACTTTTTCCCCCGTGCCGATTTATCCTCGGGCTCTGCCTCTAGCTCAATATGCTTTGCCTTTTCGATCACCTCGTCTGCCACGAAAATGGGGGCATCACCCCGTGCCTTGCTCACCTTGAGGGTTCGTCCTCCCAATATCGCACCGCCGAGCCCATGAATCGCGGAGTGGCCCTCGGCTCTTTCTTGTATCTCAAAGAAGCCGAATCCCCGTGGCTGGCCGCTCCATCTGTCCTTGATGACCTTCACTGTTTCGACCTGCACGAAGGCCTCAAAGGCCTGTCACAGGTTATCTTCTATGAGGTCGTAGGATAGGTTTTCCCCACACTCGGACGACCGTGAGGACATCGACTGGTCTTCACTCAATGGGCCATAAGAGAATCGGGCACCCTCCATGGTTTCGCTATGGGAATTCGACAACAGGGAAAGGAGCGGCGCCGCCTATTTCACTGCGACCAGCTGGATACTGAAGGTCAGCGTATAACCGGCCAGGGGATGGTTCGCGTCCAAGGTGACGGTCTCCTCATCAAGATCCGAGACTGTGACCTCAAGGGGTTCTCCCGCTTCCTGTCGAATCTGAAACTGCTGCCCGATAGCGGGCACGAGACGTTCGGGAAACTGGCTCCTCGCAACCTTCACGACCAGCTCTTCGTGCCTTGCTCCAAAGGCCTCCTCCGGGGGCAGGGTGAGGGTTTTCGTCTCCCCGACCTCCATGCCGACTACACCCCTCTCAAAGCCCGGGATGTACTGCCCGTCACCGATGGTGAGCTCGATCGGCTCGTCGCCCTGTGAGTCGCTGAATACATCACCGCTCTCCAGCCTCCCGGTGTAGTGTACTGTGACCGTGTCTCCGTATTGTGCCTGCCTCATGGATACCTCCTTGCAATGGATTGTGGTTGCTCTACTCCATCCCGACACCGTGCGCTCTACGGGTGCCAGTCGAAGATGGTGACTAAGTTTGTGCCAATACCACGGGATACATAAGCCTGTATAAACTTCCCAAAGGCCTTCGCTCTCAGCTTCGAGTGGGCGTCATTTAGAGGGCAGCCTACGAGTCCATGAAACTCGTTGAGTGAGTGAGGCGAGAGCTATGCACGGGGTGAGTAAAGCGCTTCGAGAGGGATTGTCCCTAGGAGATGTCTCTGGTGAACAATTTCACCAATGGGTATTTGAATGGTGCTTATCAGGACTATTTCATAGGGTGTCTTTCTGAGGTAATTGGAAGCCCATAAGGAAAGGTCTAGCCGAATGGCATTGGCATTAAAGGCATGAAGGCTCACCACTGGTGCCGCTACATGGTGGGCCTACGTTCTGTTAACACCAACGACAAGTACCTAGGATAGAATAAGAAAGAGCGCTAAGATGTCGTATCTTTATTGTTTGCCTATCCCACGGCAGGATACATAAGTCAAGTGATTTCTATCTTCTATCTTCCAATAAAGGATTCCCATGATCGCATTTCGAGGTCTATAGCTACATACTTTAAGATGCCATCGACTAGTTTAAGGGATCCGTCATTCTAACGATTAACGATTGGACTATTTGCCGGGCAACATAAGGAAAGGTTTTATGCTGAGGGCTGTTGCATATTTCAACCGGCATTCGATGAAATTAGCAAGGTGGAAGGATGCTTGAATGCAGTTATAGACAAATCCTTGAAAGGCTTCCAGTATTTACGGAATATCGTAATCGAAAGTCCGTGGAAAATAGTCTGGGTTAATGATAAGAATGTCGAAAACCCCTAAATCAATGATTTTAAGCCTTGTAAGTGGTTAATTTACTATATATGCATCTCGGTAAAGGGCAATATTTTGACTTTTTCGACAGTCTCAGCAGTAGTTGAACCTTTTACCCTACATTACTCTTTTTTAAAAAATGGCTCAAACAGATCAATTGGAATCGGAAACAGCGTCGTTGAATTGCTCTCAGCTGAGACCTCCCTCAGGGTTTGAAGATACCGAAGCTGAAGGGCATAGGGAAAACCCTGAATCTTGCCGGCTGCCTCTGCCAGCTTGGTTGCTGCCTGAAACTCGCCCTCGGCATTGATGACCTTTGCTCTTCTCTCTCTTTCGGCCTCTGCCTGCTTTGCCATGGCCCGCTGCATCTCCTGGGGAAGATCAATGTGTTTTACCTCCACATTGGAGACCTTGATCCCCCAGGGATCGGTATGCTTATCGAGTATCGCCTGCAACCTGGTATTGATCTTATCTCGCTCCGATAAGAGCTCATCCAGCTCCACCTGTCCACACACACTTCTCAGGGTTGTCTGTGCCATTTGGGAAGTTGCAAAGAGGTAGTTCTCCACCTCGATGACGGCATTGTTTGGGTCCATAACCCTGAAATAGATCACGGCATTGACCTTCACAGAAACGTTATCCCTGGTGATCACATCTTGGGGAGGCACATCCATGGCCACAAGGCGAAGACTAATCCTCACCAACTTATCAACAATCGGGATAATGATAACAAGGCCGGGTCCTTTGGGCTTCTCAAGTACCCTTCCTAATCGAAACACAACACCTCTCTCATACTCCCTCAGGATCTTGATGGCCGCGCTCAGAAAGAGTATGAGCAATACTATTGCAAGGATATAGAACATGACAACCTCCTTTCGCTATGTATTGCACCATGAACTAAGGAATTCATCTCCTGCAAGAGACTGAGCATCATACACTATCCTCAGCAGATTGGTTAAACCAGTGGGGCGGACGAAATGCCCTATCAGAATGAGATCTCTGAGCACACTTTTGCTCAACTATTCTAAAATCTCCAGGACAGATCTCTTTTTCATCTTGGCCGAGGCCGCACCTAGTATAGTTCTCATCGCCCTGGCGGTTCTTCCTTGCTTGCCGATTACCTTCCCCAAATCTTCTTTGGCTACCCTCAGTTCAATCACAGAGGTCTGCCGTCCCTCAAGTTCAGTCACACTTACTGCCTCCGGCTTATCAACAAGCGCCTTCGCAATGTATTCAATCAGCTCTTTCATCTGAACTCACCCCCATTTTAATTTCAGCACTAGGTCACCTCAATGTGCCATTGAAGGGGATTCCAGTGAACCTTGCTCCTTTGCCGCAATGGTAGCCACCGCTGACAGCTACCTATTCGACAGTGTTGTTTCCATCCTCTGATAATGCTCCCCATAGATGGTTTTGTCCCAGAGGCTCTTTAAGGTATCCATCCTTTTCCCTTCTGCTTGTGGGATAACAAAGACTTGTCATAGTCACCTTTGTGGGTATGTTTGCTGATATTTTTCTCGTGAACTGTTTCACAAACACTTTTCGAAAATCCTTCGAAAATGGTAGCCGTAAATCGAAAAGGTGAGTGCTAGATGAAAAAGCTGTGGACGCCTGAATAGGGACCAAAAAAAGAGCTTCCAGTAATAAAACCTCTCTTTCCCGATAATCCCCAAGAACAGAATGGATTTAACAAACGCCCCGAGGTAGTTGAAGTGAAAATGAAATGTCTTTCTTTGCAGCGGCCTATAGTCTCTTAAAAAGTCCCTCACCCGCGTGTAGTACGTGGCAGGGGAATAGATTCTGCCGAGAATATCTTTATACCCCTTGATGAGGAGGTCGTAGTCCATTTGAGGGATAAAGTTCATCGAAAAATCCGTGTTGTCACCTGAGGCATCCTTCAAGAGCCTACCCTCGTTTATAAGTCGCTGGTAGAGCTTGGTGCCGCGAGGGGCATTCAAGAGGCCCACCATGGCGGTGACTATTCCCGTTTCCCGGATAAAGGTACTCATCCGTTCAAAGATCGAGGGAGGATCATGATCAAAGCCCACGATGAATCCCCCCGTTACATACAAGGCGGAGCCCTGGATCTTCTTTACACAAGCCACGAGATCGCGGTTTTTGTTCTGTACCTTGTTGCATTCAGCCAGGCTCTCCTCGTGGGGCGTCTCGATGCCGACGAATACCGAGGCAAACCCCGCCTTCACCATCAACTGCATGAGCTCCTCATCATCGGAAAGATCGATGGATGCCTCGGTATTAAAGGTGAAGGGGTGTTGTTTTTCCTCCATCCATGCGCTCATCGCGGGCAAAATGTCCCTTTTTAATTTCCCCCTGTTTCCGATGAAGTTATCATCGACAAGAAAGACATCTCCTCTCCAGCCCAGGGAGTAGAGGGCTTCTATCTCGTTGATGATTTGCTCTTTGCCCTTGGTGCGCACCTTATGCCCGTAGAGCGCTGGGATATTACAGAACTCGCAGTGGAAAGGACAGCCCCGGGAGTACTGGATGCTCATCGTTGCGTATTTCTTCCTCGCGATAAGCCCCCAGAGTGGAATAGGCGTTGTTGCGATATCCGGGAACTCCTTTGAGTAATACCTATGTTTGGCGCAGCCCTTTTTCAAATCCTCTAAAAATGGTGGAAGCGTGATCTCAGCCTCATTGAGCACAAAATAATCCACCTCCTCATACTCTTTGTATCCAGCCGTAAACAGGGGGCCACCCGCAACGGTCTTGACACCCATCTTTTTACACCTGCTGAGGAGCTCTTTTACCGATGCGTTTTGGATGGACATAGCACTGATAAATACATAATCAGCCCATTCAAGGTCTTTATCCCTGAGGGTAGCGACATTCATATCGACAAGTTTCTTCTTCCACTCCTTGGGAAGCATTGCTGCTACCGTCAACAACCCCAGCGGCGGGTGGGTTGCCTTTTTCGATATAAATTTCAGGGCGTATTTGAGGCCCCAGAAGGTATCAGGAAAGTCCGGGTACACGAGGAGTATGTTCATACGCTATTCCTTGTTTGAAGCTTTTCGATTAATTGTTTTATACCTGATCTTATCCAGCTATACCACCAATCAAGGGTATGGTCGAATAATTTCCCTCTCTATAGATCACAACATATGATAATGAGAAAGCTCAGAATAGTCAGAAAGAAGGCCATTCAACCGTATCTGTACAAGCACCTAAACCAACGGTCCTTCTACCATAGCAGATAAGCAGGCATATGTGGGGATGTTTTTTCGTGGAATAATCCCTCTATAGGGTGCTTGATTGCAGGATAGGTATTTCAGTAAGAGAATAGCAAAACCATCTGTATGTCAAGAAAAATCAGCTTTTGAGAATCACCTCAGAATCAGCGATTCTGCCGGGGCAAGGCCTCCATAAGTATGCTCAGAGGACTAAAAAGGAGGATCTTTGCTCTCATTTTGTCGCGCAGTTTATTCGAGAAGCTCATACTGGTATTCTTGGTATCATCCACATCTGTTTGAAGTGTGACTGAATTTCTCTATCTTTGCGTTACCAACCGACTTTATGTATATTTTATCAACTTTTTACAAAGGAGAGCCTGTTTGATATATACTGTCAGACGCTGCGCGATATTGCTTTCCTGAAGAGAGGTCACCCAAGATGCGCTCTAGTGACAATATACTTTCTGAGTATGATACGAACGTTTCGCTCTACGAGATACTTTCGAGAAAGATCAGCGCTCTCCTTGAAGGGTTGATAAGAGATGAAGGCTTGTATGTCCATTCCATCCATCATCGAGTGAAACAGCGAGAGAGCTTAAGCCGCAAGTTGAACAAGCCCGACGCTTCCTATAAAAAGCTTGGAGATCTGACTGATATTGCCGGTGTTCGTGTAATTACCTACTTTAGCTCGGACGTGGACCGGGTTGCAGATATCATTAGAAGGGAATTCACGGTCGATACCGAGCATTCCATCGATAAGGGAGCGCTGCTCGACCCGGACCGCTTTGGCTACCTCTCATTACACTATGTAGTAAGCTTGAGCAAATCCTCCGGGAAATTGCCAGAAGACAAGCGACTGGTACGCCTCAAAGCCGAAATTCAAATCCGCTCGATTCTTCAGCATGCATGGGCAGAAATTGAGCACGACCTCGGGTACAAGAGCAAGCATGCAATCCCGATTCATATGCGACGGCGATTCTCCCGGCTTTCGGGATTACTTGAAATCGCGGATTATGAGTTTGACGGCCTGCGGAAGAACCTGAGAGACTACTCAGAGGAGGTCGCAGCTGCTCAAGGCATCGACATACCCCTCGACAAGATCTCCCTGACCCACTTCATCAAACGCGGTGACCTCGTCAGGATGCTGGATAACGAGATCCGGAACCAGACCGGCCTTGAATTGGTATTCGAGGACTGGTTTGCGGAGTCACTGGTTGACAAACTACTCTTCGTCGGGGTCGCAAAACTATCAGATCTTGAGGCCGGTCTGAGACATCGTTCCGACGTGATAACGAGATTTGCGATTGAACATCTAAGGGGACGCACGTACTCTCGTATTCACCGCGGCGTGAGTGTTTACTACTTCTGTACAGGACTACTCGCTGAGTCTGGAAATGAGAATCGGCTCCTGGAATATCTGGAGACCTTCAGTTTGGGAGAATCTGCCGACCGAAAACGACTTGCACGAGGAATTATCGAGAAGTACAAGGGCGTTGGCGATGCCCACGCGTCTAATCACGTAAAGGGGAGCTTCTAACTCCGCCTACCCACATTATACCTTATTGAAAAAGCGTATACTTGCCGTAATGTGAAATATCGCAAACAGGCAGCTTGCATTGCGTAACCAAAACACCCTTGGCCTCACTGGGCAGTAAGTAACAGAAAAATTCGATGCAACACTATGTCCTGTCAGGGCAGGAAGGAGCCAACCGAATATGGCAATAAAAAAGCAGAGTCAAAGGACTCTGCCTCCTTATTCGGGACATCTATCCTCTTTGATTCTTCCCTGCTTCTTCAGGCTGTGAACAACATGATCTATCTCCCTGCCCTTAAGACAGCTCCTCGCCAGCTATCAACGCTTGCACAAGGGCGATTTCTAAGAGAGGGGCACTCAAGAGGTTAGCCCTGTTTCAAGGCCACAGTGAGGGAGTTTATTTTTTGTCTGGCATCGTTAAATACTCCCGCCAGGTTCAGGGAATGATTGGCGAAAATACTATCAGGGTCACCATTAGTAACGATCAGGGGTTCAAAATTGCATCTCCCAAGATCCTCAAGGATCTTATCCACAAGATTCACCGAATTCTTATCAACCAGCACATCTATGAAATCAATTCGTATTGCCTTGAAAGACTCATGGAGGGCATAGGCGACCCCTTGTGCATAATAGAAGTTATCATCTATCTTGCGCCAAGGGATGTCGATGTCAACCACCCCTGGACCTCCTGGGGCTTGCTTCTCCTGTTCTTCAAGGGAAAGTGTCTCTTTGATATCACGGGGCGCATTGATGAGCCTGGTGTTTACACCGCCCATCAGGGAAGCGTATTGATCGAGAAGTTGCACCAGGTTGTCGGCCCTTGGATAGAAATGGGATTTTCCAGCCAAGAGCCCTTGATGGAAAAGCCCCAGATTGTTATATCCCAACCTCCATTTGCTTTCGGCAGAAGGAAACCACCATTTGTAGGGGTCATTGGACAGGGAGGTGAAGGCCGCCTCCGCATAGGGATCCAACTTATCGGTGGTCCTCATTCGAGAAAGGTTATCCCTTAGGACCCGGGCATTATACCTGACGACCTCCAGTTCGCCGATCTGGAAATTGGGCATATTGTCCAGAAGGACGGTTGGCCAGAACAGGTCGTTTGGTAACCAGTTTTCATACATCTGTTTGATAAGGGCCTGATTTGTCTTTGTGAAATAGGCTCCCTTGATATTCCTGTCCACATCCTCAAGGATTATGGCACCCGGCTTTCTGGAATTGGTGGCCATCACAATGACCACAAAAAGAAACAAGGCCGTCAAGGCCATGGAGATAACAAGCAAATACTTCTTCTTATCCATTCTGGTCAAAGGAGTTTTTGTGCTTTCCTTAGACATATTACTTGCGCCTCGTAAGATTATCGGGAAGGCTACCTTTTTTAAGCTACCACATATCAGGAGCTGAGGTCAAACCTCTAAAAATACTGAAAAAAGGAAGCGGTGAGGTTATAGAATGATTTGCCTTGGTTCCAAATTTCTTTTTAGGAAAACAGGGTATAGACTGGAAACACTATACATAAATTTCATGGTTTTTCATTTTTGCACAATCATTGACTGACCTAGAATTTATCTTTTCTATCGACACAAAAAGGGCACTCCATGATAAATGTAAGGAATGCCCCTTTTTTCTGCTTTCAGACTCTCGCGGGCTATACTAATTTCACATGTACTGCAGAAGGGCCTTTATTCCCTTGCTCTATGTCAAAGGTAACTCGGTCGCCTTCATTGAGAGACTTGAACCCGGTTGCTTCGATTCCGGAATGATGAACGAATACATCAGCACCATCGTCTCGCTCAATGAAGCCATAGCCTTTGCGGTCGTTAAACCACTTTACGGTTCCATTGGTCATCGTGACATCCTCCTTCCTGATAAATTTTCATGGTTCCACACGTGAGGTTGCCACTTGTGACAAATGGGTTTTCCCTCAGAACGAAACCGGCCCACCAACAAAGGCAAGCCTTCATGATTGATTCTATTATAACCTCTTTTTTGTTAAAATCAATGTATTTAACGCTGAATTGATAAAACGCCGCTCAGCATGCGAAATCCCAACAAAGAACGGACGCCTATTTTGGTATCTATATCCTCAGCACCATCAATTACTATAAGATCATTTTAAACTGCCTTTTTTTCTGATGAAATCTGTTTAGTTCAAGATGGACTAAGCAATCCAGGCAAAAGCCTAATTATCGCATATATGTATCGCTAATAAGTAAATAGCATTACAGAGTTCTTTTCAAAACTGCGATAAGTGAACAATCTGATAGGTTCATGGCCCGAGGTTGTTCTATCTATCTTGCCATCACCCGAAATTACTGACCAGATAGAACTTCACGCATATCTGTTATATACTCAGCTCATATTTCTTCAAGAAGTCGTCAATAGGTTATCTAAAGGTTCGACCGAAGCGGGGGATTAAGGAGCGGGAGCTGGATCTCAAGCGCTAAGACGCAAAGGACTGTGGATTTGAATTTCCTTCAGAAACTTAGACCTCTCTTTTCAGGAGGAAACCGTGAATTTGGGTGTAATCGAGCAGGCGTTCCGGGATTAGGTGAGTTAATAAATGAAAAAGATCGGAAGGAACGACCCGTGGCCTTTCCAGTGGTTCTCTCCGAAGCCGAATGAATCAGATTTCTAGACCCGAGCGATACAGTGAGCAGCTGTTTTTCGATCCGCTTCCTGGACCATTTTTGCGAGTATTATCGTATATTCTTCTTGCAATGCGCTCAGGGTAACGAAATTAGAAACGCTCTATTACTCGCTTTCCCCATGGTACAGCTCAACACCCCCGAGCACATAAAAATCCGCCACCCATTTGGAGAACCATCGGGGGAAAAACTCCTCCTTAAAGGCCTTCGTCTCATGTGCCTTATTCCACTCCTTGAGGCTGGTTATATCCATTATGCCTATGTACTTGTATGGCGGACTCGCAGGGCTAGGCTGTGTACCTTTCTGGCCGTCACCGTGTATTCCTCCCATCATCTTGAGGAGAGTAAAACTTTTCCCTCCGGGCAGCCCAATCAGCAGGGGCCCTTTGTAGTCTTCACACCATTTTATATAATCCTCCTCCTTCACATTGTCCCTCAGGTTGTAGAGAATAATTTCCTTGGCCATGATTAACAGCCCCTTTCTTGCTACTAGGTTTAAGATCAAGAATACCATGTTAGCTCATTGAAGTTAACTATTGACCTTACGTCACCGAATATTTTAATGGAATCGAGAGCGGCATATGGACATGAGTACCCAATAGATGATCTTCGAGAATGCCGCTTTCTTTCTGAAACGCAAGCTCTCGAAACACTTCAGCGTGGTATTCTCTGAGATGTCCGTATAACAGTTTTTTCAGATATTTCAGGATCCAGACCGAATGGTACTTGCAATCC
Source organism: uncultured Desulfobacteraceae bacterium (assembly GCA_964549945.1). Classification (GTDB taxonomy): domain Bacteria; phylum Desulfobacterota; class DSM-4660; order Desulfatiglandales; family B25-G16; genus B25-G16. The sequence continues at coordinate 48,955 of CAZJXD010000012.1, read as the reverse complement.
CATGTGGTATGCCGTAAGCTTCGAAGGTTTTTCATCGAAGGCCTCCTTCTTTATGAGCCTTACGCGATTCACAATGGAGAGGCCTTCAACTATTCCCGGAATTGTCAAACTCCGGGAGCATCCCCGCAAAAGCCCGGGGGTTTCCCATGGTTAATTACCGCCTGTTTGAAAACCGGGTCGTCAAGGGAATTTGTGCGGTCAGATTGTGCGAATGGGATCTTAACAGGATGCATACCAAATCAAAATAAGGGTTATGTTTCCCCTTATATTAATTGCTCATATGGTCGTAAGAAAGAGAAAGGAGAGGATATATGCAAGGGATAGGGACCAATGATCTGGCTGATTTTTACAGAAGGATGCTAAAGATCCGCATGGTTGAGCAGACATTAATGGATGTATTTACCCGTGGGGAAATACCCGGCTTTATACATGTATGCATTGGGCAGGAGGCCGCACCCGTAGCCTTATGCGCTCATCTTAGGGACTCCGATTACATCTCTAGTACTCACAGGGGGCATGGCCATGCGATAGCGAAAGGTATAGACCTCAATTACTTTATGGCAGAACTCTTTGGAAGGGCCAATGGGCTATGTCATGGCCGATCTGGATCAATGCATGTGGCTGACCCCAAAATAGGTATTCTGGGGGCCAATGGGATTGTTGGGGGAGGCATCCCTGTTGCCACGGGGGCGGCCTTTGCCTCACAATTCAAAAAGACGGGACAGGTAACGGTGTGTTTCTTCGGTGAAGGCGCAACAGGTGAAGGGGTTTTCCATGAATCTCTGAATATGGCATCCCTGTGGAAATTACCCATAATCTATGTGTGTGAGAATAATCGCTGGGCGCAATTTACATCGAAAGTCCTCTATCTGCCTGTGGAAAACGTGGCCGATCGCGCGGCAAGTTATAATATGCATGCCGTTACTGTTTCAAATGACTTTCTTGAAATCTATGGAGAAGCACAAAAGGCCGTTCAAAGGGCCAGGCAAGGGGAAGGCCCTACCCTTTTAGAGGTTAAGTGTCATCGAGTATACGGGCATTATGTGGGTGATGCTCAGAAATACAGGCCCGAAGAGGACGTCAAAAAGGCCACTGAAAATGATTGCCTGCTCAATTTTGAAAAGAAGCTCTTAAAAGACAAGATCCTGAAGAAGGGGGCGAAAGAAAAAATAGAGGCGGAAATTCAGAATGAAATTGAGCAAGCGCTGGAGTTCGCACGCACAAGCCCCGTGCCCGAAGATTCTGATGTTTTGAAGGATATGTTTGTGTGATTATCGCCTTAACGACAATCGGCTGCGTGACTGGAATAGAATAAGGAGAGCATCATGAAGGATATCAGGTATGTCTGGGCAATCAATGAGGCCCTTAAGGAAGAAATGGAAAGGGATGAAAATATTGTCATTCTGGGGGAAGATGTCGGTGAGGGTGGAGGTGCATTTGGCGCAACCCGCGGTCTATATGATCTCTATGGTCCGGAACGCGTACGTGATACCCCCATTAGTGAGGCCGGCATTGTGAGCATAGCAGCGGGAGCAGCAGCGAGTGGGCTTAGACCTATCGTTGAGATTATGTTCATGGACTTCATGACGCTCTGCATGGACGGCATTGTGAACCAGATTGGCAAGATGCGGTTTATGTTTGGTGATCAGTATACGCTCCCTATTGTTGTGAGGACCGCGGCTGGCGGCGGACTGAATGCAGGCCCTCAGCACTCGCAATGTCTGGAGGCCTGGTTTGCCCACGTGCCCGGATTAAAAGTAATCATGCCCGGAACTCCCTATGATGTGAAGGGACTCCTTAAGTCCGCGATTAGGGATGATAACCCGGTTATCTTCATAGAACATAAGGCCTTGAATGCTTTAAAAGGCTCTATTCCCGAAGAAGAATACCTTGTGCCTATTGGAAAAGCAGACATAAAAAGGCAAGGTTCAGACATTACTGTGGTGACCTATTCAAAAATGGTCCATGAAGCATTAAAGGCGGCGGACATTCTGGCCAATGAACATATTGACGTTGAGGTTATCGACCTCATGACGATCGTACCATGGGATAAAGAAGCGGTCTTCAACTCCGTCGCAAAGACGAACCACCTCGTGATAGTTCATGAGGCTGTCAAGAATTTCGGCGTAGGTGCAGAGATATCTGCTGCGGTTGCTGAAGAAATTATAGATGAACTCGATGCACCTATTTTGCGGATCGGTGCACCCAGTTCGCCGGTACCCTTTGCCTTGGAAAAGGTTTACCTGCCTGATGCCGATGATATCGCCTCCGCCGTGAAGAAGACGCTGGGAAGTGCGTTTGCATGAGAATTTGTTATTGGATTATGAGGGATATTTTCAATAGATAAACGCCTTGGATACTATAATAATGAGAGAATCGGCCGGCCTATTTCGGATGCAAATAAAGAAGGGAGTTGAACATGCCTGTTGAGATCGCGATGCCGAAACTCGGCTTAACCATGACCGAGGGGATGATTGTGGAATGGAGGAAGAAGGAGGGGGAAACGGTTAAGAAGGGAGAAGTCCTCTTTGTCCTTGAGACCGAGAAGGTCACCTATGAAGTGGAGTCTCCAGAAGACGGCATACTGGGGAGGATCCTCGTTCATGAAAAGGAAACGGTCCCTGTGGGCGCCGTTGTGGCCTATCTCCTGAAACCCGGTGAAGGCCTTTCTGATCTTGAAGGAGTAAGGCCCGAAAAGGTGGAAATTGTGGCCCAGCCCGAACTGGCTCAAGAGCGGCCACCCGCGGGGCAAGGTGAAGTGAGAGAAGAGACCAAGATAAAGGCCTCACCTCTGGCAAAGAAGATGGCAAAGGCTTACAATCTTGATCTTGGAACCCTGAGAGGGTCAGGCCCGGGCGGGAGGATTACAAAAGAGGATGTGGAGAAGGCCTGCGAGAGGATCCGGAAAGAGGCGGCTACTCCCCGAGGAAAGACCGAAGGAGTTCCAACAGGGGAACCGGCGCCCTTTACAGGCATGAGGCGGGCCATTGCCAGGAATATGCTGGCCGCCAAGGTGGAGACGGCCCAGACCTATATGAGCAACACGGTGGATGCGACAGGGATCGTGGAAGCTCGGAAGGTCCTGCTCCCCTTTATCCAGAACAATTCAGGAGTCCGGGTGACGATCACCGATATCTTGATGAAGATCACGGCAGCTGCGATTCGTGAGCATCCCGTTCTCAATACGGTGTGGACCGAGGACGGGATCATATACCTGGAGGAGGTTCACATGGGCATGGCCATGGCCCTGGATGAGGGCCTTATTGTCCCTGTCATACGGGATATCCATAAGAAAGGCCTTGCTCAGATCGCAAAAGAACGTATTGAACTGATTCAGAAGGGAAAAGAGAACAAATTCCTGCCCGATGACATCACAGGCAGCACCTTTACCCTGTCCACCTTGGGTATGTTTGGCACCGAACAATTCACGGCAAATATCAACCTGCCGGAGAGCGCCATCCTAGCCGTAGGGGCGATTATGGATAAACCCGCGGCCATAGATGGGGCGTTGGTGATTCGGCCCATGATGAATGTCACCTTGACATACGATCACCGGATCATTGACGGGGCCGAGGCGGCCAAATTTATGCGGACCCTCAAGCAGTTTATTGAGGCTCCCGGTACGATACTGGCCTGAGGCGCCATGGAGGTGAAAGATGGGGAAGGGGATCAGGATTAGTGTAATCGGTGGAGGGGTTGGCGGTTATCCCGCTGCGATCAAGGCGGCTCGCTTGGGTTCGGAGGTGACGCTGATCGAAAGGGACCGACTGGGCGGTGTCTGTCTCAACCGGGGATGTATCCCCACAAAGTCCCTGCTCCAAACAGGGGAAACTATCAGGACCATACAGGAGTCCGAGACATTTGGGATAACCTGCGGGGGATACAGGGTTGACTTCCAGGCAGTGATGAACCGTAAGAACGCGGTCATCCGGCAGCTCCGCCAGGGCGTGGAAAAGCTCCTGACTGCGAAAAAGATAAGGATTCTCAAGGGGACGGCCGTCCTCATTGACGCTTCATCGATCCGGATCATGGAAACCGAAGAGGTGATCACCTCCGACAAGATCATTATCGCAACCGGATCGAAACCCGCAAAGCTGAACATCGACGGTGCCGAAGGACCGGATATATGGGACAGCGACACCTTCCTCGAGATGGAGCGGCTGCCAAAGAGCGCGGTTATTATCGGCGGCGGGGCTGTGGGTGTTGAATTTGCCCAGATCTTGAACTGGTTGGGTGTTGAGGTGACCATCCTGGAGCTCATGGAGAGCCTGCTTCCCGGGACAGACAGGGAGGTAGCCCTGGCCCTTGAGAAAGGCCTTGTGCAAGGGGGAATCAAGGTATTTACCGGAGCAGAGGTCAAGAGGGTCGAGCAGGGAAAGGCCCATAGGACCATAACCTTTGCGAAGGGCACGGAGTCAAAGAGATGCCAGGCGGAAAAGGTCGTGGTCTGCACGGGAAGGAGGCCGGAGTTCTCCCTCTTGCAGGCGGATCGGATCGGGCTTGCACAGAAAAATGGTGCCCTGGTTGTAAACGATCATATGGAGACGAATGTCCCGGGGATTTATGCCGTGGGTGATGTGGTGGGCGGGATCATGCTGGCCCATGTGGCCATGGCCGAGGGGGAATGCGCGGCGAAAAACGCAATGGGCCATCAAAGCCGGATAAGCTACCGGGCAATCCCGTCCTGTATCTACACCTCTCCTGAGGTGGCCTCGGTTGGCCTCACCGAGGAGGAGGCAAGGGAGAGGTTCGATATCCAGGTAGGCAGGTTTCCCCTTTATGCCTGCGGCAAGGCCCTGGTGCTCAACGAGACCCATGGCATGGTAAAGGTGATCGCTGAGAAGAGATATGGTGAGGTCCTTGGCGTTCATATCATTGGCCCGCAGGCCACGGACATGATTGCAGAGGCGGTCCTCGGCATCTCCATGGAGATGACGGTGGAGGAATTGGCCCGTGCCGTTCATCCCCATCCGACCATCTCAGAGGCGATAATGGAGGCGGCCCTCACCCTATCGGGCGGGGCAATCCATATACCATAACATCGCAAAACCAATATCCCTTGCCTTATGCCCTGTACCCCAGGCCTTCACTATATCAACAGATACTTCTTGCGCACCTCTTCGTTTTCCTTCAGCTCCTCAACGGTCCCATGATACCTGATTGTGCCGTTATCGATGATATACCCGTGGTCGCTTAACTTTAAGGTGGTCTTCACGTTCTGCTCGGCCAAGAGCACCGTTAATCCCGTTTGTTTTAAGGCACCCACCTGCTCCTCTATCGCCCTCACCATGAGGGGCGCCAGGCCTTCGGTGGGCTCATCCAAAAGCAGCAGCTCGGGGTTGCCCATCAGGGCCCTGGCTATGGCGAGCATCTTCTGCTCACCCCCGCTGAGACATCCCCCGCTTCGTGACGCGATGTTCTTCAGCACCGGAAAAAGCTCAAAAACCCTGTCCATGTCCCATCCCTGAATGCCCCCTGCCTTCCTCTCGGCGATCTCCAGATTGTCTTCAACCGTGAGGTCTGCGAATATCCTTCGATCATCGGGTACATAGCCGATCCCCATTCGAACGAGCACGAATGGCTGCTTTCCGGCAATCTCCTGCTCCTTAAACTTGATCGATCCCTTCCTCGGCGGCGCTATTCCTATTATGCTCTTTAAGGTGGTGCTCTTGCCAGCGCCATTTCTCCCCAGCAGGCACACTACCTTTCCGGCCTCAACGGAAAGGGAAACCCCGAACAGGATATGGCTCAACCCATAGAAGGTGTGGATGCGCTCCACCTCAAGCATTACTCTTCCCCCAGATAGGCCTTCATGACCTCCTCGTTCTCTCTCACCTGCTGCGGCTTCCCCTGAATCAGGGTACGCCCCTGGTGCATCACCATGATGCTCTGGGCAATGCCGAACACCACATCCATGTCGTGCTCGCAGAACAGGATAGTCAGTCCATGTTCCTCGGCCAGCCGCTTGATGAGCTCCATGGTGGTATTGGTCTCCTCAGGGGACATGCCGGCAGTGGGCTCATCCAGCACAAGCAGCTTTGGGTCATTCCCCAAGGCAATCGCGATCTCCAGTATCCTCTGATCCCCATGAGAAAGTGATCCAGCCGTGTTCCAAGCCTTATCTATGAGAGCCAGGCTCTCGAGAATACGGCTTGTTTCCTCAATGGCCATTCTCTGAGCGGGAAGGAAAAGGGTGTTGCTCTTTCTCTGCTGGGAGATCACGGCGACCTGGACGTTTCCAAACACGGTCAGCCTCGGAAAGATATTCACGATCTGAAATGACCTCGCGATTCCCCTCTTGCAGATTTCGTAGGGGGGAATATTGGTGATCTCCTTTCCCATGAACTCTATCCTGCCCCTGTCGGACTTTAGCTGACCGGTAATAAGGTTAAACAAAGTGGTCTTTCCGGCCCCATTGGGGCCTATTACCGCCGCGAGCTCGCCCTTGCCCACGGTAAGCTCCGCACCGTTGACCGCCATGAACTCCCCGAAGGATTTATCTATACCCTCTACCTTGAGCATCTACCCTATGCTCCTTTCCCTTGTGCTTGAGACCCCAGAAGCGAATTTCTCCATCACAAATCCCATTACACCCTCCGGGAGAAAGAAGATGAGGAGGATAAGAATCACCCCCAATATCAAGGTCCAGTATTCCGTATAGATGCCCACGAAGGTCCTTAACGACACCATGATCGCCGCACCCAACAGAGGCCCAAGAAAGGTGAACCATCCCCCGAGAAGACACATGATGAAGATCTCAAGGGAGAGAACCCAGAACAAGAGGTCAGGGAACACGGATCGCTCGAGCACCACGAAGAGCACACCTGCCATTCCGGCGAAAAATGTTGCAATCACAATAGCAGAGAGCTGGTGTCGCCTCACGTTAATGCCCACTGCCTCACATCTCTGAGGATTGTCCCGTATGGCAAGGAGCGTGGCCCCGAAGGGGGACTTGAAGATAAGGTAGATCACCAGTAAGCAGATCGCCATCACGATGAGGATAAAGTAATACGAGCTTGTCAGAGAGGAAAGAAAAGAGGGCATGGGAATGCCGTAAATGCCATCACCTCCGCCTGTAAGTGCATACCAGCGGAACACGATGGCCCAGAGCAATGAGCCCAATGAAATCTGAAGCATCCCGAAATACAACCTCGTGAGCCTTACACAGAACAACCCTATCAAAAAACCCAGGGCTGCGGCCAGTACCGGCCCTGCAAGAAACGCAACCCAGAGAGGCAGCTTGGTTTTGGTTAAGATCAAGGCAAATGCATAGGCGCTTGCCCCATAAAAGGCTGCGTGGTGAAACTGGAACATGCCGCCATGGCCCACCACCATGTTGAGGCTCATTGCCAACAGGCCTGTCACGAACATGAGGGCTATGATATAGGTGTAAAATCGAGGGATCACCGGAGGCAGTATGAGAAACACTATGAAGATTGCCCCCAGAACCCAATAGGATTTCCCATTCATCATGCGCATGAGCAATGCAGGTTCACTCCGCGGGAAGCCATAGCCCCGGAGAAACCATCTCCCGATGGTACCTCGACCATATGCTTAGAGCTATGAGCTTTCTTTACCAGACCGCCTTTAACATGCCTGTAGGCCGCAGGATCAGGATGATCACCACCGCGGCATAGGGAAATACGATCGCAAACTGGGGCCAAAAGAGCACACCAAAGGCCTGGGTAATCCCAAAGATGAGAGATCCAACCAATGCTCCCCACATGTTGCCCAGCCCGCCGATCGTTACGATAAGGAAGGCCTCGATAATAATATCGTGATCCATACCCAGGGTAATACTCACCGTAGGAGCCACCAGAGCGCCCCCGAGCCCCGCCAGGTAGCATCCGATCACAAACGCCACGGCAAACACCCAGCTCACATTAATGCCCACTGCGCCTACCATTTCCCGATCCACTGCGGCCGCCCTGGCGATCTTCCCCATCTTGGTCTTATTGGTAAAAAGGTACAAGACAATCGCCACCAGGGGTCCAACAATAAGGAGAAACAGGTTGTAGCGCGGGAAAGACGAGCCTAATACCGGAATCGAACCCCTGAGGAAAGGGGGTGCCATAATCGATCGATAATCGGCACCCCAGGTCAGCTTTACTAAATCCCCGAGGATAAGCATCAGGGAAAAGGTGAACAGCAACAGCATGAGGTGCTCTCTCTCGTAGAGATGACAGAAAAGCGCCCTTTCTGCTATCAAGCTTACCAGTGCCACGATCAACGGTGCAATGATCAAGGCCAGCCAAAAACCGGCGGCGCTGCCTCCAAATAGGGTGCAGATGCTGAATGCCGAGAACGCCCCGATCATATAGAGCGATCCATGGGCTACATTCGGGACCCTGAGTACTCCAAGCACAAAGCTCATCCCGGAACACACGATAAACAGGATCATTGCCCTGCTCAACCCGACAAGGAACTGAGCACCCCATGCAGAGAGGTTAAGAATCTGCCCGCTATCCATTGCGTTTGATTTCTTTAAAAAAAGGGGCCAGAGAACTGGCCCCTCAAACCTCATTACATCACTTTTCCCGTGCCTTCCTGACCTCCTCACACGTAGGCATTACCTCGGCACCGGTCATGGTTATAATGTCGGCAGAGATAAGAAAATCATACTGAGGCACCTTCTTGGTAACCCCCAGGTACATGGGGAGCGTTGCCTGGTGATCGCAAGCCCTCATCTCTATCCTGCCAACAGGGCTGTCTATCCAGAGCCCCTCGAGGGCATCAATGAATTTCTCGGTGTTCCTGGAACCGGCCTTTTTATATCCTTCCGCAATGAAATGAGCGGTTATATACCCGTGTAAAGCCGGAAAACCCGGCGGAGTGCCATAGGCATCTTGAAAGGCCTTCACAAAGGCCTTGTTGGCCGGTGTATCCGGATAGTAAAAGTGGTAGTCCATGGTGCCCATCACGCCCTCAGGCGCTTCAGGGCCAAGGGGCTTAAGGACCGCATGGTCCGTGGCGGTGTGGATCCAGATGGGAACCTTCTCTGCCATGCCGGTGGCCTTGATTGCCTTCAAGATATTGGCCATGCTCGCACCCCCTGTGCAGAATATGACTGCATCAGGTTTGGCTGCCACAATTGAGGTGATGTACGGTATGAGATCCGGTTCCCCAACCTTCCACCACGACTCTCCAATCTTCTCCACCTCCGGCTTCAATTGCTTCAGATTTCGCCACGCGGCATTTCCAATATCATGCCCATAGGAGTAATCGTCTCCTGCAATCCAGTATTTTTTGTACGGTTTCTTTGCCAGGGCAACTGCCCCAGCCTTGCCGGCCATGTACGTATTCTCCCCGGTGGAGAAAACATAGCGGTGCCCCTTTTCCTTGGTTATCTGCTCGCTCTTGGAGATCCATACAAAGAACGGCACCTTCTCACCCTTAACATAATCCGATACGGCCAGTGCTACACCGCTATTGATTGTGCCGGCAAGGATGTCTACATTCTCCCTCATAACCAGCTCTTTTGCCATGCTCAGGCCGATGTCAACCTTGAACTTCGTGTCTCTGGTGGTATACTCTATTTTCGTGCCCAGAACACCTTTCTTATTGATCTCATTCAGGGCCAGCTTGAACCCGTTAAGCGCGTCGTTTCCAAAAACAGCAGCCGGACCGCTATAGCAGTCTATGATCCCTACTTTTATCGGTTTTGCGGCTGAGGTTGGTGGAAAGAGAAAAAGGAGTGTAACGAAAGAAAATAAAGCGATAACTATCCAGGATACCCTTCTCATAATAAACCCCCTTTGCTAAGGTTAAAGGTTAGAATTTATTATAAATATCCCGTCTTGTACATCGTGAGAAGCCTCTTCGCTTATTAGCTCTCCCGAGATCTTTTGTCAAGCCAATATCACTCCTTCTCCCAGTTCCCCGGATTCATGATCCCCCGGGGATCCAAAAGGACCTTCACCCTCCTTATGAGCTCGGCCGTATTGGGATCTATTCGCTCCATCGTCAGCCTCTGCGCACCCGCCTCACCCTTCCACACCATGCCTCCCAGGTCATAGGCCAGCCTGTTCGACTCATCCAAGGCCTTTCGCGTGTTCTCTATATCCCCTTGGTCAGCCCGGTTGAAGGAGTAGTTAAACCCGAACATAATACCGGGGCCGGGCAGAATCTGGTGCACGTAGGAGCAGAGCATCCCGTATTTGTGGGCTATCTCGATCCCCCTTCGCCAGGCCTCGGGAACCGCATCTATGGGCAGTATCGCCCCGGTATACTCGAAGCCGCCGCCCTTTCGAAAATCGGCGGCCAGCGCTGCCAAGGGCGGCACATCCATAAATCGTTTCCTCAAGGCCGGATGCAGATCTTCGACAAACTGTACCGTATCTCCTCCCCTAAACCCCTTGAAAAGGCCCTTGTATGCGTTCATCTTAAGCTCAAGCTCCTCATGGGAGTTGGCCGACACGATTATCACGAAGAACACGTGATTCATCCAATCCGGCTTTTCCTGCATGATGAGGAAAAAATCCTCCAGCAGATCAAGATAGGTAACCTCGCGTATGGCATCCGGGATTGCATCTATATCATCGCTGGAAAATGCCATGACCTCCCTGAACCGTGGTTTGGGATAAAGCCGTATGGAGAGCTTTGTCACCACCCCTGTGGTTCCAAGCCACCCGATAAAAAGACCGGCAAGATCCGGAAGGGGTCCTCGGGTAAACCAGTAGGGACTCACCGAGCACGATCCGATCTTGCACACCTCTCCTGTTGGAAGTACTACCTCCATCCCGTTTATCATATCGGAGTTCACCCCGTATCGCGGCGAGATATGACCATGCCCCTGTATGAGCGCATTGCCCACAACAGTTACCGAGGGGGGCGCCTCCGGCGTTGAGTGCTGAAGGTGGGGATGGTGTTTCTCGAGATAGGTCTTCAACGAGGCCTGAGACACACCTGCCTCAACTATCGCATACCTGCTCCCTTCATTTACCTCGATGATGGTATCCATCTTCTTCATATCCAGCACTATGCCGCCCTTCCGGGGAACCACCAAGGCCGAAAGGGTAAATCCACCTCCTAACGGCGTAATCGGAATCTCCTCCCTGTTGGCCAGCTTTACTACCCCTTGCACTTCTTCAACGGTTTTCGGCATCACCACGTAGTCCGCCCTTCCCGGATGTTGCGCCCCCGCGTCTCGGGAGTAGATAAAGAGATCCTCCTGGCTGTTCGATACCCTCTCATGCCCCACGATATCAACTAAGGCATCGTAAATGTTCA
>CAZJXD010000012.1:0-37626 GCA_964549945.1 uncultured Desulfobacteraceae bacterium | reverse complement strand
CTGTTCGATACCCTCTCATGCCCCACGATATCAACTAAGGCATCGTAAATGTTCATAGGGGTTCCTTAATACCTAATCAAATATATTTGAAATTCGCTCCGCATTTGAATCAACGTTCATCCAAATGCGAGCGTTCAAGTGTACAGTGTTCAGTGTTCAGAGTTCAGCCTGTCGAGAGCCTCCAGGTCAAACGAGTGGTAGCAAGAGCCATGAAGGGTACGGATATCTTTCCTGAACACTGAACCCCTGAACACCTGCCCGCCATCGCGAACTCAGGCGAAGCAGGCGGGTCGGCCGAACAAAAAGTCTGCGTGTGTCTGCGGCTAATTTACAATTAGCGTATAAAATTTATATTGTATTTTTAACGGCTTTAATAAGCCACTGTGCCGCCTGATCGACCTCATCCTCCGTGGTAGGCCTTCCCAGGCTCAAGCGGATAGCCCCCATTCCCACTTCCCTTTTAACGCCCATGGCGCCGAGCACGTGGGATAGGCTCACGGACTTATCATGGCAGGCGGCACCTGTAGAGGCACACAGATCGGGAATACCGCTCAGGATTTCTTCCCCCACCATTCCCGGAAACGAGATAAACAGGGTATTAGGCAGCCTCTTGTCCGGATGTCCATGAAGCACGGCCTCCGGAACGGCCGAGGCTATTTGCTCATACAGGCGATCTCTGAGCAGCTTTATACGTGGAATCTCCGCGGAGAGATTCCCCTGGATCAGCTCACACGCCTTGCCCAGGCCCACGTTGAGAATCATATTTTCCGTGCCTGAGCGCAGCCCCCTCTCCTGACCGCCACCATGAACAATGGGTTCGACTTCAACTCCCTTTCTGATATAGAGAGCGCCCACACCTTTCGGTGCGTAGAGTTTGTGGCCGGCGATAGTTAATAGATCAACCCCGAGATCGCTCACCCTGGTCTCGATCTTCCCAATAGATTGCGCCGCATCGGTATGGAACAGAACCCCGTGTTCTTTGGCAAGCGCACCGATCTCCGCAATAGGCTGTATGGTGCCTGCTTCATTGTTCGCATGCATCACGGTGATGAGAATGGTGTCTCCTCGAATTGCCCTTTTCACCTCACCAGGATCCAGGGTGCCAAATTCATCCACCGGGAGAAAGGTCACGTCACATCCATTTTCCATGAGAAACAGCGCCGTATTCATAATGGAGGGATGCTCGATCCTCGTGGTGATGATGTGGCGGCCCTTGCCCCGCAGGCTCCGTGCAATGCCCTTCAAGGCCATGTTGTTCGACTCCGTCCCACCACTGGTAAAGATAATCTCATCGCTCCCACAGCCGAGCAGCCTGGATACTTGCGCCCGTGCCCCTTCAAGGGCCTTCTTCGCCTTCTGCCCAATCGGGTGAGCACTACTCGGGTTCCCGAAATCCTCAAGGATATAGGGCATCATCGCCTCCGCGACCTCCCGGTCTACAGGAGTCGTGGCATTATAATCGAGATATATCATTTCTCAGCTACCTCCTGAGCGACGCCTTCACTCTATGGGGTTTTAGCAAAAGGTCAAGGGCATCGGTGATACTCGGTACAACAAGATCAGAGGCCAGTACCGCCTCCTTTGAGGCCCCCTCTCTCCCCACTACGCAGATCCCAATGACTGACTCCTGGAGCATGAGAACATCATTAGAGCCATTTCCCACACACACGGTAACCTCTCTGCCCTTTTCCCTTACCAGTCTACCCTTCTGTTCGCCTTCCCTCGACTCTTCTATCGTGCATAAGGCGACCGGCAGATCCCTTAGGAGGCCCTCCGCATTCTTATTGGTATCGGCCGTGGCCACAATGATATTTACGTTCTTGCTGAGGGCGATTACCCTTTCCCTCACCCCCCGTATGATTCCCCCATCGAGGGCTATGGTGCCGTTGAGGTCTAATATCAGGTGCTCAATAGAAAAGCGACCCCTTCCGGGGACGGCAATGTCTATCACCGTGCGCCCTCACTTGATATGAATAGCTCAATCAATCTGGTAGTATAGCTTAGATTAGCTCAGAAAAGCGATCGCCTCCACGCTCATCTCCTTGAGATCTCTTATGCCACTATATCCGCTATGTCAAACGGGAAATGAGATTAACGCTTGACACTCTCACCACCCCCCTATAATTTGTGATCACATAAGGAGGTGATATGTATCCGCTGGACTTCGATGAAAAACTCTGTAGAACCTGCCCAACCGGTGATTGCCTGGCTAAGTGTCAATACATGAACATAGATAAGGGCGCGGCTATAGACGAGATGATAAGGATAAGCCAGGGAAAGGACTCCTCTGTCCTCCAGGATTGTGTCACCTGTTATGCCTGTGAGGAGTACTGCCGGAGAGGGAACCATCCCTTCTACCTGATTACCGAACAAAGGCAAGCAAAGGGCATCCTCACCGCGCCAAGGGCTATTACCAGACAGTGGATCAATATAGGAGCACCTCGAGGAAAAGCGAGGCTTGGTCAAGCGAAGGGCAAAGTCCTCTCCTTCGGCTTCATGCCCGAGCTCTTACAGCTGGTCAAAGGAAGGCTCTTTGAGGATTTGATGCCATCCTTTGTCTTCGGGCAGGAGTTCTTCTGCAACGTCGTCTATATCCACTTTTCCAATACCTCCATCATTAAAGAGAGGCTCCCCCGGGTATTGGAGAATTTCAGGAAGCTGGATGTCAAGGAGGTCGTATGCATGCACGATGAGTGTTACGGCTCGTTCGCATCCCTCGCTCCAGCCTACGGGATGGAGGTTCCCTTCAAGCCCATCCATTACTTTGAGTATTTGTACGGCAGATTACGCGATCTGGCCATAGAGGTGCGGCCGCTCCACATCAAAGCAGCCTACCAGAGGCCATGCTCCTCCAGGCTTTCCCCTGATACCCATCATTTCCTAAGGGATATACTGCGCTTCATAGGCGTTGAGCTTGTCGAAAGGACCTACCAGGATGAAAACGCCCTGTGCTGCGGAGATATTCTCGGAATGAATTTTGGCTATGAACTTAAGCACGATGTACAGAGCAGGAACATCGATGACATGGTAGAGCACGGTGCGGAGTATTGTGTATTCAACTGTTCGGCGTGCCAAAATGCCTTAGCCGCAAAGGTTGCCAAAAGGGGGATCAAGCCAATCCACTTGATTGACCTCTGCAAGATGGCAATAGGGGAAAATCCGTCAATGGAGGTATCTTGAAATGACCGATATTGCCAATCAATTGGCCCGGATCGTGGGGGAGGAGTTTGTCTCAAATAATCCTGAGGATGCCTTTTTCTACGCACGAGACCCTGGTTTGATGCCCGCACACAAACCTGACTATGTGGTCGTGCCAAAAACGGTCGAGGAAATCCAGGAGATAGTCCGACTCGCAAGTAGGGAGAGGATACCTCTTGTTCCCATGGGTGCGGGCATGTCCTTAACTGGGCTTGTTATTCCCCTCAAAGGGGGAATCGTCATCGACATGAAAAGGATGAACAGTATCATCGAGGTCAACGAAAAGGCGCGCTATGTCATCGTTGAAGGAGGTACCTCGCACGGTGCGCTCAAGGCATATCTGGATAAGAACTACCCCCGCTTGCGGCATAGCATCCCCGACTCCCCTGCAACGGCAACGGTAGCGGCGAACGTGATGATCCATGGCCAGGGCCGTCTCACCCAGCAGTATGGCTTCAACTCGGACATGGTAAGCGGGTTAGAAGTGGTGTTGCCATCCGGGGATATCTGTCCGATCGGCTCATGTGCGCTTTCCCCCTATTGGTTCTCAAAAGGTGCCCCGCTTCCGGACCTCTCAGGGCTCTTTCTCGGCTGGTTTGGCGCTACCGGCATTATCACCAAAGTGGCCCTCAAGCTCTATCCCAGAAAGAAGATGAGAGACGTGGAGATCTTCGTGACCGACAGAGAGGACCTGGTACCTGACATGGTATACGAGCTTACCCACACGGAGATGGTGGAGGATATCAATATCTTCGCCCAACCGATGCCCATGATATTCAAGGGCAACCATCATATAGTCCTTTATATAACGGGCGATACCGATGAAGAGCTTGAGTTCAAGCGAAAAATGGTGTGGCATTCTCTCGATGGATTTATAAAGAGCAAAGACGGTGGATTTATGTCGATTCCACCGGTTATGAAGCCCACTCTCCTGGATATGCCTCAGAGGAGCGTGAGCAGATTTGCGGATGTAAAAAAGGGCGGTGGATTTGAGTACTCCGGACCGATCATTCCCGTTGAGAAGTACCCGGAATGCACTCGAAAGGTGATGGAATTGGGCTCTAAATATGATCTTGCATACTCCGCTATGGCCAGGGTGATCGGCAGAAGCCACTGCATGATGTTTGGGTTTTCCTTTACCTTCAATCGGGCAGATCCCCAAATGATGGAAAGAACAAGGAAGGCGCTGCACGAGGGAAGTAAATTTGCCCTCGAATTCGGTGGGGTTTTTTGGAAGCCAACAATAGATGAACAAAGACTTGCCCTCGAGAAGATGGATTCGACCACGAGAGATCTCATGAAGATGATAAAGGGGAACCTTGATCCACTGGGGATCATGAATCCTGGAAACTGGGAGGTTGGCTAAATGAGATACGAAGACATAGTCCACAGGTGCTTCAGGTGCGGATACTGTAAATTTACCAGTGATTATTCAGGCTTCAATTGCCCCTCATACCGGAAATTCTTCTTTGAATCATACTCTCCCGGAGGCAGGATGTGGTTGATCCGGGCATGGCTCTACGATGAGATAAAGAATTCCGAAAGGCTTCAGGAAATCCTCTTCTCCTGCGCCACCTGCGCCAACTGTGTGGAGCACTGCGTGTTCACCTTCCGCGATGACCTGGTCAATATCTTTATCGCCGCCAGGGAGGAGATGGTCAATCAAGGCATTATACCCCCCACGGTGAGGGATTACCTCAAGAACATCAACATCAGCGGCAACCCTTACAAGGAACCCACCGATGAAAGGGGGAAATGGGCAGAGGGTACGCGCGTTGAACCTTACGATGGACAGGACTACCTCCTGTACATCGGGTGTGTGGGCTCCTATGATGAACGGGCCAAGAGGATTGCCAAAGCGGTGGGAAATCTCCTTGCCCATGCAGGGATCTCCTTCGGGATCCTTGGCAGCCGAGAAACCTGTGACGGAAATGAGGTGAAGGCCCTTGGTGAGATGGGCCTTTTTCAGTTCCTGGCCGAACAAAATATCTCGCTCTTCAAGGAGTTGGGGATAAAAAGGGTCATTACCCTCGATCCCCATGCCTTCAATGCATTCAAGCAGGATTATCCGGGCCTCGGGGCAGAATTCGAGGTCTACCACTATACCCAAATACTCGCCCCTGCCCTTGAGTCAAAAAAAATACCCCTAAAGGACTACCGGGCTACGGTAACCTTTCACGACCCTTGCTACCTCGGAAGGCATAACGGGGAGTATGAAGCACCGAGAAAGATCCTGCATGCCATTCCAGACCTTGAGGTTGTGGAGATGGATCAAAGCAGAGGGAATGCATTTTGCTGTGGCGGTGGAGGGGGTAATTTCTTTACCGACATCCTCGGCGGCGGCGAGGAAAGCCCCAATAGGATCAGGGCGCGGCAAGCCCATGAGTCAGGAGCAGACATCGTAGCGGTGGCATGCCCCCAATGCGCAAAGATGTTGGATGATGCGATGAAGATGGAGGAACTGGAAGACAAGCTGGAGGTAGTTGACGTGGCCGAGATCGTCACGAGAGCCATGGATTTACCCGCATAATCTCTTTACACCACACCGCCCTTATCGATATAAAATATCGTTGAGAACTTGTAACAGCCAAACCCTCAAAAGGTTACCTATTATGCTATAAGACCGCCATAGGGTGGTTTTTTATCGGTTATATGATGGAAAGCAATAAAAACGCGAATATAAGCATAATCCTCGGATTGACCCTCGTCCATTTCACGGGGGATTTTTATAACTCCTTTATCAACCCCCTTCTCCCGGTATTTGTGGATAAATTCACCCTTACCTTGGCTCAAGTGGGCCTTATCGCCGGCACGAGCCGGTTTTTCGCCTTTATCGTGCAACCTACCGTGGGATATCTCGCCGATCGATACCGAACTCGCGCCTTTATACTGGGAGGACCTCTTTTGGCCCTCGTCTTCATCTCGCTGGTGGGAATAGCGCCGGGCTTCTTGGTGCTGCTTGCCTTTATTGCAATTGGCTCCATAGGTTCAGCCATGTTTCACCCTTCGGTGGCCGGCATGGTATCGACCTATGCGGGACGGTATCTCGGCTTCTCCATGTCGATCTTTAACACAGGGGGAACCCTTGCATTTGGAATCGGCCCCCTCTTTATCACTTATATAGTAGG
The DNA here is from genome assembly GCA_964549945.1 of uncultured Desulfobacteraceae bacterium. Lineage (GTDB taxonomy): Bacteria > Desulfobacterota > DSM-4660 > Desulfatiglandales > B25-G16 > B25-G16. The sequence continues at coordinate 31,300 of CAZJXD010000012.1, read as the reverse complement.
CGTCTACGGTCTCGGAGCAACCCCCTTTACTATGATCTTGGGCCTCGCGTTGATGGTGCTTCTTTTCAAGATCATACCTCCACCCCAAAGCGAGGGGCTGAGAGATCTCGGTTTCATTCGCTCCCTAAAGGAGGTCTTGGGAGGGGTATGGAAATCGGTTGCCCTCATCTGGGTAGTGATGGTGCTCAGGGCCTATGTTGGCGTGTCGTTCACGACATTCATACCGGTATTGTACGCGCAGAAAGGGTACTCTCTGGTCGCTATAGGGGCCGTAGTATCTCTGCTCACGGTAACAGGGGCATTGAGCGGGCTTCTGGCCGGCCTCCTTGCGGACAGAATCGGATACAAGCCTATCTTCTATGGTGCCCACGCACTATCGATGCCCAGCCTGATCTTGCTCCTCTACGCGCCGGGCAACTGGGTTTATGCGAGCGCTGCGATAGCGGGGTTGTTTATAATGGCTACCCTGCCCCTGGGAGTAGCGATGGCTCAGGAATTGGCCCCCAAGGGGCGATCAATGGTCTCGAGCCTCATGATGGGGTTTGCCTTTGGCTTGGGAGGCATGATGGCGCCCATCACCGGCAAGCTGTCCGATATCTTCTCCATCCATGGCGTGCTGCTATTACTAACGATAATACTTCCTCTGACAACCGGCCTTATCCGGTTTTTGCCCGAGATTACCACGGCAAGACGCACGCTGTGAACTGGGCAATACAAAGGCTTATCCATATTTCGCTTGCAAAACTGCACATAAAGCTGTGCACGGTTTTATAAATCTCATTCGTCCTCACCCTCTCATCGAACTCCCTCGGGCCAATTTGCTGCCTTGGATATTACCCACCACCAAACCCATGGACACCTTAAAAGCTTTGCAAACTATCTATTTTCGAAAAATGAGGGAATAGACAGGATAATTCTATATTGAAAGCGTTCATTAAAATACTTAATTGGCATATTTATTGATACCGACTTCATAAAGCATTCTGTCATGATCTTCTCAGCAGAGAAGACAAGCTATTCTAGCGCCTAGAACAATCTCTCCTGTGATGGAGTTAGCACAGCAAATAATGAGATGTCTGCTTAAGCGAAGATCCTAAATATTGTGTCAAGCTTTATTATTTATTTAGGATGATATTCGAGCGGGTCAAAGGCGCAAGGCACAGGGTAAACATTCTATGAATGTAGCATTTGCCCTAAGCCCTATGCCTTATGCCCTAAACCACATGGCTTAAGCGATTCGGGCCATGCTTTACCACATGGTACTCGTTGGTTTGAGGCGAAGCTTCGCTAGCTTGTAGCTATTTTATAAATGGATGAATGGGGAGGGAGCCATGTGTGGCCCTTCTCAATGAAAAGGGGGGCTCATGAAAGGGGGAGGAAAATGAGAAAATATAAGAAATTCATGGCCTTATTCTTGGCAAGTGTACTGATCATCGCCATTGTTCCGGCTTTATTTGCTCAGGAGGGGAAAAAGATCAACATCAATAAGGCACCAGCGGAGGAACTCACTCAACTGAAGGGTATCGGGGCAACATACGCCGAGCGCATCGTGCAGTTCCGCGAGGCCCACGGCCCTTTCACATCTCCAGACGATATTATGAAAGTGCCAGGAATCGGATCTAAAATATTTGAGGCGAATAAGGATCTCATAACCGTGGAATAATCCTTAGAATCACTTCACATCTTAGAGAGCCCCCTTTTTCAGAATAACGGTTAAACAGGCCTTTAGAGCCCTTAGCGGCATAAGCACTTATCCCACCATCTCTGCCGACCATGCCGTCCTTCGCCTTGGCTTTTATTGCAATTGCAAGGAAAAAAGGTTTGTGATAGTGGTGCATGAAGAGCAGTAAACTGATCCTGAGAAATTAGAGTATGGATAAGCAGATAAACGAGCTCCATTTTAAATTCATGGCATTGAGCTATAAATTCCGCGACCTCCTCTCACCGCGAAAGAACATCTTGATAGAGGCAGGGATAAAATCGGGCTTCCGTGTCCTCGATTACGGATGTGGACCCGGGAGTTACATAATGCCCCTCGCAGAGCTTGTGGGCACCACGGGAAAGATCTACGCACTGGATATCCACCCGCTTGCTATTCAGATGGTTCAAGGCATAGCCAGAAAACACAACCTCGCAAATTTGGAAACCATTCTTTCTGACTGTGACACAGGGCTTCCTGATACCACGATTGATGCGGTTTTGCTTTACGATACCTTACACGACTTGCATGATCCCGATAGAGTGCTCAAAGAGTTTCATCGAGTATTGAAGCCAGGAGCGATTCTCTCCCTCAGCGATCACCACATGAAAGGAGAGGATATCACCTCAAAGGTGACCTCATCGAATTTGTTTACGCTATCCGCTAAAGGCAAGAAGATATATACATTCTCGAAGGTCTAGCCAAACATACGTGAAATTCGCTCCGCCATCACGATCTCAGGCGAAGCGGGCTTAACACTCAAAATGTCTGACCTGTGTAGTCAAACAATCGGCATGTAAGGTCTTTGCCACGCCGACTTACATCTGCTTCTCCCTCAGTTTTCTTACTACTCCGCCCCGACTCAGATGCTCACGATAATCTTTATCATGCTCATCGAGCAGGAATTTGAGATATTCTATATTCTTTTCAATGGCCTCCATATATAAATCCCTGTCCACATTCCAGCATACCTTGAAGTGATAATGCATATACTCATTGATGCCATCCAATTCAGTGACTAGTCGTTTTTTTGTCATGTCATAGAAGTCGATGGTCTTCTTCAGAAGATCGAACTCAGAGTCATATCCAATGATTCTCGCCTCACTGAACTCATGGTAAAGAAACAGCAGCTTCTCGAGATAGGTTCGATCAGCCATCTGTCCCAGGAGATCAGCGGTACCCAGCATCTTGCCCAGCAACTCCACCTCCTGTGATCGAAAGTCGATTTCGCTCACCTTTTTATCGAGACCCGTGCAGATGAGGATTTGGGGGTAGTATCTGAAATTCTCCCTTGGAAATCCGCTCCCGGCCAAATACTTATCCATGAATCCAATGCTGCGCCTGGTATCTATACGGGTATATTTCGCACCAGTTCCGCGATCGTCATCAAGGGTTTGGATATACCCGGTATCATGCATCAATGTGCATACGAGTCCCAGATTTACCTGTTCCCTGGTAAGCTCCTTCCCGCCGATCACAACGCCGTGCATGAGGCGTGCCATGGCAAGAAATGCGTCGGTAGTGTGCCTCAGGTCATGGTATTCGGTGGTGCATTTGCAATATCCCGGATACTCACCCCTGTAGAGACGCACGATATCCCTGAATACGCGGTCTACCTGGCTAAAATCAAAATGGGGAAACATCATAAGAGTGATCGTCCTGACTTCATCCAACACGCTTTGCGGGTTCTCCATATTTACCAGGATAGAAAGCTGGAGTTCTGTCATTCGTACCCCCCGACTTTGACATTTCTATGAAACCCTTACCGGCAGTGGATAAGCGCTTCGAGCTATAATTTCGGTAACGAATTTACTCAGACTTCGGCTGAGCGCCTCGGAGCAGTTCGACCTTGAGCTCATGTACAAGAGGCTCACTGCCGAAAGGCTCGGCTAAGCCGATCACGCACCTTGCCCAGGTAGTCTAAGAATATTCATGAACATATCCGCGAGTCGAAGAACCAATCTCGGACCCCCACTTGAAATCTCACAAAGATCTCTTTCAAAGGGGAGACGATCTGCAGTTCATCTGATCCTCAGGCCTGTTGTATCCGTTCTGCGACATCCTCATAAAGGCGAGCCTTACTGTGCGGCGTAATAACAGGGATTCGGACATCTCTTATCCCTTAGGAAAGATTTTATGAAGGTAATATCATTTAGATGTTCTATATTCAACACTTTTTACTCGTTTTTTTTCTAAATTTTTGCCACACCCTAGCACAATGGTATCAGCACTGATATACTATGATATATTTCAATGAGTTAGGCGAAAATGGAATGAAAAGGCGAAAAGATATCGGGGATCCTGCCCCGGGAGGGGAAAAGGTAAGGGGCCCTAGCGACCAGGGGGAGATCGCGATTCGCCCGGCAGCGAGTTTGGATTATGGTTTTATTCGCTCGCTCTCAAAAGAGGCCTTTTCCCTTTACGGCGATTATGAAGAGATTATACCCAGGTGGTTCGTGAATCCGGACGTAATGACCGTAATCTCTCTTAAGAAAGGGCTCTCAGTCGGTTTCGCGATGCTCTATGTGCTGAGCGGGGAAATACTGGCAATTGCGGTGAAACCCGAATATCAAGGCAGCGGAATCGGCACAGGGCTCCTCAACAATATTGAGCGCATTGCGAGCCAGCTTGGCATGGAAAGGCTCATGCTTCATACCGCTACAGAGAATGAGGTTGCCGAGATGCTTTTCCGCAACGCCTCATTTACGGTGATCGGCAAAGTGGAAGGCTATTATCCCAGAGGCCAAGCAGCCCTGATTATGGCCAAAGAGATTGGCGTGGGGCACAGGGCATAGGGTAAAGGGAAAAAGGTATTTATAGCGCCTTGAGGCTCAAATCGGCTTTCCCCTGGCCATTGCATGCATCTCCTTGAATAATTCGAATAAGGTATTGTCAATCCCGCCCCACGGTGGTACGCTGATAAGTATGGAGCAACCTATGAGCAAGACAAGGGCATGAAATATCACACGGGAAACGGCAACCACAGGCAGAAGGTGAGGACCATCTACCAGTTTATTCGGGACAGCCTCTACCTGAATCGCCCGGACATGCGGGTAGGAGAGGAACCCTTTAACTCGGCTCTGCTTTTCAGCCTCCTCACCGCGCTCAATCGAGGAAAAGAGCTCATAATCGGCGAGCCAGGCCTGGGAAAGACCACCTCCGCCGAGTATGTGAGCGCCATGACCTATCGGCTTCCGCTTGGCCTGATCTGGGCGAGCGAGATCTCTGGACACCCGGAGCAGACCGAGGAGAAGATCATCGGCAGGCCCGATCTCGGTCGACTGAATCAGGGAGAGGAGGTGGTGGTCTGGTCCTATCTGGCACAGCTTCCGGTGAAGATCGTCGATGAGATCAATCGGCTGCCCGAGACCAAGCAGAGCATGATCCTTGACGGAGTGGACCGCGGCAACTGGGAATACCTAAACGATGTGATCATCAATGATGAGTACTGTCTCTTTGCAACGGCGAACTACCAGGACAGGGGAACCAATACCCTGATCGCTCCGCTGATCGATCGCTTCGACGTTATCGTGGAATCAAGGCATCCAGGGCCGGATATGGCACTGATGATCGGGATGAAGGACAGGTATGAGAACGTGCTGAGAAGCCCTGAATACGAGAGGAGCTTTCAGGAAATCCTCGCACAAAGACGAGACTACCACGAGAAAATGCAACTGCTGGAGGATCTCTGTACTCGCTTCGGAGATCACATGAAGGAAGAACATCGCATCGAGATGTTGAGCAAGGATGAGAGGCAGGAGATACGGGCGTCTATGCAGGAACTTCCCCTTGATCTTGATGCCAATGCATTTCTCAGAACGGTGATCGCAGAGCTGTCCTTTTGTTATAAATATGGCCAGAAGCGGTCAGACGAGCAGTGCGAGGAAGGGTGCCACTATACCGGCTTTCTCTGTCACCACATGAAGAACTGCATATCGAACCGTTTTCCCACCTCGGTGAGGACCTACTCGCAATCACTGGCATGGCTGCTCGGCGACCAATCCGTGGGAATCGACCACATCAAAGCCGTTCTCCCCTATATCCTGGCCCACAGGGTTCAGTGGAAGGACGAGGTGATCTCCCAGAAACAGACCAGCACCCGGAGGGACCCTCTTCAGATCTTCGTGGCCAAGGAGATGGTTACCGAGGCATACAGGCGCTACAATGAGCAGAGCCATCACATCAAAAACGCCCTGGCCGTAGCATATCAATGCGTATCGGGAAAGGACCTCATGCCTATCGAGGGCGATCACCCGATCTACGCGGAAATCAAACGAGATCTCGAAGAGGTGAGATAAGTGATTAATCCCTTTGAGGAGTTCAAGAACTACCCATATAAAAAGAAGGAGATACCCCTCGATCACATCGTTCAGGCCAAGGAAAAGGTCATTGAGCAGATTGTGGAGGGATACCTGAAGCTCGTCGAAGAGGAGGTCAAGGATCTGGTCTGGCTGGTGGAACACAGCAGGCTCATCAAGGCATACTCTTCAGCCCTCAGGACCATTCAGAAGATCGACTATGACATCGACGATATAGAGGAGCTCTGCCTTGAGCTCGACAAGGGGGATAAAATACCCTACCTGATTTCAGGCCCTGCGGGCATCTACCTCTCCGCGCTCATAAACAACGCCAAGGAGGATACCATTCAGCTCAGGCTCTACGAGCTCAAACGGGCCTTTCACTTTCTCGGCTACCGACTCCCCGAGGGGAAAACCCTGGTGCTCAAGGGCAATGCGGGGGATTTCATTGGCGCTGGCCTGTCAGGGGGAAAACTCGTGGTCGAGGGATCCACCGGCAATTGGGCAGGCGCTGGAATGATGGACGGAGAGCTTTCCATTGCCGGCAATACCGGACAGAATGCCGGGGCATGGATGAGTGGGGGGGAGATCCACGTGGACGGCCATATACTGGGAATCGGAAAGACAATGCACGGCGGACGCATCTACCATCGGGGAAACCTCATTCGCCCTCACGAGACTGCGACGAGGTAACGAGTGGGTAATGGAGGAAATAAATACGATCCGTTACTCACGAGGGTTTGGTCCAAGGTACGGAGAAAACACTTCTTTCCTGAACTACCCCACCCCGCTATATCGGAGTCGATGGACAGGGTGGCCCTCGAGATCAAGAGCAAGCAGATCACGCTGAGCCAGTCCTTCCTGGAGCAAGCAAGCAGGCACCTCCCCGTGGAAGCGGTATTAGAGGCCCTCCTCGACCACAGCGTGGCTCACTACACCTACTGCCCCTGGGATTTCCATACCCATCTCACCCTCTATCAAGAGGCCAAGAGGGTTCTCAAAAACAAGGACAAGGCCCGGAAGTCCACCGATTACTTCATGGATGTGGTAGCCGATACCCATTGCTTTAAGGAGAAGGAGACCCCCATCTCGCAGCTGTACCGACATATGGAGCGAGGGGTCTTGGACGAGGCCATACACGCCCTGTACCAGAGGATATGGGGAACGGATCTCAACGTGCGGGGTCATGAGGAGATTTCCAGAAAGCTCTCACGGATCCCCTATCTCGACAGGAAGCCATGGCCCCAGAGCATCCATCGCTTCTCAAGGATCATACGGGGTATGCTTGAGGCAGAGGAGAAGTCCGGGACGCTGAACCAGCCAAACCCCATGGGGCAGAACGATTTTGGTCGATACTCGCCTGAGGAGATGGACCAGGGTCTTAAGCAATTCGCCATGGCAACCGGTGATCCAGGCGCGTTTAAGGATGTAGTGAAGGACTTCGAGACCGAGCTCAAGGAAGCAGGCTACGATACCAGCGGCAGTATGGGCCTCGGGCCTGGATCCTCACTCGATGCAGATGCCCTCTTCTACATGAAATTAGCGGAGAACTACTCCCTCCCGATCAAGAAGATCCCCATCGAGAAAAGCGGCTCACTCTACCCCGTGAGCCATTCCCCTTGGGAGCTGGGGAAGCCCTTTCGGGACATCGATCCCTGGACGAGCTTTGGAAAGGTGATGCCCGGCATCACGCAAATCTGGGAGCGTAGAGAGGGGGAGACCTTTGGCGAGGAGGAGGGAACGCCTAACTGCATCGTGGTAATCGACTCATCGGGAAGCATGACAAACCCGCGACAGAATCTCTCCCATGCAGTTCTCGGGGCGGCCTGCGCCTCAGATGCGTATCTCAGAAACGATGCAACGGTGGCGGTCTATAACTTCAGCGATGCCAAGCACGGTGGACGTCGGATCCTGAACCACACACGGCACAGAAAGAAGATCTACCAAATCCTCTGCCACTATTTCGGGGGAGGTACACGGCTGAATATCGATGATATAGAGTCCTTACAGGATCCGTCTCTACCGGATATCTTCATCATCACCGACATGCAGATCACCAACCTGGAGGTACTCGTTGGCTACCTCAACGGATTGGAAAACCGCGTCACCGCCGTGCACATCGGTGATAATGCACGGGTATCGCATTTCAAGAGATCCACGAATATCCGCAAAAATATCAGCGTATACTCGGTCAAGAAAAAGGAGGATATCCCTAAGATCGTTCTCGGAAAGATACAGGAGTACTTCAGGTCCGTCGCCTAAACCGATAGGAAATCCATAGTATCCTACCGCTCGTTTGATTCTGTGCTACGTTTTTCGGTGAATTTCTGTACGGATGGTTCCCTGCCTTCCATCTTCATCTTCACGTTGCCCTCAAGCAGTGCTCTCTCCGACACCAATATGGATTTGGCGAGGATATCTCCCTTGTATTTTCCACCATCCCGTATCTCCACCTTTTCCGTCGTATTTACCGTGCCCTCAACATCGCCTTCGATAATCACATTGTGGGCATCAATTTTTCCCTTGATCCTTCCAGTTACACCCACCAACAGCGTTCCTTTTAGCTCAATGTTTCCCTCGATTTCCCCATAAAGGATGATATTGTGGGTGCCATTCACTTTTCCCTTTAACTGGACGCCTTCGGTTATAACCGTGGTATTTTGATCCTTTACCTTATCGAGAGTGCGTCGATTTAGCTTCATAGTCTATCGCTCCAGGTTACATTTCCCGTGTCATCACAGCATGGGGAATTCAACCCAGCCCCGCGTGAGCCTCTTCTCACCGCCATCACGGTCGAGATCTCCCCTAAATGAATCCCATCTCATAGAAAACTAGGTTGAATCAAGGGCTACTAAAAATCCTTCTTATTTCACTTATCCGAAAAAGGGTAATGATGTAAAGAAAATATTTTCTATGTCATACACCTCACTATCACCACCCCTCATCTCCTTACGGCAATCCATCCCCATAAATGCGTGAGTTTTTTCCTCTCGGGGTAGGTATCGATTGCTTCTCATTCATCTATTCATGTAAAGTGAGCACCAAGATGAGAGGTACCGAGAAAGGCAACGTCGCCTTGGTATATGCCACCGATCCCGAGGGAACCACAATCGAATTGCAGCATCAGTGGAAATAATATACATAGGCCTAGTCAAACATATGTGAAATTCGCTTCAACCTCTCAGAAAATAGTAGTGTTCAGAGTTCAGTGGTTCAGTGTTCAGGAGAAAGCAGATAAAAGACACTGGCTTTTATTTTCTGAACGCTGAACGCTGAACACTCAAAATGTCTGACCCATTTAGTCAAACAATAGGCATGCAAGAACCTAAAACATGACAAGAGATGTGTAACGCATGAACATGGCCTTAACCCACTTAATCTCACCTGATATCGCCCGATGCGAGCTCAGCTTTATCCAGCGGAGCCCCATTGACTATGACCTGTCGGTACAACAACACGACGCATACTGCGTGTTGCTCAGAGACTGCGGGCTAAGGGTTACCGAGCTCACGGTGAACAGCGTCTATCCGGACTCCACCTTCATCGAGGACACCGCGGTGGTGGTGGACGAGATCGCGGTGATGGCACGCATGGGCGCTGAGTCACGCCGGGGTGAGGTGCCCGGCGTTGAATCCGTGCTGGCCACCTACCGTAAGATAGACCATATCCGGCCTCCCGCGACCCTCGAAGGTGGCGATGTGCTGCGGGCCGGAGGCAAGGTCTTTGTGGGAATCACGCCCCGCACTAATACGGCTGGCGTCAGCTCCCTTAGGGGGATCCTCGAGCCCTTTGGCTACCAGGTTATCCCAGTTATGGTGAGAGACTGCCTGCACCTGAAATCCGCGTGCACGGCGATCGATGATGACACCGTGCTGGTGAATCCCCATTGGGTTGATCTGGACCAATTCAAGGGCTTTCGAGCCATCTCGGTGCCGGAGGACGAGCCATGGGCCGCGAATACGCTGCGAATAGAAAACACCGTGTGCGTGCACGCCGGATTCAGGAAAACGATCGAGACATTGCACGCGCGTGGCTTCCAGGTAAAGACGGTCGATATATCCGAGCTACTAAAAGCAGAGGCCGGGATGACCTGCTCAAGCCTTATTTTTAATGATATGCTATAAGCAAATTTGGGGATTGAGGGATTACATCTTTCTGGAGACGAATGCCTCGATGAACTCTTGAAATCCTACATGGGTGATTTTAAAATATGAAAAAGCCAAAGTTCTCGCAACATAGAGCATGATCGAGGAATTGAGCCCAAGGAGGCAATATGGATACAAGATACCTAGAAGATCTTTTCCAATTATCGGGTAGAGTAGCCGCAATCACCGGGGGCGGAGGTGTGCTATGCGGCGAGATGGGTCGCGCTTTGGCACGATTAGGGGTAAAAGTGGCAGTACTCGATATATTAGGGGATGAAGCGAAAAATGTGGCCAACGAGATCGTAGAGGCACGTGGCGAGGCAATAGGCGTGGAGTGCGATGTACTCGATAAAACGAGCCTGGAATCCGCCCGCGGCGAGGTACTGGCACAGTTTGGCCGTGTGGACATCCTGATCAACGGCGCGGGCGGCAATAAGAAGCAGGCGAGCACCTCGCAAGAGCTGTCGTTCTTTGAGCTGCCCTCCGACGCTATTCGCTGGGTATTCGATCTGAACCTTCTCGGGACAGTCTTCCCCAGCCAAATCTTCGGTAAATCCATGGTAGAGCAAGGAGGGGGTTCCATTCTTAATGTCTCTTCCATGAACGCCTTCCGGCCACTGACCAGGACACCGGCATACGCGGCCGCCAAGGCTGCGGTCAGCAACTTTACCCAGTGGCTGGCGGTGCACATGGCACAGGAGTACTCGCCACACATACGCGTCAACGCCATTGCCCCCGGCTTTTTACTGACAGAGCAGAACCGGTTCCTTTTGACCGACGAGGCAACCGGAGACCTCACACCCCGTGGTCGCACTATCATCGAACACACGCCCATGGGTCGATTCGGTGACCCCCGGGACTTAATTGGCACGATCATCTGGCTTCTCTCTCCTGACGCTTCTTCCTTCGTAACGGGCATCGTGGTTCCTGTAGATGGAGGATTTAGCGCTTTTAGCGGGGTGTAAAGGTTCCCGGCGAAATGCCGCAGGCGCTTTTCCCAACGGATTTTTCTCAATTGACACCCGAGTGACAATGCACTATTTTAAATACCCTAAAAGCAAGACCCTATTACTCGTATTTTATTACTCAGGAAATATCGGTCACATTGGCTGGCCTTTTATCTCTGATGAAGTAAAGATAATGGGGAATTACCCTTTTTATATCAAGCATCAGCCCGTACCTTGCAATAAGTCTATTAAATAAAGTCAACACGAATTTTATAAACCTTCGTTTTTATAGACGTCTAGAGATAATCTAAAGAGATCATAGAGGAGATCTTGAAGATGTCAAACAAAGTGGTAACCTTCGGTGAAATCATGATGCGGTTGTCACCGCCGGGCTTTTTGCGTTTCGGGCAGGCTCGATCCTTTGATGTCATCTACGGTGGAGGCGAGGCCAACGTGGCGGTGTCACTTGCGAACTTCGGTGTGCCGATTGATTACGTCACCCGATTGCCCAACAACGACTTAGGGGAGGCGTGTATTCAGTTCTTGCGACAGTATGGCTTGAGCGTGGACAAGATCATACGTGGGGGTGATCGGCTGGGGATCTACTTCCTCGAGGTTGGTGCCGAGCAGCGAGGCAGCAAGGTGATCTACGACCGGGCAGGATCGTCTATTGCCACTATTGAGCATGGAATGATTGATTGGAAGCAGGTCTTTGCCGATGCTGGCTGGTTCCACTGGACCGGCATCACTCCGGCCATCTCAAGAGGCTTAGCTGATGTGTGTCTGGAAGCCGTCCGGGTTGCGAAAGAGATGAAACTGACTGTGTCCTGTGATTTGAACTACCGCGCGAAACTGTGGAAATGGGGCAAACAACCGCGCGAGGTTATGCAGGAGCTGGTACGCTACTGCGACATCGCTATTGGAAACGAGGAAGACGCGGACAAGGTATTCGGAATCAAGGCGCCCAATGTGGACGTCACGGCAGGCAAGGTTGAGGCGGAGAAGTACCGCTACGTGTGTGAAGAGCTTGCCAAGTTCTTTCCCAACCTGAAGACCATTGCAATAACGTTGCGGGGCTCGATCTCTGCCAGTCATAATACATGGTCGGCAACCTTATTGGACCGGGGAGAATTCTATGTTGGCCCGACATTTGACATAATCCATATTGTTGATCGGGTAGGAGCCGGCGATGCCTTCGCGGCTGGGTTAATCTATGGCCTGCGCACCTATAGAGACGACCCACAAGGGGCACTCAATTTTGCAATAGCCGCATCCTGTCTGAAACATACGATCTTCGGCGACTTTAATATGGTAACCGTGGCCGACGTTCAGAAGCTCGCTGCCGGAGATACCTCGGGCCGGGTGTCGCGCTAAGCACTCAGTACCTTTACTCAAAACTCATCCGAAAGGATCTGGTTGCGGCCGGTAACTGGGCCGAGATCACGGCTTTGGTGCGACAAGTGGTAGATTGGATTAAGAACGTGCAATAAGGACTGGACTTCCCGAGAAGGATAACGCCCATCAAAAGAAACCCGAATAGGGCATTCGGGCCCTCAAATCTTCTTTTCCAGGCTTGCCCCAAATGAGACAGAAATCCCCTTGAAAAATGATTGACAATCCGACTGGGCACTGTTAAATTAAAATTCTATTCCATTATACGAAATACCACTATGCCCCCCTTAAAGACAAAAAACACAGGGACTGTGCAAGTTATTGAAAGGGGCTGCAAGATCCTGGATGCCCTTGGCAAAAGAAAACAGAGTTACAGTATACAGGATCTATCCTCTCAGCTACACCTCCCCAAACCCACGATTCACAGGATTCTCTCAACCCTTCGTCATTTCGGATTCGTGGCGCAAGACGAAGTGTCCAAGGAGTATCGTCTGGGATTTCGTCTGGTAGAGTTGGGATATACGGTACTTGACCAAATCGATCTCAGAAAGATAGCCGAACCATTCCTCACCAAATTGGCCAACCGCGTTGAGGAAACCGTTCATCTCGTAATTCTTGACCAGGGGGAAATCGTCTATCTCGATAAAGTCGAAAAGGTGAGCGATCCAAGAAGCCTGAGGATGGTATCCAGGATAGGGATGCGGAACTATGCGCATAGTTGCGCAGTGGGCAAGGTGTTGCTGGCGCCCCTGTCTGACGATGAAAGGGCTCAAATTGTTGAGAAAAAAGGGCTTCCTCAATTGACAAGGAATACCATCGTGAATTTCAGCAAGTTCAACAAACATCTCGCCGAGGTGAGGGCTCAGGGTTACGCGGTAGATGATGAAGAGAACGAGGAGGGGATTCGGTGTGTCGCCGCACCGGTAAGAAACGATCGGGGAAGCGTGATAGCCGCTATCAGCATCTCAGGCCCCACTGTTCGAATGACTGAAAAAAGGATCCATAACGAGCTAAAAACGAGGGTCATGAAGACAGCCCTGGAAATATCAAAAAAGCTCGGGTACAAAACCGGCCCTCTGAGGAAAGGAGGTGGTTATCAAGGATAAAAAAGTTCTAAAAGTGGCAGAGGTTATCTAATAGGGGACACTTAAAAGGAGGATATGTAAGATGAAAAAGGTTGGAGTTATTGGCATCTTCGTGGCTGTGTTGCTGATGGTATTTGCCTTCAATTCATCAGTGGCGGCCAAGGTAACACTAAGGTTTTCCGATTGGCATCTTACTGAAGACGTGTGGAATAAGTCTCTGAATGAGGGTATGGACATATTCCACAAACGCTACCCCAATATCCAGGTAAATCTTGAGCCGGTCTCCTATGGGGAGAAGGAGACGAAATACACGGTAGAGTCCGCGGCGGGTCGAGCACCGGACGTATTCCATGTTCATGCCTTTTCGCTGCCCATGTTCTTCGGCAAAGGTTTTGCCAAGGATCTCACGCCCTTCATTGAAAAGGAAGGTCCGGGATTTCTGGATGCGTGGTATCCCCTGCCCCTCAAATTGGTGAAGTACAATGGAAAGGTCCATGCCATGCCCGGCGATTACATGACCATGGTCTTGTTTTACAACACCGAGATGTTTAAGGCAGCCGGGCTGGATCCCGACAAACCCCCCAAGACCTGGGATGATTTCCTCGCATACGCCAAAAAACTAACACGCGACACGAACGGAGACGGAAAGATCGACCAGTGGGGCTTCGGCACCCTCGGAGCCAAGGATCCTGGCTTTACGCTCAGGTTTGGGCCCTTTATCTGGAGCTTCGGTGCTGATTACCTGACCCCCGATATGAAGCACTCGGCGCTTGATTCTCCCGAAGCAAAGGAGGCCTTTACCTTCTTCGTTGAGCTCTACACAAAGCACAAGGTTGTTCCGCCGGGGATGACGGCCATGGGCGCCCAGGATGTTCGAACCCAGCTTGCCCAGAAAAAGGTGGCCATGATCCTGGGCTCCGGGTGGACGCCCCCCATCGTCAACAAGATCAATCCCGCATTGAACGCCTTTGAAGTGCTGAAGGCTGCCCCTGCCCCGATGAAGAGAAAACCGGCAACCGCCATCTGGCTCAGCTCCTGGGTCATGAGCCCCAATACCAAACACCCAGACGAGGCCTGGACACTCATGAAATTCATTACCAGCAAGGAGATCGAGCTGAAGTGGTTCGTTGATAACCGCGTCACCTCCGCTCGAAAGGATGTGAGCGGTGTTGCACCCGAGATCCTGAACGACAAATTCGCCAGCGTAATGGCCTCTCAACTCCCGTACGGACAGGTGGAGCCCCAGATCAAGGAGTGGCCTGAAATCATAGACACCTTCACCACCTCTCTTCAGGAGGCCATTGTAGGGATGAAGCCGCCTGAAAAGGCCCTGGCCGAAGCACATGAGAGGATCAACGCCATCCTGGCCAGATAAAGCGGCCATAAAGGCAGGCAATTAAACCATGAGGAAAGGGGAGCCTCCCACGCTCCCCTTTCCGGGAATGAACAGTCCTTTGCGTTTTAGAAAGCGGATAAAAGATCGTCATATGTGGGTGCTCTTTGTGCTCCCCGGGGTCTTCCTGCTTGTTCTGGTGCTGGGTTTTCCCGCCATTACCAGCATCTCCTACAGCATACAGCCGGTAAAAAAGGAGATTGCCTCCTATACCTTTTCCCACTACGCGAACCTGACCAAAGATCCGTTTTTTATTAGGACATTCTGGAATACGGCAATCTTTGTCTCTCTCAGCGTGGCCGCCCATATGGTTCTGGGGCTGGCAGTTGCCATGGTCTTGAACAGCGCCCTTCCAGCAAAGCCGCTATTTCGTATAATAGCCCTGCTCCCATGGGTGGTACCTGATGTGGTGGCTGGGATTATCTGGAAATGGATGTACGACCCCATCTACGGAGCCCTCAATGATGTGCTTTTGAAGATGGGCCTCATCAACACTCCAATAGAATGGCTCTCGAACCCGAAACTGGCCCTCTTCAGTGTAATCATCGTGAATCTCTGGCGAGGTTTTCCCTTTGTCATGTTGATCCTCTTGGCCGGCCTCCAGGCGATTCCCCAGCAGCTTTACGAGGCCGCTGCGATTGACGGTGCCACTAAAGCGCAGTCATTCTTCCACATCACCATTCCGGGCCTGAAGAAGATGATTGTGGTGGCATTGGCATTGGATATCGTGTGGGAGGTCAGGCGCTTCGGGCTTATCCAGGCCATGACCCGTGGAGGTCCCGGGGTTCTCACGGAGGTTCTATCGACCTATACGTATAAGCAATATTTTCAGTTTTTTAGATTTGAGTATGCATCGGCAATTGCGGTGATTATGACCATCGTTCTCTTGGCAGTGAGCCTTCCCTATATCTGGATGATCAGCCAGGAAGAGTAATCTATGAAGGCAACATCCTACAAGGTACATGATGCCTTTTTCAAGACCATTATCTGGATCTTCCTGATCGTGGTTACCGTATACTGCTTGTTTCCATTCGCCTGGATGCTCTCTACGTCGCTCAAAACCGAATCGGAGGCCTTTCGGATGCCTCCCACGTGGATACCTCTCGAGCCAACGGGGGACAGCTATATCGGGATCTGGGTGAGGAAAAACTTCGGCACCTATTTCTTTAATAGCACGATTATTTCTCTGGCTACTGCACTGCTTTCCACGTTTTTTGGCGCCCTTGCCGGGTATGGATTCTCGAGGTTTTTCTTTAAAGGCCGGCGCTTTCTCATTGGTTTTTTCCTGGCAACCCAGATGCTGCCAGGCGTATTGCTGGTAGGCCCTTATTTCAAGATTCTCAGCAAGGTCGGGCTTTACGATACCCGCACCGGCCTCATTATCGCTTTTCTCACCATCTGCCTTCCCTTCTCCACCTGGATGATGAAGGGTTTCATCGATAAGGTGCCCGACGAGCTGGACCAGTCTGCCATGGTCGATGGGTGCTCCAGATTGGGGATATTTTTTAGGATTATCTTACCGGTGGTCTCGCCGGGCATGGTTGCCACTATTCTCTTTGCCTTTCTTCTCGCATGGGGAGACCTTCTCTGGGCACTGTGCCTTACAAGCAGTGAACCCATGATCACGGTCACCTTGGGCATCGCCAGAACAGTAGGAGAGTTCAGGATTATTTGGCCCATGTTAATGGCCGGCTCTCTCGTGGGAGGGATGCCGGCGATTATTCTCTATGTGTTCTTGCAGCGGCTTCTGGTTCAGGGTTTAACCGCAGGTGCGGTCAAGGAGTAATTGCCCAATTAGGAGGATCTTATGACGTTTGAAGGTCGTGTTACACTAGTAACCGGTGCAGGGAGGGGAATCGGCAAGGCTATTGCGTTCGGTTTTGCTCGAGAAAAATCGCATGTGATTATCAACGATATCTACCCAAAAAACGAATTGGAGATGGTGGCAAAGGAAATCTCCGCCTTTGGAGTAGAATGCCTGGCCATACGGGCTGACGTGAGCCGATTTGACGAGGTGAGGGACATGATGGGGCAGATCGAAAAAACCTTTCAAAGGCTCGATATCCTGGTCAATAACGCCGGAATCATTCGAAGGGGGACCATAGAAACCGTTACCGAGGAGGAGTGGGATCAGGTCATTCGTGTGAATCTGAAGGGAACCTTCAACTGCTCCAAGGCCGCAGTAGACATCATGAAACGCCAGGGCAGGGGAAAGATTGTCAATATTTCATCGATCGCGGGGAAGATGGGCGACATCACATCGGCACCGGGATATGGCCCATCAAAGGCCGCTATCGATGCACTCACCAAGACATTGGCCCGGCAGCTGGCCCAATACGGGATCAACGTCAATGCAGTCGCACCACATGCGATTGAAACCGAGATGAGCGCCCAGTGGTCGGAGGAAAAACGGAAATCAATCATTGAGGCAATCCCTTTGAAGCGACTGGGCAAACCCGAAGATGTGGCTGAAGCCGTCATCTTTCTGGCCTCTGATAAGGCCGACTTCATCACTGGGGAAATACTTGATGTAAACGGCGGGTTCCTCATGGATTGACAGGCTCCCGTCGGTGATCAGCCATTTATTCCTGCTCATGGAGGTGATTATGAGTAGCACCATCCGTATTGGAATCGTTGGCAGCCGTTATGCCGCCGAGTTTCACTATGAGGCCTATCAACGTGTCACGGGGATAGATGTCGAAGTGGTAGGTGTTACCTCAATTACCAGAGAGCATCGTGAAAAATTTGCGAAGGAACGGGGAATCAACGCCTTTGACTCCCTTGATGAGATGCTTCCCGAGGTGGATGTGGTGGACAATTGCACCCCGGGATACGCCCATGAACCAATATCTATAACCGCTCTTGAAGCAGGAAAGCATCTGGTTGTTGAGAAGCCCTTCACGGGATATTATGGCCCAACGGGAGATGCGAGTTTTAGGGGAAATAGCTTCTCAAAGGAGAAGATGCTCGAGGAGGCGGTTGCCGGTGCCAGGCGCATTATTGCGGCTGCCTTGAAGAGCAACAAAAGGCTCTGTTACGCGGAGAACTGGATTTATGCCCCAGCGGTACAGAAGGAAGCCGAGATTATTACCAAAACAAAGGGCCAGATACTGTGGGCTTTGGGAGATCAGTCCCACTCGGGAAGCCCTTCACCAGCCTATGGGATCTGGAGGCTTTCGGGAGGAGGATCGATTGTGGGCAAGAGTTGCCATCCGTTATCCGCTATCCTTTACCTGAAACAGGTCGAGGGGCTTTCACGCGATGGAAAGGCGATTAGACCAAAAGCGGTGAGTGCGCGAACCCATGAGATCACGCGCAATCCCCGGTTCATCGACAAGGGATTCCTAAGGACCGATTATGAGGATATCGAGGACTACTGTCAAATACATGTGCTGTTCGACGACGAAATGGTTGCCGACGTGTTCGCATCTGAGCTGGTAATGGGGGGCGTGCACAACTGGGTCGAGATATTCGCGAACAACCACAGGGCCCGGTGCAACTTGAGCCCTATTAATGCCATGGAGCTCTACAACCCCCATGAAGAACAGCTCGCCGATGTATACGTGGTGGAGAAGATCGGGACTAAACAGGGTTGGTCCACTCCTGCACCGGACGAAAGCTTTATGTTCGGCTACCCTCAGGAGATTCAGGACTTCATTGACGCTATTGCAACGGATCGAGAGCCCAAGTCGGGCCTCTTAGTAGCGAGCGATATCGTGGGCGTGCTTTATGCGGCGTACCTTTCAGCAGAGCGTAAGGGGATTGAGGTAGACATACCCCTTGACACTTCACTCTGATCTGCAGAATCCGTGCGCTTGATCCTGAAAATACATACATCCTCAGCGATCAGCCTATCAACATACTCCCATGAAGGTCAAGAGATCAAAGAATAGCTCACCCTCTATTGGCTTCTCTGCTGTTTTCTCTCGGCTTTCCGGGCAGCGAACTGCCTTCTAAGGGAATAAGCTACAGACAGGGTGGAGATTCCATAGAAGAATATGGAGATGGGCGATTGAAAAAGGGTTCTCCAATCGCCATGGGAGATAATCAGGGACCGGGCCAATGCATCCTCTGCGATGGGGCCCAAGATAACACCGAGGACTGCCGGGGCAGCCGGAAAACCGTTTTTCTGCATGATATAGCCAATCACGCCGAAGACCAACGCAATGAACATATCGTACGTACTGTTGTTGAGGGAAAAGGAGCCCAAAAAGCAGAGGGTGAAGATAATCGGGAAGAGCATTGAGTGAGGAACTCTTAAGACCTTGGGAAATATTCGCACGCTGACAATGCCCAAGAGAAGTATCAACACATTGGCCAGGAGAAGCCCCGCAAAGATCGCGGTCACCACCTCGGGATTTTCCTTGAACAACAGTGGACCGGGTCTGAGGCCGATTAGAAGAAGGCACCCCAGCATAACCGCGGTTACCACATCACCGGGAATCCCCAGGGTCAGAAGCGGCACCATTGCGCCCCCGGTGGTGCCGTTGTTGGCCGCCTCGGGTGCGGCAATTCCCGCAATATTGCCCTTTCCGAAGGAATCCGGATCTTTTGACCACCTCTTGGCCTCATTATAGGCCAGAAAGGAGGCGATCGTTCCCCCGGTTCCCGGGATGATTCCGATAAACGTTCCAAGGAAAGACCCTGAAATAATGACTCCAAAGAGCCTTTTCAGCTCTCTCATTGAAGGTAATACCTTGCCGATCACCTGATCGTATACCTTGGCCTTCTTGCCAGCCGCTTCCAGTTGGACAAAGATCTGGGATATGGCAAACAAGCCGATCAGCACCGGCAAAAGGGAGAAGCCTGCCATGAGGTTGGGAATGTCAAAGGAATAGCGAGCGTATCCTTCCACGGGGTCTATGCCAACCGTGGCAATCAGAAGCCCGAAAAAGCCCGAAATCAGCCCCTTGGTAAGAGACTTCCCCGCCACGCTGGCGATCACGGTCAGCCCGAATACGGTCAGGGCAAAATACTCTTCCGGGCCGAATTCAAGGGCAATCCGCGCCAGTTTTGGTGCAAAGAACATCAAACAAAAGGTGGAGATAATTCCCCCCGTGGTGGAGGCGATGGTGGCCACCCCAATGGCCTTGCCCGCTTCGCCTTTCTGGGCAAGGGGATATCCGTCGAGCACGGTTGCCGCTGCCGACGGCGTTCCCGGTGTGGAAATGAGTATCGCCGATATGGATCCCCCGTAGATGCCGCCGCAAAAGGCCCCGCAGAGCATTACCATGGCGGTGCTCACATCCAGATAGAAGACGAAGGGCAAAAGGAGTATGATGCCCACCGAGGCCGTAAGGCCAGGGAGGGCGCCCACTATGATCCCGAGGGCAACCCCTAAGACGAGAAAGGGGAAATGGAATGGGTGGAGTACGAATAAAAAACCATGAATGATCGCTTCCACGTGTACGACCTCTCTGGCTTAAGTCAAAACAGGCTGAATCGTGGCAGGGGAACCCTGAAAATAATCCTAAACAGGATATAAAGCAGGCCCGTGGTAATGACGGAGGTTGCCACGATCTTAAGCCACCGTTTCTCGTTGAAGACGAGCATTATCCCGGCAATAAAGGGCGGGGTAGCCACTAGGTAGCCTGCGAGGGAAAGCAGTCGGGTATAGGCATAGCCGATCAGGATGCCCACAAACAGCCGCATCAAAAATGCCCTATCTATGATAGGTGTAAACCTCTTTTCCTCTGTTCTTTGTCGAACTGCGGTAATACCCTGGATCAGGAGGACACAAGAGATAAGAAAAAGGCAGGCGCTCACAAAACGGGGAAAGATCCTCGGTGAGAAGGCCAGGGTCTGGTGCGGAAACTGGTAGGTCAGCAGATAGAATACCAAAGAGAGGACCATTAAAAAGACGCCGATAATTATCTCTTTTTTACCCATAGCTCCCGCCATCACAAGGTGGCATACAGCTTAAATCGAGCTGTATGCCACCTTTCCTGCCGGTCCCTTACCATTACCTTTATTTGTAGCGAGTACCCAGCTTGTTTTCCATGATGAGGTTTTTGTAGAACGCGTCCTGGTCGGCGATGTACCTCCTGAAATCCTCGGTACCCTTGTACTCCAAGAGGACGCCTCCCTGTTTAGCCAGCTTCTGTAGGTCTGGATCATCCATGGTCGCCTTAAAGGCGTCATGAAGCACCTTTACCCTATCTGCGGGCGTTCCCCTGGGAACGGCCAATCCCCGCCACTGTCCGAGGACAAAGTCTACACCCTGCTCCTTGGCGGTGGGAACATCGGGGAAATCCTTCATGCGCTCTTCGGAAAAGGCGGCAATACAGCGTAGCTGACCCGCGGCCATCTGGGGCACACCCTCGGGAGGAGAAAGGTTGCAGGCATCGACGTGTGCGCCCACAGTAGCCACCACGGTCGGCCCACCGCCCTTATGCGGGACATGGTTGAATTGAACGCCGACCGCCTTCTCAAAGGCCAGGGCGATCATATGGGTACCTCCACCTGCCCCTGCATTGCCCAGGGTCACATAGCCGGGTTTTGCCTTAGCCGCCGCGAGCAGATCATTGAGGTTCTTAAAGGGGGAGTTGGCAGGAACCAGGATCCAGCAGGGTGTGTTCACCAGCATGATAACGGGATCAAAGGTCCGATAATCGTAAGGAACGACGCTCATGTGCGTTTTGGTCAAAGAGGCCGATATCCATGCCAAGCTGTAATAGCCATCTGGCTTCTTCTTCATGGCCTCCGTATAGCCAGGAACGGCACCGCCTCCTGGCCTATTCACGATAATCACAGGCACCTTTAGGTATTTGGGAAGAACGGTGAGAAAGGTCCGGAAAACGACATCAGTTGCACCCCCCACACCCCAGGGAATCATGAGCTCGATCTCGCGGGAAGGATACTGTTCTTTAGCCCCGGCAAGGCCAGCTAGGCCTACGATCAATGAGATCGCAAGCCCCAGAGTCAAGACCTTAATTAACTTTCTTCCTTTCATTGCTGCACCTCCATTCCTTAGTATTTCTGAGTTAATACATCCCTCGACAATTGCACCGATCCTTGATTTCATGTGCAATCGCCGATTTTCCAGCGCCGCTATTGGGCCAACACCTCTTTCCAGGTTGTTACCGGCCACTCTGTCCTAAAAAGCTCCTCGACCGCGGGTTTTCCCTTCTCCCTGAAGGCATCCGCGTCGGGAATCACCACCTGCATGCCTTTTCTCTGGAGATCGATGAGGATCTTTGTCTCGCCTTTCATTATCTTCTCGTTGGCCCAATCCGTTGCGTCCTTAGCCGCTTTGAGAATCAGGGATTGATCCCCTTTCGACAAACCGTCGAAGAAGGCCTTGTTGATGAGGATGCCTCCTGTTTGAACCAGGTGGTTCGTGATGGTGAGATGACTCTGTACCTCGTTCAATTTGAAGGAGGCAATCTGCGGCAGGTCGCCTTCGGAGGCTTCAGCCTTTCCTTCCTTCAGGGAATTGTAGAGCCCAGGCAGAGGGATCGGGACAGGGGCTGCGCCGATCTCCTTCCAGACTGCAATCCACGTCTTCACCGTGGGCAGCCGTAGTTTCAGCATGGAGACATCTTCCGGTGTATAGATGGGCTTGTTTGATGTCGTCTGGCGAAGTCCCCGGTAGACTATGCCCAAGTACATCATGTTTCCTTTATTCTCCACGAGCGCTCTTGCCTTATCACCCAAGGAACCTTCCCAGACCCTCATGAAGTGATTAAAGTCCTTCATTACGTAAGGGGCATTGAAAAAGAAATACTGAGGCGCGGAGACTTCAAGAGGCCTTCCGCCTGTTGCCTGCATCTCCACCTCTCCTTTGCTGCACCATTCATTAATCCCCTCCTCTGACCCTACGCCGGGTTGAACCTGAACCTCCATCATCCCGCCGCTTTGATCTTCCGCCAGTTCTTTGAACTTCTCACTGGCTTCAACCAGGATATGGCCCGCCTTGAATGGACTGGCCACACGGATCACCACTTTGGCCTCGGCAAGACCAGCCAGGCCCACGAGGAAAAACATCGCAAGCCCCAAGACTAAGACTTTACATAGTTTTTTCCCTTTCATTGCCACCCCTCCATTACTCAGGTATTTTGAGTTAATGCCATTTTTATTAATACCTTATCGGGGTTCATTTCATCCATACGCAGCTATCACCCCCTCTCTCGTTGAAAACCTGTAGTCCTCAGTTTTTGCGTTACGCAGCTCTCACCCCCTCTCTATTTCTCCAGGATTCCAGGCCTCTTGAACGTATACCCCCCGACCTCCATCTCTAGGATCGGGTATTGCACCGGCTTTGAGAGAAGCACCAGTCCCTTTGAAGTTGCAAGCATGGTGTCTTCGCTCTTTGTCCCCGCGATCGAGGGGTTCCAGCAGAAGGCCTGATTCTCCTGCACGATATCGGGCGTGCGAAAATTCACCCGATAGTCGCGACCGAGATATCCCGTTGCTCCACCTTGGTGGTGAAGTTGGTATTCCTCGGGATATCCCCTCTCCTTATACGCCTCTATTCCCTTGTTCAAGACCTCTACCACTGGTTTTCCCGGGACGGTATTGGCCATCAGAACACACTCTATATAG
Source organism: uncultured Desulfobacteraceae bacterium (assembly GCA_964549945.1). Classification (GTDB taxonomy): domain Bacteria; phylum Desulfobacterota; class DSM-4660; order Desulfatiglandales; family B25-G16; genus B25-G16. The sequence goes on along the minus strand of CAZJXD010000012.1, from coordinate 7,797 downwards.
ACGTTGTCCTCATACTGTTTCATTAACTCAGGGGGTATCGTGCCGAATTGCACAAAACGAGTAAGGGTGACTATCAATCCCCATTTTCGGGCATTCACGCCGAGCATGGCCCGCTTTTCAATCCTCTTTTCAGTGGCGATAGGGTGGCGGAAATTCGCGATCCGTTCATCCGCAGCACAGAACGTGGTGACAAAATCCACCCGATTGGCCCATAACCTCTCGGCGAGCCTGCCGATGACTTCACACTCCTTATCCCCGGGTTCAATGGTCCTGGCCGTTGCCTCGACAGCCGTGGAAGCGAGGGTGCCGAGTTCTTTATATCTCTCCACCTCCCAGGGGGTCAGGGAATAGCGCAGCTGATTGATATGATTTGAAATATCCTCTGTTCCCGGATAGGGGGAGTCAGAGCCTACCCTGCCCTTCTTGATAAGCCCTTCGATTAATTCCCTCTCCCGCTCTTCAAACCATGCATAGGTTACCAGTTCATAACCCTGCTCAAGGATTCCCTCTTCCTTCTCGATTCTGGGGGCCTCAATATTGTTACAGATGACGTATTGTTTTTCAGGCGTGAGGAGCAGAGGGGCTGCTCCCATTTCTGTGGCGATGCCCACCAGGTTGAGATGGCCTCCCGTCAGCCAAGAAAAATTGCACTGCTTCCTGAGGAGAACAGCATCGAGGTTCAATCTAGCCATCAGATCCCTAACTCGTGCCTTTTTTTCATCTACTTCTTGGAGGTTTGTCATGGGATTCTCCTTTGTGGTTTACGATCAGAAAGGCTTTGCGCTTGTAAGCTAAAAAGACCGGTCTCCCTGCCTTTGAGGTGCAGATAGTATGCATTCCATAATATGGAATGCAATTTTATTATTTCACTAACGCACTCTATTGTCAAGGATTATTTCATGATTATGTAAGGGGTCTCCCGCGCATCTTTGACAAGACATTCAGGCCAGGAGGAATATGCCTAGGTAAAGGAAATGGAGATTGGGATAAGCTTTTGATATGGAAGGCTATTTAGTCTGCCCTATTCGAGTGAAGAACGCGGGTTTTGGAGCCATCGTCCTGAGGCTTATCACAAACGGAAGAGCCTTTTCTGATTCTCATACATCAGCCCCTTTACCGCCTTGATACCCCCCTGCTTTGACATCTGTCCATCGGAAACCAGTCTGCCTATTGCTCTGCATATCACCCTGTCAAAGACCTCAAAACGGCTTCCTACGGATAGGATCTTTCTTCCGTCGCACACGGGACCAGCGCCTGTGCTGAGAAGAGATGCTCCTGCAGCGTGGAGCAAGTACTGCTCCATTACGTAGGGTGTGTCATTGTGCCACCATGGAAACCCCGCATGCACATGAGGAAAGGCCCGCTCAAGCATCACGTGAACATGGCCATAGGTTTGATTCATGGGGTACAGAAGCAGATGGGATTGATTCCGGGTTTCCCCGCTGAAAAATCTCGAGACCAAGGGGCAGAGGTTTTCCACTACCTTAACCGTATCCAGGGAGATATCCCCGCCAACGTCCGTCCCCCAACTCTTGAATAGATATTCATTGGCATTTCTGAATGCGCCGTAATGGATCTGGGTAACCATTCCCCTGTCCTTGTTCATCTCGCAGAATCGATGCATCATGTAGGAGATGAACTCACGTGTTTCGTCGGACCTGATCCCGTAGCGTTCCTTTTTTCTGTACGCGTTATGGAAGAGTTCCTCCGCCCTCTTCTCGGTTACCTCCAGCCCGTAAGGCTCCAGCAGCCCGTGATCACTGGCCCTCGCCCCCTGTTGGGCAAAGTATTGGTGCCTCTTCCTCAGGGCCTGGACAAGACCTTTGAGTGTCACATCCTCGCCGGTCAATTGACAGATTCCTTCTACCTTTGATCGCCAGTCATCGCTGAAGATGTTGCAATAGTTATCCGGCCTGAAGGTCGGCAGGAATGTTATTCCATGTATTTCTCCCGCCATATCATGATAGCGCAAGTCGTCCGAGGGATCATCAGTGGTACAGATAACCCTTGCACCAATCCTCTTCAGTATGGCCTGGGGCAGCATATCCGTCTCCCGCAGGCGCTTATTAGCCTCCGCCCAGATCTCATGTCCTGTATCCCCGTTCAGCAACAGGCCGATACCGAACATCCTCCGCAAATCCAGGTGCAGCCACTGATGAACATGATTGCCCTCAAGCTCAGCGAAGACCCTGCTCAGGGCCATCCATTTATCGTAATCGGAGATCTCAGGGTCCCGGGCGAGGGCTTGGGAAAACCCGTGTACCTTTGCCGCGAGCTGGATAATATAATGATCGTTGTTCGCATATTCCTCTCGAGGCTCAAGCACCTCGGCCCTCCAAATATTGGGGAAGGGACTGTTTTCGACAATCTGCCTTAGATTGTGATGGGTATGGGTGTCAATGATGCCCACCTCTTCTCGAAAGGGAACTGCAACCTCATGATACAGGCCTATTGCCTCCTGAGTGTCCAGGAGCCAATTCGCGTCAAGGAACTTTTCCTCCTCAGGCATCTCTCCTCCTCCCGAGAAGATGAGCGGTATCCTCTCCTAAAACATTCTGCGTACGTCCCGGGTTGCCGACGAGCAGCTGATCCTATAACACCTCTTCAGTGGACTTATCGAAGAGGTGCATGTGGTTCATATCCACCAAGAATTCTATCTCAGCATGCGGTTTGGCAAGGGTTTCGGGATCAACCATTGCCGTAAGATGGGCAGAGCCACAGGTGGCGAGAAGTATTACCTCTGAACCTACTGGCTCTACCACTTCTACGGTTGCCCGCAACAGCTCGCCACCTGGAAACGGACCCCTCATCCTTTTATCTAAGATATGCTGCGGCCGGATCCCTAAAACGGCCTCCCGATCCTTCTCCTTGAGATAGCGATCCCGGAGACCGGCAGGAAGTGCCATACTGAAATTTTCACCTTCGACAAAGAGGGATCCATTCCGCTCCACCACGCGAACATCAAAAAAATTCATGGCCGGGCTTCCGATAAACCCTGCCACGAAGATATTCTTGGGGTTGTTATATACCTCGAGGGGGGTTCCCATCTGCATGATGATCCCATCTTTCATGACCACAATCCTTTCGGCAAGGGTCATGGCCTCGATCTGATCATGGGTTACGTACACGATGGTCGTTTCCAGTTGCTCATGAAGTTTCGCCAGTTCTCCTCGCATCTGTACCCGCAGCTTGGCATCAAGGTTGCTGAGGGGCTCATCAAAGAGGAAGGCCTGAGGCTTTCTCACGATGGCCCGTCCCATGGCTACCCTTTGACGTTGACCGCCGGATAGCTCCTTGGGCTTCCTTCCCAGCAGCTCCTCGATCCCCAAAATTCGGGCCCCTTCTCTTACCCGCGTGTCGATCTCCCCTCTGGGGAATCTTCTAAGCCGAAGCCCGAAGGACATGTTCTTGTACACGCTCATGTGGGGATAGAGCGCATAGTTTTGAAAGACCATAGCGATATCTCTATCCTTGGGAGGAATATCATTGACCTTCAGATCCCCGATATAGATATCCCCTTCGGTTAACTCCTCTAAACCCGCGATCATCCGAAGCGTGGTGGTCTTGCCGCATCCCGAAGGTCCGACCAATGCGAGAAACTCCTTGTCCTCCACGGTCAGGTTGATCCTATCGACCGCCGTGACCTTTCCGAACCTCTTGGTTACATCCCTCAATCCTATCTCGGCCATAGAAACTCCTCCTGGAGGGTTTTTCCAGCACTAACGAACTTAGTTCGCTTGGCTCAGGCTGGAAAGGGAACACCAAAATCCTCACCCAGTTTTCGAAGCAGGGCGGCATCCTCCTCTCTGATGGGACATCCCTCCTTCTTCCTTTGAATCCTTGTCCGTAATTCAGGTTCACCCGGTATCAGAATCTCATCAACTCCATCCGCTCTGGGCTGCTCCTTGAGCTCGGCAAAAAGCTCATCCATACGCCTTTTAAACTCCTCCACAGGGCAGAAGGCCGAAATGTCAATCGCCTGAACATAATGCCCCATAAAGGCCTTATTGTCCCAGTCATCAAATTTGCGAACAATATGGGCACCGTAAGGCATCCCCGTGAACCGGCTCGAAAGGATTTCGATCATCAGGCCAACGGCATATCCCTTGGCCCCGCTCATGGGCACCACCGCATATGCCTTTTTGGCATCGGTCACCGGTTTTCCCTCACGGTCCACCGCCCAATTTGGCGGAATCGTTTTCCCCGCCTCTGCCGCCGCACGCACTTTACCGAAGGCCACTTCGCTGGTGGCCATATCCATGCAAAACCAGGGATAGGTTCCCGCGGGGATGCAGCAGCATATGGGATTGGTGCCGAGGAATTTCTCCCGCCCTCCAAAGGGAATCACATCACACTCCCCATCCGACATGACTAACCCGATGCAATCTTGTTTCGCACAGTACTCCGCATAGTAGGCTGCCGCACCGAAATGGTTGGAATTCTTCACCGCAACGATACCTACACCGGCATCCCGGGCAAGCTCAACAGCCTTTCGCGCTGCCTCGAGAGTCGATACCTGGCCCAAGGAGAAATCCGCATCCAGTATTCCCACCCCTGCCCTCTTTTTCTCGAAGGAGAATTGGGGGGTTGGATTCATTAAACCCTGTTTCAGTCGTCGCACATACAGGTTGCTAAGATAGATACCGTGAGTATCAATGCCCCTGAGGTTTGACTCCACCAGGATCTCTGCAACTATTCTTGCATCCTCCTCGGGTACGTTCACTTTCTGAAGCACCCCCTGGCCAAAGGCCCTCAATTTCTCAGCTGCAATGAGATATGAAGACATCACAAACCCCCTTTTCCTTGATTCATAAGCGCTACATCTCAATAGTAGCTTGAGGGTCCATTCTTAACGCCTTAACCCCTCCCCTCTCTGCTCAAGCCGTCGATCACAATGTTGCCGTTTGGCCGATAGCGCTAAATCGAATCTATACAATCATCCCCCATTGTGCTACTTATAGCATTATGACAAATTGTATTCAATAAATCACGGCATCGCCTCATCCCTTCATTGCCGACGAGATCACCCCTCAGAACCGCCGCGAGATTCCAGATGGCTATCGTTGCCTGTCGAACTACACTCTCATGGGCCCTTGAGCCGATATGGGGTCAGGATCACGTTTTCCAGCCCGCTCCTGATTAATGGATCATCTGGCCCAGGCGGCCCCACTGAGGTTTTGCTAACATGATCTTTTTTGGGATCCTAGTCCCGATTCTTTTCGTCAGGACCGAACCCGGGTTCGTACCAGGGCTTGGTCGCGGTTTTATCCTCAACTTCACCGAAGATCCAACGTTCCGGATCATTTACGGCATCCTTTGCCATGAAATAAATGTTCTCGCCTTCTCCTATGGCGACCATCTGATGCAATGCATTGGGCGGAATGTGTACCATATCGCCCACCTCCATCACTCGATGTTCACCTTCAACCATTGACTTGAACCGACCTTTGACGATGTAGTTGAACTGCTCTATCTTGGGGTGGCGGTGGGGCTGGGAACCGGATCCCTGTTCCTTTTGAACGAGACCCGCCGTGATACGCTCGCCTTTCACCACGGCGGCATGGGCTGTAGTGGTCTTGCGGCCCAAATCCTTCCGCTCTTCATCAATAATTCTATAGAAGTACTTCATTGTTATTTCCTCCCTTCAAAACAGCGTTATAATTTTTCTTCTGGATCGAATTCGAGCTCTTATAGGTAGGGAAAGAAGCCGCTTTTTATAAGGCCAAGTATGGCAAGAAGGCGGTTGTACGTCAACAGGAACCTTCTATTATCGAATATCGAGTCTAACAACCGCACATCTCCTTTAGCCCAAGATGATATAGCGCATTGGAGAACAATGACCGATGAATATCAGAAATGCAAACAAGTGGAGCCCATCCGCGTCCGAGGCCTTGTTGATTTCAAATAGGGGGAGACGGCTATGGCTGAAAACGATATACCGCCCTGGCTTCGGTGGGCCCGTGAGATCCGATCCCTGAGCCTTAATTTGAAAATGCCTTGCAATTTCACCACGAGATGGGGTATGGTTTCTTTCCGAAAATGTGGAACAGGGGGCGATGAATCAAGATGGTGAATTTCTTTGCCAGGCAATGTTCCCCCTCAGATGCGTAGCTCCTGGACCTTGAGTCTCCGGAGTACTGATGTAATTATCGGTGGCCCATGAAGATCCTCGTGATAGACGACGAATCAATCGTGCTCGAGAGCTGCAGGAAAATCCTCAGCTCGGATGGCTTCGAGGTAGTGCTCGTGCCCACCGTTGACGATGCCCTGGCCGCTCTCGTGCAGGGGCAGTTTGCCCTGCTTTTGATCGACATCAAGATGCCCGAGCGCGACGGTCTCTTCTTCATGGATGTGCTCAGAGAACGGGGAGAGGAGATCCCCATGGTGGTGATGAGCGGATACCACACGGCCGAGACCATGGAGGAGGCCAAAAGTAGGGGAGCCGTCGCCTTTATCCCGAAACCCTTCACCCCTGACGAGCTGCTCAGCGCAGTGCGGAGAGTCATTGGAAAGGAGTAAGCCCATGAACACCACGCGAGCCCTGGTGATCGATGACGAGCAGATCGTGCTCGACAGTGTGAGCAGGATCCTGAGCGAGGATGCCTACGAGGTGGACACCAGCCTCAACGGCAGGGAGGGGCTCGCCAAGGCCCTTGAGGGCGACTACGACGTAGTGCTCACCGATATCCGCATGCCCGATATCGGGGGGATGCGGGTGCTCAGGGATGTGAAGCGGGTCAAGCCCCGCCTGCCCGTGGTGATCATCACGGGATACGCCACGGTACGCTCCGCGGTCCAGGCCATGAAGCTGGGGGCAGCGGACTACCTGGAGAAGCCCTTCACCCCCGAGCAGCTGCTCAAGGCCGTGCGCTCCGCCCTGGAGGCCGCCGCCACCCAGGAGCCCGAGGAGCAGGCCATTGTCCACAAAGACGTGCTTCTCACGGTGCTCGAGCGGGCCGCCACCGACAAGGAGTTCTTCACCGATCTCATAGAGCAGGCCGCCGATGCCCTGGATTCCTACGAGCTTACCGGTGCCGAGAAGCTCGCGCTTCTCACCGGGGATATCACCTGGATCGAGGAGCAGATCGGTCCGCTCACCAGGGAGCAGAGGAGGTGGCTTGATCTGAGGAGGAGCGCGGAGATATGGTAGGCACTTCACAAGTGTGCCCCACATCCTTTGCATATCAATCGATTCATGGTGGGTAAGGGCGTAGATTACTTTGGTAATGAAGCGATCGCTTCGACCTCTATCTGAAATCCATAATGCAAGGCCTTTGTGGGAACAACGGCGCGAGCGGGACGATGCTCGCCGAAAAAATCCTTATATACCTCATTCACCCTTTCCCACAGCTGAATATCTGAAATATAAACCGTAGTCTTAATGACGTGATCCATGCTGCTGCCCGCAGCCTTTATGATTTCTCTTACATTCTTCAATGCCTGCTCAGTTTGCTCCTCTATAGGGCCGATCCTCACCTCTCCGGCAATAGGATCAATCGGCAGCTGCCCTGAAACGTATATGAGATTTCCGTGGACTATTGCCTGTGAGTAGTGACCCGCGGGTTTAGGTGCCTTTTGAGTAAAGATCTCTTCCATACCGCCTTTTACCCTCCCTTGTAGAATCCCCTTACACGATAATCTCTTCATTTGGCCCCAAAACGGGGGCTTTCTTTGAGTGAATATCGTCGGAAGCACTGAGAGGAGTACCCCTTCTCCCTCGAACACGGGGACAACTGAAGTGCTTACATCAAGATCTTATCCAGGAAATCCTTGGTCCTGGGGCTCTTGGGATGCTGG
>CAZJXD010000011.1:0-64796 GCA_964549945.1 uncultured Desulfobacteraceae bacterium | reverse complement strand
AAGGTCAAAAAGGCAGGGCTGCTTCCGGGCCCTGCCTTTTTGATAGGTTCAGAGGGTATTTGTACGATAATCCTAAAAAAAGCCTGTATTTGACTTAATCTGGGCTGTTGAAGGTCCTGCAAATATGAATTGGCGGAAGTGCATGGGAATCGAACCCACCCGCGAGGGTACTAGCCCCGCGCACCGGATTTGAAGAGCAAACCGGGCCTGTCCAGAAACTCCTTGAAAATCAATACATTCCGCTATACTATAGATTTCAGCAGTTTACCATTAGGTTACCGATTCTAAGGGGTTTTACGAGAAAGTAAATGGGCAATGTAACCTGGAGTGTAACCAGGTTTTTAAAACAGTTTCGGGGGATAGGGTCGCGCCCGAAAACCGATTTTCCTGGATCGGCTTCCCCCGGATTAACTACCAGGCCGCTACAGGAGGCGAGATATGCCAAGAAAAACCTTACCACATGACAATTGGGGATATAAGGCTCGACGTATTTCATATGAAGAACAGGAAAATAGGGAAAAGGCGCTAAAGATCCCAGAGCAATTGGGTTTTAAATTAACCCCTGAATTAAAACGAGAGTATGAAAATTCCATTAACCTTTTCCTTGCAGATAAAACCCAGTATGCAAACCCACCAAGAGCAAGAGAAGTGCGTGCGGCCTTAACACGTATTCAAAAAAGCAGCGAATCATTTATTAATGCCCTAAATAATATAGATGTTCTCTCCGACCGCCTAATGCAATTGAATGGTGGCCCGAACTTTGAAAAGTGGGAAGAAGACAAGGAAGATTCCATCCGTTTAGCAAATACCTTTAAAAGAGTAGCCACACTTGCACTTGTCGATGTCGGGGTTGATAAAGGCGGAAATCGTACAGATTTTGCGCTTAAAAATCTTGTCAGGGAAGCAGCGGACATCTATGAGAAAGTAAAAGGCAGAAAGCCCACAATTTCTTACAACCAAGACACCGGAACATCCCCTAGTCTATTTTTTAAGCTGGTAAATCAAATCATCTCCACATTAGGTTATCCTCCCCATAGCGATGAAGCCTTAGTTCAAGACATTAAACGGTATTCTCGCAAAAAATAACATTCCAGAATATTTCTCACTATTAAGGACTTAACCCCTTCTAGTTAAGGAGAAGTTAAGTCCTTTTATTTTTTCCATTTTTTCCCCTAGACTGCTTATTACAGTTTTAAACAAACTGAAAAGTTTTGAGGGAGGATCTTATGATTAAGACCATGCTCTTAGTTTCCGAAGCCGCGCAACTACTCAAGGCCCACCCTGAGAGCGTGAGACGCTGGGAACGCCGAGGCTTATTGCGGGCAAAGAGAGATTATCGTGGCTTTCGAGTATTCCATCTTTCTGAAGTGCTTCGATTGAAAGAACGTAGAGAACAGTTGACGGAGGCGAAGGCAAAATAATGAGCGAACTGGTTCATATAAGCGAGGTCCTCAAAGAAATAATACAGGAATTGGGGGTAGAGCGGGAGAGGGAAGAGAATGCAGGTGAAGGCAATGAAAGAGATAGAGAAGCCGCAGGGCAAAGGTAAGATTGACATTGAAGATCTAGAGGCCACAGTCAAGAAGCTCAAAGAAGCACCTACCGGGAGTAAGGCCAGCATCGAGGACCATGAGCAATCCGCCCAGGCTTACGAAGAACACCTCCGCATGACCCGGCAATTCTCAGAGAAGCAGATTCAGCAAGAGGTTGACAATTTCCGGCGAAAATGGGGCCTGCCTACGTCTGAGGAGTTAAGCCTTGCAGCAAAAATGAGAGCTTGGATTCAGATACAATCCGGGACGTTCAGGAACGCGGATATCATAAACGAGCTTGCGATTGATAAGGATAAAAGAGCCATTGTTTCTGTTTATCTTAATCGATTCGTAATCGAAGGGCTCATAACGAAGGACGGGCGGCTTTCAGGCCATTGGAGAAAGATCGATGGTGAACTAACAGAGCTTAATTTTCAGAATCCACAGACCGGCCTTGTTAACTTGAGATTTCCTTTTGGTATCGAGAAATATGCGAAGATCCTACCGGGTAGCATTATCGTGATAGCTGGGGCCGTCAATTCAGGCAAGACGGCTTTCATGCTAAATTTCATCGAACAAAATATGCACGCCTATACTATCAAATACCTTACTAGCGAAATGAGCGATATCGCCTTACATGAGCGATTATCGAAATTTGAAGAGGTTGACCCCCCCATACCTCTAAGCGATTGGACCTTTAAAGCCTATCCCTGTTATGAGAATTTCAGCGATCATGTACTGCCAGGGCGAGGCAATATAACAGTAGTAGATTACTTAGAGCTGCACACCGAGTTTTACCTAGTGGCTCAACACCTTGCAGAGATCCACAAAAAGCTAAATGGTGGTATTGCTTTGGTGGGCCTTCAAAAGAATCCAGGTGTTGACGCGGGATTAGGGGGCCAGCGCAGCCTAGAAAAACCTTCTCTTTATATAGCCATGGATTCAAAGAAATTGAAGCTCGTAAAAGCCAAAACATGGGCCACAGCAAAGAATCCTAACGGCCTTGAAATACATTTCGATTTAGTAAAGGGAGCCAAGTTCATTCAAAAGGATAGATGGAGTTTGCCAGAAAAATAGGTGTTAACATTGAGTAACTATATGAAATCGTTGATGATATACAGAAAGTTAACAAAAGATAACAATGGTAACAAATGTTAACAATTTGATGTTAACTTCTAACACATAAGTACGCGCGTATTAATAAAAAGATGAAAAAAAGAAATATCATCAACTTAGAGGATTATGTACGGCCTATGGAAGATGCCCTTTTAAGGGGGTGTGATCTTTCTATCCCCAGGGAAAAGTTAATCATACAAGGGATATTTATAAGAAGAGCATGGCGGGAAGGAAGAGGGGCACGGGTAAGTGGCCATAAGATGAAGCATGGTAAACGGAGCATCCAAAAGAGGACGAAAGGGTAGCCAATTAATGAACACTCAAAAATGCCCTTTATCCTTTTACTTATTAGTAATGATTCCTAATAGGATAGCCAAATGAGTAAAGGTCACTTATCAGTAATGATTCCTAATAGTGAGAATATAGTGTCACCAAATACCGGGTTACACTGCTAAAAATGGTCAAGGAAAACAGTAAGTTAAATAGAGATTCCTGGATTCAACATCCAGTACGCCTCCTATCTCTTAAGGGGGCATGCAAGTATCTCTCATGTAGCGGAGACCTTCTTGAGGAACTGATTGGACTCGGTTTTTTCCCTGTAATTCGGTTAGGACCTGAGCCGAGGCAAGATAAACGTGACCGAAGAAAACGATGGATTGACCGTCTTGATTTAGACCGATTTATCGCGGAGAGGAAAGTAACGAGTGGCTAAAAAGAGAAAATATAGCAAGGAAAAGGCAGAGGCCGGTGCCCGGAATTTAGCGAAATGGTGGCAGGATCACCCCGAGGGAGGCAATCTGAAGCATGGCGCATACAGTTCTCAGATCCGTCAACGATACTCGGATAAAAGAACTACGGAAGGCAAGCAATTGGCAGTCGTTATGAAAAATCTCGCAGATGATCTCGGAGGCCGTGAAAATCTCACCGCAGCGCAATCCCTTTTACTTGACTCTATCCGGTCAAAACTCATCGTCATTTTACAAATTGGGAAATATGTCGATAAGCAGATTGATGTTTTGAATAGCAAGGGAGAGCTCCTCCCGTGTCTTGGCCGGGGTTTTACGACCTATAGCGAGAGTTTAAGACGAGACATTGAGGCATTGTTTGCCATTAAGAAGAAACCCGCCATACCGAGTTATGAAAAAACGGTGAGAGCGTTGCAAGGGGGTAAGACGTTATGATCCCCCTTACCCAGTGGATAGAGCATTTTGTTAAGATCAGGCTTGAGCCTCTTCAGAAGCTTATCCTTGACCATTGTTTTACGTTCGATTCTGAAGGAAAGCTACCCTACCAAGTGATTATCTATTCCGCCCCAAAGAAATCAGGAAAGACGGAGATTAACAGCGATGTCATGGGGTATTGGGCCTACAATGTAGAGCCTCCTAATGAGATTATAACGGTTGCAAACAAACGAGATCAGGCTATTTCCCGTGGATTCAGAAGACTAAAGCAGATCATTCAGAGTGATCCGGTATTGTTGAATGAAGTTCTGACTATCACCGGAAATCAGATCATTCTCAGGAATGGTTCGAGTATACTCGCAATCCCTAACGACTTCGCAGGGGAGGCCGGAAGTAACCACGGCCTAACCCTCTGGGATGAATTGTGGGGTTTTACCTCAGAACGGGACCGCAGATTATATGAAGAGCTTACCCCAGTTCCTACTCGGAAAAACAGCATTCGATTGATAACTACCTACGCGGGATTTGAAGGCGAATCAGAGCTCCTTGAAGAGCTCTACCATGAAATTTTTACTGAAGAGGGGGATGTCAGGGAAGGCGTGAGAAGACCTTTAGGGGAAGACCTGCCCTGTTATGCCAAAGGGCAGCTTTTCGTTTACTGGGACCATGAACACCGTATGCCCTGGCAGATCCCGGAGTATTACGAAAGTCAAAAGACCCAGTTGCGGTTTAATACCTATCTAAGGTTGCATGAAAACAGGTGGGTATCAAGTGAATCCAGCATGTTTGATATGGATAAATGGGATGCTTGTGTTCACCCCGAGCATTCGCCTCCCTTGCCGGATAAATCGATTCATCTCTATGTCGGGGTAGATGCCTCTGTAAAGAAAGACAGGAGCGCAGTGGTTTCTGTTTATCGAGATAACGGCAAAGTGAAGTTAGGCCCTAAGAGGTTCTGGCAACCCACGGCAGAGGAGCCCATGGACCTTGAAGAGACTATGGAAAAGTACCTTCGTGAGCTTCACCGGGGGTATTCTTTACAATCTGTATTTTACGATCCTTATCAATTCCACAGAAGCGCGACTACTTTAAAAAAGAAAGGCTTGCCTATGACCGAATACCCCCAGACCATAGGCAACCTAACGGAATGCGGGCAGGCCATTTATGACCTCGTGGAATACGGGAATATCGTTTTGTATTCCTGCAAGGATATGCGCTTTGAGGCCACCTGCGCCATAGGAAAAGAGACCGGGCGGGGAATCAGGATAGTAAAGGAGAAATCCACACAGAAGATTGACGAAATTGTAGCCCTGGCAATGGCGGTAAGTGGCATTGTCAAGGTTAACCCTTTATTCGAGGATCTGGAATGATCGAGAAAATCAGGGAATTGGATGGACACACGTTTTACAGGGACACAGAGGGCAACAAGTTCTCCCGTGTCCTTGCCGGGCTTGCCTGGCCCACGTCGAAGCCTGGATTTATTATCGTAACGGGAGAGGATTATCACGAAGATCCCGACTTGAAGGTGAGGCACCTGCGAGCCCTGGCCGAGGCTGAAGAGTCCGACACTGAAAAGCTTCTTAATAAGGTTCTGGATCTAAGAGAGCGCTATTGCGTCGAGAGGGTCATGGGTGATTTGAGCAACGAATCAATGGCGGAGCTGCTTTACGACTTTAACAAGCACCTGGACGGTGCCTCCCCTTTGACCTTGTATGATGCCTCGTTCCCCGATGATCTTTATTACAATGTGAGTTTGATCATGGGGGTTACCCGGTTTAACAGAAAGACCCTTCACATTGATCAATGTAACACACTGAGGGGGCATTTATCCAGCATTACGCTTGAGGATGCACAGCAAGGGCGGGCAGGAGAACATCCCGCTGTCATGGCCATTGGATCTGTGGTCTCTTATGTCAATACCCACCCGAGGGACCCGGTTAAAGACCGGATTAAGCAAATCCCTAGAGAGGATGAGAGGTACGATCCCCTCACTTTCGGGATGTAACCATCAAATGATTAATATGGAGGTATGAAATGGAAGAAGAAAACAATGAATTTGAAGGAAATCCAGAGGACATTTACCCTTCAATGAAAGGATCAAAGGATAACATTGAAATATTTCAGGATGAGACTGGAAAGGATGTCTTTGATTATCCCTCTTTTTCCGGGGAAGGCTTGGAAGAGGTTAGCATCCCCCGGCCCCCGGCTTTTGGTCCTCACCTCGGAATGAGATACGAATCCATGGAGCCGGGTGAGGACAGGGTAGCTTTAAAGGACGCAGTGCCCCTCGTTACGAAATCTATAAACGAGGCATTCAGAGAGGGGAATTATCAAATCTTGGATCACTACGCAAAAGTTATAGAAGGCTCTGACGTGTTCGATCAGGCCCTTATGCCGCAAGTAAAGGAGTTTGTTGAGGAGGCTAATGCTATCACGAATCGTGAACAGGCTAATGCCTTATTAGAAAAAGTTAACCGCTTTCTCGGAGAAATCCGAATGGCAAAACCAGAGGAGGTAGAAAGATGAAAAATTTTTATCAAGAGTTAATGGACGAATTTACGAGGCGAGTTACTCCGCTTGAGGAAAAACGGACCGCGCTTCAAAACGAGCTTGAAGGGATTAAGCCGTCTCATGAAGATGCCGAAAGGCACCAGGCGAAGATTGCCGTCTTAGAGCGAAAGCTCGAAGAGGCCCTGGTTGGAGATGAAACGAAGACGGTAAATGGGCTTCGGGGCGAAATAAAAGAAATCAAAGAGGCGATGGAGAACCGATGGAGCCGGGTGCAGGGTCTTAATGCCGAAATTGAGGCGCTCAATAACAGAATCGAGCAGGTTGGGAATGGGGTACTAGCTGACCTTTTCCCCGGTATTCAACAGGAAGTCAGAAGTAAAATGGATGAGGCCGTTCAGACTATTGAAACCGTTTGGGATGAGCTTCAACAATTCTCACGCGAGACCGGGGTAGAGCTCAGCATGGGAAAGCACTTCGAAGGCCTTCGTTTTCCTCCCGTGTTTCAAACAGAGGTGCTTCGGAAACGGTTGGATAGGTGGTTGTAACTTATTAGTCTTCTGGGGGGCAGGAGAAGTTCATCTGAAAATCTAGATAAAGGCAATTGCCTCCTCTTTGCCGGTCTTGAAAATAGCAGATGACACAACCTCCCCCCCCGGATAAATCCTTGAGAAGTAACAGAATGAAAAAGACAGAGAAGTGGAGGGGTTTACTTTTGCTCTTTGAAAATTGAATCAGAACCTACTTTATGCGTTCGATTTTGTTCTTCTGATTAATTTTATTAGCATGGCGCCATAGGAAATAATTACATAAACCAAGAACTGGCCAAAATAACGTCCTGTCTCTGCTGCTCGGTTAGCCTTCTCATTTTCGATGTACCAGGAATTGCTTTCCATATAGTCGTCATACTCACCATAAATACCATTGTGGCCTAAAAAACAAATGATAAATATTATTGCGCAGGAAATTAAAAATCCCCGAAAAGGATGATCCGGGTCCAAAAAGTCTGCTGACCACCAACTGCCATACGCGATTATTCCGAAAGGAATCAGAAACCAGGGGCTAAACATGTGCACGAAGGTGCCTTTTAGGCTAACTGAAGTAGCATCTTTTATGAAATAGAGACTTAGTAAGGCCGGAATCACTATCGAAATAGCGATTTGAAATCTTCGCCTCCCCTCGCCTATCAAAGATATAGAGATGGCAGTTGAACCATGAAATAGGAACAGCCAACCAGTTATTGCGAGGCCTATAAGAGCGAAGGCTTGAATGATTTTTACTGGTATAAAAAAGACGATGCACAAAAGAATAGCAGAGGCAATTCCGAAGATTTTACCTTCGGATTTGGCCTTTTCAATAGATAATCCCTTTGAATTGGAGCTTGAATGGCTCATATTCTTACTTCAAAAGGCGGCACCTTTCGAAAGAAGAAAATTGGAATTATCTTCCAGCTTTTGCCCAGGAACTGTCTTCTTCTGGTGGTGGCTCGAATTCTCGGGGATGTTCTCTGTTACAGTTCGGACATTTATATTTATCGTGTTTATCACTTGTCTGGCCAGATAACAACATGATCTGTGGGGGAAAAGTGCATCGGCATATAGGATATCCTAGTTCCTTAGCTATTTGCGATTCGGCGAGCTTGAGTTGTCTCTCTGCTTGTCCGATTTCATTCTTAATTTGTGTGCTCTTGTCTTTGGGGAGAAGGTCTTTTGCCTCTTTAAAAGAAGCAATAATACCTCTTAAGATATTCAATGCACCAGAAATAGCAGCAATATCCATAAACCCTCCTTTTATATGGAGACAAAAATGGCACAGCAGAACCTTACTGATGAGCAGCTAACCAAATACTTGTTGAAGCTGCGTGATGTAGTAAATCCAGAAAAGAATCCAAGCGACCTAATTTTTAAGATATTTGGAGTATTCTTATGCTTGGTGGCTGATGATTATCCTAAAAGAACTGAAGACTATCTTAAGGTTCTAAGAAAAATGTTTGATAGTACAAAACCGGAACTTAAATTAGTTAAGTCCTGATTCCATCTAGCAATTTTGCGCTACCAAGCAGTTTTGAGAATCAATCGCTTCGCTCTTTTCAGTCGATGCGTCATTGAAAAAATAAAACCCACCTCTCAAAGAGAAATAGGGTTCAATTAAGATCATAAAGACCCTCGGTTAAGGGTTTTCGGATACATCGAGGGAATTATGGGCAGAATACCGATTCAAGACTCAAAATGCAAGGAAAATGAAAAACCGAATGGTTACTCTATTGAGGGTATGGGGATCGTTGAAAATTGAGTGGGAAATGGGGCGATTTACGGGGTTTGAGAGCCAATACCGAGACACTCAAGGATACAGCGAGCTTATTTTATGTGTTCTGAACAGATAGGATGAGCACCTATCGAAGATAAGGAATAGATGAGTGGTTTTGTATGGGATGAGCTATTTTGAGGGCTTGGGTGAGTTAACAGGCTTTTTGAGATATTCTTTTATGGCCTGCTCTAAGAGGTCATTAATACGCTTCTTTTCTTTTATGGCCCGAATTTTCAAATCTTCAAGCAATTTCTCATCTAATGTAGTGCTGTATCGTATACGCATAAAGGCTTTTTACTATGCCATGAGAAAAAAATCAATATGTCAAAATGAGCATGAAACATTTTTATTGACATACAGTATTTAAGGTTTTATGTATATACTGTATCGATTGCCAAAAGGTGTAAATGAAAACTGAAATTCAAAACAGCCGTAAGATTCTGGAAGCCGAGAGGCCCCAGGGGAACCATACACGCCCGGCAAGGTCTTACGGCTTTTCTTTTGCCTTCACGTGCTAGAAAGGAGAGCTTATGGATCATATTGAATATCTTAGTTTTCAATTCTTAGACGAGGTAATGAGTTTATCGGATAACATCAAGGCAAAATATAAAGGGGCCCTTGCCCTTATCATAGATAAGGGAATGAGGCCGGAGAGAGCTTTCAGAGAGAGCGGATTCATAGAAGCATACGAAAAAATGAAGGCCCCTGCAACCAGGCCGGACAGCGAAGCAGCAGGGGCCAAAGAGTAGCCTTACGGCTACCAGGAGAGGAGATTGTATCATGGCTGAGAAAGATAAACAAGAAGCTATTGACGAGACCATGAAAACCCTAATTGGCTTGTTGGAAGAAAAGAACAAGAAAGAGGAAGTAAAAAAGCGCAACATCCTAAAGGACGCTGTGGCAGTCTTGCTGGAACCTAAAAACCTTACTGAAACACAGTTAGATGCTTTAAAAACTCTTCTGAACCACACCGATGGATTAGAGGAATGCCCCCTAGCGGTTGATGACGCTGTAAACAATATCAGGGGGATAGGTCTTAATCTGAAACATCTGCTAGAGATAGTCAACAATGCAAACATGGGGGGTGAGGCTAATTCCATACGTGAGATAATAGAGCTTACCCTCGCTAAAGACATAAGGCGGTTGAATCGTGAATTAGCTTGGCTATCCGGGGCTTATGGCGAAGAGTATGAAGAAATAGAAACCAGCACAGCCAACACCGTTTTAGGGATTGATTGAGGGGGGATGTCATGAGCAATGCAGAATTAAGCGAAAGGGAACGGAGGGAAAAAGCCCTTGAGATTCTTAAAACTCTACTTGAAAGCCCTACCCTTACGGATGGTGATAAGGAGTTAGTGAGGGAGCTATTTCACCATACCGAAACGAAATATGAGGTTGATGGGATAGACACCAAGGAACTGGGAAATGTGCTCCATGAGTTTAAAGAGGTGGCCGAGAACATAATGGTGCTATATGACCTGGACTCCGATGGTATTGTATTCAAGGCACCATCAGCGTATTCGGATACCGTTAGGAGCGGTACGAAAAGGGCGATTGAACATTATAATGAGGCTATGAAAGGGCTTTCCCGGTATGTCAAGGGCATGAAGTATAAACCTATTCAGTTAACCGATTAATCCCTGACCCTGGGCCTTTGGAGGGGCCTGGGGATGAGGGGTTAAGCGCAATGAAAAAGCAATCAGCGCGAGAGAGGCTAAAGGAACTCTTGAAAGAGAGGTTGCGGAAAAGGTTACGCGCAAGGCTGAATTTGCCTAAGCCAAGTGAGAGGCAATCCAAAGGGAAAGTGGTACCATTCAGAAAAAGGGAAGAGAGGAGGCCGGAAGAATGAAAATCCAATGGCTCACATATGCTAACAGTGCAAAGAGACACGCCTTCCCCGTAGATGAAAAGAGATATGGGGACTGGGCCTTATGTGGCCGGGGATCGGGATCAAAGAAAGCTGAGGGTGAGGAGCCTTTGTGCGAGAAATGCCGGGGGATCCTCGAGGATTTTTCAGAAAAGGAACTAGCAGCTAATAGATTATTGCGGGGAGGGGAAAGGCATTTTCATAAAGAGCAATGACCATGCAGAAAGAAACCCTATCATTCAAGGACCAAATGTTTGAGCCTAGAAAGCAATGCACTATTTGCGGAAGGTTCAAGCTGCTATCTCAATTCTATAACTGGAGCAGGGGCAGGAAATCTCCTTATTTTAAGGCATGCGAAAACAAGGAGACGCGGAGGCAATCAGAATGGGGAGAGATGAGGCCATGAAAAAAAATAATCCCCTGTTTTCGGGTACTTACGCACTAAATTCAAAAAAATTCACTTTTTCTACATTGTGGTACTTGACAAACATGTTTAGCATGTTAAAATAAGGTCAAACACAATGAGAAAGGGGGAATGCGAAATGCAAAGGATATACAAGGGAATCAGGATTGACCCGGACCTTTGGCACAAGGCGCGGGTTAAGGCGCTGGAAGAAGGCATGACCATGCAGGACCTAGTCACAAAGCTATTGACACAATATCTCAAGAAGAAAGGGGGTAAGTGATGGCATACCCAAACGGATGTATTTACAAACGGGCAAAGTCGCCTTTCTGGTGGGTTAAGATCGTACCATACAAGGGGAGCAAACCGATCTTTGAGAGCACCAAACGAACCAGGAGGGATCACGCGGAAACCTACCTGCGGGAACGGATGAAGGATTATGAAATGGATCTAGGGCATATCCGACCGGAACAGGTAACATTCAACGAATTGGCAGAGGACCTGAAAACCGAATACCGGATACAGGGCAGGAAGTCCCTGGACCGGCTCGGGAATAGCATCACGCACCTTGAAAAGGTTTTCCTAGGTATGCGGGCAATGGAAATCAATACTGCCAGGGTAAAGCGCTATATCGATCTTAGACAAAACGAGGGAGCGCAAAACGGAACGATCAACCGAGAGCTCGCGGCCCTGTCCAAGATGTTGAACCTCGGAGCGCAGCACACACCACGTAAGGTGCTCACAATTCCCCATATCCCGAAACTGAAAGAATCGAATCCCCGGAAGGGGTTTTTTGAGCATGAGGAGTACAAGGCCGTACTAGACAAATTGGCTCAGTTTTACCGGGGGCCGGTGACATTCGCTTATTACACGGGATGGAGACAGGGCGAAGTCCTTGACCTTCAATGGTGCAACGTGGATTTTCAAGAGAATACCGTCACTCTGGATGTGGGAAGCACCAAAAATGAAGAGGGCAGGGTAGTGTATATGACCGAGGAGTTAAGGTCCCTCCTTTTAGAGCAATGGGAGGAACGCAAGGCCTCCGGTAAATTGTCACCCTATGTCTTCCCCAATGAGAGCCGCACAAACCGCATTATCAAGTCTCGGTTCAATAGGGCATGGAGAAAGGCCTGCAAAGCCGCGAAAATTGGAAATAAGCTCTTCCACGATCTCAGAAGGACGGCGGTAAGGAACATGATACGCGCGGGGATCCCCGAGAGAGTGGCCATGATGATATCAGGCCATAAGACCCGGAGCATCTTTGACAGATATAACATCGTAGACGATAAGGACTTGAAGCAAGCAGCTCAGAAAATAGGGAGCTATCATCAAGAATTGGTTACACCGTTGGTTACACCGAAGGTAATTAGCATGTCTCAAGACATTAAAAAAGGGGTTTAACTGTGATAGCTAACCCCTTGATTTCACTGCATGGCGGAAGTGCATGGGAATCGAACCCACCCGCGAGGGTACTAGCCCCGCGCACCGGATTTGAAGTCCGGGAGCCCCACCAGTGAGCTTTCCACTTCCGATTCTCTTCTATCATCTAATTTTATTGGTGTCAATATGTCGAGGAGTTTCTCCTGAGCACAGCAGAAGGGCACCTCAAGCGGCCTTGACTACACCCTGCAGACTGCCGCAGGGAATTCATTTCAATTGAAAATAACGGACATAGGTGGTATACCTTACCGCGAATGATTTCGGTTCACTGTAATCAAAAAAAATCTACCTGAAAAAGGCAGGGAATAGGCGGTGTACGATGATTACATTGGTGCTTGTAAGGCATGGTCAGAGCACGTGGAACGACAAAAACATATTTACCGGCTGGACAGATGTGGGCCTATCGGATTTGGGGAAACAAGAAGCCCATTCCGCCGCGAAGCTCCTTTTAGAGGGAAACTATACCTTTGATGTGGCCTTTACCTCTGTGCTGAAGCGCGCGATCCAGACCCTGTGGATTATCCTGGAGGACATGGATCTTATGTGGATTACGATTCACAAGAGCTGGCGGCTTAACGAGAGACACTACGGCGCCTTGCAGGGCCTGAATAAGGCGGAGACTGCAACCAAGTATGGGGCTGATCAGGTTCTCGCCTGGAGGAGGAGCTATGAGGTGAGGCCCCCGGAATTGAAAGAAGATGACGATAGGTATCCGGGTAACGACCCTCGGTACAGTGATTTGGATAAAAAGGATATTCCCCTTGCGGAATGCCTGAAGGATACCGTGGAGCGATTTCTCCCCTATTGGCACGATACCATTGTGCCAACGCTCAAGGAGGGAAAAAGGGTGGTAATCTCAGCCCATGGCAACAGCCTGCGCGCATTAGTGATGTACCTGGATGGCCTCTCCAAGGACGAAATTCTCAAACTCAACATCCCAACGGGCATCCCCCTCGTATACGAATTGGATGATAATCTTGAACCTATCAGGCATTATTATCTGGGAGACCCGGAGGCCGCAAGAAAGGCCGCCCAGGCCGTTGCAGACCAGGCCAAGAAGTAATCTTTCCAGCACGCATCATCCAGAAGGAAATCCTATACAATCGAGTTGTCATCGAGGCAAGGCATGAGAGATTCGGCGGAGCTAAGGAGAATCCTCTCCAGGATTGATGGGAGGGGATATAAGGCCTATAAGGACATTGAGGGCGAATACCGCTGCGGTGAATATATCCTCGTGGTGGATCACGTGCAGGGAGACCCCTTTGCCTCTCCCACCCGGGTGAGGGTGAGGGTTCCCCAGGGAATGGCGAGATTCTCGGCTGACACCTATGAGGTGAAAAGCAGGGAGGTAGCCCTGCGGGATTTTCTCACCAGAAGGTTCTCCGAGGCATCGAAGGAGTTCTGTAGGGGTAATCGTGGCACTGGAAAGAGCGGGCTCATACTCATAGACTCGCCGAAACAGGAGATCCTGGAGCGAACCTCGGCCTTTATCACGAATGAGCATGTAGAGGCGAGGTTCATGATGGGGCTTCCGGCCTTTGGGAGAAGGATAGCAGGCAGGCATGCAGAAGAAATGTTCTTCGAAGAGCTCCCGCAGATCGTGAAGGCCTCCCTTTTTCACGAGAATCTCAACGAGAGCAGTCTCTACGAGCATATAGAGACCGCTGAAGATGCCGATTACCTGAGGTCTCAGCTGGATGCGCTGGGCTTGGTGGCCTTCGTAGCCGATGGAGCCGTCCTTCCTCGAGTCAGTGGGGTGGATGACCGTCCCCTTGCAAAGGGCAGGGTGGTGCCCTTTGAGGCCCCGGAGACGCTCAGGAAAAAAGTGGAGTTACCGAACAGAGGCGCTATCACGGGGATGGGAGTGCCCAGGGGTATTACCCTCATTGTGGGAGGTGGATACCATGGGAAATCTACACTGCTCAAGGCATTAGAGGAGGGAGTGTACAACCACATTCCAGGTGACGGAAGGGAGTTCGTGGTGTCGAATCCCTGTACCGTGAAGATAAGAGCGGAAGACGGGCGCCGGATTGAAAAGGTGGACATCTCTCCCTTTATCACCAACCTCCCCTTTGGGCAGGATACCCGAGCGTTCTCCACCGATGACGCAAGCGGAAGCACCTCCCAGGCAGCCAATATCATGGAATCACTGGAAGCGGGTGCCCGGGTGCTGCTTATAGATGAAGACACCTCTGCCACCAATTTCATGATAAGGGATCAGAGGATGCAGGAGTTGGTGTCAAAGGACAAGGAGCCGATTACCCCGTTTATAGATAAGGTCCGTCAACTCTATCGGGATCGCGGTGTATCGGCAATCCTGGCAATAGGGGGCTCTGGCGAGTACTTCGATGTTGCCGACCATGTGGTTTGTATGGTGGAGTACAAGCCCCATGACCTCACACAGGAAGCGCGCCTGATTGCCGAGAGATACAAGGCCGGGCGCATCCCTGAAGGCGGAGAGCGCTTCGGAACGGTTACCGAGCGGGTGCCCCTTGCCCGCGGTTTTGACCCCAGCAAGGGCAGGAGGGAGGTCAAGATCTCATCCAAAGGGCTTCAGTCCATAGCTTTTGGCACCCATACGATTGACCTTGGGGCGGTGGAGCAATTGGTTGATATAAGCCAGACAAGGGCCATAGGGGATGCGATATACTATGCCACCCGATTTATGGATGGCAGCAGGTCCCTGAAGCAGATCGTTGATGACGTGCTGGCCGCGATAAAGGAAAAGGGCCTGGATATCCTCAATCGAAGGCCCGTGGGAGATTATGCGGAATTCAGAGGTCTTGAGCTTGCGGCCGCGATAAACAGGCTGCGAACCCTTTCAGTGAGAATGAAGCAGTCCTCTTCCGGGATTTGACAATACTCCTCAATAAAGGCCTGGGCAGAAGAAAGGAGAATGAAAACATGAGACGCATTAGCCGGCAGATTATCCTTGGGTTTTCATTAATCATGCTGTCGGTTGTCTTTTACCTCATCCATTTTATGATATTCAGAGATGCCCACCACATTTTCATCTATCTCATTGGCGATATTGCCTTCGTCTTTATAGAGGTCCTGTTGGTCACCATGATCATCCACCAACTGCTGGGTGCCAGGGAAAAACGGGTAAGGCTGGAGAAATTGAACATGGTTATCGGGGCATTCTTTAGCGAGGTGGGCACGAGGCTCCTGACCTATTTCTCCGATTTCGACCCCAATTTGGATAGCATCAAAAAAGAACTCGTGGTGACCACCGAGTGGTCTGACAAAGAATTTTCGACCATGAGCAAACGGCTCAAGAATTACCAATATAGCGTGGAGATTCAGAAGGTAGAACTCAAATACCTAAGGGATTTTCTGGCGAGGAGATCGACCCATGAAGAGGCGCTCTCCCAGGGCTATTGGGAGATGTAGAGGAACTACTGGACTTCTATGAGCTGAGCTATCCAGGGCATAATTTTAGCCGAACAATGTTGAAACCGGATTGACCCTATCCAGCGCTATACTGTTCCAGCTTTTTGCGCGCCTCGGTGTGAGTGGGATTGTGGAGAAGTATTTCCTCGTAAGCTTGCCTGGCCAGATCGATTTTCCCTTTTGTGTCAAGGATTCTGGCCTTGTGAGCAAGGGCTGCCTCGTTTCTCGGTTCCAGGCTTAGGGACTGTTCGAAGTATTGTAAGGCTATGTCAAGATTACGAATACTCCTCCCGTGGATGTGAAACCAACCAAGCATGTTGTAGATAGCCGGCTTATATTCGACTACCTCCAGCGCCTGTTTGGCGAGCTCAATGGCATGTCCCTCGAGGTAATCATGTTGACCAGAGGAGATCAATGAAACGTACTCCCGCAAGAGGGTGATGAATATCCATGGTTCCGCCATGGGTTGGCTAACGGCATACTGCATCTTCTCGAGCAGCCCATCCCGGAAAGACTCGGGCATGGTTGGCATGATTTCGAAATTGACGAAGGAGGCTACCTCATACACCGGTATCTTCTGACCGAGGCCCTTGAATGCCAGGCCTCGAGGCTTGCCAAACGAGACGTTGAGCGAACCGCTCTCATGGCACTTCCTATAAAGGCTATCGCCTACCATGATTTGATACGCGGTGCCGTCGCGTGAGGTTGACTCTATCCGTTTGGTCACGTTGATCGCGTAGCCTTCGATAGTGGGCCGATCCTCGCCCATCCTCATCCGCCACTCCCTCACATCCTTTATGACCTTGCCGCAGTTAATGCCAACGCCAACCCGGGAGACAATGCGTCCCTCCTTCAAGATTCTATCATTAAAGGCAGACGCCAGCCAGCCGAGCTTGATCTTCAAGGCAATGAGCAGTGCGTTGCGCACGTCAAACAGCGTTGAACCAGAGAAGAGAAACAGGCGCATTTCATCGCCCGCGATGGACCAGTAGGAATCCTCGCCATTGCCCGTATATCCAAAATGATCAAGATGGCGAGAGACGATCTCGTACATGGTCCCCTGAAAATCGATGATCATATCGTCGTATTCGTGGAGCGTCAGGTTCTTCGACATCTCCGTGGAATTTACGAGATCG
Organism: uncultured Desulfobacteraceae bacterium; assembly: GCA_964549945.1. Lineage (GTDB taxonomy): Bacteria > Desulfobacterota > DSM-4660 > Desulfatiglandales > B25-G16 > B25-G16. The sequence goes on along the minus strand of CAZJXD010000011.1, from coordinate 47,913 downwards.
GCGAAGAGGATGGTGGCGACTACGCTCTCTTTCATTGGCTACAACTCAAGATCAAAGGTCCGTTCGCGGATGTCGTCCTTCATCTTCTCCAGCTCCTTGGAAAACCCCTCGATCTCCTTCGACATCCTTTTTAATTCCTTCTCATTATCGGCGAGCATTTTCCTCATGGCAGCTCGAGCCTCATTGAGGGAGGATTTCAGCGGATTCGTTCTGTCGTCTATCTCTGCCACGACCGCTCTTTTGCTCTCGCTCAGCGTGGCGCTGACCCTCTTTACCAGCTCATTGAACTTCGGCGTAAGCCCCTTGATCTTGCTATCGATATCCTCCTTGAGAGACGCGAACTTGCTATTCAGGCCTTCGGTAATCTCGCCCTGATATTGTTGGACGGAGGTAATCTCCTTGTCTATCTCCTCCATCGCTTTCTTCGTGCTCTTTTGGACCTTGAACAGGCCAATCAGGGAGATAATAACCAGTACCAGCAATACTATGTCCACTACACTTACATTTCCAAGCAGCGCGGTCATCATGGGAAGGCTCCTCTATCTTTCTTTATGCCAAATGCGTGTTAGCCCTGAGAGGGAATCTCCATCCCTCTCATTATGAGGCGATTTTCCGCCACTGTGGCACAGTTTTAAGGGATAAGTCAAGGAAATTATAGGAATTCCCACCTTGCTCGTGAAATCCGGGGATTATACAGCGAAGCGATATATCTGGACGGCCGTGCATGGGGATGCGATCCTGCGTTGCGAGTCCCCTGGAGGACATTGCCTCCCCTTTCTAAGCGCCTAATGGTGAGGTTTTAGCAAGGGATTCAACGGGTTGCTGAGAAAGAGAACAAATGTAGGCCTTCAAGTACATGGATATTGATAAAAGGAGTCTTTGTGGATACAATGCCTAAATAGGAATAAGGGGGAGTTGTGCGATGAGCGTCGGCGTTACAGATATCGAAGGAGTTTCCGTGGGTCACGCCTCGGATTTCGAGGCCTTAACCGGCGTTACCGTGATACTTGCCCCAGAGGGAATGACCGGCGGAGTTGCAATTAATGGGTTTGCCACGAGCACAAGGCAGATTGATGCACTGAGCCCATCTCACATTGTGCCGAAGGTTCATGCAATCTGCCTAACCGGTGGCAGTGCCTTTGGGCTTGATGCCGCATCAGGCGTGATGAGATACCTCGAGGAGATGGGAAGCGGATTTGATGTGGGCATAGCCAAAATTCCCATCGTCCCCACAGCGGCAATCTTTGATCTGAGGGTAGGCTCTGCAATGAGGAGGCCCGACCGTGATATGGGGTACCTGGCCTGCGAGCACGCAGCTATTGGCGAAATTGCCGAGGGCTCGGTGGGCGCTGGAACCGGGGCAACGGTGGGCAAGTTTTATGGAATCGATCAGGCAATGAAAGGAGGGATAGGCGTTGCCGCGGAGAGGGGAAGAGGGGGCTTGATCGTGGGAGCCCTGGCGGTGGTAAACGCCTTTGGGGATGTGAGAGACCCCTTAACCGGGAAAATCCTGGCTGGTGCAAGGGTAGCGAGCGATAGCATGGCATTTGCCGATACGCGGAAGCTTATGAGGCGGGGAGTTCCGAGGCCTTCTCCCGCTTTTCAGAACACCACCATCGGCGTAATCCTCACCAATGCGAAGCTCGATAAACAGGGCGCCTCTATTGTGGCCAAGATGGCGGGCCCCGGTATTCTCAAAACCGTGAGCCCAGGGCACACCCTCTATGATGGTGATATCGTGTTCAGCCTGAGCGCCGGTCAGATCGAGATCGATTTTCAAACAGTGGGATTCATGGCCGAAGAGGTTCTCGCACAGGCAGTAGTAAGGGGGATTACCAAGGCGGAAGGGGTAACGGGCATTCCATCGTTTCTCAGCCTTGGACAGGCACCATAATATGCCGTATCAAGGAAATGAGTGCGGGAATATGGGTGACAAACTCACCAGGGGATCAAGAGATTGGAAGAGGAGATGGAGATATCCCAGGTTATTTTCCCACCCACTCCCGCACCTTTACCGATTTCTCCCTCGCCCTGGCCATGACCTCGGTCGTATCAAGGCTGCGTATCCTTCTATCCTCCATGACGATCGAGCCGTTGATGATGGTGTGCCTCACGTCATGGCCGCGAACAGCATACACGAGGTGTGAGAATGGATTGTACATGGGTGTGAGGTGAGGCTTGTCCACGTCGAGGACGATGATGTCGGCCTTCTTGCCCACCTCGAGTGAGCCGGTTGCCTCATTGATGCCGAGCACCTTGGCGCCTTCAATAGTTGCCATCCTTACCACGGTAACCGCGTTCATTGCCGTGGGATCCAGGTTCTTGATCTTGTGGGCCTTCGCGGCCATATCCATCTCACCAAAAAGATCGAGGTTGTTATTAGAGGCACAACCGTCGGTGCCTAAGCCCACGGTCACGCCTGCGGCGAGCATTTCGGGCACCGGTGAGATACCAGAAGCGAGTTTCATGTTGCTCTCGGGGTTGTCAACGGCCTTTGCGTTGTGTTCTGCAATTGTTGCGATATCCCACTCGTCCAGATGCACGCAGTGATCCGCGATCAGATGAGGGCCCAGAATCCCGAGGGAGTGGAGATGTTCAAAAGGTCTCTTTCCGTATTTCTTCCTCACCTCGGCGATTTCGCTCAGGGTTTCGGCTACGTGGATAATGAGCGGGACGTGGTAGTCCAGCGCTAAGGTATTGGACGCGATGAGCAGCTCTGGGCTACACGTGTAAAGGGAATGGGGCTCTACCGCGATGGACACGAGTGGATCATCCCTCCACTTCTGGATGAGCGATTCCGTATATCGCAGTCCCTCTTCTATGGGCCCATAGTTGGGTGAGGGAAAATCATAGAGGACTTCTCCCACGAGGCACCGCATACCCGCCTCCCGTGCTGCACGTGCCACTTCATCCTCGAAGAGATACATGTCGCAAAAGGTGGTGGTGCCGGACATGATCATCTCTGCGCAGGCCAGAAGAGTTCCCACCCTCACGAAGTCGGCATCCATCTTGCTTTCAACGGGAAAGATATACTCGTTCAGCCAATCCATCAGGGGAAGGTCATCCGCTAATCCTCTGAAAAGGGTCATGGCTGCGTGGGTATGGCTATTAATGAGCCCGGGCAGTATGAGACCGCCCTCGGCGTCCAGGGTCTTCATGGCATCTGAGCCCTCATATTCGGCGCCCACGAAGCGTATCGTGTCTCCTGATATGATGAGCGAGCCGTTAGGGATCACCGTGTTCTCCTCATCCATGGCCAGGATCGTACCGTTCTTAATCAAGATGTCCGCCCTGCTCATGCCTCCAGATCCTCGATGATTGTGATGAGCAGTCTCGTGAGCGCCGGTGATGCCTTCTTGGCGTTCGCGAGGATCTCCTCAATTGAGAGGGGCGCCATGCAATCGGGGATATTCCGGTTGGTGATCGCAACAATCGCCAATACCCTCATCCCTGAATGAATGGCCTCAATGACCTCATTCACCGTTGACATCCCCACCGCATCAGCGCCTATGAGCCTCAGGAATCTCGTCTCAGCAGGTGTCTCGAGGCTGGGGCCGGCAATACCAGCGTACACCCCCTGATGGAGATGAACCCCGTTATCCAATGCGGCTTTCATGGCCAAAGCTGACAGTTCGCCATCATAGGCGGAGCTCATATCGGGAAACCTCAGGGCAGGATCCTCGAGGTTTCGTCCGATAAGGGGATTATGGCCGGTGAGATTGATGTGATCCGATACCAACATCAACTCCCCTGGCCTGAAATGAGGATCCAAGCCACCTGCCGCGCTGGCGATGATCAGATGCCTCACGCCGAGCAGGGCCATAACCCTGACAGGAAAGGTCACCTCGTTGACGGTATATCCCTCGTAGATATGGAACCTTCCCTGCATCACGAGCATTGATTTGCCGGATAGGCGGCCGGACTGGAGAAGGCCTGCGTGGCCGGGGACCGTGGATTTCGGGAAATAAGGAATGTCCCCATAGGAGATGGTGTGCTCGATATCCATGACCTGAGCGAGATCCGCGAGACCCGTGCCGGTAATCATCCCTATGAGGGGCGCAGCTTCTATTCTTCTTGAAAGAAAATCAGCAGCCTCCTTGATCTTCTCACGCATCTCAACTACCCCCGTACGTCCATCAACTATTTAGTGTAGATGCTCCTTAAAGTCAACATGGTTTCGGCATTTTATTCTTGACCCTCCTCCCACACCCCTTTAGTATGCACGGATAAATCGGCATGCTGCTGCTATGCGGATGGATAGCTCATGCGGTTCTGTGAATATCGGTGAAGGGCGAGCCATGTCTCCAATGATCGATGATCTCTTGAATCCAGCTCATCTCCCGGATGAAACGGAAGGGGTATCCCTTGTCCAGACCCATATCTCGATGGTCATTATCGCCGATCGGTTCGTCTACAAGATAAAGAAACCGGTCGATTTCGGGTTCCTGGATTTCACTACCCTGGAGAAGAGGCAATACTACTGCAACCAGGAGATCACGCTCAACAGGAGGTTGTCACGAGGTCTGTACCTGGGGGTAGTGCCCATACTGTATGACGGCGCACACTACAGGATGGGGGAAGGGGAGGGGAGGATCGTTGAATACGCGGTGAAGATGAAGAGGCTGCCCGAGGAGATGCTCATGAAATCGGTGTTCCTCCGCGGAGAATTGAGCGAAACGCATCTGAGAAGGATTGCCGAAGTCCTCGCCGGGTTCCACGGGACCGCCCGCAATTCAGCCGAAATCGATGCCTTTGGATACCCGGAGGCATTCAAGGTAAATACGGATGAGAATTTCGCGCAGACCGAGAAGTATATCGGAACAACGATTCGAAGAGAGGATTTCGATGAGCTCGTGCGATGGACTTCATCGTGTTACACCTCCACGAGGACCGCATTCCTGAAAAGGTTAAAGGACAAGCGGATAAGGGACTGTCACGGCGATCTTCATATGGAACACGTATGTCTTACCAAAGGTCTTTCCATATTCGATTGTATTGAATTCAATGATAGATTCAGGTATATTGATACGCTCAATGACATTGCCTTCTTGCTGATGGATCTGGAATACCATGGCGGAACGAGGCATTCCGTACTACTGTGGGACTTCTACCGAGAGCGGGCCCGGGAGAGGGAGGTAGAGCCCATTCTCGACTTCTATAAGGTGTATCGGGCGTATGTGAGGGGCAAGGTCACCAGTTTCCAGCTCGATGACGAGCGTATCGAGCCCGCTAAGAAGGAGGAGGCAGTGCACACGGCAAGGAGATATTTTCAGCTCGCGAGATCGTACATAGGATGAGGTGCCCATGAGGGAGCCATTCGTGGAGTATATGAAGAGGGAGCTGGTGCCTGAGGCGGTACTCATCGCGTGCGGGCTTCCGGCTACCTATAAAACAGAAACTACAGAGGTGATCGCCGAGCTAAGGGGCTACAAGATATTGAGAACAGACCTTATTCGGTTAGAGGTATTGAGAGGGGAGGATATCTTCGACGAGAAGGTCGCCTCCGATATGGAAAAGAGGCAGCTTGTCTATGATGAAACCTATAGGCGCGCCGATGAACTCGCGGCCAAGGGCGAGGGCATCATCCTGGATGCCACCTTTATCACCCGCAAGCTCAGGAGGAGGGCTGCTGAGATCGCCGCACGGCATAACAGGGTGTTCGTGATTCAGCAAACGCAATGCCCGCAGGAAGTCTCATTCCGGAGAATCTCGGAGAGGACAAAGGAGAACTACGAATCAAATGCGTTAACCGAACAGGCGTATCTCAACAACAAGGATCGCTTTGAGCCGGTTGACCTAGATGACCTGAAGAAGGCATTTCCCACACTGCCCATCGTGCACCTGCTGGTGGATACGACCTCGGATCTCGTGGATGAATGGAGGGTAATCGGGAAGTGGACGCGATAATCCCATCAGAATGAGCAACGACCAGTGACGCATATTCCTAACTCAGTGGGGATAATTTATAAGCACGGTTTCGAGCCCGCGAGGCGGGAGTGCGGCCGCCTGAAGGAGTGGTTCGAGGAAAGGGGCATCGTCGTGTATACAGAGGAGATGTCGCCAAGGGCCTCCTCTCGACAATATGGGGAGGAAGAAACAGGTATCCCCGATACGGTTGATTGGGTTGCAGTGTTGGGCGGAGACGGGACATTGCTTGGAGCCGCACGGAAGGTGGGCCGGTACGGGCTTCCTATCTTGGGTATCAACCTCGGGGGATTGGGATTTCTCACGGAGATCCCGGTTAAAAGGCTCTATGAGGACATGGAAAGGCTCATCGCGGGAGAGATAGATATCGAAACCAGGCTCATGCTTCAAGCGAGGGTCATAAGGGATCGCGAGGAGCTCTGTCTTTTCTCGGCACTGAATGACGTGGTAATCAACAAAGGGGCGCTGGCGAGGATTATTGAGCTCAGGGTATCCATTGACGATCGCTTCCTGACCACCTTCAGGGCTGATGGGCTTATCATATCAACGCCTACAGGATCGACGGGCCACAACCTCTCTGCCGGAGGGCCAATACTCTACCCCGATTTAGAGGCCCTCCTGGTAACCCCCATTTGTCCGTTTACCTTAACGCACAGGCCGATTATAGTTCCGGGCGCATCCATCATCGAGATCAGGATGGGGGAGCGCAGCGAGGAGGTGCTCCTTACCTTTGACGGTCAGGTAGGGTTCGATCTCATGGACGGTGACAGGGTGATCGTATCCAAATCGGAGAAAAAATTGAGGCTTATTAAGTCTCCCAATCAGGACTATTTTGATATCTTGAGGACAAAGCTGAAATGGGGTGAGTCATCCTTCAATAACGCGAACGCGTAAATGTATCCTGTCCGTAGAAAAGGGAGAAATATGCTATTTGCAATGGATTATTGAGTCCTATGACGGGATGGCCATTATGAGAACCATTGATCCGATGAGCGGTACGGTTGAAATCTCCATAGCCCCGGGATGCACGGAGGAAATCACATCCCTCATCAATTCCCTGAAAGAGGAGGGGAGCATTCACCTTAAGACGGGTACCGAATATCTCTGCCATGGTGAAGGCTTCTGCGGTTGGCGTGAGAGGTGAGACAGGTTGAGCGATTTGTTCTTCATTAAGACATTCGGCTGCCAGATGAACAAGTATGACTCCGACAGCATTAGCCAGGATCTCACCAACAGCGGTTACGAGCAAACACAGGCCATACATGATGCTCACTTGATCATGATCAATACCTGCGCCGTCAGAAAAAAGGCCGAGGCAAAGGCACTGACCCTTATCGGGCGTCTGTCGTCCCTAAAGAGGCGGAATCCAGATCGGATTATTGGTATTGTCGGGTGTGTGGCCCAAGAAAAGGGCATGGAGCTGTTTCAGCGTTTTCCCTATCTCGACTTAGTCCTAGGCCCGAGAAATATCCACCGCGTGGGCGAATACCTCTCTCAGATCAAGACAGGAGGCGAGAGGATTTGCGCGGTGGATATCGACGCTGATCCAGTTGTTTTTGCGAGATGTAACGGTTTTGTGCTGGGAAGGGTTACGAGTTTCCTCAAGATCATGGAGGGCTGTGACAACTTTTGCACCTATTGCATTGTTCCGTACGTGAGGGGTAGGGAAAGGAGCGTGTCGGCAAGACAGCTCATTGATGAGGCAACCCATCTCGTGAGCCGCGGCATAAAGGAGATAACCCTTATCGGGCAGAATGTGAACTCTTACAATGCCAAGGATAATGGCACGCCGGGGTTTCCCGGATTGTTAAAGGAGATGGATGGCATAGCTGGTCTAAGACGGCTCCGTTTTACGACCTCTCATCCCAAAGACCTCTCCGACGAACTGATACGTTGTTTTGGCTGCCTCGATTCCCTCTGCTCGCACATTCACCTGCCGGTGCAATCGGGCTCCAATAAGGTACTCAACCTTATGCGCAGGGGCTATACGAGGGATACGTATATTCGCTTGATAGAGCGCATGCGTACCACAAGGCCTGAAATTGCGATCACAAGCGATATGATCGTGGGTTTTCCCGGGGAGACGGAGTCCGATTTTGAGGAGAGTCTCCGGTTAATAGAGGAGATTCAGTTTGATAATCTTTTCTCATTCAGGTATTCTGAGCGACCGAGAACCTTGGCATCCCAGCTTCCGGATAAGGTAGAGGAGACAGAAAAGAAAAGGCGCCTGTACGCCTTGCAGGAGAGACAGAGGGAGATAACCCTGTCGAAGAATAGGCTGCTCGAGGGAACAACGCAGGAGGTTCTCGTTGAGGGCGCGGGCAAAAGGGGAGGGGAACAGCTCACCGGAAGAACATCCGGAAATAAGGTGGTGAACTTTCCCGGAAAGGCTGATCTCAAGGGACGATTAGTAGAGGTCCGTATTGTTGAGGGTCTTCAAAATTCATTGCTCGGGGAGCTGGTAGAGGGCAGCTAGGCGGGGATTAGCGTTTATTCGTGCCATGGAAAAGGAATACGACTATAAAAATGAGGCTATGCTGATCGTTGATGATGAGGTAGAGGTCGGTATGGTGGTAAAGAGCCTTTTGACGAGCCTGGGATTTACTACTGATTTCGTGGAAAAGGGCAGTTTAGCCGTGGAACGGCTTAGGAATGGTAACTACAGCTTTCTCATTACCGATATTAATATGCCTGAAATGAACGGTATTGAGCTGATAAAGATGGTTTCCAAGGAAAACCCCGGAATAAGCGTAATCGCCATGACCGGCTACGATAAGGATTATACTTACATGGACGTGATCAACGCAGGCGCAAGTGACTTCATAGTCAAGCCATTCAAGATTGATGAGATTGAGGCCAAGATCACGAGGATTTTAAGAGAGAGAAGTGCCAGAGAGAAGTTAGCTAAGCTCTCGATAACTGATAATCTCACCGGGCTTTATAATCAGCGCCATTTTTTTAATAAACTTCGAGAGGAGATCGAGAGGGCGAATCGTCAAAAGCACAATCTGTCGCTCATTCTCCTGGATCTTGATGACTTCAAGGTGTACAATGACAAATATGGTCATCTCGCAGGAGACACGGTGCTCTCCAAATCCGGAAAGATCATACAATCGAATATACGGGATAACGTGGATACCGCGTTTCGATACGGGGGTGATGAGTTCGCAGTCATTCTCGTTGAAGCTGACGAACGCATCGTAGAAAACATATGCGAGAGGCTTAAGAGCGAGTTCAAAGAGGTGAGCGAGGTGTCGGCGAGTATTGGCTTTTCGACCTTTTCATACGATATGAAGATGCAAGACCTGATTAACACCGCCGATAAACGCCTCTATAGGGAGAAAAAGAAGAATATAGGGTGATGTTGCTGTCCTCTCCATTAAGTCTGATAATATATATTATGTAAACTTATGTAAATTCTCTTGACAAGGCCCCTTTTTTTATTGCAGAGTCGCATTTTTTAAATGGATCGGAGATTTTATCTATGAGCAGCGTGGTAAAGAAAAGGAGAAAGAAGATCAGGAAACATAAGTACAGAAAGCTTAGAAAGTCCATGCGTCATAAAAACAAATAAGGGAGGCCTCATAAAGGCCTCTCTTTTCTAATGTCTTCTCCATGGGGAATTTACGAACTATACCATCCTCCACCCGTCTTCTTACCGAGTTTACCCGCCCTTATCATTGTCTTCATGAGATTCGGCGCTACCCACTTGTTCTCCTTGTTGAGCTCTTTATAGAGATATTCGGTTACACGGTACGCGATATCAATGCCTGTCAAATCCATGAGCTCAAAGGGGCCCATGGGATAATTCAGGCCGTTTTTCACCGCTATATCCACATCCTCTATAGACGCAATTCCCTCTTCCACAATCTTTATGGCCTCGAGAAAATGGGGTGTCATAATCCTATTCACCACAAACCCCGGTGAATCCTTCTTCACCTCCACGGTTACCTTACCCATCTTCTCTGCAAATTTTCTTGTGATCGCTATTGTCTCATCGCTCGTCGCATAGCCCCGTATTATCTCTACCAGTCTCATCAGGGGTGCTGGATTGAAGAAATGCATCCCACACACCTTGTCAGGCCTGCTTGTGCTCGCAGCGATCTCCGTAATGGACATAGAGGATGTATTAGTGGCGAGGATTACCTCCGGCCTGAGGAGCTCGTCCAATTCCTTGAACACCTTCTTCTTGAGCTCGAGATCCTCGATCACGGCCTCGATGACAAAATCGGCATCCTTGAGGTCTTCCATATCAGTGGTTCCCTTTATTCGCCCGATTATGGCATCCTTTTCCCCAGCGGCTATCTTTCCCTTTTCCACGCTTCTTGACAGGAATTTGTCTATGTTCTTCATACCTCCTTCAACAAACCTCATCTCGATATCCCTCATCACCACGTCGCATCCTATCTGTGCCGCTATCTGGGCGATACCATTGCCCATTGTTCCTGCTCCGACCACTCCTATCTTTTTGATCTCCATGGTGCCTCCTTTTGTTTGGCGTTACCATACTATGTTAAAAAATACTATAACTATATAGCGTAACTCACTGTTATAAAAGATGATTTCTTGTTAAAAGATATATCCTTGAAGAAATAGATCTGCTTCTAGCATATTTAAGGGCATATCACAAGATAATTTGATTTTCCTCCCAGGGTAACAGCGCGGGCAAGGTTGTGTCTCACTATGGCGTTGCCCCGGCTTACTTTAATCCGGCATCAGCCTTCTCACCCTGTTATCCAGGTACCTCGATAGGTTCGCGGACGTTTTAGGGGACCATCCGAGGGACTGCCCCCACACCTCGTCGCTCTCCATGCAGAGATATATCCCAAGGTCGCGGTGCCACTGCCTTAATCGTTCGGATACGCGTGCATACATCTCCGTTCGTATCGGCTTGAAATACCTGAGCTTACCATCCAGTCCTGAAACAAATTCCCCGTTAAGGACATGGGTTTCCGGAAATCTCCTCATGATCGCCCGCTTAAGATCGGGCATATACCGAAATGACCCGATGCTGATCCATATGATGGATTCCGGATCGATGTGCCTCTCCATGAGATGGATTACCTCCTCGTATTCCTCTCGCCATCCTGGGTAATGTATGAGCGGGTCAAAATGGAACGCAACCACAAATCCCGCCTTCTGACACCTCCGGGCAGCAAGAATCCTGCTTTCTAGGCCTGCGGTGTGGCGCTCCTCGTGGGCGATTATCCGTGGAGTGTTGAGCGACCATGCCACCACGATCCTTTGGCCGACAACGCGTTTCCTTAAGAGGTTTTCGATGTAGGCGGTCTTCGTCTTAAGCTCTACGATACAATTCTTCTTCGGGGAGGTGAACGGCAGCAGGAGATCGGTCCATCCGGTGAGGTAATCAAGGGCAAGGCTGTCGGTGAACTCGCCGGTCCCGATCCTGAAGATCCTGTCGGGATGGCGGTCAATAGTGTTGCCTACGACATCGAGATTCTCCTCTAGGTTGCTGAATATCCTCAATGACGGCTGATTGAGGTAGGATTGGAGGAAACAGTAACTGCAATCCATTGGGCAGTTTATGCCAACGTGCAAGATCTGATACCCGCAGCAGATGTATCTCCTCGTGCCAGGACACGGTTTGAGAAAATCCCCGCTGAAGTGAACCATCCTGAGCGATTGCTTATCCAGCTCATCGATATCGTCGGCAGCGGCTAAATCGTCAGGAGACACGGACTCCATGGGTACACCGGGCAATTTGGTACGTACCTGTTGTGCAATTGAATCTCCCTCCGCACCCCTATCTATCAGTATTCGTCGTATCTTGAATTGTTCCATCGTCAGCACAGTGCTCGTTCTGTTAATAACGGAATACGCTATGTTTTTTGGTTAATATAGAAAAGAGCATGGGGATGTCTTTTTTTGTCTCATGCCCTAGAAGTAATGCACCGGCAGGCCCCGATAAATCGGGGCACCCACCGCCATGGCATACAATAGTCAAATCCGCGTTGCGCGTGTGCCCCGATTTACGGGGCACGCTGAGGCCCCCTGTTACAGGGCATGCAGCAAAAAAAGACATCCCCATGCTCTACATGAGTTTCTTTCATGGATAACCCTGAAGTGAGGTGTCGGGGTTATTTGTGAAAGCAGTACCGTTTGAAAAGGCATTACACGCGATTTCTTATCTTCCAGAAATCGGTGATTTCTTCCAATCCAGCGGTACGGGAAAGCCTCGCCGCCTTTTCCCTGAGCTCTTTCCCCTCCCGGAAAACGATCTCGAGCCTATAGTCAGTCCCCTCAAAGAAAGGCGGGGGGATTACCCTCACCCCTGAAGGAAGAGAGAGATCAGAGATGCCCCTTTTAAAAGATCTCTCGGATTCCATGAGTATGGGGGAGCGCCTCTCCCTGAGCGCCCTCACGATAGCCCTTACCTTCTGCGGGCTGTTCATTTTATCGTTCTTTAACACCTCTCTAATGCGTTCATCCTCCATCACTTCTCTTATCGACCGCCCTTCCCTGCCAGCGATCTCCATGATCCACTGGGTTGCTTCCCATTGTTGGCTAAAGCTCCATCTTAAGGACACGAATAGATCGTTCATCCGAAGCCGATCATCTCTGCCGAGGCTGCACATCAAGCCCGCTACTCTCGGCGATAACCTTTCCATGGCAACGGAAATCCTTATTTTCTCCTCTAGCTCCTCTAAACCTAGAAACTGTTCCAGCGCTTGTCTATTCGAAGGGATTCCAAGGATTGGCATGAAATTGGTTACTATCTCTTCCTTGGTAAGGAAGCGGGTTAACCTATGTAAGGCCATCCCCTTCTCAACGCTATTCAGGTGGCGATGAACAAGGTTATCATGTAGATTGAGCAGCAGTGCCTCGAGGGGAGGAAAATCATCTGGCAGTATCTGGCACACCGCATCCGACCAGCCTAACTCCCTTAGGGCCAGCAACCTTCGATATCCGGCAACTACCCTAAATCTGTCATCTTGGTCACTGAGCAGATAGGGGGGATTGAGAATACCAAATCCCTTAATGGAGGCCTTCAGTGGCCCCGGGTCAAAGTTAAAGCTCATACAGAATGGGCCTGGGTTCATATCTATGTCTGATAGGCTCACCCTCATCAGACGACTTCTCAGAAAGTATTCCATAGCAATCACCTTTCAGGGATAGTTTCTTTTTTAACCAGTAGGCTACAGTAAAGCAGAATCTCTGAAAAGGCAATAATGGCAAGGCTCGAGAGGGAGCAGGTACTTTAAAAAAATATTCCAACTCACTGCTGTCGAAAAGAATTTGATATTTTAATTTGGACTCAAAGATTTCAACTACTTATCACTCATAAGCCATGGGTTTCAATTTTAGGTTGTCCTTATCTGGAGATGCTGTCCAAGACCAACGAGTGGAAGTGGTATTTGGACAGACGTGGGCACCAGTGGCAGCAAATCGAATGGATGATCGATCCATTCCTATAAATTACGATACGTAAACAATTCCACCAAAGAAATGCCACGAGGTTCTACAGCGACCACCCGAACTTTGATTAATCGCCTTAAACCCCTACCTCAGGTAATGGTACCGTGAATAGGTTCTATCGGTGTATTAAATGTTTAGGAGTAGATATAATGTACCTTCCTGGAGGGTACGCTGAGTGAGGGAGGTACATCATGAGTGTTTTTAAGAAGTTATCACATGCGATTTATGAGTGCAAGTATCAAATTGTGTTCTGCCCCAAGTACCTGTACCGGATATTTGAAGGTCAGATAAGGGAATACGCTAAACAAAAAGTATACCATCTGTCACAGCAGAAGGATCTGGTTGAGGTGGAGGAGATCAGTTTACAGCCTGATCATGTAAATACAATTTTCTCAGTTCCTCCCAAGTACGCCATATCAGACATCATTGGATTCTTGAAAGGGAAAATGTCCTCAAACCTCTTTCATCGCTATGGTCGACTGGGACGTCGGTACTTAGCACGGCATCTTTGGTCAAGGGATTACTGTGTGAGCACGATAGGCCTCAATGAAGACCAGATTCGGGAACATGTAAGATGGCAGGAGAAAAGAGACAGAGAAGCCGAGCAACTGGGCTTGGCACTATAGTCAAGAAAGCATTTACCAACATACCTTCAAGGTACGAATTTTCAAGCCGCTGCCTCTGGCGATAGTAGTTGACTCCTATTCTGCTTAAGAAATTGAATTACCTCTTCTGCAGTGCTTCCTGGTCCAAAGATTTTCTTAATACCCATTCTTCCTAATTCCTCCACATCATCGTCAGGGATAATGCCCCCCAATATAAGCAAGATATCTTCACGTCCCTCCTTTTTTAGGCCCTCTCTTACGTGACCCAGAACTTCTTTATGTCCTAAGGTAGAGCTGGAGAGCCCTATCACATCCACATCTTCTTGTATGGCTGAATTAACGATTTCTTCAGGATACAAAAAATTGGTGTAAATCACTTCGTATCCAGCTTCTCGCAGCCTGGTAGCAATAAAACGGACACCCCTGTCATGGCAGTCCTGTTCAGCCTTTGTTAAAAGAACCCGCGTAGTTTTTCCCTCCATAATATTTCCCCTCCAAAACCTTACAAATCACAATCTTTAAGTTCCCTAAAATATTCCTTTTGCCTCTATTATCCCTCTTTAGCGCATTACACCGAAAGAGAACCGATTCCCTAAAAAGTATTTCAACCCTTACATCTATAACTTTTTAAACTGGGGCTATCGCAGCAGAATTTAGCCACCCCAGCGCCTTCTTCATCAACGCCATCATCTCTCCATTTGTTGCATCGCATCTGGCAGCGTTTATCAGCTGGGGAACCAAGCTATGATCATTATCACCGTCTTTAAAGCGGATTAAACTTTCCTTCAGTTCATTCATGGCCCTCTCATATTTCTTCGCATCCCGCGACTTTTTATAGGCAATATCCCGCTCCTTTTGTAACCGTTCTGTTTCTGGAGGGATTTTATAAAGAGGAATCTTCTGTTCTTCCTCCATGTTATGCTTGTTTACACCGATAATGACTTGTTTTCCTGAATCAACCTTTTCTTTCCACTTTCTTGCAGAACTTTCTATTATGGATCGAATATATCCAGACTCCCACGCCTTAATAAAACCTCCCCTCTTCTCTATGCTCTCAATAATCTCCATAGCTTTCTTTTCAAGCTCTGCCGTAAGCCATTCCACATAATAGGATCCGCCCAGGGGATCAGTTACCTTGGTGACGTTTGTCTCCTCGGCTACAACCTGCTGGATTCGTAGGGCCAACCGTGCTGCATCTTTGGAAGGAATAGCAAGTGCCTCATCATAGCCTGGTATTTCCATCGCCTGAACGCCGGAAAGGGCAGCACCCAGCCCCTGAAGACTTGTCCGAATAAGGTTGACCAGAGGCTGTTGAGCAGTTAACATTGCACCTGATGTGTGGGTGTGTATTCTAACATGCATGCTCTGTGGGTTGGTCGCTCCAAAGACGTTGTGATTTATTTTTGCCCAGATCTTGCGCAGTGCTCGGATCTTTGCAATTTCTTCAAAAAAGTCATTTCCCTGTGCGATCTGAAAGCCAAAACGGGGTAAAAACTCATCCGGTTTTAGGCCCAGTTCAATACAGCGTCTCGTTATGGAGATACCTGCCGAAACAATCACTGCTACCTCCTCATAGGAATTGGCCCCGGCCTCTTCAATACCATAGCCAAAAAGGTTTGTTGTGTTCCACCGCGGCATATTCTTGGTACAGTACCAAATCAGCTCAGCGGCTAATCTGTCACATATCTCTGGAGGAAAGGTGGCCAGGCCGGAAGCCACATTGTAGGTATGGTACCAGTTCATGGAATTTCCTCGTAACTGATCAGGGGTGTAACCCCGGGTATCTGCATAAGCGATATAGATGGCCAGAATGGGCAAGTTCTGGTTCATAGTGATATGCACAACGTTCATTTTATCCAAAGGAAGGTCCTTGAACAGAATTTCCATGGTTGGAACAGAATAAACGTTCATACCGCACTCACCAACTCGACCTTCTGCAGGTCTATCAGTTGGGTCGAAACCACCATGGGTAGCCAGATCATACACGAGATTGAAGTGTGGATGGCCAAAATAACCGGTCATACCCTGCTCACGAAGATAATCCATCCTGGCTCGGGTCTCCTCAGGGCTTCCGCACCCTATCACAGGTTGGTTTGCCCAGGACATGAACTGATACCCCATGGGATAGTTACCCCTAGTGAAGGGAAACTGCCCAGGGGAACCGATCTCGGAGTAAGGGATATGATCTATATCTTTTGGGAAATACACCGGTTTGAGAGGAATACCAGAAAAGCTTTCAGCGTGATATTCCTCTTCTCCAATAAACTTCTCTTTCACCTTGTTAAAGTCCTTTTCCAAAGTATCTTGTAGCTGCTCGTTCGTCTCCAATGTTTTAGCATCAAACACGGGATCTCTCCTTTTTTTCTAAGGGTTTTAGGTTGTTGCTCTGCTTTCGCCCTTGCGAAAGTTGGGTAAGTGTCCATGCAGTATCTGCAATTTTAGCAAAAATTTCTTCACTCGCTCTTTGCGGACTCTTCAATTTGATAGCTATGTCATTAATAATACTACCTACACTCATTTTCTCGTCGATCTGGCGCCGGAAAAACTTTTCCAATTTACGAAGAATGATATCGATCGTCTCTTTTTTTGCTTGAGTTATTTTTTTCTGGATCCTAAATTCACTTTCCTTGGATTCGTTCTGGTGGTCTTTAATTTTTTTCCAGAGATCAGGAATGCCATCACCAGTGTGCGAGTTTGTGAGACAAATCGGAACCTGCCAAGAAAAATTACGATCTGTATTTTGGGCTGTTATATCCAGAATTAATTGAATATTGACGGCTGTCTCCTCAGCACCTAGTTGGTCACATTTGTTAATAACAAAAATATCGTTGACTTCCCTTATACCAGCTTTAAGGGATTGAATGACATCCCCGGCACTCGGCATCAGGACCAGACATACTGTATCTGCGATATCACATATATTCACATCAATCTGCCCTGAGCCAACAGTTTCTATGAAAATAAAGTCTTTCTTTAAATAATCCAGTATACGTACCGCCCCTAATGTTGCTATGGATAGCCCCCCTAAATTGCCACGTGAACCCATGGATCGAATGAATACCTTCTCATCTCGTGAAAAGGAACTCATTCGAATCCTATCTCCCAACACTGCACCGCCAGAAACAGGGCTTGTTGGATCCACCAGAATGGCTCCTACTGATTTATCTTCTTCTCTCGCATGATAAATTAGGCCATTTATCAGGCTGCTCTTTCCTGCTCCTGGGGGCCCTGTAATACCTATTACCCAACTATTGCCTGTGTGTGGGTAAATCACCTCCATAATCTTGTCTATTTCATAATCATTTCCTTGCTCCAAAATGGAGATGAGTTTGGAGGCCGCCCCTATTCGACCTTTTTCTAAGTCTGTTAGTAGATTTGCCAGATTCATTTTAAATTCTTAATAAGGTTAGACTACTGGAAAATTGGATTTAGACATTTTCACGACATTGGCAAATATCTAACAATAAAAACCACTTAATTGGCAGTTTGGAGTTCTCATAGCTGCTTGCCCATTATTTGGTTTGTATTTTTAAATATATAGCATTATCAAGAGGCTAGAAGTGGTAGATTCTTCCAGCAATTCATTATAAGTGCTCATATAACTAAATCAATTTTGGTCGAATTTTCCATATGTCTGAAGTTGGGATTTTATAAGGGTTCGATAAATAGAATCTGTACAATTTACAATATGTGTCCAAAATTACTTTGCCGTCAAGTGTACCCCAACTTATTGAGAAGTTACTCATTTCTCTAAACCCACATTTCATGAGAAGAAAAAAATCCTTTCCACGTTTTTCGACGTGAAACCTAGCATACATCATAATGTTAGGCGCCTGAGTCATAAGCAGTACCGTTCTGTTTTTCATCATCTTTTTTATTTTTCTTTATCAATCCATGTAGAATGAATTGAATAAGAATTTTTTGAAATGTATAAAATGGATATTTCTTGAGGTTATACCTTTTTAAGGCCCAGGAATGTGTTAGAATTGTTAGCATATTAGCTACGATTTCTGGTTCATAAGTTTCTAAAATACCTTGCTCTCCACCTTTTTGTATAATTTTAGTAAATGTTTGAGTAAAGAAGGAGTCTTGCTCAAGCAAAGCGATCAGATCTTCTTTTTTTAAGTATTTAGAGTCTCGATAGGTAAACAGCACATACTCTTGAAATTGATCTACTACCCTAACCATCGTTTCAAGCGTGCCTTCAAGTTCTTGTACAACATCATAATCTCCCTCAATTACTTTAAGAACCTCAGAACGAAGCTTGACAAAAAATTCCTGGGCTAATAAATAAAGTATATCTTCCTTATTTCTAAGGTAATCATATAGAGACCCGATACTAATACCAGACTTCCTGGCAATATCCCGGATCGATGTCTTGTGATAACCTTTCTCAGCGAATAGTTCTTCAGCAGCCCGACAGATCTGTGTCCTTCTTGTTTTGACCAACTCAAGGCTTTTTATCTTTGGTTCAGTAATTTTTTCTTTCACTTTTTTTTTCATTCTTCGACTCTCTTTTTATTTGGCAAATCGGCTAGAATTCCTTCAGACGCCCCATTTCTGGGAACTGCCCTTGCCCTATTGGCGTTACCCTTCCTTCCGGTAACGGTGGGTATTCTACTTTCGGTGTTTTTTTCACCGGAAGGCCAGCGAGTGCGTCATGCCAAACGTACGTCAACTACCACCGCCAGAGGCGGTGGTTTGCCAATTCGTACCTGGAAGGTACGCCGGTAAATGTTTTACTATATTACCAAGCCCAATTGCTCGGCTTGTCTATCTTTCTTCTCCTGCCATCTTATATACTTGCGAATCTGATTCTCATTCAGGCCTATTGTGCTCACTCAATAGCCCCTTGACCAAAGGTGACGTCCCCAGTACCGCCGCCCCAGCCGTTAATAATGGTGAAACAGGTTCAAGGTATAAGGTACACATCTCCACATCCCATCCGATGGCCATTGCTCCTCGTGAAGGGATAGTATCTTTAAAATTTCTAACTGTTGATCCCTTTTCTTCCCCCCCTTACAGTTTTGTCAAAGCTGTCCGTTTTTTTCTGTACATACTTACGTATCTTATTCTAATAAACTCGATCGCTCTATTTGCCAATCAGTCCATAACTCTCTTAAATCACCTCATGGTAGATAATATTTGTAAAGTTTTTTATGAATCTATATACTAATTAAGCAAGTGAATATTTCAGTGGAATCAAGCTTATTCCTCATATTTATGACAACACAACTTAGCATCAACCACATACATCTTTGAAAACACGAAGGAAGTTCTCCCCCAGAATCCCCTTTATCTGTTTATCAGTATATCCTCTTTTTACCAGGCCTCGCGTGACGTTGGGAAAGTCACGGTAGTCATCAAACCCATCGAGATTTATAAGCATTTCATTGACCCTGTCCTCTTTGCGAAACCCGGCTTTGAGGGCGTATGTCAGTATAGTTTTTTTAAGAATCGACTTAGGCATTGGCATTGGCCAGTCTGTTCCAATAGACACGTACTCCCATCCTACTAAATTAGTGATGTAGTCTATGTGATCGAGCCATGCTTCCATTCCAACCCTTTGGTTCGGAACTGGAGGAGGGCTTAGAAAAAAAGGTACCATATAGACTCCAATGACTCCTCCAGAGTCAGCAATGGCATGTAGCTCTTCATCAGTTTTAGCCCTGATGTGATTATAAAGTCTTTGGGCAGAAGTATGGGAGGCCACCACAGGTGCAGTAGAAAGTTTGCAAGCGTCAAGCGTGGTTTGGCGGCCGCAATGCGCAGTATCCACAATAATGCCTAGCTCATTCATCAGAGCGATGACTTTGGCTCCATAATGACTCACCCCGGCATCGGTTCGCTCGGTGCAACCCGCTCCAAGGCTGTTCATTGAATTGTATGTTAGCTGAATCATTCTTAGGCCTAGATTATAAGCCGGCTCGATAAAATCGATGAAATTCGTGCAAAGACCCCGAGATAACTGCGTCGAGATCCACGCGGCATGTTTGCACTCGGCCTTGGCCCGACGAATGTCCTCAGCACGTAACGCCTTAATAACCCATGCCAGGTTATCGAACATGGAAATGTGGCTGCCAAACAGCAGAGAGAAACGCTCCCATGAAGAAAACTCAACCGATCGAGAGCCAGCAGTAAGGCCAGAAGAATCCCAGCACTTCTTGAATTCTGGGAATCTACCACTAATAGCCTCGCGAACCGGGAGAGTTCCAGCTAAGTTCATTGTTAATCCAGCATCACGGGTGGTTTCCATGACTTCATCCAACTCCTTTTCCATCTCCGGAGTCAATGAGAGGTAGGTACATGGTCCAAACCATACCTGATCAATGATAATACTTTCAGCATGAAGTCTGGCAGCCCTTGTTTCTTCCTCATCTGCAAGTCCGAAGTCGTAGTTACCAAATTGTGTTTCAGTACTGCTGCTCATATTATTGCACCTCGCTTTCGTATATATATGGGAATAATAATCATGCAATTATCACTCCTTACGCTAAACAGAGGAATGAAGCATTGCCCATCTCATGCCACACTTACTAACAGTTTGTTTTAGCCAGCAAATCCTAACAACCTAGGCATAAACATCGTAACTGGGGGGATGTATACTACGAAAAACAATACAACTATTTCTGCTATTAAAAACGGCCATACTTCCCTTATGATCTCCTCCAGTTCAAGATCGGTGATAGCCATAGCCATATTTAAACAAGCTCCAACAGGTGGCGTTAATAGGGCAATGTTCAGGTTGATACATACCATAACTCCAAAGTGAAGCGGATCGACGCCCAGGCTAATAGCTAGTGGTGCCAACACTGGAGCTAGGATGAGAAGACTAATCAATACATCCAGGGCCATTCCAATAATAAGCAAAAAAACGTTTACCAGTAATAATATTATATACTTATTTGAACTTAAACTTATGAAGAAATCGGCCATAATTTCGGGGATATGCTCACTAGCCATGATCCAGCCAAGAATAGCCGCACCACAAAAGATCAATCCCATCTTACCCATAATAATTGAGGTTTTAAAAAAAATATCATATAGATCTTTAAGCTTGATGTTGCGATAAACAACTAATCCAATAAAAAGCGCATAACCAACTGCTATGCCTGCGGCCTCAGTAGGGGTTACCACACCGCTCAGAATGCCGCCAAGTATGATAATGGGCATAATGAGTGCGAAAGCCGCTTGTTTAGTGCTCGATATTACACCCCTAAATGTAAACTTTTGGTCAAGCTTTGGGTAGCCTCGCTTGGCCGAAATGAACCCATTGACAATCATCAATGATGCTCCCACCATAAAGCCGGGGACAATCCCTGCGGCAAACATACCTGCGATTGATACACCCATCAAGGCACCATAGATGACCATTATTATGCTCGGGGGTATAATTGGCGCTATTATGGAAGAACTAACGGTCACAGCTGTACTAAAAGCTTTTCCATAACCCTCTCTGGTCATGGCAGGAATGAATATTCTGCCCAGAGCTGCTGTATCAGCAACAGCAGCTCCAGACATGCCGCCAAATATTATACTGGTTATAATATTGACATGTCCTAAGCCTCCCCTTAATTTTCCAAAAAAGACATTGGAAAAAGCAACCAATCTGTCTGTGAGACGACTTCTGTTAAGGATATCACCAGCCAAGATGAAAAGAGGTAGTGCCACCAAAACATAACTGTTCATAGCTGAAAAAAAATTTTGGGAGACTATTGTCAACAATCTGGCATCGCCCAGCGCAAAAAAACCGAAAAGAGCGGTTAAGCCCATAGCCAAACCTATGGGAGTACCGATAGCCATTAGCACGAAAAAGGTAATTAGCAAAAATAAGGCCATTAGTCAGAACACTTTTCAGATATGTAATTATTGATTCATGGTAAAGAGTTTTCCCCAATGCTAGCATTGAAGACTAAAGCTACTTTTTTAATGTCCTCTATCACTAATTGAATGAGGGCTAGGCTGCCACCCACACACACGACAGAATAGGGCCAAGACATTGAGATATTTATAGATTGCCCAGTCAGCATGGTATGTTTAGCCATCAGATACCCTTGCCAAATTAGTATGGTATAAAAAAGGGCGGAGAGTAGATCTACTACATAACTCAAAACTCTAGCTATGCTAGATGGGAACCTTCTAACAACAAGGTTTATACGGATGTTTTCTTTCCGCCGAGTGGCAAGGTTAATGGCTAAAAGACCCAGGCCCACCATAAAATAACGGGCCAACTCCTCGGTCCATTCGAATGGATTCTTCATGATATAGCGAAAAAAAACACCTAGGAGGACATCGGCTGTCACGGCCGTGTAAATTAAAACACAAAAAGCTCCAGAAATATTCTCAACCCACAAACCTACCTTATCAGCCATCATAACAAATGAACCTTGTGATACATCAGAATCCATACTCACTTACCCTTTCAGAAGTATTAATCTACTTTTCGGTCTTTTTATCCATCTGCTCCTGTTGAGGACTCAACAAAGTCTCGCTCATATATGAATAAACTCATAAAAACATGCTGAGCCACATACAACTAATCTCTTTGCTCTTAAAACAATATTCGTTTATATGCTTCTGACAATTCTGCAATATCTTTGGATCCAAATGAGATCACGCCCACAATCGCAAATAGGTTTCCATGTCATACCTTGGGAGCCTCCTTTGCTATGGGCTTTGCGTGGTTCTCACAGGTAAGATTTCGCATACTTACAGAAAGATCAAACTTTATGAGACCCCCAGCAAAGCCGGGGGTTTTCACGTAATTACTTGTATCCTAAACTTACACTTGACTCGGCTTCTTTGATGGCTATTAAAAACTCATCAACCCATTTAGGATCCATTTTCCCCTTTAAAAACTCCAGGCAAGCAGGTCGGGCAAGTTTTTGAAACTCCGATACCTCATTGTCATTGAGGCAGTACACATCCATACCAATCTCCTTTAATTTTTTTATGGAAGATTGTTCTAATAAAATACCTAAACCTCGACGCGTGTCTTTCGAGAACATGATGGCATCTTGGATTATGCCTCTATGCTCAAGCGAAAGGGAGTCATACCATTCTTTGTTAGCCACCAACCACAAAACGCCATATATGCTATTGGCAGCTGTGATATATTTCTGGACCTCATACAATTTGGCCCATTCGACGATTGAGATGGGGTTAGACTGGCCATGGACTACCCCTGTTTGGAGTGAAGTGTAGACCTCAGGCCATGAGATAGGTACGGCGCTAGCTCCAAGAGCTTTGAACATGGCTATTTGTAGTGGATCCATGGCCCGAAACTTCATTCCCTTCATATCAGCCGGGGTATGGATCTGCCGTATGTTATTAGTAAAAACATGGTAGCAAGCCGAATCGAAGATACCTAACCCCTTTATCCCAGTTTTGTTCGTAAAAGCCTCCAAGAGTTTCTGGGTAAAGGGTCCATCGATGAGAGCCCTGCCAATAGCTTCGTTTTTAATAGCATAAGGGGCGGTATGAAGGAGGGCTGGTGGAAATATTCGAGCCAATCCCCCCATTGACGCAATATGCAGCTGAATTACATTGTTTTTTACAGCCTCTATCAAGTCAATTTCTTTACCCAGTGTGCCGGAATGGTAAATATCAACCTCAATTTGGCCACCAGTGCGCTTTTCGACTATATATTTAAAAGCGACCGCCATGGAATGAATATCTGAATCAAAAGGTTTTGCTGGAGCTAAGTGGGCAAATTTTATCTTTACCGGCTTACTGGCTGCAAATCCTGGAGTAAAGGTGAAAACAACTACAAAGGCAAAGAGAAGAAAAATCAAGTGCTTACTTTTCATTTCATTTTTCCTTTCTTTAAGTGTTTAATCTTAAGGCCTGAATCAACCTGGCTAGAATCCAAAACCAATTTCACCTTTAATTTGAGATACTTTCCATTTTAACCACCCCCTCTCATTTCCTATTTAGATATATGCAGACTGCCATTACATCGCCGGGCTAGAAAGTCTTAGACGCGGGTTGGTTCACTAATCGCTATTGATATTACTCTTCATCTCCGCATTGCATTGCTACGCCTTTATACCCTCTCTGATGTATTTTATTATCTCTTCCTTATCCAAATCCTCAATGCCCAATTCCCTCAGGGATATTCCCTCAGTGAGGAAATCGCGCTTACAGGCCACCGATCCTACCCGTATCATGGACTCTATGATGGATACCTCTACCCCGAATTTTTTCGCCAGGTGGTATCGTATGACCGTTCCCACTGGTACATCCTCGGTGAAGTACCGGTGCTCAACGCAATCGGGACCAACGATAGGCGGAAGGACGGTATCAGCATAGGGAACCCAATACTCAATGCCCATCACGCTTCCCTTCCAGAAGAACTGGTCATCTCGATACTCAATCATCTTGATGCCCATGGCATCGGCCAGCTTACGCTCCTCCTGATAGAAGGCCAGCTGTACCCTTGAAACCGCCGGGCTCATCCCGTATTTATACATTGAGTACCTGCCCTTCGCTATGCCCAAGGTGCCCTCCATTTCCGAGACCTCCATAGCGCCTACGTTGAGAAGTGATCCGGGAACATGGACCACCGGATTGGGGTTTGAAAGGCCAACCCCAATGACCGTATCTGCCCGCTTGAGCTCCAGAATGCAATCAAAGACGGGCAGCCCCTTCAGCGTATCGAAGAAGGCATCTCCGTGCTTGCTCGGAAGTGCATCGCACTGGAGCTCGCGGATCCTCAAGATGCAATCAACCTTCCCCGGCTTCACGATCCTCGTCCCATACGGCATTGAAGTCCATCCCCCAATTATAACCTCAGCATCTCCTCGAGGTAGGGGATCATCTTTTCAAAAAAGGGCCTATGTCCCTTGGCAGGGAGAGCCAATATCACTAAACCAGCTCATAAATAGCAACGTAAATGCTTCTACATTCATTTATAAGCTAACAGTACCATATCTTTTTAAAAGATCCCTGCCTGTATTAGGTTGCTAAATGTTCCTGTTGCTCATTTACCCACTGTTGCAATATCCGAATGTTCTTTTCCCTTAATCCCTTAAATCGACCTTGAAGTTTGATGTAATCTTCTATCGGTCTTCGTTTGGGGGGCCGATAGGTAATCCTCGAAGAACCATGATCGATCTCATAGAGCATCCAGAAGCCCGTCTCAACGGCGAGGCGGGCAACCTCCACGGTCTTGCTTTCCGGGAACCTCCATCCAGCGGGACACGGCGCGTGAACATGGAGATATCGAAAGCCCGGCTCCATGTCTCTGGCCTTTTCGAGCTTTTTAATGAAATCATCTGGGTAGCCCACGGAGACGGTTGCCACATAGGGGATATCGTGAGCGGCCATGATTTTCGGCAGATCCTTTTTTCTCTCCGCCTTTCCCTTGAGCGTAGAGGTGGTCCAGCTGAATTGAGGGGTGCAGCTGCTGCGCTGGATTCCGGTATTCATGTAAGCCTCGTTGTCGAAGCAGAAGTAGATGCCGTCATCATTCCTCTCTGCGGCTCCTGAGAGGGCCGCCATGCCGATATCCGCCGTTGAACCGTCTCCTGCGATGGCGATGGCGTGTATCTTGCGATCCTTTTGGATACGCCCCTTTCTCTTCAAGACCCTGATCGCGGCGCTGATCCCCGATATTCCGCATGGGGATGGGGCCATGGCAATATAAAGGCACGGTAGCTCGAGCGCATGAGGATATACCATGGTGGGAAGCGCAAGACAGCTCGCGGAAATGGTGGCTATGGAGTCCTTTCCCAGTGTCTTGGTGATCCACCTGATCATGATCCCTCCCGGACATCCCGGACAAAGGGGATGGCCCGAGTGAAAGCGCTCTTCCTTGGATAACGTGTCCGCTAAGGTATTCATGGTAAACCCCTCACCTGGTACCATCGAATCGGATTTGTTATCGAATCCACATTTCGTTCCTCAAAGGTGGTCACGGCGATGTCTTTAATATCCTCAAAGGTGACATCCCTTCCGCCAAGCCCTATGATGTAGTCTATCAAGTGCGGCGAGCCGTTCAACGTGCGAAGGCCGCGTAAAAGCTCTGTGTAGATGATTCCGCCGGAACCGAGAGAGATATCCCTCTCCAGGATGGCGATCGCCTTCATGGGGCCCAGGCATTCCCTGAGTTCCTGATCGGGAAAGGGCCTGACGGCACGCAGCTTGACCAAGCCGACCGGGGTTCCCCTCTCATCCCTGAGGTAATTGACCACGGCCCTCGCCGTTGAGGCCAGGCTCCCGAGGGTCAGGATGGCAACCTCTGCATCATCCATCCGCTCAGTGGATATGAGGCCGCCGTAGTTCCTGCCGAAGGTCTCGCCAAAGGCCTCATCCACCTCCCGGATCACCGCCTTTGACCTGTCCATGGCCTCTTGTTGCTGGTACTTATATTCGGTGTAGTAGGAATCATCCATGACGATCTGTCCCACGGACATAGGCCTGTCCGGGTCAAGGATCACATGTTCCGGCTGGTACGAGGGCAGGAAGCGGTCGACCTTCTGCTGATCGAGTATCTCAACGGGTTCCATATAGTGTGAGATGATAATTCCCTCAAAACATATGGCCACTGGCAAAAGGACCCGTTTGTCTTCCGCAATGCGATAGGCCTGGATGATCATATCGTGGGCCTCTTGGGCGTTCTCCACATACATCTGGATCCATCCCGTGTCCCTCTGATCGAGGGAATCGCCGAGATCGGGATAGATGGAGTTGGGTGCACCCAGGGACCTGTTCACGAGGACCATGACAATGGGAAGCCGGAGTCCGGAGGCCACGAAGAGATTTTCATGCATGTAGACCAAACCCTGTGCCGAGGTTGCGGTAAAGCTCCGAGCGCCTGTCGCCTGTGCTGCGATGGCAACGGCCAGGGCCGAATGCTCCGATTCAACGGGAACGAATTCGGCATCCAGCTCCCCGCTTTCAACGAATTCCGCGAGTTTCTCCATGATGTGCGTCTGGGGCGTAATCGGATATACGGGCGCAACCTCTACCCTGGCGACTTTTGCCCCATACGCAGCCGCGTAATTGCCCGTTAACATCTTTCGTGTTTCCACTCCTATTGCTCTCCTTCGCTTTGGATTGCGATGGCCCCCACAGGGCACTCGGCCTGGCAGATGCCACAGCCTTTGCAGTATTCATAATCGATCACGTATCGGTGGGTTTCAGGGTCGAGCGCAACGGCGGCATCGGGACAGAAGAGATAGCAGTTGCCACACATCCTGCACACACCGCAGCTCAGGCATCGCTCGGCCTCTTGCAGCGCCTCTTCACGGCCCATTCCAAGATTCACCTCATCGAAGTTCCCAACGCGATCACTCAGGGATAACTTTTTGCCCTTCCGGCGCGTGAGAGGCGAGCAATAGGCCAGGTTTAGGTCCTGGATGGCCACAATCTTTCCTTGTCCCCGTGGCACGTTACCATCAATGCCCAAGTGATCACGAATGGTCCGTGCCATAGCTCCTCTCTGAGCGATCTCCCCGAGATCATCTCCTCTCAGATAGTGGTCAATAGCGATGGCAGCCCTCTTGGCTGATCCGATGGCCTCGGATACGGTCCAGGGCTGATCGATGATGTCTCCGCCCGCAAAGACCTGGTCGTGGCTTGTCTGACCCCACTCGTTTACCCGGATACGTCCATTTGTCAGGTGAAGGACTTGATCGAGGTACGAGAGATCCGGGGCCTCTCCAGTGGCAAGGATGATCTGATCCGCAGGAAGGGACAGGCCCTCTCCCTCAATCGGAGCCACCCTGGCCCGCCCATCTTCGCCCAATCCATCCTTCCTCATCCTGGCGCACTCGAGAACAAGTCCCTCGCGGTTGGATCTTTGGATAGCAGTTGGGGAGAGAAGATACTGCATCTCTGCTCCCTCCTCGAGTGCCTCGTCTATCTCTTCGGAAAAGGCCGGCATCTCAGCCCTCGTCCTTCGATAGAGGAGCAGCGGTTGGCGATTCAGGCGAAAGAGGCTCCTCACCACATCGATGGCCACATTGCCACCACCGATCACGAGGATCTTCTCCCCTAACTCGATCGATTCTTCCCTGTTGAACCGGCTGAGGAACTCGAGCCCTCTATACACGCCATCACATTCCTCGCCCGGAATATTCAGGGGTGGCTCCCGGTGAGCTCCTGTAGCCAGAAACACGGCATCATAGGTGAGCAGTCGGGAAAATGCCATGTCCTTACCCACCCGGCATCCTGTATTCACCTCTATACCCAGGGATAGGATGTCATCTATTTCCTTGTTGAGCACATTCCTCGGCAACCGATAGGTTGGTATGCCGATCCGGGGAATTCCCCCTAATTCATTGAGCGCTTCGAACAGGGAGACCTCATATCCCATCACGGCCAGGAAATAGGCGCAGGACAATCCGGCAGGCCCTGAACCCACAACGGCCGTCTTCTTTCCCCGCTTTTCCCTCCTTATGGGTAGCGTAAAGGAGGCGTTGAAAAAATGATCCGCCAGGTATCGTTCTATCGCCTGAATGGAGGTAGATCCATCGACCTCTTTTCGATTGCACGCCTCCTCACAGGGGTGGTAGCAAACCCTTCCGCAGATTCCTGGAAACGGATTCTCGAGCCTGAGGGCCCGCCAGGCTTCATCGAGTTTATCCTGAGTTACCATCATTACGAAACGCTGTATCCAGTTGCCTAACGGGCATTCATCCTGACAGGGGGGTATCTTCTCCTCGAATACGGGCCTTATGTATCTCCACAGGCCGGTTTTTCTGCCAGGAGGCAGGCCGATTGAGGTAGCACCGATGGGTAGCTCGGTATAGGTATAGAGATTTTGAATATCCGGTCCCAATGCCTCGGGTTTGTTCATTGTACCCCTCGCACGCTTTTGTATCCGATCTGGGCGGCCTTCATGTTCAGGTCCAGCTTGTCTTTTCCAAAAAAATCGGGCAGTGCCTTGTAGATGGACTCCAGTGCGACATCGGGTTGTGCGGCGCAGTAGGCTCCCAGGATAATGATATTCGTGATGGGAATCGTTGTTTTCCCGTAGATTTGGTGAGCAATGCTGGATGCATCGATCGTGAAGAAATGATTTGCCTGATCCTGTAGCTCTAACGGGAGATCTGAACCGTTTGGATAATTGAGCAGCGCTACACCATCCGGTTTGAGGTCTGCCAGGGGATTCAGCATCTTGAAGAGGTTGAAATCCATGACGATTACCACGTCGGGCGAGTAGACCTTGCTGCGGATAGGGATAGGTTTGTGATCCAGCCGAATGTACGCAATGACCGGCGCACCCCGCCTCTCCGCACCGAATTGCGGAAAGGTCTGGGCCCAATATCCCTCCAAGAATGCCGCTGTGGCTAATATCTGGGATGCCAAGATTGCTCCTTGGCCACCCCGACCCCAAATTATTATCTCTTTCATCGTACAGTCCTTCCCGCAAGTGAAAGAAAACCTTTTAACATATAAACTTTAGATCATAATATATTTTTATGATCAATCGTTCATCTTGGATTTTGAAAAATAAATGTAAATAAAAGCAATGTCAAGAAGAATATTAATAAATAATTTTTATTGAAGTATCAATAAATTAAATCTTCTATAGAAAAATATAGGAGAAAAAATTAAAAATTGATTGACAAATTAATATGAAATAATTTAAATAATAACGATCAATCGTTCGTTAATTATTCATAGTTACTGAAATATCTTTGTCTCTTGTTTATTGGAGGCCTTTATGAACTACTCCACACTAAAACTTGAACTGAATCAACATGTGGCGCATGTTCAATTGAATCGTCCTGAATTCATGAATGCCCTGAACCAGGAACTGGCTGATGAGATTTACTGCTGTTTTAATGAATTGGGTAATAACCGGGAAGTCCGCGTCATTGTTTTAAGCGGTGCAGGCCGGAGCTTTTGCGCTGGCGGTGATATTTCCTTCTTACAACTTATCAATAGCCAATCCCATATGGATACTCGGCACCTATTAGGAGATCTGTTTCATAAGCTTACTATATTAGCACGAGTGGAGAAGCCAGTTATTGGTGCATTGCAGGGATTTGTTCTAGGTGCTGGGTTTAGCCTTGCTTTACTTTGTGACCTGAGACTGGCCGCTGAAAGTACCAAATTTGGTGCTGAGTTTCCCGTGATGGGTATTATACCTGAACTGGGCGGGACGTACACCTTGCCCGCGCTTGTTGGTCTTGGAAAAGCTATGGAACTGGTATTTACAGCCCGCCGATTTGATGCGGATGAGGCCGAAAGGATGAGGGTGGTTAA
Organism: uncultured Desulfobacteraceae bacterium; assembly: GCA_964549945.1. Classification (GTDB taxonomy): domain Bacteria; phylum Desulfobacterota; class DSM-4660; order Desulfatiglandales; family B25-G16; genus B25-G16. The sequence continues at coordinate 17,728 of CAZJXD010000011.1, read as the reverse complement.
TAAGGTAGTACCGGATGATAAGTTGATGGACGAGGTTATAGCCTTAGCCCATCATATCGCCAGCTTACCCCCCTTGGCCTTGGGATTGAGTAAAGCAGCCCTTCATAAAGGGGCAGCCAGCAATCTGGATGAAAGTATTCGGCTTGAGGCAAATATAAACGCCCTCTGCTACCAGACAGAGGATCATAAAGAGGCAGCATCTGCCTTTCTTGAAAAGCGAAAACCTATTTTTAAAGGCCGTTAACATACCAAACATACTTGGAAACTCCGAAATGGAATTTATCCAAGCTCTTCAATGAGGAAGCAATGAAAGATAAAGGGCCTAAATTATCGGAAGATCATTGGCTTACTGTCAGAAAATGAAAAACGGCCAACAAGATAGCCTGGAGCTATTTTGGCTCGATTGTTAAAATTCTCGATGGGAGCCTAGGCGAGTTTGAGAAATGTAAAATTCTGGAAGACTTCATGACCGAAAACGCTCGTAGATACTTTTTACCGGGTCTTAAGGCATTTGGGATCGAGGGTCGCGACCCTTATTCCTTAGACACATACTTAAAACTAACCACAGGAGAAATTATTGGCTATGACGTAGAAATTGAAAAGGTATCCAGAAAGGAGGTGATCTGCTGTCTTCATCCACCCTGTATCTAGTTTCCAGACTTGGATATTCCACCCAGCTTTTGCCGCGCTCTGGGGGCATTCTAACGAGAAGCTGAGCATCTTGTTAATCCCAGCAATAACGTCACTATGCCACGAATAATGACAGAAGGCCATCCTTATTGTGAACTGATTTTTAAGGAAGAAGATAAGGATTAAAAGGAAAATCTATTTTAAGGCATCTAATCATCGAGTAGGACGAAGAATAGTGATTGACTATATCAGGAAGCCCTGGAGGAATAAAGAAAAGCTTAATAAGTTAAATTTCCCTAATAATTTCAATATGTAATGTAATGGTAATACGAATTTAAAGAAAAGAGGAAGGAGATTATAATGATCGGAATTGTTTCGTATGGTGGATATGTGCCTTTTTATCGGCTCAATCGAAAAACTATTTTTCAAGCGGTGGGATGGATTAACTCCGCTACCAGTGCTCAGGCTCGAGGTGAAAAGGCCGTTGCAAACTATGATGAAGATGCCTTGACCATGGCAGTAGCGGCGGGGAAGGACTGTCTCCAGGGGAGAGATCCCCATAACTTGGATGGTCTTTATTTTGCCTCCACAACCCTTCCCTATAAGGAAAGGCTGAATGCAGGAATCATTTCCACTGCTTTTGACTTACAGCCTAACAGTCGAACCGCAGACTTCAGTTCCTCTTTGAAAGCAGGTACAACCGCTGTGTTGTCTGCACTGGATAGCATTGCTGCTGGCAATTGTGAGAGAATACTGGTCTGTTCTGCTGACTGTCGGTTAAGCAAGATGGGTAGCGCTCAGGAACATATCTTCGGTGATGGAGCCGCTGCTCTCCTTTTAGGAAAGGATCGTGTTGTGGCCGAATTCCTTGACTCTTATTCCTTGTCCTATGACTTTATTGACCGCTGGCGTTCCTCTGATGATAAATTCGACCGGCCGTGGGAGGATCGCTTCATCCGTGATGAGGGTTATAGTAAAATCATTCCAGAGGCCATTTCCGGGTTTTTTGCCAAGACGGGGATGAAGCCTGAGGAGATCAGCAGGCTCATTTTTCCATGCCCTTATCCTCGTGAGCAGATTAGTATTGCTAAAAAACTTGGGTTTGACACCGAAAAACTTCAAGATAACATGATTGCTTCCATAGGAGATACAGGTTCAGCATATCCCTTAATGATGTTGGTGGCGGTCCTTCAGGAAGCAAAGCCCAATGATAAAATTTTGGTGGCTAGCTACGGCAATGGTAGTGATATCTTATGCTTTGAGGTGACGAAAGAAATAAGCAAGATTACAGGCATAAAGGGTGTTAAAGAATTTTTAAAGCAGAAAACCGAATTGTCCACCTATGAGAAGTATACGGTTTTTAGAAATATGGTCTCCCAAGAGGCTGGAATCCGAGGTGAGTTGGAAAATGCAACGCCATTCTCACACCTCTGGCGAGAACGAAGGGCGATTGAAGGCCTTATTGGTTCGAAATGCGAAGAATGCGGCACACCTCAATTCCCACCACAGAGAGTCTGCGTTAATCCACAGTGCGGTTCTATTGATAATATGGAAGATTACCCATTCGCCGATAAAAAGGGTACAATTTTTACCTATACCGGAGACAGTCTGGCCTATAGTATCGACCCTCCTGCTATTTATGGCCTTGTTGATATGGATGGCGGTGGAAGATTATTTATTGATTTTACTGACTGTCAGTTAGATGAATTAAAGGTTGGTATGCCAGTGGGATTGAGCTTTCGAAGAAAATATTACGATTCATTTAGGCAAATCCATGGCTATTTCTGGAAAGCGGTTCCCATTAGAGAATAGAAATTTGAGGAGGAGATAGAAAAATGGCAGAAGGAATCAAAGATAAAGTCGCCATCGTCGGAATGGGGTGTACCAAATTTGGTGAACTCTGGGATAAGAGCGCGGCTGATTTAATGTTAGAAGCTTACAATGAAGCAATGGAGGATGCTGGCATTGAAAAGAAGGACATCAAGGCCGCCTGGTTAGCTACCTGCTTTGATGAAGTGAACGTGGGAAAAAGCGGCCAGCCACTTTCAAAAACCTTGAAGTTACCTTTCATACCGGTTACCCGAGTAGAAAACTTTTGCGCCAGCGGTACGGAAGCCTTGAGAGGGGCCGTTTATGCTGTTGCTTCCGGGGCCTATGATATTGTGCTGGCTATGGGTGTGGAAAAATTAAAGGATATAGGCTACGGAGGCCTGCCGGATTTGGGGAAGGTTATGGGAAATCAGAACCGATTCGTCTTCCCCAATGTCACTGCGCCTGGCGCATTTGCAATGATGGCAACAAGGTATTTTGCAAAGTACGGCTTGAGCCCGTATGAAGGCAAATTAGCAATGGCTAAGATATCGGCCAAAAGTCATAAAAACGGAGTTAAGGCCCCCAAAGCCCATTTGAGAAAAGAAGTTACGGTTGAGCAGATTCTTAATGCACCCATTATTGCCTGGCCGCTGGGACTATTCGATTGTTGTGGCGTTAGTGATGGCGGAGCATGTGCCATTGTGACAACACCTGAGATCGCTAAGGCCTTGAGGCCTGATCCAGTCTATATCAAGGCGCTGCAGATCTCAGTCACAAGCGGAGAGGAATATGCTCATATGAGTTGGGACGGTGCCCATGTGGAAACGAGCTACCGTGCTGCTGCATTGGCTTATGAAGAGGCTGGAATCAGAAACCCTCGAGAGGAACTCAGCATGATGGAGCTCCATGATTGTTTTTCGATAACCGAATTGGTCACCTACGAAGACCTTCAGATTTCCCCAAGAGGTCATGCCAAGGAAGATGTCGAAGTGGGATTTTTCGAATTAGATGGACAAATACCCTGTCAGACAGATGGAGGGCTGAAATGTTTCGGACATCCAATTGGGGCATCTGGATTGAGAATGGCGTATGAGTGTTATAAACAACTTCAGGGGAAGGCTGAAGGTCGTCAAATTAAAGATCCTAAATTGGCATTAACTCATAATTTGGGTGGATTTCCGGGAATGGCCACAGTGAGTGTGGCTATTTTGGGTAATTAATGAACTAAACCACGCATAATCAAAAAGGAGCGCATTATGGGTTCAAAGGTTGAAGATGTCAAAAAGATTACAGTCATTGGAGGCGGGGGCTCAATGGGACATGGCATTGTTTTAGCTTGTATTCTAGGAGGACCCTATGTGGTAACTATCCTATCACGAAGGGAGAAAACATGCCAACATGGTCTAGACCTGATTAAAAACGGTCCCTATAGCCTAGCAAAAGCGGTTAAACGTGGAAAAATTACCCAAGAGCAGGCCGATGAGATGTTTTCCAGGGTAAGAACAACAACTGATTATGCCAAGGGGCTTGAAGATACCGATCTTATTTTCGAATCCATACCAGAAGAGATAGAGTTAAAGAAGAAATGTCTTGAAGAGGTGGAAAAATTTGCAGCCGAACATTGTGTTATTGCCTCTGGAACATCAGCAATTATGATTAGCGAACTGGCTGGATCAATGAAGATGAGGGAAAAAAACCTAATTGGAACCCACTGGTTTTTCCCTTCCAATGTTATGAAGCTGGTAGAAGTAGGGCGAAGCGAACTAACGAGTGATAATGCCTTTCAATTCATCATGGACTTTTTAGCCAAAATAGGTAAAAGGCCAATAGAGGTCAAGGATTCTCCGGGTTTTTTCATGACTCGATTCATTAATACCTACCTTACAGAAGCCATCCGTCTTGTGGAGCTCGGCATCGCTCGTATCTCGGATATCGATGAAATGAATAAAACGGGAAGTGGGTGGCCCATGGGCGTATTCGAATTCCTTGATGATACAGCATCTTTCGATGCCTATTACCACGCTCAGCGCTATCTCTATGAAACGCTCGGAGAACGATATAAGGTTCCGTCTCTGGCCCGCAAGGTGTTTGAAGCAGGTTACTTAGGCAATCCCCAGTTGAAACCGGGCTCCAAAGGCGGTTGGTATGAATTCTTTAGCGAAGAGAAGAGATACCTAAAAAGGAAATAGACAGAAATGAAAGAGATAACAATATTTGGCCGGGGTGGTCAGGGGGCGTTTACAGGTGCCCAGCTGCTGGCGACAGCAGCCTTTCTGGATGGTTATTGGGCACAAACCTTTCCTAAGTTCGGAGCTGAGAAACGAGGTGCGCCGGTCATTGCTTACATTAGGTTGGACAAGGAATCCATTCCCTTCCGCAGCAAGGTCTATAACCCTGACGGGTAATGGTGATGGATTTCAATCTCTTTAAGATGGTGAATCCATATCCTGGCCCATCCGGATGTGGACAATTGCGCTTATGTGGCAATGCCCGATCCTATACTGGGAGAGAAAGCCTGCGCCTTTGTGGTGCTGTTGCCTGGGAAAGAAATGACACTAAAGTCGCTAAACGAGTTCCTTTTTAATGAACGGAAAATCGCTAAATTTAAGCTGCCGGGACGTTTAGAGCTGTTAGATGCTCTGCCTTTAACGCATGTAGGGAAAGTGAACAAGAAAGAATTAAGGAGGATCTAATAATGAAAAAATCAGGAAACAATACTATCCTTACTCGTGAAGCCTTACAATCTCGTATCAACAACCTGCCCCGGGTACAACTCGCCCACCTGCCGACCCCTTTAGAATTTTGTCCCCGTTTGACCGAAGCCTTAGGAGGTCCAGAAATCTGGATAAAGAGAGACGACTGCACGGGTCTTGCCCTTGGCGGAAACAAGACCAGGGAATTCGAGTTTGTCTTTGCCGAAGCCCAGAAGCAAGGGGCGGACACCATTGTAACCGGAGCAGGTTCGCAATCGAACTGGTGCCGCCAGGCCGCTGCCGCTGCCTGCAAGCTTGAAATGAAATCGGTCTTGATCCTTCTTAATGGTATAAAAGGCCCCACCCTTCAGGGGAACCTGCTCCTCGATCATCTCCTTGGCGCAGATATCACAATAGTTGGAGGGGAAAACTTTCAGCAGCTTGGGCCGTTACTTGAAGCGAAAGTGGCAGAACTCCGGGAGGAGGGACGTAAACCCTATCTCATGGATCCCTTTAGCCTTCCAACACAATCCCTGGCAGCATTAGGCTATGTCGACGCATTACTTGAACTGGATGTACAGCTTGAAGAGAGAGGCAAGGAAGTGGACTATATTTATATGGCAGGCGCAAATATGATGCCGGCCGGCGTGGCAGTCGGAACAAAAGCGCTGGGAAGCAAGACTAAGATAATAGGTATTACACCTCTCCGTTTGGATGAAGATCGCCCCACTGATATCGCCCGGATTGCCACTGCCACAGCTGAAAGGCTTGATCTCGATCTTATCTTTCATCCAGAGGAAATCTACAACGACGACAGCTATGTGGGAGAGCGATATGGGATCATGACCCCTGAATGCCGTGAAGCGTTGAAATTGGTGGCAAAAACTGAAGGGATTATCCTTGATCCGGTCTATACAGGCAAGGGCATGTCTGGTCTAATCGACCACATACGTAAGGGGAGGATCGGCAAAAACGAGACCGTCATCTTTCTCCACACCGGTGGGACTCCGGCCCTCTTCGCCTACGCTGACGACCTCGAACTCGTCGAAGGGTTAAGGTAATGGAGACCACTCTCCCATGTTCCCAAATTCCATTTTTTCTTGTAAACTGAAGAGGTTTAATAAGTGGTGCATTGTTTCTCTTTTTCTCCTTGACAGATTGAGTTCTGGTAAATAGTGTCGGCAATGTCACTATTTGGATGAGCACATAGAATGCGACTGCGTGAATACGAATCAAAAGAGATCCTGGCAAAGAGGGGTATCCCCACGCCGGCTGGGATTGTAGTTTCCACTCCTGGTTCCCTTTCCCTGCCTCCCCCGGTCGTTATTAAAGCCCAGATTCCCTTAGGAGGCCGCCAAAAGGCTGGAGGAGTTGTGGAAGCCCTGGATCAAAAGGAGGCCGAATATAAGGTCGAGCAAATGCTTTCCAGTACCGTTCGAGGCTATCGCGTGAATAAGGTCTTGGTGGAAGAAAAGCTGGATATTGCCCAGGAATTCTACCTCGGGATAACCTATGATACGGTCGCTAAGGAACCGATTGCAATCTTCTCCACTGAAGGTGGAGTTGATATAGAGGAATTAGCTGAACAAAAGCCGGAAAAGGTTCAGAAAAGGCATTTTTCAGTCAGAACCGGTCTTCCGGAATATAAGGCCCGAGAGATAATCTCTCAAACTGGTATCACCGGGAGGACATTGCTAGGGCTGTCCAACATCTTCTCTGTTTTGGCAACCACTTTTCTGGAGAATGACGCTACCATTGCTGAAATCAATCCCCTTGCCCAGACCAGAGATGGCAGGAGAGTAGCCCTTGACTGCCATCTGGAAATCGATGATGATGCCCTTTACAGAAACCCGAGTATTGCGGAAAAGGAGAAGGATCCCCATCGAGTTGAAGGTGGTCGCATCACAAGCGATTTCGAAAAGAAGGCAACTGAGATCGACAATCTGGATCAGAGAGGGGTTGCTGGAAGGCTCATCGAGTTTGATGGGAACTTGGGATTAATTATCGGTGGCGGAGGGGCTTCCTTGACCGCATTCGATGCTGTCCAAAGACACGGAGGGCATCCTGCAAACTACTGCGAGATCGGGGGCAACCCCTCGGTGCTAAAGACAAAAGAGCTTACGAAACATATCCTTTCCAAACCGGGCGTGGAAAAAATCGCTGTTATCATGAACGTGGTGAACAATACCCGGGTCGATCTCATGGCCAGGGGTGTGATAAAGGGCATCCTGGAGGTTGGAAGAAAGCCCTCAGCGACATTGTCTGTCTTCCGGATTCCGGGTGCCTGGGAGGAAGAGGGGTTCAAGATCCTCTCTAAATATGGTGTGGATTACTGTGACAGGACCGTCTCCATCGATCAGGCTGCCCGCAAGGCAGTTGAAAAGGTAACAAGGGGCTAAGGGCTCGCTGAGATGGCTATACTGGCTCACGAAGATACGAGGATTATTGTTCAGGGGATTACGGGAAGAGAGGCCGTCACCTTTACCAAGGATATGATCGATTATGGAACAAAGGTTGTTGCCGGCGTTACCCCGGGCAAGGGAGGACAGAGCATTCACGGAGTGCCTGTCTTTGATACGGTCTACCAGGCCGTTAGGGAATATAGTGCCGAGGCCAGTGTCATCTCCGTCCCGCCGGCAATGGTAAAAGGCGCGGCATTAGAGGCCTTATCGAACGGAATCAAGCTACTGGTTATTGTAGCTGAGCGGGTACCTCAGAGGGATACGGTTGAGGTTCTGGAAGTTGCCAGGAAAGATGGTGCGGTGGTTATTGGACCCAATAGCCTTGGCATGATTAATCCCCACACTGTAAAGATAGGGATGGCCGGCGGACCGGTGGAAAACCTAAAAAAGGCCTATATGCCTGGCCCTGTAAGCATTGCATCCCGAAGTGGGGGTATGACCACAGAGGTTGCGAACCTTTTGACCACTCACGGGATAGGGCAGAGCACGTGTATCAGTATTGGAGGAGATCCTGTGGTGGGTTCTAATTTCCTTGACCTTGTCCCTCTTTTTGACAAAGACTCAAATACAAAGGCCATTGTGCTTTTTTGTGAGCCAGGAGGTGTCATAGAGGAAAGGCTTTCCGAGATGGTGCTGTCAGAGGAGATCAAAACCCCCATTGTGGCCTTTGTTGCCGGTCGTTTTGTGGATACGCTGCCGGGAGTCAGATTTGGCCATGCTGCCACCATTGTTGAGGGAAAAAGAGGAACCGCAGCCGGCAAGATCGAGCGGTTTCAAAAGGCCGGAATCCATGTGGCAGAGGCACTCAATGATATTGTGTCCATCCTTGAAACCCTCCTTTGAGAGGTAGGCTGTGCCGATACTTATGAGAACCGCGCTCTTTGTCCCAGGAAATAGGCCCGACCGTATAGAAAAGGCCTTCAATACAGAGGCCGACGTTGTTATCATTGACCTGGAAGACGCCGTCCCCATTTTGGAAAAGCAGATCGCTCGATCCAAGGTCAGGGAAAAGGTGGCCCAATTCTCGGACAGGATGATGCTCGTTCGCATCAATGCCTTGGGGTCCCCCTTTATTGAGGGTGATTTAGAGGAAGTTATTGTAGAGGGCGTGAACGGGATTGTACTTCCAAAAGTTGAAAAAGCTGATGATATTCACGATATTAACAAGTTTTTGCTCGAGGTTGAAAAAAAGAGATCCCTTCCAGAAGGTTCTATTCATCTTTTTCCTTTGATTGAGTCGGCCGCTGCCGTGCAGCATGTTTATGATATTGTATCGGCAAAGACAAAACCAGAGAGAATCTATACTGTAGCATTTGGCGCTGCAGATTACACCCTTGATATGGGCATAGAAATGACTATGGAGGGAACTGAGCTTTTTTACGCCCGCTCCCGGATTTCGGTTGCCTGTAGGGCTGCTGGAGTTGCGCCCCCGATAGATACCCCTTTCATGATTGATCTCAATGACACAGAGGCCTTGATCTCCGATGCTAAGAGGGCAAAGGCATTGGGGTTTCAGGGAAAACAGGTCATCCACCCGAGGCAGATTGAGCCCTGCAACCGCATATTCTCCCCTACCCCGGAGGAAATAGCCAGGGCAGAAAAGATCGTTCAGGTGTTTGAGGAGGCAGAAGCTGCCGGCACGGCAGCGATCCAGGTGGAGGGGAAGTTTATTGACTATGCGGTGGTAAAGAAGTCCAGGGACATTCTGGCACGAGCCGCCGCCATCGGCAAAAAGGGTATTCGTGGATAGTCCTCACAGCTAACTTGCCACAATGGAGCAAATCATGGGTGAGTTCATCAGGCTTGACATTGATCTTGAAAGGTGTCTAGGCATTGAGCGGTGTGGCAAATGCATCCAGGTTTGTCCGGTTAGCATCTTCACATCAGATAATGATTATCCCAAGCGCCTAGAGGCTAACGAGGATGAATGCACGCTCTGCGACCTCTGCCTTCAAGGCTGTGAGGTGGATGCAATCAGCATTCAGAAATTATACGAGCAATAGGGATCAGTCATGGCGATATCTGGTACGATTTCCCAGAAACTGGCCCAGTTTTTCTGCGCCCTTCGATATGAAGATCTCCCGGATACCCTGGTCCATCAAACAAAGGCGTTTTTCCTTGACTGGGTTGGTTCGGCAATTGCCGGCCTCTCTCAAGCTCCTACTCAAATGATGATCTCCCTTGCAAGGGATATGAAGGGATCTGAAGAGGCGACCGTCATTCCAACGAACACCAGGCACTTATCCCTGGTGGCTGCCCTCGTTAATGGGGCCTCCTCTCACGTGATGGAGATGGACGACCTGCATCGGCAATCTATCTTTCACCCCGCGGCGCCTATCCTCCCGGCAGTTTTCGCTGCGGGGGAAAAGGAGCATGTGTCCGGGCGTGATCTTGTCCTGGGTATTGTCGCCGGATATGAAACCGGGATAAGGGCTGCCCTGGCCGCTGGCAAGACTCACTATGAGTACTGGCACACGACAGCAACCTGCGGCACCTTTGGTGCAGCAGCCGGTGCAGCAAAGGTCTTGGCTCTAGATTCAGAGCCTTTTGTGTGGGCTCTTGGTTCTGCCGGGACTCAGGGTTCAGGACTGTGGGAGTTTCTGACCGAAGGTGCCATGAGCAAACAGCTGCACCCGGGAAAGTCATCTATGAATGGACTGCTGGCTGCCCTATTGGCCCAAAAGGGCTTTACCGGTTCAAGCCGTATCTTTGAGGGAAAAAAGGGGTTTCTGAGGGCCACATCCCATGACTATGATATTAGTTTCTTGACCGACGGCTTAGGGGAGACCTTTTATACTGCAAGAAATTCTCTGAAATACTATGCCTCATGCGGTCATACCCATTCCGCTATTGAGGCAGCTCTCGGGGCCTGGAGGGGGGCAAACGCTAGTTTAGGAGCCATCAGATCCATAACCGTGTATATATATCAGGAGGCCCTTGATCTGCTTGAGGAGGTGGAGGCCCGTACCCCTTATCTTGCGAAATTCAACCTACCTTACTGCGTCGCTACGGCACTTACTTTCGGGCACGTTGATCTGGATGATTTTACAACCGAAAGGCTTACCAACTCAGAGATACTGCACCTTATGGGCACTATCTCCCTCAAAGGTGATCCAGAACTTACCCGGCTGTATCCTCAGAGATGGCCTTCCAGGGTGGAAATAGAGCTAAGAAATGGGAAAAGATATAGCGGATATTGCGAATACCCTAAGGGTGACCCGGAGAACCCCATCTCTGAAAGGGAACTGATTGAAAAGTTCAACAAACTCTGCGGAGATATGCCAAGGAATGAAAGGGATAGGATCATAGATCTGGCCCTAAATCTTGAAAAAGTAGATGATGTGGCGAATATATTTCAAGGTTAACCCTGTTGGATTTCACGCGGGGTAAACCCTACGTGATAACCTATTGCAGAGGGATTTATTTTCGCCCGATGACCTTGCCAATTCTCTCCTCCTACGCCGATACCAGGGGATGGCCCTATGTTCTCGCCTGGTGCCATCGAATCGCAGGACTCTTGCTGGTTGGCTACCTATGGTTTCATATCTATACCCTCTTATCCCTCTCATCGCCCCCCCGCTACGACGCCACGATGAAATTCTACGGATTCTTCCTCTTCCGGATTCTCGAGTGGGCCTTGGCGATTCCGGTTATCTACCATGCCCTGAATGGTGGAAGGCTGATCCTGTACGAGAGCTTCGAGAGAAGGGATGATGAATCCATGATTCGCTGGATTCTGTGGCTTTCCATCCTCTATGCGGCGCTCCTGGCGGCTTTCATGTTGATAGGCAATCAGAGCGTATCTGCTGTCTTCTTCTGGTTGACCATGATTGTTGCCGGTTTGATCCTGGCTTACGGGGTTGCATCAAAGCTCTGGGGAATTCGGCATTCAGTGCTGTGGAAGTTTCAGAGGATCACCGGCGCCTATTTGTTGATCCTGATTCCCGCCCATATGCTCTTCATGCATTTGAACTACCCAATGGCTCACGATGTGAACACCGTGGTGATGAGAATGCAAAACTGGTTTATCAAAGCAGTGGACATTAGCTTGATAGTCGTGCTCCTGTACCATGCCGGCTATGGCCTGGTATCCTTCATAGGAGATTATCTTGAATCTCGAATCCTCCGGATGGGATTGGCCGCAGCGGTTATCCTCGTCATGTTGTTATTCGGGTCTGTTGGAATAATGCTGACCCTCATCGTTTAACGAGAACAGGGAGCTCAGATGGGAAACACGCTTCGGATTGCTTCAACCACCTATTGCGACGTCCTTATTATCGGTGCTGGCGGGGCTGGTCTTCGCTGTGCTGCGGAGATTTTTGAGAAGAAACCTGGAACCCGCATTATGGCCTTGACAAAGGTCTCCCACCCTCAGAAATCCCATACGGTTACTGCCCAGGGGGGCATGGCAGCCGTAGACCCGAGGGATCCCATAGACAAACCCATCTATCACATGTTCGACACCTGGAAGGGCTCCGACTGCACGGCAGATCAGAATATCATAAAGAAAATCGTTGACGCCTCATGGGGACAAATCGCATGGCTGGAGAATCACGGCATGCATTTTAGCCGTGATGAGAATGGAGGGCTCAGCAAGAGAACCTTTGGCGGCATGACCTTGAACTTTGGAGAGTCATCAGCAAGACGTGCGGTTTTCGAAGCGGATCGAACCGGCAAGGGTATTATGGATACCGTGTGGGGAGAGGCCATGAAAGGGGGTATATCCTTCCTGAATCAGAGCATTGCCACAGAACTCCTCTTCAATGGACACCGATGCGTAGGCGCGATTGTGTTCAGGGAAAGGGAGGGAGAGTTTGTGGCTGTTCTATCAAAGGCCACGGTCTTTGCCACAGGCGGCAATGGCCAGGTCTTCAGAATCACCACAAACTGCCGGCAGAACACAGGAGACGGACTCGCCCTTATTCTCCGGGAAGGGCTTCCTGTCATGGACCCGGAGGCCATCCAGTTTCACCCCACGGGAATTGTCGGTCCCGGCATCTTGGCAAGCGAAACCCTGCGATCCGTAGGCGGCATTCTGCGCAACAAGGATATGGAACGCTTCATGGAGCGGTATGCGCCCAAGATGAAGGAGCTGGCCCCACGCGATCTGGTGTCACGGGCCATCGAGACCGAGATTCGAGAAGGCAGAGGTATCCTGAATCCCGATCATAATATCCAGCATGTCTGGATCGATTTGAGGCATCTGCCCGATCATGTGCATGATGAGCAGATCCCAGAGGTTACAGGCTTTTTCAGAAAATTCGTGGCCATCGATCCTAAAAAGGAACTCTGCCCCGTCCGACCGAGCAATCATTACCAGATGGCGGGGATCCCCACCAATGAATTCGGGGAAGTTCAAAAAGACCCGCAACAGATCATCCCCGGTCTCTTTGCGGTGGGGGAGTGCGCGTGTGCCAGTTTCCACGGTTTCAACCGGTTGGGGAGCAACTCCATACTGGAGCTCATCACCATGGGAAAATTTGTAGGAGAAAGGATCGTAGACTGCCTCGGGGAAGATCCGGGTGAATTGCCCTCAGAGGCAGGAGAGAAGACCTTCTCCCAGTTCTCGCGATTCATGGAGGCAAAGGGAAAGGACGCTGTGGGACAGATCCGGGAGGTCATGCAAGGGATCATGACAGAGAAGGTAAGCATCTTCAGGGTAGAAGATGGCCTCATCGAAACCATAGAGGCATTAAAGGAACTAAAAGATCGGGTTGATAGGGGCTCCCTGTCAAGCCGGAGTTGGGCGATGAATCAGGAACTCGTACATCGGTGGGAGTTAGACAACCTGCTGGCGGTCTCCATGGTCATAACGCAGGCCGCGTTAGAGAGAAGGGAGTCCAGGGGTGGACATTTTCGTGAAGACTTCCCAGAGAGAAAGGACGAGTTCAACTATCATACCCTGGCTTCTATGAGCGAGTTCGGCCAGGTGCGCCTGGGAAAACAGGCCATTGACATGAGCCTGTTCGAGGCAAAGGGAGAGCATTACGAAAGGTTTGGCATGATCGAGAGGAAATATTAGGTCGCGCCAGAAAAAGGATTTTCGGTCACGGACTCGTTAAGAGAGGATCTAAGGGGAGGGTTAAGTTTGGAGAAAGGAAATGCCTCGGGTCTATAGGATTACCTTGAAGGTGAAGCGCTACGATCCTGATAGCAAGAGGACATGGGTTCAGGATTATGAACTGGAAGCCGGACGGATCCTTCGATTCACCGATGTATTCCGCAGGATCAACAATGAACTGGATCCCACCCTGGCCTGGAACTCATCCTGCGAACACGCTCAATGTGGAAGCTGCGCGGTTAAGGTTAACGGGAAGCCCTTGCTTGCCTGCGAGCTTCTGGTGGAAAATGCGATTGAACAGTTCGGAGGCACCATCTTCAGGATAGAGCCGTTGACCATCGCCCCCGTTGTTCGGGATCTCATCGTGGACTTTGATGTGGCCTATGAAAGGGTTAACAGGGCCAAGCCGTACATCGTCGATCCCATGCCCCGGCCAGCTGGAGAGAGTGAGTACCGCATATCTCCGCGTGAATTGGAACGGTATGTGGAAGCCACCAGGTGTATCAATTGCTTCTGTTGCGCCGAAGCATGCATCAGCAGCCATAGGAATTTCCTTGGTCCCAATGCGCTTATGGCCAGTATTGTTCGCCTGATGGACCCCAGAGAAGGGGCGAGAGAGGAAAGATTGGAGCTCCTCTACAGCGAGCAGGGGGTCTATCGATGCCATACCTCCATGGCCTGTTCCTTTGTCTGCCCCAAGGAGATCGATGTGGCCCATTTCATCGCCCTGGCAAAAGCCGACGGATTCAGATCGGGGCCAAAGAAATGATCTGCCTTGAACAAGAAAGCCATGTTTGGAGGTAAGGGATGCCAGCAAAAGAGTTCTCAGGGGTCTTTCCCTATCTCGTAACACCTCTTGATGAATCGGGAGGTCTCAAGGATGATGTGATGCGCGACCTGGTGAACCACCTCATCTCAAAGGGGGTGCACGGCTTGACCCCTTTAGGGAGCACCGGAGAAGGGGCTTATCTGGACTGGCCGATAAAACGACGTGTCGTGGAAGTAGTGGTAGAGGCTGCTGCGGGGCGTGTGCCAGTAGTTGCCGGTGTCAACAACATGACTACTTACGGGGCTGTCCGCGAGGCTGTTGAAACGGAGCGTATTGGGGTAGATGGCATACTTGTGGTCCTGCCGAGCTATTTCCCGGTCAATGACCAACGACAGGTTGTTGCTCATTTTCGATCTGTAGCACGAGCGGTTTCCTGCCCCGTGGCGCTCTATACTAACCCCGCGTTCGCCATGTGGGACTTTACCATTGAAGCCTTGCGACAGCTGGCAGAAGAGGCGAATATCCGTTATCTCAAAGACGCATCCGGGAATATCGGGAAGCTCATGTCTATCGTCACCGTTCTGGGAGATCGTTTTAAGATCTTCAGCGCTACCGCTCATGTACCCATATTCGTGCTCATGCTTGGCGGGGTTGGGTGGATGTCTGGCCCGGCGTGCTTGATCCCAGAGCAGAGTATTGCCCTCTTTGAACTGGCACGCCAGAAAAGGTGGGAGGAGGCATTGGAGCTCCAAAAGAAACTATGGCCCCTTAATGTGGCTTTCCAGCGCTACTCCCTTGCTGCATGTGTGAAAGCGGGATTGGAGATGCAGGGATTTCCTGTGGGCCTTCCACTACCACCTCAGCAGCAATTAGATGAAGAGGGAAAAGGGGTAGTTTCTCAGATATTGACCACTATTGGTGTCCTATAATGGGCGAGGTATTACGTATAGCAACTTGTTATTTCAACACTTTATGATTGACAAGGGAGAAGCGGGAAAATAGTATGCAGGTGCCGAAGCCTCATTAGGCCTGCGATTTCTGTGTAACATGGCAAAGGGGGTGATGCTTATGAGTGTAAACAGTTCGTGATGTGAAGATGCTAAATAAGGAATAAAGTAAAAGGAGGGAAAAATGAAAAAGGTTAAGTTGGGATTGGTTTTAGGATTGGCTCTGGTATTAATATCGGCATTTGTTTTGCCAGGCCCAGCGATAGCCCAAAAAAAGATGTTGAGATGGGGCACAGCCGATCCAGTAAGCTATTACTATAAGGCATCCGCTTTCATCGCAGACTTCTTGCGAAGGGGTATGCCGGATTACGACCTTACCATTTACCCGTACGTTTCAACCACCGCCAATATCAAGAGCTTTCTAGTGGGTGATCTCGAAACCGTATACGTGGCCGAGCCGGGATTTAGAGACCTGTACTCTTTTAAGAAGGCGTATAAGGGTTTTGAACCCCACGTGAAGAAGATGCCGGTTCAAGGTGTTTGGCTCTACACCATGGAAACACATATATTGACGTTGCCGGAAAACAAAGACAGATTCCGTACCTGGGATGATTTAGACGGCAAGAAAATCTACATGACGAAGGCGGGATATATGAACCATATCAACATCTTCCGGGCTATGCAAGACATCTGCGGTCTGCATATTACGCACGTCGAGGTTGATGCGACAAAGGTTGCCGATGCTCTCAGAGCGGGTACAATAGATGCCACGGCAGCGTACACCACGGCCACAGTATCGTTGGCAAGCTGGATTAAGATGCTTGATGTGGCCACCCCCCTTCAGGGAGTGAATCCAACCCCGGCACAAATCAAGAAACTCACAGCGGCAGGTTTTGCTCCGGAGAAGATCAACATGAAGAAAGCGTATACGAGAGACCTCGGGGTGGATGAACTCTATGGCGTGCCCTTTTACTTCGGTCAGGGTTTCGGGCTCGATCTTCCGGAAGATGGCGCGTATAAAATACTCAAAGTACTTGAAGAGTCAGCAGCAGATCTGGCTAAGCTAGAGGCTGGTTTTGGACCACTCTCTAAAGACTTCGCCGGTTTTCAAGCCCGGGGCATAAGGAGTATACCCGAGGTTCCAGTACATCCGGGATTGGCGAAATATCTGAAGGAAAAGGGCTTATGGGATTCAGCCTGGAAGATCGCGACTAAGGAGACGATCAAGGCAGCGGTAGAGAAGATGAAGGCTGAAGGGAGCTGAGCTTTTTAGGGAAAAAGCAAGGGGTAGTTATCTTATAATAGGGGGCTTGCTCCTTTAAACTTCCAATAAGGGGTGGGCCCCTTATACTTAGAATACCCGGGGGCTATCCGTTTGTTCTTTTGCTCTTCTTACGTCGAACCGCTAAAGGGGGAAAAGATGAAAGAAGATCTCGTGCAAGATGAAGTGCATTCACTGGCTGCAATGCGTAAATTCGCAATCCCCTGCTCTCTTATAGCAACTATCGTATATCTCATATTTTCGCTCCATTATTTCACAACCGGCATAGGAGGAACCATGCTCCTTGCCGTAACGGTTGTACCAATAGCATACGTGATGTATGTATTGAATTCCCTTGCCGCCGGGCAGCTGCTTTACCCGCGTCTGGGACTTAAACTCAATATTGCCATAGCCGGCCTTTACATCGCTATGTGCATCTTTTCCCTCATATACATGCGAGTGGAGTATGAAGCACTCATTTATTTAAGGGCTGGTTTCTTTAACACCCCTGACAAAATCGTTGCAGTGATGATGCTTGGCCTCGTGCTTGAATATGCCAGACGGGAGCATATTATACTCCTTTATCTAATCCTGTTTCTCATGCTTTATTCCGTCTACGGGCGGGTTTTCCCGGGTATATTCGGCCATCCCGGAGTCTCCTGGACAAGGGTGATAACATCTTCTTCCGTTGAGATCTCATTGGGCCTCTTTGGAACGTATGCGCAAATCGGGGTAGGCGTTATCGCAGCATTTTTCATGTTTCTGGGCATTGCACAGGGATTTGGTGTTCAAGACTCTATTATCAGAACTTTCGTCGGGTTACTTGGTAAACGTATAACCCTCATTCCCCAAACGGCGGTAGTTACTTCAATGGCTATCGCTACCTGTAGCGGATCGGGGGCAGCGAATGCAGCCATAACCGGGCAGTACACAATACCGTTGATGAAAAGAGCAGGGTTCCCCCCTCTTTACGCAGGTTCTGTGGAAGCATCCGCCTCGCTAGGAGGCTTGCTCATGCCACCTGTCATGGCAATAGCAGGTTTTCTCATGGCTGATTTTCTGGGGGTGAGTTATTTCGAGGTTATCGCTCGAG
>CAZJXD010000010.1:2087-64878 GCA_964549945.1 uncultured Desulfobacteraceae bacterium | reverse complement strand
CTTTTTCGCTGAAAATTGTCACACATGAGCCCCTCATGTTCTTCTAAAAGGCCTTTCATGTCTTCTCCCCTTCTTTTTGGGCCTTGGCTTGGGCGGCTCGATGCCCTTTCGCGTGAGCCATTCGAAGGCATCTTTATGAAGGTCGCTGAGGGCGGAGCGGATCAGAATGGCCTTGTACATCTCAACCTCCGCCAGCTCATCGCTGAGCCCCAGGCAGTGTGAGAGCCTTCCGGCCTGCATTGGGTGTGCTGCCACGTGGGCCTTGAAGGCCTTCACGTCCCTCTTCCGGAGGATCCTGTTCAGTCCCCGGTGAAAGTCCGCGTACCCCCGCTCTATCTCAAGCTCATCCATCCATCGCCTCGAGTATTGAGATAAGAATATATGCAATCAAGGCCCCATGGTCAATGGGCAATTGAGGGCGCTAATTTCTTTGAAACGAGCGAGATTAGAACAATATATTGTTTGAAGAATGCACACAAATATGTGCATCGATGCATAAAAGAAGCACTGTTCCATATCTTTCAAAAAGAAAAAAACAACCCCTCATCAATAACTTTGTACTCAATGAATTCTCCTTGCCTTTCATCATGGCCGCTCAAAAGCCCATAGGATAAGGGGCTCTAGGCAGCCCTCCATGAAAAATTCAGTATAGTCAAGGCATCCATCAATAGGTCTCGCAAAGAGCCCATCAAATAAGGCTTTCAGAGGATTCCCATAATTAAGAAAGGCAATTTGTATGTTCCTTTATGCAATAATTACTTATAAAAATAGTATTGGCATCAATATTGTAGAAGTAAAAACCATGGGCGTAGATAATCACTGATAATATAGAAAATTCCTTACCTGTTTTTGTTGCCCATCAGCGTAAAGCCGCCGATTCCCCTAAAGGGTGAAACAATAATCACCTGATTCTTGATAGATATTGAGGAGGGATTATGGTTGCCACTTCACAAAAGCATTTCTCAATATTAGTAATTCTATTCATCATTTCTGCCATCACATTTCAGGCCTATGCAGCTGATCAAATTCTTTTCGGTCCAAAAGAGCTTACTGTTACCAGATGGCATTTCCACGTATCTATCCATAGATTCAAGGCAGATGATCCCGGCGATGGGGTTATTGCCATTACCAAGAACACGCCGAATAAAAAGATCCGTGGAGGATTTATATTATTTAACAGGAGGATCATCCAGCTCAGGAAGTTTCTCCATGGAACCGATATCAAGCTTACAAGGGATGTCCAATTACGAAGAAAGAACCGTTTAATGGTGTTCTTAAGAGGAGACCGGGGTGCATCAATCACTATCGAGATAAGAGCTAAGGCTCCTATCCATTCTCCCGAGGTTGCCTTCTCAGCAGAACCTCAAGAAATAAAACTAGGAGATTCCAGCACCCTCAAATGGTCAACTACCAATGCAGATAGCGTGAGCATTGATCAGGGTATCGGATCGGTAGATCAAAACGGCTCCCTAAGCGTTTCACCACAACAAACCACCGCCTATACCCTTACGGCCACGGGAGCGGGAGGCATCACCACTGAAAGTGTTACCGTAACCGTTCACCTTCCCCCTACTGTAGCCATGGGTGCTGATCCTGAAACTATTACTATCGGAGAATCTTCCACCCTGACATGGACTTCGACCAATGCAGATTCCTGTGTCATCGAGCCCTATATCGGCGGCGTAGAAGGAAATGGATCGATCAGCGTATCGCCCAATGAGACCACTACTTATACCATCACAGCTACAGGCCCTGGAGGAACGGCTACAGACCGGATGGTAGTGACAGTTCTTCCATCTACCCCCTCCGTAAGCCTCTCGGCAAACCCTGCTACCATACAGAGCGGTGATTCATCCACCCTTTCCTGGACCTCTTTCAATGTCGATAAGGCTTACATAGATAATGGTATTGGGAATGTGCCCAGAAATGGATCAATCATTGTCTCTCCAGAGCACACCACTACCTATACCATCACCGCTACCGGAGCTCTCGGCTCTGCCAGCTGCCAGATTAGGGTAATGGTGATAGGTAACCCGGAACCCCAACCTGAGGGCTCATTCGGGAAGCAATATGAGGATTTGATTCCCATTGATGCCACAGTGGAAGAATACGATCCCAAGCGGTTTTCCCTCATCACCGGCCTGGTTCATTCCATAGAGGGGGCGCCCATTGAAGGTGTCTCCATCACCATCCATGAACACCCCGAATATGGTACCTGCGTAACCGACGGTAATGGCCGTTTTTCAATTCCCGTGGAAGGCGGAAGGACTATGACACTCGTCTACCAGAAAGACGGACTGATCGCTGCCCAAAGAAAGGTCTATGTCCCCTGGAATGACATCGCGATAGGTAAAACAATTCAGATGATGGCCGAGGACCCAGTGTCAACCACCATTACTTTTGATGGCAATCCAGAGACAATAGTCACCCATCAGAGCACAGAGGTAACGGATGAATTCGGAAGCCGTGCCTGCACGATGGTATTCACTGGGGATAATAGGGCATATTTAATGGATGAGGAGGGCAATGAAATCCATGAACTCACCGCAATCATCACCCGAGCGACTGAATTCACCACTGCTGAATCCATGCCCGCCATTCTTCCCCCCACCTCTGCCTACACCTATTGTGTGGAACTCAGCGTAGATGGTGCTCAGAGGGTGAGGTTTGAGAAGCCGGTCATTACCTGGATAGATAATTTCCTTGGCTTTGAGGTTGGCGAGATTGTCCCGGTGGGCTACTATAACCGGGACAGAGGCGTATGGGTGCCCTCTGATAACGGTATGGTGGTGAAACTCCTCGATACAGATACCGATGGCATCGTAGACGCCCTTGATGCAAATGGGGATGATCAACCGGATGATCTTGACGGAGACGGTACTTACAGCGAGGAAATAAAGGGCCTTAATGATCCTCTAAGATATCCTCCTGAGGCTACCTTCTGGAGGGTAGCAGTAAATCACTTCAGTCCATGGGATTACAACTGGCCTTACGGCCCTCCCGAAGATGCCATTGGTCCGAATCAAAAAGGGATACCCAACATTGATCAACAAGGAGATAAGGAAAAGGCCTGTAAAACCTATGTAAGTTCCTTTATTGATGAGAGGGGTCGTATATTACATGAAGACATCCCTATCCCTGGAACGAAAATCGGGCTCCATTACGCAAGCAACAGGGTAGAGGGCTACAAGGCTGTGATAACAGTTCCCGCCAGTGGGGACATGGTACCGGAAAGCTTAAAGAGCATTATAGTCAAGGTAGAAATGGCTGGCCTAACTTTAAAGAAGACCTTGGAGCCTCTCCCAAATCAAATAGTTGAGTTCCTATGGGATGGGAAGGACCATCTTGGCAGGGCCGTGAAAGGCTCCACAACAGCTCATGTCAGTGTGGGCTTTGCGTATGAGGCGGTGTACTATAGTGCACCGAAGGATTTTGAGATGGCATTTGAGATGCCAGGCATACGACGCGCTACCGGAGGCGGTGGCAGCGGTAATGTAGGTAAAATCCGTGCCAGGCAGCAGGTGATCGTTTGGAGTCTCAGCGATATTCCCATTCAAACAGGTGGACAAGGGATAATCGGTGAGGGCTGGACCTTATCCGTTCACCATCACCTCAGTCCTATGGATCTTGACATGCTTTATAAAGGCGATGGCTCTATAAATACAAAAAGAGCAAGCGTAATTGAAACTGTGGCCGGAGATGGTACACCTGGATATAGCGGCGACGGCGGGCCTGCTGCACAAAGCCGCCTCCAGTATCCCCATGGTGTAACCTTCGATGCCTCAGGGGATATCTACATTGCAGATTATTCGAATAACCGCATCCGGAAGGTGGACACAAAGGGCATCATCACCACCGTGGCGGGCAACGGCATCCCGGGCTCGGGGGGCGACGGGGGGCCAGCGGTTGAGGCCCAATTAAACCATCCGGTATGTGTTGCAGCGGATGGGGTGGGGAATCTATTCATTGCCGAGCACGCAAACTATTCAATCCGGAAGGTGGACACAAAGGGCATCATCACCACCGTGGCGGGCAACGGCGCTTATGGCTATGGTGGCGACGGGGGGCCAGCGGTTGAGGCCCAACTAAGCTACCCCTATGGGATAGCCGTGGATTCCATAGGGAACCTTTATATCGCTGACATATATAATTTCCGCATCCGGAAGGTGGACACAAAGGGCATCATCACCACCGTGGCGGGCAACGGCACCCGTGGGTCGGGCGGTGACGGAGGACCTGCCATCAAGGCCCAGCTGTCGTGCCCTTCTGGAGTAAGCGTTGATGCCCTGGGGAACCTCTACATTGCAGAGGGAAACCATATACGCAGGGTGGACGCGAGCGGCGTTATTACTACTGTTGCTGGCACCGGTTCCTATGGTTACCGGGGCGACGGCGGCCCTGCCACCGAAGCCCAGCTCAACAGTCCATTGAGAGTAGCCGTGGATGCCTCGGGGAATACCTACATTGCAGACTATGGAATCACTGTATTCGAAAGGTGGACACCAGCGGCATCATCACCACCGTGGCAGGCAACGGTACTGAGGGCTATAGCGGCGACGGGGGGCCAGCTGTACAAGCAGAGTTCCGATATCCTCATGATGTATCAGTGAATACATCGGGGGATATTTGTATTGCGGATTATAGTGATAATCGCATTCGTAGAATAGCGCCACCGTCAGTCTTTGCTGATGTTATGACTGGTGGGGATATCCCCTTTGCTGAGGCGAGTGGCTTGGGCTATATCTTGTCCAGTGCCGGGCTCCACAAGAAAACCATTGATCTCGATACAGGGGTCACCCTCTACGAGTTTGGCTATGACCACGATAACAACTTGGTTTCCATCATTGATAGGTTTGGCAACGAGACGATCATTTATAGAGATGGGAGCGGTGTGCCCACTTCAATCACATCCCCTGACGGGATCACCACCAATCTGACTATAGACGCCGATAACCACCTTACCAAGGTCACCTATCCAGATGGCAGCTTTTACGACTTTGAATACACCCCGGATGGCTTGATAACGGCCAAGATTGAGCCGGAGGGAAACCGGTTTGAACATGTGTTCGATGCTAATGGAAGACTATTAGTCGCTAGAGATAAAGAAGGAGGGCATTGGCAATATTCTAGGGCCGCATATGAGAATGGCGATATTTTCACTGAGGTGCTTACCGGTGAGGGAAACCTCACCTCCTACCTGGATCATACCTATTCCACTGGCTTTTATGAATCCACTATCACTGATCCAACTGGGGCAGAGACCCTGTTTGCCCAATCAGCCGATGGACTTGCCGTGAATAAATCCCTTCCATGCGGTATGGAGCTTGAATTTAGACATGATCTCGATCCTGAATATAAGTTTAAATATGTAAGAGAAATGACGGAAACCACGCCTGATGCACTTGAAAAGGTAACGCTCAGGGGCAAGACATACGAGGATACAGACGCAGACGAGATCCCTGATCTGATCACAGAAATAGTGACAGTCAATGGCACTACCACCACCCTTGAAAACAATGTCCTCCAATCCCGGAAGACCATCACCTCTCCTGAAGGCAGGACCGTCACCACGCTCTATGACCCCGATACCCTTCTTACAAATACTCTTTCTATACCTGGCCTCTTTGATACGAGCTATGGGTATGATACCAGGGGGAGGCTGACCTCTATCATCACCAATACGAGGGAGACTTCATTTACTTACAATGCCCAGGGATTCCTTAAATCCATCACAGATCCTGAAGACCATACAACCTCCTACACCTACGATGCAGTAGGCAGGATGACCGGTATAAATAGGCCTGACAACAGCTCTATAGGATTCACCTACGATGCCAACGGCAACATGACAATGCTGACCAACCCATCTTCCATAAACCACGGGTTTGGCTTTAACTCTGTTAATCTCAATGATTATTACCAGACACCTCTAAGCGGAAGCTACCGGTATCTCTATGACACCGACAGGCGTTTGAGCCAAATACATTTTCCTTCCGGAAACCAGATAAACAATATCTATGACAGAACCAGGCTCACCCAGATCCATACCCCTGAGGGGAATATCGATCTGACATATCTTTGCGGCACCAAGGTGGGTTCCATCTCGAAGGGAGTGGAGTCAATTACCTACGGCTATGATGGATCGCTTGTCACCTCCGAGACCATGACTGGCACTCTAAATCAATCCATCTCATATGGCTACAACAACGACTTTAACCTGAGTAGCTTCACCTATGCAAGCAATACCCACCTTTATACTTATGACGACGATGCTCTTTTGACCGGTGCAGGCTCTTTCACCATCTTCCGCAATGCAGGAAATGGCCTGCCTGAATCAATTGCCGGAGGTACCCTGAATCTCTCAAGGACCTTCAATGGCTATGGCGAGGTGGCGAGCCATGACTATACCGTGAGCGGTAATGTGCTCACATCTTGGAATCTCACTAGGGACAATGCCGGCAGGATCATTACAAAAACTGAAAAAGTTGGGGGAGTGATCTCTAACTATGCTTACACCTATGATCCCATAGGACGGCTAAGGACTGTCAGCAAAGACGGTACTTTGGTAGAAGAGTATCAATACGGCCTTAATGGAACCCGCGCCTATGAGATGAATAGCCTGAGGGAGATCGCTGGAAGAACCTTTGACTATTCTGATGAAGATCACCTTTTGACAGAAGGTACCAACACATACCAGTATGATGCGGATGGGTTTCTGGCAAAAAAAACAGAGGGTTCAGAGGTAACAAAATATGATTATTCATCCCGTGGGGAACTGCTGAGTGTTGCGCTCCCAGATGGCAGGCTAATCGAGTATATCCATGATCCATTGGGAAGGAGAATCGCAAAGAAGGTGAATGGTATCATAAGGGAGAAATACCTCTGGCAAGGGTTGACGAGGCTTCTCGCGGTGTATGACGCAAATGACAACCTCATCATGCGGTTTGAGTATGCAGACGGCAGGATACCTCTAGCCATGACCAAAGAGGGCTTAACCTATTACCTTACTTATGACCAGGTAGGATCACTCAGGGTTGTTGCCGATGCATCGGGGAATGTGGTAAAAATAATTGAATACGACTCATTCGGGAATATCATCAATGACACCAATCCGTCGTTCACCATTCCCTTTGGGTTTGCAGGTGGCCTACATGACCGTGACACCAACCTCGTCCGCTTCGGCTTCCGCGATTGCGATCCGGATATCGGCAGGTGGACGGCGAAAGATCCAATTCTTTTTATTGCAGGAGATACTGATCTCTATGGTTACTGCCTCAATGATCCAGTAAATTTTATTGATCCGTGGGGATGGATTAAAGCTAAAAAAGGTGTCAATCTAGAGAAATTGAGTGGTTTAATAGAGAGTAAACTAAGTGACATCGATAGAATCTTTAGGGAATCTAATCTTCCTGAACCCGTAATAACCTCAGGAAGTGAAGGCCGGCATAAGAAAGGATCAAAGCATTATACTTATGAGGCCATAGATTTGAGAGGGAACAATATTACTGACAAACAAATGAGAGAAGTAACTGAAAAGCTGCAAAAATTTCTCTGCTGTGACTATGATGTAATAGCAGAGTTTTTCCCTAACGATCCCAATTCGGATCATATCCACATTGAGTATGATCCGAAGTGGAATCCATTTATTGACTCTCAATCTCCCTGTCCATGAAAATGATTTTTTCCGACAGTGCTCTCAAGGTTTGGATTCTGTTCTTTGTGATTATTTTGATTATTATTGTCTACGATTAGAGGCAAAGATGAGAAGATATGTACATTACATATTGATTGTTCAGATTCTATTTCTTATTTCTATTACTTACGTTCTGGCTTTTGAAAAGAAAGTTGATATCTTTAGGATCGAGAACTTTATCCGTAATAGTTATCTACGGCCCGATAAGAAATATGAAGCCATTCCAGTGAACAGGTTTCGAGAATTAGTAGTAATATCCCAAATATCATTGAGAATTTTGGAAAACCAGGAAGATATATCCTCAGAAATAATATTTCTTAAAAATGGCTTATTTAGGGTGCGAATATTAAAGAATGGCACGATTTCAACAGAAAAAATTGATCCTCTTAATCAATTGAATTTTAGAAGTATAGATTTTAAAGATATCCTTACACAACTACCCTTGCCCGAGAGCTTACGGGAAGGCGCATACTTCACAAATCTGTTCGAAACTAAATACGGAATATTTCTTTTTTATCGGGTCAGCCAGTTAGGTATTAGATCAGATGAGCTATCGGTTGACGATCTTACTGACAAAGAGAGGACTTTTGTTGAAGGTTTTGTGCTTGCCTCCAATAAAGCTATATTAGGACCAAGATTTAAAGTTCAGAAAGTGGATCCGGAGAAAGGTTATTCAATGGAGTTATGGGACGTATTTAACTTTCAGAATCAATTATTTGTACTCATTTTTCGTCGAGTCTATGAAAGCCATGAATTCGAAGTATACAGTCTCAAAGAAAATGAGATCAAACTAGTGAAGTCTTTTCAATTTGGCGGGCTCTGAGAAAATCTGACCCTGACAATTCGGGGGGATAGCCTCTCCCCAGTAACCAATTACAATTTATGATTCTATCAACTTAATTGGTCCGGGGCGACTAAAGCTCGTTTCTCCACAAGAAGGACGGCAGATAGTCAAGTCAGGGAAAAAGTGGATTGTTACTCCTTACGATATTGGAAAGACTGCCGCTGGAATAGACTGCTCAAATTCCCCCTATCAGGCTACGTCGAAGCTGGATTTCGGTATCAGTATCTTAACACAACACTCCTTCCAAACAGTCCAAGATTCAAAGAAGTTAGCGTTCCTCAAGTGGGAGATGTGGTGCTTTTTGATGGGCACATGGGTTTATACAATCCTAATCCTCCAAGGGAAGCATACACTATCCTAAGTGCAACTAGGAGCAAGGAGATACGGTATGGAAAGCCAACATGGTTTAGAGGAACTCCCAGATATTTCAGATACGACGAAGCGGAGGAAGATGATGATCCCTGTCCGTAAATTCCTGGGATTGTGGTTCTTCATAACATGTTTTGCTTTCATGGCATTACTTACACCTGTCTGTTCCTTATCAATGAATATTGCTTCTGATGTAGTGGAGGCCTATTGTCAATTTGATGCTGACGGTTACAGAATTTTGAGTGGCTACTATGCCAAAATCCGTAACCTCATGGCATGGGAGAAAGATCAAGATGAACCTGGGTGGGATTGTTTCAAAATCATTTCAGATTACAAGATTATCAATGTCAGCTCTACGAATGAAACCGCAACGGTAACTGTTCAATATGATATTGTTGGTAATCTTTGCGGAATTGAATTGGATCGGAAAAGCTATTTAGATGTTGTAGATTTTAAACTAATAAACACTGATAAGACATGGAAAATAAGGGAATATGTTCCATATCCAAGGATCTCGATTGATGCAGCCATAGTTTTTCTTCAGAATTGGGCTAAGAATTTAGAAAGAGCAGGGAGACAGAATGACGAAAAAATCTCTGAGCTCAAGGACTTGATTATTGAGTTGGAAAGGCTACGAGAGTAGTTTGGCTTCCGTAATTAACGTAGCCTCAATCAATGAAGGCTGTATTTGAAATCATCAGAGGGGATCGAAGAAGGCGGTTGAGGGTTTTCTTTTAGCCGTCGTTCTTTTTGAAAGAACTTCCATTATTTCCTCTGACTGCTAAAGAGTGCGAGTGACTGTGTACCTCTTTGACAGTTCAACTAAGACAGAATCTGCTAAGTTTGTTAAAACTCGCATATAGGGTTCGAAGTTTCTTGCACCATTGTTTAGGGCTGGGGTGAATTTAAGCCAGTAAGGACATTAGAAAAATCGCGACGATTATAATCAAACTGTGTCGGACTGCTTAAGAAAGGGTGGAGAGTATTGCACAAAAGATCCTGTCGAAGAGGGGGACGTTGGTTCTAAAACAAATTGACAATAACATTACAATCAATTAAGATTTTTTCATGGCAAGACAATCAAGGCTTGATGCTCCTGGAGCCCTCCATCATGTGATGGGACGGGGCATTGATGGAATAACAATATTTGTCAACAAGAAAGACCGGCAGGACTTCATTGCCCGAGTAGCTGATCTCACCTCAGATAATGCCCTAAAGGTGTATGCCTGGGCGCTGATGGGGAATCATTTTCATTTGCTGGTAAGGACAGGTACGCAGCCATTATCTAAGAGCATGAGGAAGCTTTTGACCGGGTATGTGGTCAACTACAATCGAAGGCATAGGCGCTATGGCCATCTTTTTCAGAACAGGTACAAATCCATTCTCTGTGAAGACGATCCCTATCTGTTAGAGTTGACCCGCTATATCCACCTCAACCCCTTGAGAGCTGGTGTGGTAAAGAGCCTCAAGGAGCTAAAAGGATATCCTTGGTGTGGCCACTCTGCTCTCATGGGTAGCGTTGAACGGGGATGGCAAGACACCGACACCGTGCTCGCGTATTTTGGGAAGCAACGAAAAAGGGCGATTGAAAAATATGAGGATTTTGTGAGAGAGGGAATTGCGGCTGGGAGACGGCTGGAGCTCGTGGGGGGAGGGCTTATTCGCAGTCTTGGCGGATGGTCTCAGGTGCTTTCCTTAAGGAGGACCGGGAGTAAGATTTTTTCGGACGAGCGGATATTGGGGAGCAGTGAATTTGTTGGGGATATCATTTCAGAGGCTGAGCAGAAAGCCAAGGAGACACTCAGATTGTCATCCAAGGTACCGGATGTACCCTCCTTGGCCACACAGGTTTGTGTGGGGGAAGCCATTGATGAAAAGGAGCTCCGTTCAGGATCGAGAAAAAGGAGGGTAGTGAAGGCGAGAAAGTTATTTTGTCAGATAGCAGTGAAAAGGATGGGGTATTCTGGAGCCGATGTGGCGCGTTTTCTTGGTGTAACTACATCTGCAGTGAATCGTTTGGCAGTTACTGAGGAGTTGCCCGAAATAGCAAAATATTTATAATTTGTTTTGGAACCTACGTCCCCTAGTACGTCCCCTAGTACTTCTCGAAATGATGGGCTTTGTCGGCGTCACGGAGAGCGAATCAGGAATGGCCTAAAGCGTAGGGCTTAAGGCGTAAGGAAGCTCAAAGCTTATAGCTAATGGCTCATAGCTCGTAGAAGAAAGGCTATAGGCTCAAGGCGATCAGATCTAATCGGGCAAAGTTGAATTCTGAATTTCCCTTCCCTGTGCACAGCACACAACCTCATTTCAGAAGAACCCTCCTCTCCCACAAAGAGAGTCCATACAGAGAGAGCGGCTGTATGACGCATATCAAAAAATAGTGCTTGCTATTACACATTCTCATGTGTGATAATATGTGTGATCTAATCGTGGAGGTAGTTACTATGGCAACAAATCTACAGGTTGATGACCAACTCATCGTACAGGCCGTAAAACTCGGAGGGCACAAGACGAAGAAGGCAGCTGTTACGCAGGCCCTGATCGAGTACATAGCTCATCTGGAACAGGAGAAGGTCCTCTCGATGTTTGGGAAAGTGGACTACGATCCCGAGTATGATTACAAGAAACAGAGAGCACAGCCATGAAAGTGCTCGTGGATACGAGCATATGGTCCATGGCTCTCCGGAGAGGTACGGGGAGCGCTTCTGCAGAAACAGAGGAACTTCGCAACTTGATTCAAGATCACCGTGTGCAAATGATTGGCCCGATACGCCAAGAAATACTCTCCGGTATCCGCAGTGAATCTCAATTCAGGAGGCTTCAACACTACCTTTCGAGCTTTCCAGATGTTCCCATTCTCACAGAGGACTATGTCACGGCCGCCAGATTCTTCAACCTCTGCCGTTCAAAAGGGATTCAGGGATCAAACACTGATTTCCTCATCTGCGCGGTGGCTGTGCGAATCAAATCCCACATTTATACCACAGACATGGACTTTACATTATTTTCCGAACATGTGCCCATCGTGCTCCACATAGCTAAGAGTGGCGCTTGATATGATAAAGTCCTAGACGTCTTTGACTAGGTTGCATGACTAAATAAACGGTGCCAGGAATAAGTAAATAAGTATTGTTACGGGGAGGGGACGTTGTAAAAGGGCATGTTCGTCCAGTAGATTGCTTGACGTTCCTTGTGGCAGTGAATGAAGGGCTTTATCTGCGTCACGGATAATGAATCAGGAACGGCCTAAGGCAAAGGGCGCAAGGCAACCAAATCTTATTGGGCAAAGAGAGAGAATGTTCATGCCTTGATTTAGGGAGGCAGCGAGGGATCGGTGAGGTGTGTAATTTTGTTCTAATAGTTTTAGATACTGAGGATCTTTTTTACAAATTTCGTAAACGTATCGATGTTAAAAGGCTTAATAATCACATCATTTGCGCCCTCTTTAAGGAAATCTTGAACAGTACCGTTTGCTGTATACCCAGTCATAATTAAAACCTTGACAGAAGGATTGATTTCCTTCAATCGATTGAAGCATTCCCGGCCTCCCATCTTCGGCATTATCACATCTAGTACAATAAGATCTATCTCGTCCTTTCTTCTATTATATATGGATAGAGCTTCAACACCGTCCTCTGCATATAATGCATTGTATCCGCACTGTTTGAGTGTTTCTCCCACAAGGTTACGAACCTGCTCCTCATCCTCTACCACGAGAACAGTCCCTCTGCCGCGAATTAGGCCAAGTTTTCCCTCCTTCGAAGCCGAGTCTTTCACCGCTCTTTCCAATACTGGAAGATATATCTCAAAGTTACTCCCCTCTCCCATTTTGCTTCGCACGTCAAAAAAACCGTTATGATTCCGCACAATCCCGTAGACAACACTAAGGCCCAATCCAATGCCAGTCTTCTCACTTTTTGTGGTGAAGAAGGGTTCGAACAATCTTTCAATAAGCTCAGGGCGCATGCCCACACCTGTGTCGCTTACTTTTACACAGACATACCTCCCTGGCTTCGCATTTAGATATCGTGAAGCTCTATGCTGGTCTAAATCGAGGTTGTAAGTTTCAAGACTAAGTATATTCTGGGAAGTTTTTCTTTCTGACCCTCTCTTTCTATTGTCTTTCCCATTTATCATCGCATCGCGCGCATTGACACAGAGATTCATCAACAACTGGCTCATCTGAGATGGATCGGCCTTGATAGGTCTTAGATTTGGATCGAGTTTGAGGTTTATTATGATATCGGGCTGAAAGGTGTGCTTGAGTAAATTATGGGTCTCCTTGACGACATCGTTCAAGGACAATGTTACGGCTTTGCCGGTCTCCTGCCGGGTGAAGAAGCGAAGTTGTTTAGTGAGACCCTTTCCTCGTTCTGTAGCTATTTGTATTTGCATGAGATTGTTATAACGGTGGCTATCCCTTGAAGCCTGCATTAACTCGAGAGACGTATATCCGCTAATTATCTGTAAAAGATTGTTGAAGTCATGGACTATACCTCCGGCCAGTTGTCCTAGTGCCTCCATCTTTTGTGACTGCCTGAACTGGGATTCGAGGCGTTTTTTCTCTGTAATATCAACAAAGGAGGTCATTATTCCAATAGGTTGATTTGTGTCATCCCGAATTAAGGATGATGATATAGCAAGATCAAAGGAGGAGCTATCTTTGTTGCGAGACGCCACGAACTCATTTTGCCAGCCTCCTGTGGTCCTCAGGGCGTTCATGATAAAGTTAAAATCTTCGGCACCAAGAAACTGAATGCTGTGCAGGTTTAATACCTCATCAGCGTTATCATACTGCCACATTTTAAGAAAGGCAGGGTTTATATAGGTGACAACGCCTTCCAGATCAGTAAGCATTATTCCGTTGATATAGGTATGTATTGCATGGTTTTTGATAAAGAGCTCTCGTCTCTGGCTATCCAGCGCTTTAGACAGGGCCTTCCTGAGCTCCTCCTGCTCTGATAAAGTTTGATCTATTCGAGAATTCATATATCCCAGAAGATAGTGAACTATGTATATATCCGCTGTTTTGGTGGCTGTTTTTAAGAGTTCTTCATCCTGAACCTTTATACAATCAAAGCAAAACTGCCGCAGTATATTGCAAAGTGAGAGGAGAGGTAGTTCGCCTAGCCCTTCGTGAGCCCGTTCTTTACCATGTTTGATTACTGCTTCGGTATTCAAAGATTGAAGGAATTTTCTATAGCCCTCTATTTCCTCTGCGCCTAATTCCTTCAGTCGTCTTGGGTGGAGGGTAAACCGATTTTCATAGGCTAAAGACAGGAGGGTTTGGTTGATTTTTTCAATTAATCCAGACTTACTTTTATTTAGAAGATCGATACCTTTTTTAGTTTGAATTTTCTCCCTATTTGAAAGCTTGAATTGATTAGGCATAGGATATATTTATGGAATCATTTCTTTAGGAGCACACCATTAAGGGCGCCAGATCCCCATGTCTTCTTCGCCTTATCAGCAACCGTTTTTTCCATGCCAATCCATTCTTCCAAAAGCATGAATCCAGGCTCTTCAATAGCCCAAGGCTCTATCAATTCCCTTGTCTTTTCAAGAGGGCGTAGATATAATGGTTGTCCCATTTGTTTATAAATCTCTATCGCTCTTTGACCATCCTCAGTTGCGGTAGATACAGTGGCATCAGCATCACATAAAAATAACTTTGAACCTTTATCTGCCCATTCGTAAAGGACCTTTAAACTGTGAGAAAATTCATCATCCGTTAAAAACCAGGCAATCCCATTTAATCCGATTGCCATTTTTCGGTCCTTTCCAAAGAGCTCTTCAACAACTCCAGAGTTTAGAAGTTCTTCTGGTTTTCCAGCATCGCACTGGACGAAGTGTACATTGGGATTCTCACCAATAATATCATGTGCATAGGCCACGGTCACGGGATCAATATCTGAATAGATAACCTTTGTTCCACCGGGGGATATCTGATGGATATGATCCATTGTGGGCAATCCCGATGCAAAATCTAAAAACTTATCGAAACCTTCATTTAGTAATCTTCTGGTTGCTTCTCCAAGGAACCACCGAATTAATCGGAAGAATTCAGACATATAAGGGGCAACTTGAAGTATCTGCTTGGCTACCTGACGGTCGATTTCGAAATTGTGATTTCCACCAAGTAAATAATCATAAATACGACCTGCATTAGGCTTACTAGCATCAGCAATGTTTCTGATGTCATCTTTTGGATTCATTCATATCCTCCATAAAAGTGAGCAAATCGTTAGAATTGCCATCTTTCAATTGAAGGCTCAAAAATAACATTATGGAATCCAATGTTACAAGATTACCTTATTTTATAAATATATTAAATATAGAATGATTAATCAATATTTTAAATTTATGTCGAGGATCATGGTAATTCCCCATTAGCTCAGATAGCGAACCTCGGCCAGTCTCCTGGGGATGATCCGCTTAAATTGGTATTTCGGATAGCCGAGGGTGAGACTGGCGTAGACTTCACGCTCCTCCGGCAGGTCCAATAGTCTCCTGATCTCAGGAACTCGATTGCACGCCGGTGGAATCAGGTCGTTGAAGCAGGTTCCGATACCCAGGACCTCCGCCATGAGAATGGCATGAAAGGCCGCAATGACACAGTTCGCCTCGCCCATGGGCTCCCGGACAGGGCTGTGAAAGAGCATGAGGGCCGGGCAGTCTCTCAGGATCCCGTCACTTCTGTTTTCCCTGTACCACCGGATGTACCAGCGCATGCCCGGCATGACGAAGTCCTCTAAGGTTCCGAGCATTTTCCGGCCCAAAGGAACGGCCCTAATAACATTAGCAGACTCCCATCTATTTCGGCCATCTCCCTCTACTAGTTGACAAAGATTGATATATCTTGATTATCTTTTAGGGTCTCCCTAGAATAGATTCTCGAGCGATAAGAAATGTATTATCGAATTGCAGGGGAGAAAATAAGATGGGTATGTTTAAGAAGAAAGTAAAAGTCTCCCACAGCAAGAACCCGGAACAATTCTTTGAAGAAGAGTTCTGGATAGATACCGGAGCGCTCTACTCTTTCGTTCCTGAAGATTATCTTGAAAGAATAGGGATAGAGCCGTCAGTGAAAAGGAACCTGATACTTGCAGAAGGCCGGCAAGAAACAAGACTGCTTGGTTTCTGTGACTTTCAAATCGAAGGTCTAGAAGACAGTATTCCCTGTCCGGTGATTTTTGCGCCAAAAGGTTCTCTTTTCTTGCTGGGTGCGACAGCATTGGAGAATTTTGGAGTGGATGCAGATCCGATTCAAAAAAAGTTGAAACCGATTTTGGCAATTATAGGCGGTTTCTTGGGATCGCAATGACAATAGTGAAATAAATAGGGTTCAGGCAGAAATTGCATGACGTCCAACCATCCAAATGAGAGTATTATGCCACGCCACGGTTCGCGAGATTAGATAGGGGATACATTCCAGGGGCTTCGTGTTCAACCGGCAAACAGCTTCTTTCGGGTCAGGGATTGCAGGGTCCAGATTTTCACCTGATCGGTATTCTTGATGGTGACGAATGGAATAAACCCGGCCTCCACGAGCTGCGCCACCGTGGTTTCCCTCATCAGAGTCTCCGCACAGGGTTTTATCAGCTTTTCCCCATCCTCCTCATACACATGGACAGGAAGGCCCGATAGGGTGGCATAGCGGTGAGGTTCCATCTGCCACCCATCGCTGGCAAAGGATTTGGTTACCACACGAGCCAATACCATGGCCGGATTGCCCCAGAGGTAATCCCCGTGATCTTTGCCTTCCACCGCTTCGTCAAAGGCAAAGGTGTGTATGGGATCGGTATCAGGCCCGTAGGGAAGGCGCAGGAGAATTCCCGGCAGGCACATTCCTACTCGATCTGCAAAGTCGCTCTTGCGGAAATCCCGCCATGCCGAAAATCTTTCCTCTTCCTGTACATGATCCAGATTATCCAGATCAACGAGAAGGCTGAAGTCCTCCAGGCCGAGAAGGGAGGGACTCGCAGCGGTTATAAAGGGGACTTCGGCAATGAAAGCAATCCCGGCAATATATTCCAGAAGCAGCATGTCGCCAGGACCAGGGCCGAAACGATAGTTCCCAACTAAAAGACCGAATGGCTCACCCCCTGGGGTAGCGCACTCGTTCTCGTAGATTAATTGGTAAGGGAGGGTTCTTTCAACTTTCTCTTGTTCAGATAAGTGCTTCAGGAGTTTTTCCTTTGAGAGATCAAGAAACTTTATCTTCAGATCCGGGCCGGTTTCTGTCTCCGCGACCAGGCGAAAGAGGGACCTCCAGGCTGCTTCCAGTTTCTGGAATGAGGGATGGTGGAGGATGGCCCGAACTTGCACCCCGATGATCTCATCGATCTCCACTCTCGCTCGGTCCTGTGCGGCATAGTCTGTTTTGTCTGCTACCGGTGCAACGATATCTCGTACGAATTTCGCCAGGTCAGTGGAGAGGCGCCACAGGACCTTTTTTTCGGTATCAGGCGGGCTCTGCTCAATAATGGCATCCAATAACTCCGATGGCGAGAGCCCGGGCTTTAGAGTTTTACGGGAGGTCTCTTCGGGCGTGCCCGGCTCAGGCGCCTGGGCCGCAGCAGGAGATGGTTCCTCGGCAGCGATTGAAACACCGACTTCCTTGAGTATCTTCTCTACACCACCGGGGTCACCTACCGAGTTGCGCGCCTCAAAAAGCTTCCTTAATATGGGCACCTTGTGAACGAGATTATCGGGGTGAAACTCATGTAACGCCTGAAAGGCGAGTGACAGTTGAAATGGGGGACCATCTTTTTGGATGAAATTATTCACCTCAACAGCACAACAGGGTTTCATGGCCGCCATCACTTTATCGAAGTTGTCCCGGTTAATCTCATTGAATTTCTGCTTCCCCTTTGCCAGGGATGTAGTTGAGCTGCCGCTAAAGTCCCCCAACACCCCCACCACAAATGCCTTCTTTTCAACCTCGATCCCTTTCTTCTTTGGGGATTTAAGGCGAATCTCCTCGAGGATTTTCAGCCCCATAAATTCCCCTTCATGGTCTTCGTTTTTTCTCACGGCTTATCCCCATTTAGGTAAAGACGATTATTATGCGGGTTTTTAGAAGCATCTTCCATGAATTCCTTGATATGTTTTATAAGGTACTTGAATCCCACGAGGACAGCAAGCCAATTTTCAGATGAGAGAAATCTCTTTTCGTGTGACGGAATATGGGAGAATAAGATCTACAATCATATGCGTGGGGGTCTTGCATTGCCGAGTTTCAACGGCCTTTTTTAAAAGGTTCTGGAGATCTTGCGGGTAACGCAGGCTCTAAAATGGCTTAAATCACTCACTGAGGATAGCTTGCCGCGAGCTGAAAAGGCTGAAAGCATAGGGTATCAAAGGGATATTGATTCAAAGCGGGTAGCAGATCGAAGCTCACCTGAAAACCCCATTTTAAAACCCGCATCCGCCTCCTTTAATCGATACTCGCATCAAAGAGTACCCTCCCTTTAATGGCTCCTTTTCGCACATTATTGATAGTCTATGCTTTAAATTAAAAAGTAATTTGTAAAAAATCGCTAATAATGTGAAAATTTTAAAGATTTAAATAAAATTATAATTACTTAATTATTTTCTACTTAAAGTAAGTAATGACTTAATAACTAACTGAAAATTATAATATTATAGATATTTTAATCTTCCGTATTAATAAGAGTGACTAGAAAATATTATTGCCACAATCAATTTAATCTGATAATAATGCCAGTATTCTACTATTTTTCTCCTTCGATATATAAATAATCCTAAAGATAAACACAAGAAAGCATGCCCAAAGGGCGATTGCACCTGTTTGCCGATGAATGTGAGCGCTGGTTTGATTACATATTTTTCAGGTGTCTCATGAACGGAAGAAGAATCGTGATATACAAAGTCATTTCCCCTCTGCCTTTTGCCATACAGAGGGGATTTCTATCGTTTATTCATCCTACCGCGGTCATAGAGAGAGGAGAAATGTAATGAAGAAAAGAAAAAGCCTGGCTATGTTTTGGCTACTTTTGACAACGTTTTTGATTGCAGGACTGGGAAACTCAGCGGTGGCAGCCGTCATCTATGTGGATGGCAGCGCCGTGGGAGGGAACGACGGATCGTCATGGGCGGACGCCTTTGTGAACTTGCAGTCTGCTCTCGGCGCAGCAACCGGAGGTGATGAGATCTGGGTGGCAGAGGGCACGTACAAGCCCACATCAGACACCGACAGGTTGGCCACCTTCTCCTTGAAATCCGATGTTGCGCTCTACGGCGGCTTTGCGGGTGTCGAGAGCTCGCAGGACGAACGTAACTGGCAAACCAATGTCACGATTTTGAGCGGCGACATCGGCGTAGCGGGAGACATAGAAGACAACTCCATCCACATCGTGACCGGGGCCGATGGTGCAAGACTCGACGGCTTCACGATTACCGGGGGCAATGCTTCAGGAACGGGTTCAGCAAGGTTCGGCGGCGGCATGTACAACTACCAATCCTCCCCAACGGTGGCCAACTGCCGCTTCATCGACAATACCTCTTCCATTTACGGCGGTGCGATGTTCAACCAGAATGGTGCCGCGCCGACTGTGATCAACTGTTCCTTCAGCGGAAATAGGTCATTATATGGCGGAGGAGTATACAACTATAACCTCACCGATGCTCCCGCGACGTTCATCGGCTGCAGTTTCACCGGGAATCTAGCAAACCATAGCGGCGGCGGCATGTACAACTACCAATCCTCCCCGACGGTGACCAACTGCCACTTCACTGAGAACTGGGCCTTTCAGTGGGGCGGGGGCTTAGTCACCTATTATTATTCCTCTCCAATATTGCGCAACTGTACATTCACGGCAAACTGGGTCAGCTCCTGGTATGGCGGGGGCATGTACAACCGTTACTATTCCGCGCCGACACTGTTTAACTGCACATTCGCCGGGAACATGGCGCAGTACGGGGGAGGGGGATTTCTGAACTACAATTCCGATTGCGTGCCCAGGCTGACCAACTGCACCTTCACCAGAAACACCTCCAAATATGGCGGGGGCTTCACTGGCTACTGGACAGCCCCGATCATAACCAACTGCATCATGTGGGGAGACCAGTCGCCTGAAATATCAGCCCTTTATGCCAACGTGACCTATAGCAACATCCAGGGCGGCCACAGCGGCACGGGCAACATCAGCAGGGATCCTCTGTTTGTGAATGCGTCCGATCCAGATGGTCCGGACGATATTCCCGGCACCGAAGACGACGGGCTTTGCCTGCAGCCCAGTAGTCCCTCCATCGACGCCGGCGCATTGTCCGGCGCGCCCGAGACGGATATTCTAGGGCGCCCTCGTCCTCAAGGCGCAGGCGTTGATATGGGTGCCTATGAGCATATACCATTAGATTCAGATGGCGATGGTATATTGAATGATGGTGATTACAGCCGGGTCGAGGGCGATAATCCGTGTGCAGGAGGAAGCACTGCTTACTGTGATGACAACTGCCCTCAAGTCTATAACTCGTATCAGGTAGATACCGATGCAGATGGCGCAGGTGATCTGTGTGATGCGTGCCCGGCGGATCCACAGGATCAGTGCGACCCCAATGGCTCGGCAGCTGATGAGATTGGCGCTGAGGAGGGCGGCACCATACAAACCCCCGACGGAAACCTAACGATTGACATCGATCCGGACGACTTGTTTGAGGATACAACAATCTCGGTCACCAAGACCATACCGCAAGATCCCAAAGTAGATCTCTTGATTGGGTCCAGCCCCGGGTTGGGAGTGGCAGTAGCTGTGTATGACTTTGAGCCGGATGGGCTGGTGTTCGATGCGCCGGTGACTCTCACCGTCAGGGCAGATGTGACCCACTTGAACGAGAACCAGCGTGACCGGTTAGGCCTCTACCAGTGGGATGAGGAACAGGGTGTGTTCGTTCCCGTTGAAGGTGCGGCTTGCAGCCTGGTTGAGGATCCGCTGGGTACGTTCATCAAAACCTGCACTGTAGAATTGGAGCACTTTTCAATCTTTGCTCTGGTGGCCCCCCTGGACAGTGATAGTGACGGAATATTCGACCTTTTTGAAGATGAGCAGGATCATTGCCCCAGCTCGGATCTGAGCGAAACGGTCGCCATCGACAGCTGTGATACGGGCGTTCAAAACATATTGTCGGAAGATGGCTGCACTATCTTGGACCGGATAGGGGAATGCGCTGAAGGCGCAAAGAACCATGGTCAATTCGTGAGCTGTGTTTCCCATTTGACCAACGACTTGAAGGGTGATGGGATTATTTCCGGCAAAGAGAAGGGAGCCATCCAAAGCTGCGCCGCACAAGCTGACATACCCTAGCATACAAGAGGAAAACCGTGGGTTTGGTATGATCTGAGGCAAGGCAGTAAAAATGGGGGTAAGTTCCAAAATGATTTCAGTCGCTGATTCCAGACGGCTTGCCACGGGCTGAAAAGGTTGAACGAACTGGTTTCCCAAGCGACTTGAGGATTTTCAAATTAGGAGAGTCACTCTAAATTAACTCAGATAACGAACCTCGGCCAGTCTCCTGGGGATGATCCGCTTAAATTGGTATTTCGGATAGCCGAGGGTGAGACTGGCGTAGACTTCACGCTCCTCCGGCAGGTCCAATAGTCTCCTGATCTCAGGAACTCGATTGCACGCCGGTGGAATCAGGTCGTTGAAGCAGGTTCCGATACCCAGGACCTCCGCCATGAGAATGGCATGAAAGGCCGCAATGACACAGTTCGCCTCGCCCATGGGCTCCCGGACAGGGCTGTGAAAGAGCATGAGGGCCGGGCAGTCTCTCAGGATCCCGTCACTTCTGTTTTCCCTGTACCACCGGATGTACCAGCGCATGCCCGGCATGACGAAGTCCTCTAAGGTTCCGAGCATTTTCTGGCCCACCCTAATCTTCACAAAAAACCGTGCAATCGGGTTGCCAAGGGCCTTATCAAGGCGTTCATATAAGTCATAGATGAGATTTGAGAGGGTCTTGAGTATCTCCGGCTTGTCGATGACGATCACCCCGGTGCTCCTTCGGCTCGTTCCCGTGGGAGCCCTGTGCGCGGCTTCGATGATCCGATCAAGGATGTCACGGGGAACGGGTTTATCCTTATACCTTCGAATTGATCGACGCTGCTCCATGAGCGAAAGAAGCCGATCCTCGTCGAGCTCCAGCTCCCGAAGCGGCCTAAATTCCTCAGGGTCCAATCCATCCACCTGTATCGAACCATTCGGGCAAACCGCGGCACATTGGCCGCAACCCATGCAAAGATCCAATCGTTCAGGAGAGACAAGGGTGACCCTTTCCCCTTCTCGTTCGATCGTCTCGGTGACATGGCGGGGACAAACATGGCCGCATATGCCGCAGGCTTTACACGTTTCCCTGTCAATGCGAATCATGAGAATTTCCTCCATTCGATTTCTTGAAGCTCAGTGATCCTTGTCAAATGGCTTAGCGCTTCGATTATCTATTCACGCTTTATTTATAATAGGCCTGTAAATGAGATAATCAAGGACAATATTGGTGCACAATTGCGGGACCATGGAAATTGAATATGAGAATAATACCGTTGTGAGAGGTGTTCTTTGCAGACGGATGAAAAAGAGGAAGATTAGGGTGATTAAAGGCGATCGAATCCAGGTAAGAGTCTCACCAAATGACACCTCACATGGATTAGTTAGGCCGGTGGGTCAATAATGAGAGTTCACGCATAAAATGGGGAATCGCGGCGTATCTGCCCTAAGTCAAGGGCGGATTTGTGGGTAAGGATTGGAGTAAAGCCGGGCTTCACCTTACGATTCTTGACATGCCTTTATCGTTCTTCCGAGTGTTCGGCGAAAAAGTATGAGAGGCCTGCGCTGCATGCAGCGCAAGCCTTTGTACTGCCTAACCGTCTTTTTGCATGCGGTTGACGATCTCCTCCAGAACCCTTTCCCAATCCTCGATCGGTACCTGGCAAGTGCCGACCCTCGCGTGGCCTCCGCCGCCGTACTCGAGCATCAGTTTGCCGACATCTGTCTGACTGGTTCGGTTCAGAATGCTATGCCCGCAAGTAAATACAACATTTTTCTTGTTCTTGCCCCACATCACCCGGACTTCGATATTCTGCTCAGGATAGAGCGCAAACACAAGAAACCGGTTTCCAGAATAAATCGTCTCCTCGTTCATCAAATTCGTGACGATCACATTTCCACGGATTTCACAGCACCGCTTGAGCATCTCCTCAAGGAGTTCCTGCTGCTCAAAGTAACGCTTTGACCTTTCCTGGACATCTGGAATCAACAGGATTTCTTCAGCCGTCTTCGTCCGGCAGTACTGGATCATGTCCTCCATCAACTGGTAATTGCTGATGCGGTAATCCCTAAACCGCCCGAGTCCTGTGCGAGGGTCCATCAAGAAGGAGAGCAAAATCCATCCTTTCGGGTTCAAAATTTCCTCACGAGTCAGATTCCCCGAATCGCTCTTGTTCACCGCATCCAGCAGTGGCAGGAAGTGCTTCTTAAAGGCTTTCTCCCCGCCATAATAGTCCCAGATCACCTGTGCTGTGCTTGGCGCGAGACGCCAGGCGCCTTCAAAGTCGAGCTTTTCGATCTCCAGGCGTTCATCCTCGCTCGCATGGTGATCGAACCAGAGCCCACATCCAGCAACGTAAGGGGTGTTGGCCAGCACGTCATTGGACGTCACCGCAACCTTGCCGTCCTGAACATCCTTTGGGTGAACAAACTTGTAAGTATCTACGATTCCATTTTCAACCAACAACACTGCACTTGCCAAACCATCGAAATCAGAACGCGTTAAAAGTCTCATTAAAATCCCTCCTTATGCAAGTTAGGGTTATTCTTTTTTCGCTCTTCTTCCTCACACATGCACATTCCATAGCATTTTCGTACCTAGTTGAGAGTGGGGTCAGATTGACCTCACTTTTTCCCATGTACAATGTCTTCAGCTAGAATGATAAGGATTCCCTTTCTGAGGAAAAAAGTATAGGGAAATCATGGTGGTGTGTCAAGGATTAGTCCTATCCGCCATGTTGAGGTTGCAGTCTCTTTATGAAAGTGATTGAGCGATATAGATTTGGACCGATCAAATTTTTTAAGGTTTTTGTGGGGTTTGCCCTCGAAAAGGAGAAAATCGGCTTGATCGAGGGCTACCGTTTCCTACAATCTGCTCCATCCTTACTGACAAGCCCTGGAGCCGGAACTAATGATCCAGTAGAAAGTCAATGAGAGCTCTAGTAAAGGCTTCGGGCTGCTCCACATTGGAAAGATGGGCGGCGGAGGGTAGCACCACCAGGCTAGAGCCCGCGATGCGTTCATGGATGGCCTCAGAGGCGGTAACCGGAGTCCCGGGATCTTCCTCACCTACGATGATCAGGGTTGGGGTTTTGATCTCGGAGAGTCGCTCCAGGTAGTTGAGATTCCGGATTGCCTCGCTGCACCCGATATAGCCTGCGACCGGTGTGGCGAGGAAATGCCTCCGGATGAGCTCCACCTGCGGGGGATTCAGCCTCAGAAAGGCAGGGGTAAACCAGCGATCCAGGGTCTGCTCGACGAGGGGCTCCATGCCTTGTTCCCGTGCTATCTCAATACGCTGCTGCCTCATGGCTTGGGCCTCCTCTGGAATGGCTGCGGCGGTATCGCACAGAACGAGGCTCCTGAGCCGATCGGCATGGTTCAGAACGAGGTATTGGCCGATCATGCCTCCAATGGACAGACCGACCCAGTGGACTACCCGGATACGCAGGGCATCGAGCAAACCGACCGCGTCCTCGCCCAGCTGCTCCAAGGTGTAGGCCCCCTCCGGCGCATCGCTTCCGCCGTGGCCGCGCATGTCGTAACGGAGCACCCGAAAGTGGGATTCCAGTGCCTCCATCTGGGGATTCCACATGGCCATGCTGGATCCCAGGGAGTGGCTCAGAACCACTGCCGGTGCGTCTTGTCTGCCCGATACCTCGCAATTGATCTCAATGTCGTTCGCCTTGAGTTTCACGGTTTCACCTCCTAAAGGTTTCGCTTTGCCTGCAATTCATATTTCATCATCCCTGGTCGGACTTTGAGCGTAATGTATACATGGTCATCTATCTAGTTACCATGGCTCTCTTTTAAATTCAATACTTCAGATCTCGGATGTCCGTCCATTTTAGCAGGTGCGTTTCGTGCAGGATATTGTAGGGCATGATATTTTATTTCATCTTTGCCTATCAGCATTGTATTATTTCTCTTGAAGGCAAATAAATTTCCTTTATACTCTCCATAGATTAAAACCTTTAGATATAAAGGAGGGATTGCTATGGGGACTTTTTTTATGTTCGGTAAATACTCATCTGAGGCAATGAAGGGCATGTCCGCAAAGCGCACCGAGGAGGCGAACAGTCTAATCAAAAGGCTCGGTGGTGAAGTAATCTCAATTTATGCGCTGCTTGGAGTGCACGATTTAGTTTTTATTGTACAGTTCCCAGGGATAGAACAGGCGATGAAGGCCTCTGTTGCCTTGAGCAAATCGACAGGCATCTCATTCACCACCTCGCCTTCGGTTACGGTGGAGGAGTTCGATAAGATAGTTGCTGAAATATAGTCGAAGGTTATCATAGAATCTTCAGCCGTTGGCCCCAAAGCGTCAATTGACAGCAGAGGGATTTTTAAGGGGATATTCGTGCAGAACGTACCTGATTAATCACGAACACTTCTCTCTCGCCGGTTTCTTTCCAGGCGATGCCGACCCGTGACGCTATCTATTGAGAATCAACTTGGATCTCCGAGAGGAGGTGTCCGAGCCTGCGAATACCTTCCTCGATTTGTAAATCAGGCATATAGCTGTAGCACAGGCGCATGTGTTCTTTTCCGCCGCGATTGTGGTAAAAAGCCGGGCCGGCAACATATGCAACCGAGGCGTCCTCAATTGCCCTCGGCAAAAGCGCCTCAGTGTCAATTTCCTTTGCCAAGGTAACCCACGTATAAAAGCCTCCTTGCGGTTTTGTCCACCGCGCACCTTGTGGGAAGTAATTCTCTAAGGCGGCCAACATAACGTCTCTTTTGCGACGATAAATCTCAACAGCCGCGGACCTCTGCCGCTCAATCAACCCCCTTGAAGCAAAGGCAAGAGCCACATATTGCCCGATCGTGGTAGAGCATTGATCTTGACCTTGTTTGGCCAATGCCAAGGTCTCGATTAATTCCTGCGGTGCGGTTATCCAGCCTAAACGAACACCCGGGTTAAAGACTTTTGATAACGTATTGATATGTATCACGTTCTGTGCGTCCAGAGATGCGAGCAATGGCGGAGCGTGCCCCTCAAATCGCAGCTCATGGTATGCCGCATCTTCAATAATTGGCACATTATATTCAAGGGCTATCTCGATGATTCTCCTTCGGCGCTTTTCTGAAAGGGTAACGCCCGATGGATTTTGGAATGAAGGGACCAAGTAGATAAATTTCGGATGCAATGATTTATGCCGTACATCTTCAAGCACCGATTTCAGCGCATCCGGCTGCATGCCTTTATCATCTAAGGGAACGCCGGCAAAGCGACCCTGATAGCTCTTCATGACGTGCAGGGCAGCTACGTAAGCCGGTTCGCCCACGATGACAACATCGCCAGGATCCAGCAAGACTTTGCAAATCAGGTCCAATGCCGCGATGCCACCTGTTGTCACCAGGCATTCTTCCACTTTCGAGGGCCTGCCTAGCTGTGTCATATGTCCTGCCAGCCATTCTCTAAAAGGGGTGATGCCGGCTGTGGGCCCATAACCCAAGACGTCTCGACCCCTTTGAGCGAGAACCTCCACGAAGGCTTCTTTTATTTCCTCCAGGAGAAAAGTTGCCGGATCGGGAAGTCCACCGGCGAAGGAGATGACCTCAGGCCGTTCTGCCAGTTTCAAAATTGCCACGACATCTGAATGCCCCATTGAATCGATGCGACTGGAGTAGAGCTTGTTCCAGTTCATTTCCCTTGATCTCCTCCAATAAGTTGTGATTCTTACGCCTTGACAACCTAACGATACGAGGTTGGTGATAGAAGCTTGATCAAACGGCAAGGTATAAATATTCTTATCAGGGTTATTAAATCGGGTCAACACCGTTTGATTCTTGCTGTTGGTTCTAGAAGGGAGGTTCAGGCTTTACAGAGTGATGCTGAAGCCCAGATTATACACTGCGAGCCACCATCATATCCTGGAACCCACTAACGGATCGAAGCTCACCTAA
Source organism: uncultured Desulfobacteraceae bacterium (assembly GCA_964549945.1). Classification (GTDB taxonomy): domain Bacteria; phylum Desulfobacterota; class DSM-4660; order Desulfatiglandales; family B25-G16; genus B25-G16. The sequence goes on along the minus strand of CAZJXD010000010.1, from coordinate 37,775 downwards.
AGACCTCGTTTTAAAACCCACATCCGCCTCCTTTCATTGATATTCGCATCAAAAAGTATCCTCCTTTAATGTTCCTTTTCCTCATATTATTAATCTTTCATATTGTAAATTATTTAGTAATCTATAGAAAAATGCTAATAAGAGGAATAATTAAAGAATTTAAAAAAATTATAACTACTTAATTATTTTCTATTTAAAATAAGTAGTTATGAAATAATTAGCTGAAAATTATACTACTATGGATATTTTAATTTATCGTATTAGTAATATTAATTAGAAAAAATTATTGCCATAATCAGTTTATTCTGATAGTAATGGCAGTATTCTGTTATTTTTTGCCTTCGATAAATAAAAAATCCTAAAGATAAACACAATAAAGCATGCCTAAATGGTAATCGAACCTGTTTTCGATTTTAGCCTGAAAGCACGGCACCTTTTTTAATGAAGATCACGAAATGACCGGCTCCAGCGATGTAGCTATATTTATTGATGTAACTAGGAGAGGCGAAGAAGTCCAGTTGCGATTCGAAACAGAAAAAGATAAGGAGGGCAGAACAGTGGAAAGGTCAGCGAGAAAATGGTTTGTTTATGAAATAGTTCTTGTTCTGGTGATAATGGTATGTGCGTGTTTGCCGATGAACGTGGGCGCGGATCCAGGGACCATAACGGTCCCGGACGACTACCCTACTATCCAGGAGGCGATAGATGCGGCCAGTCCCGGAGACACGGTGTATGTGAGCGCCGGCGCCTATTTCGAGAACGTGACTATAGCAAAGGAACTCACGTTACAGGGCAAGGAAAAAGACACGACAATCATTAATGGCAGTGGAGGCGCAAATGTAATCCTCATAACTGCTAACGGCGTTACTGTCAAAGACCTCACCGTTACCAACACAGCAAGCACAAGCGATGGGGTTAGGATTGACTATGCAAACGATTGTGTGATCGAAAATATCAATGCTCACAATAACAACATTGGAATATATCTTAGTGACGCAAACAGCTGCTGGATCAAGAATAGTCATGTGGCCAACAATCAGTTAGGGATTTATACAATGAGAGGGGCCTATAACGAATATTCCCATAACTATATCTATAATAATCCGCATAACGGCCTTCAACTTGCGGATTCCGGACGCTACGGGTCAAACTGGGTCCACGACAATGAGCTTATCGAAAATGCTTTTACCCCAGGTACGGACGAAACCGCAGCCATATTCCTGTGGGGGAGCGGTTCCATGAACAACGTGATCGAGAACAATTTCTGCGACAGGAACAAACAGGGTATCCATTTCAGGGCCTATGGAATCTCCGGCAATATCATAAGGGGTAACATCTTCCGGAACAGCACGGAGTGCGCTGTGAAATATACCCATTCGGCAGGCCCTGATATTTTCTACCATAATAACTTCATTAACAACACATCGGATCGGTCAGGATCTCCCCTTTCTCCCAACACATGGGACGATGGTTATCCATCAGGAGGCAACTACTGGGATACCTATGCGGGCACGGATATCTATAATGGCCCGGCTCAGGATACTCCGGGTGCCGACGGCATTGGGGACACAGCTTATTCCTTTGGCGGATGGGGGACGGATAATTACCCGTTGATGGCGCCCTGGAACCACCCGCCAGTGGCGGATGCAGGCGGTCCTTACGAGGCCAATGAAGGTTCCGAGATAACCTTTGATGCATCCGGTTCCAGAGATCCGGATGAGGACGAATTGCAATACCGTTGGGATTTCGAAAACGATGGCATATGGGATACTGATTATTCATCAGATCCTATGGTGACAGTACCCTATTATAATGATCTCGTCGGCGAGATTGCAGTGGAAGTATTTGATGGCGAGCTCACCGATACCGCCACTGCTTCGATTACCATCCATAATGTAGCACCTATTGTTTCCTTGATCGGGGTCACGCAACCGAATCCCGGATTTATCCTGCCCGGTGATCTACTTGGATTTACGGGTAGTTATACGGATCCTGGAACACTCGATACTCATTCAATAACGTGGAATTTTGGTGACGGAACGACATCAACCAGCACGATGACACCTTTACACCCCTATTCGGCCCCTGGCCATTATACGGTTACCTTAACCGTGATGGACAATGATGGTGGCCTGGGTTCCGATACCATTGCATTAACAGTCGATACCCCTGAATCCGCGGTTGGAGGCATATCCGAGAATCTTGAGGTCTTGGAAGTGCCTGCCGATGCACCCGCTTGGGTGAGTAACCAGTATGACTTAGCGTTACATTATTTGCAATCGGCGCAGGATAACCTTGATTCCGGTCAAACTCCGGCGGCACTGAGAGACCTTGCCTCCGTTGTGACGAGGTTATCGGTATTAGGGGATCAAATAGATGGCGCGGGTGACATAATAGATCAAATAATCACGGTAGTCGATAAACTGGTAACTGAGCGTTTAGAAGAGGCGATACAAGATGCCAATACATTTCCCGAGCGAATCATCTTGCGTATAGGTAATTCCATGCTGAACCGTGCCCGAGGGATTGCAGGGATGGACCGGGATAGGAACGCAATGGCATTATATAACGTTGCTTATACGCTTTTAAATAGGATTAGATGAGAAGCAACAAAAGGTAATTCTTATTACAATCGGAGTAAAGCAGTCGAAAACCACCTATGGATTGTTAATGTATAGCAAATAAGGCTTCATAGGCATATCCTCCTGTACCTTGCCCATGCCTTCCGCCCCGTTCTTGGCCACGATAGCCTCATAGCCAGCTCGTTCCATGAGTTTTATGGTAAGGCGGAAGACAGGGTTCACAGGCTGTCGAGAGAACATGACGTTCCCGCCACGATCTATTTAGGCTTGGGAAACGGCGCGAAATTTAAGGAATAGCGACGAAGGAAAAAATATTGGAACATTCATGCTCCCTTCTGCAGGAGTTCGATGAGGAGCCTGTTGGGGATGAGCAGGAAGCAGGCCGCTACCTTCTGGATAGGATCCAGTTCAGGTTTTGTCAGCTGTGTGAGCCCCAGGAGGCGCAACAGCCGGGCGACTTCAAGGACATCGTGAACGACTATTCCTATATGATTGAGCACCGCTTTCATTTGCCCTCTTATTAGTAAGATAAGCCCTTTGGAGAGATAACGATATCCCTCATAAGGGAAGCTAGTCCCAAGGTAACCGAAGCGTCACTCATATGTCATACTTTGTTTGCTGTTTTACCACAGATCTTTTCATGGAGCATAGGTGTATGTCCCACCTTTCCCTTTTTACTGGTAATACCCTCCTATTCGAATATTACCATGCAAGGGTTGATCTTTTGGCTGGATGAATTACTTTTATTGAATTTGTTGCTGTTGCACAAAATAGAGCTTGCCATCTTTTGGAGCTAGGAGTAGGGATGGCACACGTTTCGATGATCGTACTTCAAAGCGATTAACCGAGAGAAAAAACTGGAGTTTATTAAGAGGGTTTTGTGGATGCTCCCTGATCTTAACCATATACGAAACATAGGAATAAGCGCCCACATTGACTCCGGAAAGACCACCCTGACCGAGAGGATACTCTACTATACGAAGAGGATCTTTGCCGTGCATGAGGTGAGGGGAAAGGACGGGGTAGGTGCCAAGATGGATTCCATGGAGCTCGAAAGGGAGCGGGGCATTACCATTTCTTCCGCTGCCACGCATTGCGAGTGGAAGGGACATACGATCAACATCATAGACACTCCCGGCCATGTGGACTTCACCATCGAGGTTGAACGAGCGCTGAGGGTGCTGGACAGCTCCATACTGGTTCTGTGCGCGGTAGGGGGGGTGCAGTCCCAGACTATTAGCGTTGACCGGCAGATGAACCGGTACAAGGTGCCCAGGGTGGCCTTTATCAACAAGTGCGATCGGGCGGGAGCCAATCCGTACCGGGTGGTGGAGCAGCTCCGCATACGATTGAACCATAACCCGGTGCTCATGCAGATACCCATAGGGCTGGAGGATACATTCTCGGGCGTGGTGGACCTCGTTTCCATGAAGGCCGTCTATTTTGAGGGGCCCTTTGGGGGGGAGCTTAGGGAAGGGGAAATCCCCCCCCATCTCCTGGATGAGGCCGCCAAGAGAAGGGAGGAGATGCTGGATGCAGTTTCCATGTTCTCCGATGAGCTCATGGAGGCCATTTTCGATGACGCGGTGACGGGGGAGCTGATCCACCAGGCGGTACGCAGGGGCACCATCTCAAGGCAGCTCACCCCGGTGTTCGTGGGATCAGCCTATAAAAACATGGGGGTCCAGCCATTGCTCGATGCCGTTACTCGCTACCTCCCTTCGCCGGCGGACGGAAAGAACAGTGCCCTGGATATGGATCACGGGAGCAAGGAGGTAATGCTCTGCTCAAGTCCCGATGATCCCCTCGTTGCGTTAGCGTTCAAATTGGAGGTAACCCCCTATGGGCAGCTTACCTATCTGAGGATCTACCAGGGATCGATTACAAAGGGGGATGATCTGGTAAATACCAGGACAAAGAAGAGGATCAAGGTAGGCAGGCTGGTGAGAATGCATGCCGATGAGATGGAGGATATCACGGGGGCTGGTGCAGGAGATATCGTGGCCCTTTTCGGGGTGGAGTGCTTTTCAGGGGATACCTTCACCGATGGGACTCTGAACTATGCGATGAATTCGATCTTCGTTCCTGAGCCCGTGATCTCCCTTTCGATTTCCCCAAAGGATAATAGATCCAAAGTCAATGTGGCAAAGGCCTTGAACCGTTTTGTCAGGGAAGACCCTACCTTTCACTCCAGGGTGGACCAGGAATCGGGTCAGACCATTATCTCAGGGATGGGGGAGCTGCACCTTGAGATATATGTTGAGAGGATGAAGCGGGAATTCGAGGCTGAGGTGGAAACCGGGATGCCCGAGGTGGCATACCGGGAGGCGATCTCCCAGAGGGCGGAGTTCGATTATACTCATAAGAAACAGACGGGCGGGGCAGGTCAGTACGGGCGCGTGGCCGGATTTATGGAGCCCACCGATGAAGGTGCCTATGAGTTCAGGAGCGAGGTGAGGGGGGGTGTGATCCCCACTGAGTTCATACCCGCGGTGGACAAGGGATTTCAGTCATGCCTTAACAAGGGGCTCCTGATCGGGTTTCCGGTAATTGGGCTACGTGTGACAGTGAATGACGGGGCACACCACGTGGTTGATTCCTCTGACCGGGCCTTTATCCAGGCCGCGATAGGTGCCTTTAAACAGGCCTATGGGAGGGCCAAGCCAGTTATACTGGAGCCGATTATGAGGGTATCGGTGGAGTGCCCTTCGGAGTTTCAGGGAAATGTGATGTCCTCGCTCAATCAGCGCAGGGGCTTGATCGTGAGCTCGGCTGAGGACGGGGTATTTACCACCGTGGAGGCCGAGGTGCCCCTGGCGGAGATGTTCGGCTATGCCACGACCCTGAGGTCATTGACGCAGGGAAAGGCGGAGTTTACCATGGAGTTTTCCCGATACGCAAAGGTCCCTTACTCCCTGGAAGAGGATCTAAAAATACGGTATAAGGACAAGGCAAAGAGGGGGAACGCATGAAAGACTTCTCAAGGGCGAGCCCTTTAAAGGTGCTCGAGAGATCAAAAAGCAGGCAATTGGGCAAGGGAAACCTGGGCGTTCTCATCGCAGGGGCTGGGCTTGGCAAGACCTCCTGTCTCATCCATATCGCGTTCGATCGGCTCTTAAGGGGTGAGAAGCTCGTTCACGTTTCTCTCAGGGATTCACCCGAGAAGATCGCCTCATACTATGAGATCATCTTCAACGATCTCATGAAGGCACAGCAAGTGGAGCATGAGGGAGAGGTTCGGGGCCTTTTGGAGAGAAACAGGATCATCCTCGCCTACCTGAAGGAGAGCTTTGACCTGGAGCGGCTCAGGGGTAACCTCGACAATCTGATTAAGGGGATTGATTTTAAACCTGATACCCTTATTGTGGATGGAGTTGATTTCGCAGAGGTAGGGAGGGATCTCTTTGAGGGATTTAAGGGGCTTGCCGAGGCATTCGAGGTCGGCGTATGGTTTTCGGCCCTCTCAAAGGAGGATGGTGCGGAGGCAGAGAAAAGCGAGATCCCCCATCCATGCGGCGAACTCGTTGACCTCTTCAGTGTGATCGTCCAGTTGATTTCAGGCCATGAGGGAGTGTTCTTGAGGCTTTTGAGGGATCACGAGCGCGAATCCGTACCGGATACGGTGGTGAGGCTTGATCCGAATACCTTTCTGGCCCTCGACTAGGTCGCGGCCTCACATCGTCCCTCCACCCGGGCATACACTCCTTCCAGACACAGTTGCTGAAATCCCGCCCTGTTCCGGAGCCTATTTTTTTCTTGCATCTGGTACGTGGTGGTGTATATCTTACCCGTCAAGCTGAGGGAAAATCAACGTGAGAGGGAGCACGAGGTGAAGATCGTAATGATTGGGGGAGGCGGGGCATGTATTGTGTGTGCGAATACCCTCAGGGTTCTGGGAAACCCCGCGCAGATTGATATCTATACCAGAAGGGATGAGACCGGCTATACCCCATGCGAGCAACCCTTTGTGCTGAGGGATACACTGTCCTTTGAGGAGATGTTCTATGCCACACCCCAGTGGTTCGAGAAAAAGGCGATAGGCCTCCATACCCGAAGGAACGTCGATTCCATCGACAGACACAGGAAGGTCGTCACCGTAGACGGCGAGGCGGTTCCCTACGATATACTGGTGATCAATACCGGGGCTCTCGCGAAGATGCCCCATATCTCGGGGCTCGAGGGCGAAAGGGTGCACTCTCTCACCACGGAGTTGGAGTATGCCAGGGAGATCGAATCGATCATGGCAAAGGCAGAAAGGGCCGCCGTTCTGGGCGGGGGGGTGATCGCGCTTGAAATGACGGAGACCCTGACCAGAAAGGGATATTCATCGGTTTCCATGATAGTATCTTCGGGCACCCTGCTTTCGCAGCAGCTTGATCCTGAAATGGCCCAGAAGCTGGAGCCACTCGTGAGGGATGAGGGGGTTTCCCTCCACCTTTCCGCCACGGTGCTCAGGGCGGAATCGGGCAAGGACGCGATGAGGCTCTTTCTTTCAAACGGCGAGACCGTTGAAGTGGACTGGGTGCTCGTTGCCAAGGGGATTGTTCCGAACGTGGAGCTGGCGAGGAAGGCCGGGCTTACCATCGGGAACACCGGCGGAATTGAGGTGAACCAGTACCTCCAAACAAGCGATCCATCCATCTACGCGGCAGGGGATTGCATTGAGGGATGGCACATGGTCAACGGAAGGAAGATCGTTACCGGACTTGCAACACACTCGAATAGAAACGGACGGCTCATCGCGAGGAATATCCACTTCGGGAACACCGTTGCCTTTCTGGGTTCGCTGAACACCTTCGGGGCGGAAATCCTCGGAACCACGGTGGTATCAGTAGGCATAACGGAGCGGGCAGCCAGAGAGGAGGGCGTTGAGGTTCTATCTGTGGTGAGAAAGGGGGCGACCAGGAAGAAGATGTTTGGGGGCAAGGATTTCTGGGCAAAACTCATTGTTGACCCTCGTAAACAGGCCTTGCTTGGCGCGCAGTTGCTGGGACCGAGGGAGGTGAGCAGGATAGGAGAGAGGATTATCCTGATGATCGGCGAGGAGATTCCGCTGGCGAGGGTCTCTCAATATGAGACTATCTTCAGTCCGCCTCTCAGTACCGCCTATGACTTGATCACCAACGAGGTAGACATACTCATTTCAGAGTTGTTAAAGAGGGGGGAATCTGTTAAATGGTGATGAACATGGTGAGTTGTCAAGGCTCCGTCCTGAGAGATTGGTGAGCGTTAAGCAAGAAAGGGAATAGATCGAATGGCGAAGGTATGCGATATATGCGGGAAGAGGCCGGTCGTCGGGTATAACGTGAGCCATGCCCACAACAAGACGAAGAGGCGATGGTATCCAAACCTCCAGACAGTGAGGATGAAGGTAGGCGGCCAAACTAAGAGGATGAAGGTCTGTACCAGGTGTATCAGGTCAGGCTTGGTGGATAAGCATGCGGTAGGTGGCCAGCAATAAGCGCTCTTGATGGAGTCTCAGCCCTCTTCATGCCGCCTGATGCATACTGTTTTTTCAGATCCGCTCCACCTTTAAGACTTCTTTGATGGTCTTTATCTTCGAGATAATCTCCTTTAATTGATTGTAATCGGTAACCTCGATAGTGAATATGGATATCCCCTTTTTATCGACCGTGGTGTGGAGTTCCGCATTCAGGATATTGGCCTCGCTCTGGCTGAGTATAGTGCTGATATTGGCAAGCATACCCTTTTTGGAAATATTGGTAACCTTTAGCCTTGCCAGATGGTTTACTTCCTCGGAGGGTTCCCACTCTACCTCCACCAGACGCTCCGGGTCGGCATCCCTTTGGTAGCGACAATTTTTCGCGTGAACGGTAACCCCCCTTCCTCGGGTGATAAAGCCTATAACCGGTTCACCTGGAAGGGGATGACAGCACTTCCCGAATCGAATGAGCATGCCGCTCATTCCCTTCACCCTGATGCCCGTATCCTCCTTTTTCCTCTTGATCCTGTGGACGATCTTCTGGACTATGCCCCGTGAGGCATCCTCTTTTGTGGATGGTTGAGGGAAGAACTGGTTTAACGCCTGTTTCGCCGAGATCTTCCCGTAGCCAATGCTGGCAAGAAGATTATCCACGCTCTCGAGCGAGAATCTGTGGGCAACCTCCAGGAGCTGCTCATCCCTGAGGTGCTTGGATGTACTGACGTTTGCCTTCCTGAGCTCTTTTTCCAGGATATCCTTGCCGATGGCGATGCTGCCTTCCCGCTCCTCCTTCTTTATCCATTGTCTGATCCTGGTTTTTGCGGTGGATGTCTTTACGAACTTCAGCCAGTCCTTGCTGGGTTTGCTGTTTTTCGAGGTAATGATCTGAACGATGTCCCCGTTTCTGAGCTGATAGTCCAGACGAACGATCCTCTCGTTGGCCTTGGCGCCAACGCACTTGTTTCCAATCTCCGAATGGATGCTGTAAGCGAAATCAACAGGCGTAGCGCCCCTGGGAAGTGCCTTGACCTCGCCCTTGGGGGTAAACACATAGACTTCGTTGCTCAGGAGATCCGTTCGAACGGTGTCTAAGAATTCCCTTGGGTTGGTCAAGCTATTCTGCCACTCGAGCAGCTGTCCCACCCATGCGTATTGACCCTGCATCCCCTTTCTAGCCCCATGTCCCTCCTTATACCTCCAGTGGGCAGCAATCCCCTCCTCGGCGATCCTGTCCATATCCCAGGTTCTTATCTGTATCTCCATCCTCTCGCCAAGGGGGCTGATCACGGTGGTATGGAGGGACTGGTACATGTTGTCCTTGGGCAGGGATATATAATCCTTGAAACGGCCCGTCACCGGCTTCCACATGGAGTGGATGAGGCCTAACACCTCATAGCAATCCTTCACGGAGTTCACGATGATCCTGAAGCCCATGATATCGTAAACCTGATCAATGGCCAGGTCCTGCTCCATCATCTTCTGGTACACGCTGTAGAAATGCTTGTGTCTCCCCTTTATGGTGGCGTTTATATTGGCCTCCTTTAACTTCTGGTCAAGGGCCTCCTTTATTTCCTTGATGAATCTCTCCTGTTTCTCTTGTCTCTCGGCAATGCCCAGCCGAATGGCATCGTAGATCTTGGGCTCCAGATAAAAGAGCGACAGATCCTCCAGGGTTGCCTTCAGCCAGTAGATGCCGAGCCTCCCGGCGAGAGGCGCGTAGATATCGAGGGTTTCCCTGGCGATTATTTCCTGTTTCTCGTGGGGTTGAAAGCCGAGGGTTTGCATGTTGTGCACTCGATCCGCCAGCTTCACGATCAGCACCCTGATATCTGTGGCCATGGCGATGATCATCTTCCGTATGTTCTCCGCCTGTTGTACCTCTCTGCTCAGGAAATGTATCTTGCTGATCTTGGTGACCCCGTCCACGATGGTTGCCACCTCTTTTCCGAAGAGGCGTTGGATATCCGAGGGTTCGGCCAGTGTGTCCTCCACTGTATCGTGGAGCAGGCCCGCGGCAATGGTCACCTCGTCCATCTTCATCTTGGTGAGAATTCCGGCAACCTCCAGGGGATGGGAGAGGTAGGGCTCGCCGGACAGGCGGACCTGTCCCTTGTGTACCTTGGCGGAGTAAACATAGGCCTTCTCTACCAGGCTTACGTCCGCCGTAGGATGGTAGGAGAGGAGCTTAGAGGTTATGTCATTTAAGCGAATCATAGAGGATCTGTACCGTGTTCCTTATTGCCTTGGCGGCATCTCGCACTGGAATCAGATCGAGTTTCGGGCTGGACCTCAGCTTGATCTCCACGGAGTCCTTTTGAAGGGTCCTCGTGCTGACGGTGACCCTCACGGGCGTGCCAAGGAGATCGGCGTCCTTGAATTTGAAACCCGGCCTCTCATCCCTGTCATCGAGAAAGACCGACAGGCCCCCGTCGCTCAGGTGTCCGTAAAGCTGTTCGGCCACCTCTTTCACCCGGGATTCATAAAGCTCGAGGGGCAGCATGGTGACCTCAAAGGGGGAGATGGATATGGGAAAGATGATGCCGTTCTCGTCGTGACACTGTTCTATAGCGGCAGCCACAGTCCTGCCGATCCCTATACCATAGCATCCCATGATGATGGGAGTTTCCTGGCCATTCTTATCTAAGAAGTTGGCCTTGAGGGCCTTGCTGTACTTCACCCCGAGCTTAAAGACATGGCCGACCTCGATGCCCTTGCCAAACCGCAGCTCTCCTCCACACCGAGGGCATGGGTCTGAAGGGGTGATCATCCGCAGATCCGCGTATTGATCCACCCGGAAGTCCCTTCCCTCATTCACGTTTCGCACATGCCTGTCTTCCTGGTTCGCCCCCATCACCATGTTCTTCATCCCTTTTAAAGAAAGGTCAGCCAGTATCTTTACCTCCAGCCCCATGGCACCTGCAAAGCCCATGGGTGCTCCAGTGACCTCCAGTACGGTGTCGGGATCTGCCATAGCGAGCTCTTCCGCGTTGAGGGCGTTTCTCGCCTTTGTCTCATTCAACTCATGGTCGCCCCTTACCAGGAGCGCCACGGGGCCTCCCTCGGTTTGATAGATGAGTGTCTTGACGACCTTTTCGGGGTCAACGGAGAGAAAGCTCGTGACCTCCTCGATGGTCCTTACCTCAGGTGTATCCACGACCTGGAATTCCCTTTCCTCCTCGGGGGCTGAAGAGGTTTTCTCTTTTTCTCCCGACTCTGCCTTTTCCAGGTTCGAGGCATAGGGGCAGCTCTGACAGCTCACGATGTCATCCTCGCCGGTATCCGATAGCACCATGAACTCATGGGAGAAGCTGCCGCCGATAGGCCCGGTATCGGCCTCTACTGCCCGAAACCTCAGCCCACATCGCCTGAAGATCGCCTCGTAGGCCCTATACATCTTTTCATAGCTTCTGTTGCACCCCTGTTCATCCATATCGAAGCTGTAGGCGTCCTTCATGATGAATTCCCGGGCCCTCATAACCCCGAATCTCGGCCTGATTTCATCCCTGAACTTGGTCTGGATCTGGTAGAGGGTGATGGGAAGCTGTTTGTATGAATGGATCTCCCTTCGCACGATATCGGTGATGACCTCCTCGTGGGTGGGACCGAGGCATGATTCCCTGTTATGCCGATCCCTGAACCTCAGAAGTTCCGGTCCGTAATGGTTCCATCGGCCGCTCTCCATCCATAGCTCACCCGGTTGGACGCTTGGCAGCAGGAGCTCGATTGCACCGGCCCTGTTCATCTCCTCCCTGACGATATCCTCAACCTTCTTGAGGGCCGCCAGGCCATAGGGAAGGTAGGAATAGATGCCTGCCGATAGCTTTCTGATCATACCTGCCCTGAGCATCACCTGGTGACTTATAATCTCGGCCTCGGCAGGCACCTCTTTTAACGTAGGAATAAAGAATTCGGAGAATCGTCTTGAGCTAAATTCCATATCAGTTCACCATCTTTCTGACTTCTTCAATGAGCACCTTGGCCAGATCAGGTTCCGCCACTTTTCTCACCGATCTCCCCTTCTTGAACAATATGCCGTGGCCCGGTCCGCCGGCGATGCCGACGTCGGCCTCGCGTGCCTCCCCGGGCCCATTCACCACGCAGCCCATGATAGCTACCTTGATAGGGGTGATAATAGGGGATAGTGCCTGTTCGATCTCTTCTACCAATGCGAACAGATCTATTTGACACCTCCCACAGGTAGGACAGGAAATAATTTCCACCCCCCTCTGCCTCAAACCCAATGCCCTCAAGATCTCATATGCCACCCTCACCTCTTCAACGGGATCACAGGTGAGCGACACCCTCAGGGTGTCTCCTATACCCTCCGAGAGCAGTATCCCTATGCCCAGGGTGTTCTTCACCGTGCCCGAGATAAGGCTGCCGGCCTCGGTAACGCCTAGATGGAAGGGGTAATCCATTTTTTCCCCGAGAAGCCGATAGGCCGATACCATGTGGGAGACGTTGGATGATTTCAGGGAGACCTTGATGAGCCGGAAATCGAAATCCTCCAGCATCCCTATATGCCCCATGGCGCTCTCTACCATGGCCTCGGGCGTTGGATGGCCGTAGCTCTTAAGGATAGACCTGCTCAAGGAGCCGGCATTGACCCCAATCCTTATGGGAACAGCCCGATCCCGCGCTGCGAAGACTACCTCCTTTACCTTTCTCCTTCCCCCGATGTTGCCCGGATTCAGTCGTAGCCCGTCGGCACCGTTCTGGATAGCCGCCAGGGCGAGCCTGTAATCGAAATGAATGTCCGCAATAATGGGCAGGGATACCTTTGCTTTGATTTCCTTCAACGCCCTGGCTGACTGTATGTCTGGAACCGCTATTCGTACGATCTCGCATCCTGCAGAGGTCAATCGCTTTATTTGACGCACCGTGGCGACAACATCCTGAGTTGGGGTGTTGGTCATGGATTGAACCACCACAGGTGCCTCGCCGCCTATGGAAATCCCACCTAAGGCAATCTGTCTGCTCGCACGTCTCTTCATAGAAGATAGGGGCAATGGCGATGCCATATTCCTCCATAAACTTTACTACCTAAGGGATCGGGCGTCATGTGCTTGACACCGCACATTCGTATCCCTTAGTGGGTAACGTAAGGTCCAGGGAGATAGTAGTGAGCGGGGCGAGGGATGGCCGGCAAATTATAGGAGGACGTGAGATTCGGGGAAGTTGTCCCCGTTCGTTACATGACGCCTTGCTCACACTTCATATAATGGTAACCGCGCCTTCTTGTAGGTGCCGACTCTATTTGGGGCTTAACATTCTCCTGGCCTACCTAGTAAATTCCAAGGAAATCCCGAACTCCGCTTCCCTATTGCGTATCCCTCGATGCACGCGTTTGAGTGCGATGCCATAGACGACGTCCGATATATCCATAAATCGTTTCTTGAAGGTAACCAAAAAGATATACCATGTCAAGGCGATTTCGCGAAGATTTACGCTTGCACAAGGGATGCGAATTCTGCTATATTATAAATGATAAGTTGGTAGAATTAATATAAAAACATAAGTATCCTATTTTTATCCAAAATGAGCGGTTTCAGGTTCAAAGGTTATAATCTATTTACTTAAATTTATTGATGCTGTCTGCGTCGTGGCGCATGCCAGCTTCTTTAACCCATTGGGTGAAACATAACAGCTGCACCTATCAACCTATCTTCTTTTTGTTAATAGCCAGTTAGGGCATTTCAACCGAGAACCGCGAACGTTGAACCGCTCAACCCAGGTCTTATTTATCTTATTCATTGACAAGGTGCGGGTTCAGATCATTGTGACGAGTAACGATCTTTGAGAGAGGGAGGAGGATATGCCCGAGGATGAAATTCGCGGTGAGGGATTTACCATTAAGGATAGGAGAACATTTGACACTGAGGGTAAGGTAAAGGAGGAAGCGAGGAAGGAGGAAAAGGGGGAAGGTAAGAAGAGCGAAAAGGCAGAGCAAAAGGAAGAGAAATTTACCCCTTTGCCGGAGGTCAATTTCTCTTCCTTTCTCCTGTCTCTCAGTTCCTCCATTCTCCTTCACCTTGGAGAGATTGCGGACCCGCAATCAGGGGAGAAGAAGAAGGACTTGGCATTAGCGAAACAGACAATCGATATTATCACTTTACTCAAGGACAAAACCAAGGGGAACCTCACGGAGGAGGAGAAAAACCTCCTGGAGCATCTTCTCTATGATTTGCGCATGCGATTTGTGAAGGCAAGCCAAGGGTGATGGTTCCCCACGAAATCGAATGAACACTCGAACGCCCCGGCCTTTACTTAATCAAGCCAGCATTGAGGCGCTCGCCCCGGCAAAGCTCAATCTCCTTTTGAAGATTACAGGTCTAAGGAATGATGGGTATCACGAGATAGTATCGGTGTTCATTCCCGTGGCCCTCTATGATACCCTGAGAATCCGCAAACGAGAGCGAGGCCTTGAGGTTTACTGTACCGGCAGGGAGTTGCCAAGGGGCGAAGAGAACCTGGTCCATCGTGCGGCTACCCGTTTCTTTGAGAATACGGGAATCCATGGGGGAGCCCAGATCAGGCTCACGAAGAGTATACCCGTCTCCTCTGGTCTGGGGGGAGGCAGCAGCGATGCAGCGGCGACACTGCTGGGGCTCAACCAGCTGTGGGGGAATCCCCTGACAAGGGGTGAGCTCGAAGGAATAGCCCTTTCCCTTGGGGCTGACGTGCCGTTCTTTCTCCTACGAAGACCGGCAGTAGCGCGGGGAATAGGCGAGGTGCTCCAACCAATCGAGAGAATTCCCTCGTTTTGGTACGTGATCGTGAGCCCCCCCATCATGGTCTCTACGGCGTGGGCCTATAGTAAGGTCAAATTAGAGTTGACAAAAAAGGAGAATTTGAGTAAAATTAAAAACCTTGGAAAAGCCGATACCAATATCCCAGATATACTTTCCAATGATCTTGAGAGAGTGACCTTCGGAAAGTATCCTTTTCTTCGTTCAATTAAGACTTCCTTAATTGAGTTGGGTGCTCTCGGGTCCTTGATGAGCGGCAGTGGCCCGAGCATCTTCGGTCTTTTTAACTCAGAAAAAAAGGCCCAAGAAGCTGGGAAGATGCTTGCATCGGATAAGAGGGGAGACGTGTTTGTTGTCAAGGGGCTGAGTTAGAGGTCCGTATGGAGTGGACTCATTGCAATTGAAACATTTAAAATTTAAGCACTGAAAAAAGTTATTTGAATCTTTATTTTTTCTGGGGTGTCGTCAAGTGGTAAGACACGGGCCTTTGGAGCCCGCATTCGGGGGTTCGAATCCTCCCACCCCAGCCAAAAAAAGAATATCGGTAGGTGTAGAGGAAAACTGGATAACCAATGAACGAGCTTTACGAGAACCTGAAGTTATTCGGGGGCACTTCCAATATTCATCTCACCAAAGAGGTGTGTGATTACCTCAAGATCCTTCCTGGATCACTGGTGAACAAGACCTTCAGCGATGGAGAGATTAGGGTTGAGATCGATGAAAACGTGAGGGGAAGAGATGCCTTTATCCTTCAGTCTACCTGTAGCCCCGTGAATGATAATTTAATGCAACTTTTGATAATCACCGATGCGCTCAGGAGGGCATCTGCCAGAAGCATAACCGCGGTAATCCCCTACTATGGCTATGCGAGGCAGGATCGGAAGGTGAAACCGCGGGTTCCCATAAGCGCAAAGCTCGTGGCAGACCTGATAACGGTAGCCGGGGTGAATCGCGTGATCTCGATCGATCTTCATGCGGGGCAGATTCAGGGCTACTTTAACATCCCGGTGGACAATCTTTTTGCAGCACCGGTATTGTTGAACTACATTCGGAAGCATTTCGAGGATAATCTCGCGATCATATCCCCCGATGCAGGTGGCGTGGAGAGAGCGCGGGCCTTCGCAAAGAGGCTCAATGCCTCATTGGCTATCATAGACAAGAGAAGGGAGGAGCCCAATGTTGCCGCGGCCATGAATATCATCGGGGAGGTAAAGGGAAAGACAGCCGTCATCCTTGATGATATGATCGACACGGGTGGAACGCTCGTTGAAGCTGCGCAGGCGTTGTTTCATCACCGAGTCAAACACGTATATGCCTGCTGCGTTCATCCAGTACTCTCAGGCAATGCGGTTAAGAGGATAGAGGAATCCCTGATCGAATCGCTTGTGGTAACCAACACGATTCCGCTCACCAAGAAGGCCTCAAGGTGTTCCAAGATCACGGTGGTTTCCGTGGCGGAGATCTTGGGGGAGGCGATAAAACGGGTGTACTTCTCGAAATCCATTAGCTCCCTTTTTGTGTAGGAGCTTGAAATGCGCGTGGTGTTCTTGGATTTCAATTATTGGAGACTATAAATGGATACCGTACAACTTGATGGTAAAGCGAGGAACAAGACAGGCAAGGGTGCCTCACGGAAGCTTAGGAGCGCAGGAAGGCTTCCCGCTATATTCTATGGGCCGGAAGCAGAGCCCGTTATGCTCTCCATAGATTACCTGGAGCTCATGAAGTCGCTCAAGGGAAGGCCTGCCGAGAACATCATCTTTGATCTCAGGATAGACTCCAATGGAAGAAGTCAATCAAAAAAGGTCATGATCAAGGAGTTGCAGATGGATCCGGCAACCAGGGATTACCTTCATGTAGATTTCTGTGAGATATCCATGGGAAAGGAGATCGAGGCAAGCATCCCTATACAGTTGGTCAATACGCCCGTTGGAGTCACCAAGGGAGGGATGGTAGAGCATATTCGGAGGGAATTGAGCGTAGTGTGTTTACCAAAGGATCTTGTGGACGCGATAGAAATCGATGTCTCGGGCCTCGATATTGGGGATACACTCCATGTAAGGGATATTGGCCTTCCTCCGGGCTTGAGGTCAACGGAGGATGAGGAGCTCACCATTGCTACAGTGGTTGCCCCAACGATAACCGCCGAGGCAGAAGAAGTTGAGGCAGAAGAAGTTGAGGCAGAAGAAGTTGTCGAGGAAACCAAAAGCAAGGAAACAAGAGGTAAGGAGGAATAACCATAATATATACCTGATAGTAGGGCTCGGCAATCCAGGTAGTGAATACACCGGTACGAGGCATAACCTTGGATTTAAGGCGGCTGATCTTTTCTGTCAAGAATTACACCTCCATTTATCCGATCATCGCTTCCAGGCCTTAAGCACAACCACGATTTACCATGAGAAAAAGGTCGTAGTGGCCTGCCCTCAAACCTTCATGAATAGATCGGGGCTCGCGGTTCGATATCTGGTGGAGCATCACGGGCCCAAACTCAGCAATGTGCTGGTTGTCCATGACGACATCGATGTTGAGGTGGGTCGTGTCAAGATCGTGCGTGCAGGCGGAGCGGGAGGTCATCGGGGCGTTGAGTCGATCATTTCTCATCTTGGAACGAATCGATTCAACAGGATCAAGATTGGAATAGGGCGGCCTCTGTCCGGCGAATCGATTGAGGAATTCGTCCTGAGCGCCTTGGATAGAGAGCAACGAGAAACCATGGAGGAGGTTTTAGGCATAGTGGTGAAGGCTATTGAGACGTTCATCCTGGCTGGGGTAGAGGTGGCGATGAATAGCTACAACTCTGTGATTATTGCTGAGAAGGAGGGTGAGAACTAATGCAAGGGTTAACTGTGTATGCGCCGTACCTAGGAATCGTGGGCCTGATAATCGCGTATCTCATCTATCGGTATGTGAAGAGCCATCCCAATGGAACCCAAGTAATGAGGGATCTGGAGGAGATGATCCATGCCGGTGCCATGGCCTTTTTGAGAAAGGAATATTTCGTGCTCACCTTCTTTATCGCTATCGTTTTTCTAGTACTCGGGTTTGGTATTTCCTGGAGAACATCTATTGCCTTTGTTACCGGAGCGCTCTGCTCCATGTTGGCCGGATTTTCAGGCATGAGCTCCGCGACCGTTGGCAATTCTCGGACGGCGGAGGCGGCTAACAAGGAGGGGCAGGCTAAGGCTCTCAATGTGTCTTATTTTTCCGGCTCTGTGATGGGACTCGCGGTGGCAAGCTTGGGCCTTGTGGGCCTTGGATTTTGGTTCTGGTACTATGGTGGTGATCCTGAAACTGCTCAGTATATCAATGGGTTTGCCATGGGGGCAAGCTCCATCGCCTTGTTCGCCAGGGTTGGAGGAGGCGTATACACAAAGGCCGCAGACGTGGGGGCCGACCTCGTGGGTAAGGTCGAGGCAGGTATTCCCGAGGATGATCCTCGAAACCCAGGGGTCATTGCGGACAATGTGGGTGACAACGTAGGTGATATCGCGGGAATGGGAGCAGACATATTTGAATCCTATGTTGGATCGGTAGTTGCCACCATTGCCATTGGAGCCACGCTCTCCGTCACCCCCGAGTTGGTTGAGCAGTTCCCCGTTCTCAAAGGCCTATCCCCGCTCGCCATAAAGCTCAAGTACATGGCCATGCCAATCTTGGTGGCGATGGCAGGATTGCTGAGCTCTTTTGTGGGCGTATTTTCTATTAAGCTCTTTCAGAAGGGTAATCCGGCTGGTGCCCTCAGGTACACTACTTTTGTGGCGGCCGCTATCTTCGTCATCTTGAGCGCGATTATCGCCAGATCCATAGGCATGCCGTGGGGCGCATTCTGGGCTATCTTTTCCGGCCTCCTGTGCGGCATTGCGATCGGCCTCCTGGCGGAGTACTATACCTCTGGGCCGCCGATCAGGGCTATTGCGAGTCAATCGGCCACCGGGCCTGCCACGGTAATCATCGCCGGACTTGCGGTTGGTATGCAGTCCACCTATCTGCCCATACTCGGCATTTGCGCTGCTACCTTTATTGGTTTTAAGGCTGCGGGTATCTATGGTGTTGGCCTTTCAGCAGTGGGGATGCTGGCAACCGTTGGTGCCACCATGACCGTCGATGCGTATGGACCAATTGCCGACAATGCGGGGGGTATATCCGAGATGTCGGGCCTCGGTCCTGAGACCAGAAAGATCACCGATAGCCTGGACGCCCTTGGCAACACCACTGCTGCCATAGGTAAGGGTTTCGCGATAGGTTCCGCTGCGTTGACGGCACTGGCCCTGTTCGTGGCGTATACACAGGCAGCGGGCTTACAAATAATAGACATAAAAAACCCCTTAGTGGTCATAGGGGTATTTATCGGCGGTATCGTGCCTATGCTCTGTGCGGCATTGACGATGACCTCGGTGGGAAAGGCCGCCTTTAGCATAGTAGAGGAAATACGACGTCAATTCAGGGAAATCCCCGGGCTCCTCGAGGGAAAGGAGGGCGTGAAGCCAGATCCGGCAACCTGCGTATCGATTGCCACGGGTTCAGCCCTCAGGAAGATGGTTGCTCCAGGTCTGGTCGCCGTTCTCACTCCAGTGGCGGTTGGCTTCCTCTTGGGAAAGGACACCCTGGGAGGAATGCTCCTCGGTGCTACCGCTATGGGGGCGTTTCTCGCCCTTTTCATGGCGAACGGTGGCGGCGCCTGGGATAATGCGAAGAAATATATAGAAGCAGGCAATTTAGGAGGTAAGGGCAGCGATAACCATAAGGCTGCTGTTGTCGGTGACACCGTCGGTGATCCCTTTAAGGATACCTCGGGACCGGCAATGAATATCCTGATTAAGTTGATGTCAGTGGTGTCTCTCGTGATTGCACCGGTGTTGCCTATGGTCGGTCTGTTTTTACGGTAATACCCTTAAGGCCTGCGGGGGGTTAGCAAGGGCCGTGTGATGAAGGGGTGAGCGTTTTTATAGCGGTGAGAATAAGACGATAGTGTCCCACTGATGGAAGTGGTCGCGTTCCGCGTTGTGTGTATAATCTAACAATAGGAGGCAATAATGTTTAAGGTAGGGGATTTAGCCGTGTATCCAGCACATGGGGTTGGGATTATAGAAAGGATCGAGAACAGAACCATATCGGACTGTCAGGAAAATTTTTATGTGATGAGGATACTCGACACCAATATGATAATCATGATCCCGTCTTCGAACACGGAAAACGTGGGATTACGGCAGATAATAAACCAGAAAGAGGTTACCAAGGTCTTTTCCATACTCCACAAGAGGGATATTTCCGTGGATGATAATCAGACATGGAATAGGCGTTATAGGGACTATATGGATAAGATTAAAAGTGGTTCTGTGTATGAGGTTGCAGAGGTTTATCGGGATCTATGTACCATACAACAGGATAAGGAGCTATCATTTGGGGAGAGAAAGATGCTGGATACGGCGAGAAGTCTTCTGGTAAAGGAGATTTCCCTTGCCAAGAACATGAGGGAAGAAGATGTGGAAAAAGACATCCAATTGAATCTCTCTGTGCAAACACAGGATGAAGGGTAACCTGCCTTAGCGGATGATTGTGGGACGTAGTAGAGAAAAAACCATTATCTTCCGGCAATTATCCGTCGATACCGATGTGAGACTTGACAAATACCTCTCTGGGCATAGGGAGGTAGATTTATCGAGGGCCAGGATTCAGGATCTCATAAGAGTTGGTGCGGTAAAGGTCAACGGTGAGACAAGGAAGTCGAGTTACCAGCTGAAGCCTGGCGATAGGATCACGATTCTTCTTACATCCCTCTCAACTCCTTTGGGAGAGCCAGAGGACGTGGAGTTCGATCTTCTTCACGAGGATAACTCCATTTTGGTAGTGAACAAGCCACCGGGCTTGGTTGTTCATCCATCTCCCGGCCACCGAGGAGGAACGCTAGTTCATGGCCTCGTTCATAGATTCGCTCATCTGCCTTCCCTGGGCACGTGTCTGAGGCCGGGCATCGTTCATAGGCTCGATAAGGACACCTCAGGAGTAATGGTAGTAGCGAAAGATGATCGGGCTCGCGAGTTCTTGGCCGATCAATTCAAGAGGAGGGAGGTTACGAAGAGATACCTCGCCCTGGTTCATGGAAGGCCGGAAGGCGAGCATGGATTCATGGATCTGCCAATTGGCAGGCATCCGGTAAAGAGAAAGGAGATGAGCGTCTCCCTCCTCAAGGGCAGGAGGGCAATAACGGAGTGGGAGGTTGTATCCGCCTTTCCGTTGGATATCTCGCTCCTAAAGGTGGCGATTCATACGGGGAGAACTCATCAAATACGAGTTCACCTGGCGTACATGGGCTACCCGGTGCTCGGTGATAGGACCTATGGATATGGTAAGAGGTGGTGGAGGCAGCAGGAGGTTATGATGCAAGGGGCGCTGGCCTTGGCCAAGAGGCAGATGCTCCACGCTGAGATGCTGGGATTTATTCATCCCGAGTCGAAGAGGTATGTGGAGTTCAAGGCCCCTCTTCACCCGGATATGGAAGAACTCATTGAATGGCTCGGTGCGGTGAAGCTGGGCAGAGGCTAAAAATGTGGTAAAATCCCTTGACATAGGGATTTTGGGGTTTATATTATTATAATATGAGAATTTAAGTATCCGCAAAACGCATTCCTCATTCTATTATATTTTTATCATAAAGGTCTACTAAACAATCAGCGACTGCCATAGATTCATGAAATAATAGAGGTGTCGGAGAGTACTCCCCAAGGGGTGTATGTCATTGCGTGTAACAGGCTGAAAATAGGAAAAGAACACTAACATTTAGGGATCCTTAGAGGTAGGATAAGCGATGAACTTAGTTGAGCTTAAGAAGAAGAATATCGGCGAGCTGATAACTATGGCCAGGTCCTTCAGTATAGGGGGAGCCACTGATATGCGAAGACAGGACCTTATTTTCTCCATCTTGCAGGCTCAGACGGAGCAAAATGGTGTCATTAACGGAGAAGGCGTGTTGGAGATCCTGCCTGATGGTTTCGGGTTTCTCCGCTCCCCTGACTCTAACTATCTCCCTGGCCCCGACGATATGTACGTGTCGCCCTCTCAGATCAGACGGTTCATGCTAAAAACAGGGGATACGGTTTCAGGGCAGATCAGACCACCAAAGGACGGGGAGAGGTACTTTGCGCTGCTCAAGGTGGAGAATATCAACTTTGAAGACCCGGAGGTAGCGGCGGAGAAGATACTCTTCGATAACTTGACCCCTCTCTACCCCACGGAGCGAATTAGGCTGGAAACAGATCCCGATAACCTCTGCACCAGGATATTAGATCTATTAGCACCTCTTGGCAAGGGGCAAAGGGGGTTGATTGTGTCTCCACCCAGGGCGGGAAAGACGATGCTCCTCAAGGACATCGCAAATGCGGTGACTGAAAATCACCCCGACATATACAAGATTGTCCTTCTGATCGATGAGCGCCCCGAAGAGGTTACCGATATGGCCAGATCGGTGAAGGCGGAGGTAATCAGCTCGACCTTTGATGAGCCGCCCCAGCGCCACGTGCAGGTCGCTGAGATGGTACTGGAGAAGGCCAAGAGATTAACCGAGCACAAAAAAGATGTGCTGATTCTCTTGGACAGCATCACTCGTCTCGCAAGGGCCTACAACACGGTGGTTCCGCCGAGCGGTAAGATCCTCTCAGGAGGGGTTGATTCAAATGCCCTCCATCGGCCCAAGAGATTTTTCGGTGCCGCCAGAAACCTCGAGGAGGGGGGTAGCCTCACGATCATCGCAACTGCCCTCATTGATACGGGGAGCAGAATGGATGAGGTGATCTTTGAGGAGTTCAAGGGCACCGGAAACATGGAGGTCAACCTTGATAGGAAGCTGAGCGATAGGAGAATCTTTCCCGCTCTTGATATCAATCGTTCGGGGACAAGGAAGGAGGAGCTTTTGATTCCCAAGGATGATCTCAATCGTATCTGGATTCTCCGCAAGCTCTTAGCACCCCTCACACCGGTTGATAGCATGGAATTCCTGCTGGATAAGATATCGGGAACGAAAACCAACAAGGATTTCTTGGACTCAATGAATCAATGAGGCGGGAGCCTGGCAAAGGGCTCACGCGCTCGAGCGGTTACTCTTTTGTGAATGGAGACGAGAAAGATGAAAAAGGATATCCACCCACCCTTTCAGAAGGCGATTGTTCACTGCGCCTGCGGGAACGAATTCGAGACCTTTTCCACGGTAAAGGAGATCAACGTCGAGATATGCTCCCAATGTCATCCCCTCTTTACCGGCCAACAGAAGATCGTCGATTCCACGGGGCGTGTTGAACGTTTCAGACGCAAGTATCAGAAATCCCTGAAACAAGGCGGGGGCGAGAAAGTCAAGAAAGAAGAGAATGAATGAGCATGTTCTCTCAAATTGAGGAGGCAGAGAGACGCTTTGATACTCTGGAACGCGAGCTCGGTAAACAGGAGGTTATCCGGCAACAGGGTCTCTACCAGAAGTATGTAAGGGAGCATACGAGTCTCCTGCCTCTCATCGGGGCCTTCCGCAAGTACAAGGAAACCCAGGACAAGATGAGTGATGCAAAGAGCCTTCTCCACGATGCCGATAGCGGGATAAGGGAGCTTGCCAGGGCGGAGTTGGAGGAACTGAAGAATACGTTATCGGGATTGGAAAATGAGATGGAGCATCTGCTCCTGCCCAAGGATCCGAGGGACGAAAAGAATTGCATCCTGGAGATAAGGGCAGGTACTGGAGGGGAGGAGGCGGCCCTTTTCGTCACGGACCTCTTCAGGATGTACTGCCGCTACATAGAAAGGAATGGCTGGAAGATGGATATCCTAAGCCAGAGCCCCACTGGTTTAGGAGGTTTCAAGGAGATCATCGCGTTGGTGGAGGGGAGAAGGGTATACAGCCGCCTTAAATATGAGAGCGGAGTTCATCGAGTGCAGAGGATCCCGGAGACGGAATCAAAGGGTCGGATCCATACCTCGGCAGTGACGGTGGCAATACTGCCCGAGGCGGAGGAAGTTGAGGTGAGGATTGATCCCGAAGATCTGAGGATAGATGTCTTCCGATCGTCAGGGCCTGGAGGTCAGAGCGTGAACACCACCGATTCTGCGGTGAGGATCACCCATATTCCCACGGGATTGGTCGTTTCTTGTCAGGACGAACGATCTCAGCACAAGAATAAGGCCAAGGCGATGAAGATCTTACGATCTCGACTTCTCGATCTGGAGGAACAACAGCAACGATCCAAGCTATCCGAGGATCGAAGGAGTATGGTGGGCATGGGAGACAGGAGCGAGAAGATAAGAACCTATAATTTCCCCCAGGGAAGGATCACCGATCATAGGATAGGTTTAACGATCTATAGGCTCGATGAGATCCTTCAGGGTGACCTTGACCTCATCTTGCACCCCCTTATAACCCATTTCAACACCTCTTCAGAGAAGCGCCGAGCGCACCAGCTCTCATGAAAGAAAAGCGATGGACTATCAAGGAACTCTTAGATCTCACCGCCGATTATCTCAAGGAAAAGGCAATCGATAGCCCGCGGCTCTGTGCCGAGGTTCTACTATCCCACCAGCTAAAGAAAACCAGGGTTGAGCTTTACCTCGATTACGACCAGCCGTTGCGAAAGGTGGAGATTGAGGGCTTTCGGTCACTCGTGCGGAGACGCGCCAAAAGGGAGCCGCTTCAATACATAACCGGGCACCAGGAGTTTTGGTCCCTTGACCTTATGGTGAACCCCGCGGTGTTGATTCCAAGGCCGGAGACCGAGGTCCTCGTGGAGGAGGCGCTTAGGCTCAGGCAAGAGGGCCTCCTATCAAATAATATCGATGATCCCATGATACTGGACGTAGGCACCGGATCTGGTGCCATCGCCATCGCGCTGGCCAAGGAGATCGAAGGCGCGAGGATTTGGGCGAGCGATATTTCCCCTGAAGCCCTTCAATTGGCTGAAGAGAATGCACGACGCCATAACCTTGGAGAGAGGATAATCTTCTGTGAGGGCGATCTCCTTGAGCCGTTCACCGGTAGCTCATTGGCATTTGATATGATCGTCTCCAACCCGCCCTACATCGCTACCGAGGACTTCGGATCCCTGGCACCCGAGATACGGTGCTATGAGCCCAGAGCTGCCCTTGATGGGAGAGAGGGAGGCATGCGCTGTATTCAACGATTAATCGGAGAGAGTGGGCCATATCTACGGGACGGAGGGTGGCTCCTCGTGGAGATGGACCCGCATCAAACGGAAAGGGCATTGAATCTTATAGACTCGGCACAATGCTTTGGGTATAAAGAACGAATCGTGGATTACCGAAACTCCTACCGGATGGTGAAGGCCAGGAAGAAACATGGATAAAATCGTCATCGAAGGGGGAGTTCCCCTTGAGGGAGAGGTAAGGATTAGCGGCTCCAAGAATGCCGCCTTACCCATCATATCGGCCTGTATGCTCACGGGTGGGTGGCACTGCTTGGAGAACATCCCAAGATTACGGGACATCGATACCATAAAGGAGATCACCTCCAATATAGGGGTAGCCTTCGAGGAGGATGGTCACTGCCTCAGGGTCAACTCGGACACCATTACAAGCCATGTCGCCGCTTACAAGTTGGTCAAAACAATGCGGGCATCGGTGCTGGTCCTCGGTCCGCTTTTGTCCAGATTAGGGAGGGCGAGAATATCGCTTCCCGGGGGCTGTGCCATTGGTGAACGGCCAATTGACTTGCACCTCAAGGGCCTTTCCGCAATGGGAGTTGATGTCAGTTTAGAACATGGGTATGTGGTGGCACGTGCCGATAAAATCAGAGGGGCTGACATATTCTTCGATATATCCACGGTTACCGGAACGGAAAATATGATGATGGCCGCCGTGAGGGCAGAGGGGGTAACTACCCTGCACAACGCCGCGAAGGAGCCAGAGGTAGTAGATCTGGCCAATTTCCTGAAGCTCATGGGCGCGCGCATTGAAGGGGCAGGGACCGATACCATAACCATCACAGGGACAAAGGAGCTGCACCCAGTCAGATACGCGATCATACCGGATCGGATCGAGTCAGGCACCCTTTTGATCGCCGCGGGGATCACGAGGGGAAACGTGAAGATAAAGGGATGCGATGCGGGACACATAGAGGCGATAGTCGAAAAGCTTCAGGATAGCGGCATGGATATCGAGAAACAGGGCGAAGACCTCGTTGCGAGGAGTCATGATCACGTCAAGAGTGTGGATATTACCACCATGCCGTTTCCGGGATTTCCCACGGATATGCAGGCTCAATTTATGGCCCTCATGTGCCTGGCTGATGGATGGAGCGTCATAAGGGAGACCATATTCGAGAACAGGTTCATGCACGTGAGCGAATTAAGGAGAATGGGGGCGGATATCGAGATCAACGGAGGTCAGGCGGTAGTAAAAGGGAAGGGTCGCTTGTCCGGGGCTCAGGTGATGGCCACCGATTTGAGGGCAAGCGCTTCCCTTATTCTGGCCGGTCTCGCAGCCGAGGGGCGGACGGAGATCTCGAGGGTTTATCACCTGGATAGGGGTTATCAGGACCTGGATCTGAAGTTATCGAGCCTCGGTGCCAGGATTTGGCGCGAGAAGTACTAGACTGGTTGCTGGTTACTTGTTACTCGTTTTTTATTCTTTAGACGAATAACCAGCAACCAGCAACGAGTAACTGCAATGTTCTCTCGACCTCTTGTTCCCGCACTCGGTGCAACCATCGTTGGGATCCTGGTTGGCCATAGTTTCCAGGCGAACGTCCATCTGCCGGTCACTCTTCTTCCGTTAGTCGCGATCCTGGTGGTGGGCATCCTGTATATCGTCCCCTTCAAGGTTCATCCCTTTTACCTGCTCGCCCTATTTACCCTTCTCGGTATCAACTCACAGTCTTCAAGGCCCGTTGCTGAAAATCTGCGCTCCCTAGCTGATGGCAATGCACGGGTAGGTATTGAGGGGACCATCTATAAGGCCCCCTACATGAGCGCTGGGGTCGCAACATTCCCCCTTCGCGCGGAGAGAATCTTTGGTGCCGGTGATGTGGAAAAGGTCAAGACGAATCTCTGGGTAAGGGTGTACGAGTACAACGGAGGGCTCGCGGTTGGCGACCGAATACGTTTTCCCGCAAGGATACGGGAGTTCAGGAATTTTAATAATCCGGGGAGATTCGATTACCGTTTTTACATGCAGAGCCGAGGGATCGCCCTCATGGCCGTTGTGACGGATGGACGATACGTGGTACCCATGGGGGAGGGGAATCTCGGCTTCATCGATGGCGTATTGGAGAGGGTAAGAGGACCGCTGAGGCTGTTTTTTCAGCAGAGGCTCTCCTATCGAGCTCAGGAAATCTATGCCGCCCTCGTTCTTGGGGAGAGACAGGGCCTTACCTCTCGACTCAGGGAGCCCTTCGATAGATCAGGGGTGGGCCACATAATGGCCGTTTCAGGTCTCCATTTGGGCTTGGTAGCCTGGCTCTTCTTCACCTTCAGCAGATGGCTGCTGTCCCTTTCTCACCGATTAATCCTGATGGTGGATATCAGGAAACTCGCCGCGCTCGTCACTATGGTGCCCGTGATAGGGTATGGCCTTATCACGGGATTTCAGCTCTCCTCCCAAAGGGCTGTGGTCATGATCCTTGTATTCCTGTGGTCCATTATTATCGGAAGGGAACGAGATGTCTGGTCAAGCCTTTGCCTGGCAGCACTCGTTGTCCTTTCCTTGAGCGGTGATTCACTGTTTACCGCCTCCTTTCAGCTGTCCTTTATTGCAGTGGCGGGCATTCTATGGCTTTCCCCTATGATCTTTACGCCGATATCGAAATGTGTTGCTATGAAAGGTCCCTTTCAGAGGAGCCGATTGGTAAGCACAATCCTGAAGTACACCATAGGTATGGTGGCGGTCACTACTGCGGCGACGGTGATGACAATCCCGTTGATCGCCCACCACTTCCACCGATTCTCTATCGTGGCACTCCCCGCGAACCTGACGGTGGTCCCCATTATTGGGTTGTGGGCCGTTCCGCTCGGATTGCTTTCCTCCGTTGCCCTTTTCATCTCCTCGGCTCTCGCAGGATTGCTCCTTTCCCTGGGCAGTGCCGGCCTCGATCTGGCAATCTCCGCGGTTCAATTCTGGTCGGATATTCCATGGAGCTCTATCTGGGTAATCCGCCCAAGCTGGCTGGAGATGCTGCTGCTTTACGGATTGCTGTACCTAAGCATCCGTTTCCCCTCAACGCGTTTCTGTAGGGTTCTCATGGCAGCGCTTTTAACGATCTTGCTCGTGGATATGGGGTACTGGGTGTACCAGACACGACTCAACAGGAGCCTTAGGGTGACCGTTCTGGATGTGGGAAGGGGAAATGCGGCGTTCATAAGGTTTCCGGGAACCCATAGGATGCTCCTCGCATATAATATCTTTGGCCCACGGGGATTTCACCTTCCCAAATTTGCCATAGCCCCCTTTCTCTGGCACAACAAGATCATGAGGGTTGACTACCTCTTTTCGATGGATCCTAACTATCCGCGATCGGACAGGCTGCAATTCATGGTGGAGACCTTTCATGTGAGGGAAGTGATTTCAGATCTCCCCAGGGAAAGGTTGATCGAAGAGGTAAGGATAAGCGGTGAGCTTGCCGGGGAGGTTATCGCAGCCTACCGCGGTTGGTCTTTCCACTTCTTCGATGGAGGAGTACACATACATAAGGGTACTCAGGCTGCAGATGAAACGAGGCCGGAGTTTTTGATCATCACCAATGAGAGGAAGATGCAATTCAGGGGCATTCCAGCCATAAGGATAGCTCGCGCTGGTGCGGTTACGGTCAGCATAGATCAGAAGGGAAGTATTCGGGCGAAGAGCTTTATAGGAGAAAACCTCCCCCTGTGCGAGGGAGGTTTTTAGATGGGTAATCTTTCGTGTAGCAGAAGGCCCTATAATTCTAGCCAGGAATCGGAGTAGAGGGTGTGACCAAGGAGTACCCTGGCCGTCTTGGCATAGTCCTGCATCTCCTTGGAAAGCGAACCCATGTCGATCTCCTCCCCGTCCATTACCTTATGGATAACCTCCACGATATCGGGCCGCTCCCCCCTGGCGATGGCAATCAGCACATCATCATAGGCGTCGGCAATCGAGGAGTACATGCCCTTTCTCTCCAGCATTACCATGTAGGTCCGGTTGAGGATTGGCCTGAGGTGATCAGGGGGACCGTTTGAGACGTTTGAGAGGCCGCAGGTGGACTTCACGCCTGGTGCCATATCCTGAAGCATCTCCTGAAACGCCAAAAGGCTCATTAGCTGCGGCTGCTGGATGTTGACGGGGGTCACGATCCCATCAACGAAGATATCCTCATTGGGAACCCCGGCCTCATTTGCCGCGTAGATGATTTCCACCGCGAGGCTCGCCCTCTCATTTTCATCCCTGGGAAGCCCCTCTGGACCCCACATGAGGGCGATCATGTTGGCATTGTACTTGACGGCGAGGGGGATCATTGCCTCGTACCTCTCGGGCCTGACCATGATGGAGTTGATGATCGCCTTTCCCTTGTGAACGGCGAGTCCGGCCTCCATGGCCCCGATATTTGAGGTATCTAGACAAAGCGGAGGCGTGTTCCCAATCTCCTCTTGCACCGTTTTCACCACGAATTCCATCAACTCCGGACCGCCTTTTCTGGCAGGTCCCAGGTTGATGTCGATCCAATCCATCCCTTTTTCCTTCTGTCTCTTGGCCTCCTCGGCGATGGGCCGCGGATCCTTCTCCTTAAAGGCCTTGCCAATGATCCTGTTGATAACGTTCAGATTCTCTCCAATGAGTAACATAGGCAGACTCCTTTCTGGGGCTAACTCGCCATTTCCTTTAAATACTTCGGTATCAGGGACGCATCCCTCGGCCCGATCAACACCTCCCAATCAGGCAGCTCCTCCTCCATCTCTCCGCTGATCGATGCGGCGTAGCCCGGGATGATGATTTTCTTATGGGCCACCTTGTCCGCGATGCCGGATTTTTTCACGAACATGCCCACTGCATCGCCGGAAAACTTGCCCGCTGCCCATGCGGTCATCACTGAAAGGCCTTCGGTATCCATGATGAGAAGCCAGCTCGGTACCCTGCTTCCCTCGATCTCACCGCTCACGATAAAGTAGGTGAGGGAGAAGTTGGTGGTGACCAATACGGGTGAGTTCTCATTGGGGTCGCCGATCTCATAGATCCCCTGGGTTACCGTCATGGGCCGCTGTGGATCGGTAAAGATATTCAGCCTCTCCAGCAGCAAGGGAAAGAGGCTATCTCCCCTGAAATCGGACAACACGATGATCCCCGCGTACTTGGCGATCAACATAGCGGCGAGCATGGTCTCCACATCGAGCTTGCTGGCCATCTCACAGGGGAAGGTGATGGTGGGAAAACCCAAAGAGCGGTTTCCCGCCTTGAGTGCTGCCCTTCGAATAGCCACATGATCCTCGAAGACCTGTTTGGGTTCTCGTGATCCCGAATC
This sequence comes from uncultured Desulfobacteraceae bacterium, assembly GCA_964549945.1. Classification (GTDB taxonomy): domain Bacteria; phylum Desulfobacterota; class DSM-4660; order Desulfatiglandales; family B25-G16; genus B25-G16. The sequence goes on along the minus strand of CAZJXD010000010.1, from coordinate 7,541 downwards.
CAACACGAGGTCCTTGAGGCCCATGCCCGTTAACTTTTCGGTGAGGGAAATGAGGTGTTCCAGGCCCTCGGCCTTGACTGCCAGGGGAAGCCCGCTGTTCTTGGCCAGATCTCCCATATCATCGACGTTATCATTCGTTGCGGCATAAAGCAGGGGCTTCTTGAACCCGGTTGCCTCGACCGCAGCCTTCAAGGTATCAACCTTATCGCTCATCAAGATCAGATTAAACTCGCTCTCCTCGGCGATCCTCTTGGCGAGGGCCGCAAATGCAGAGCTGTCGCCATTTACGTCCTTGAGGGCGACCAGCTCTGGCCTGAGGGTAAGGCCCACTCTCTCGTACTGAAGGGCATTCCACTCCTTCAGTTTCTTCCCAAGGGCCTCTGTATCGATATCCGATGGTATCAGGGCGGCCATCCCGGTTGGGTTGTAAAAGGTCTTCTCGTGCCTGAACATGACGGTTTCACCGCCCGTCTTGAAGGCCCTCACCCCGGCGCCGATGGCCACTTGCCTAATCGGCGGAGCAGATGCCTCGGCCAGCTGTTCCCTTGCCTCATCGGAGACATAGGGGCAGGAGTCGAGCTCTGCCTTGCCCGAGGCGAGGTTCATGGCAAAGGCCAGGCATGTGGGTAAACCACATTCCTTGCAGTTCGTCTTGGGCAATAGTTTAAAAATCTGAATTCCAGTTAATCCCATAGCGCGCTCCTCGTTGTAATGAAATGTTAAGGCTCCTCTTTGTATCCGCACATGGCTCTTGATTCCGAGCCCGGAACTTCCTTACCCTACAATGGGATCCATCTTCAAGGCAGGATGATCCTTTTTCTTGAGAAATGGTAGAATTTCCTCTTCGGTTGTTCCCACAGTCTCGTCCGCGATCCTATCGATAAGATCGGGTACGCCGAGTTCCTCACTCCGTTTGATCAGCCTTTCCCTGATCTCCTCCTTCAGGGATTTAGGCATCCATACCATGCGAAGGAGGCCACCGTCTCCTACGATAAATTTTCGCTGGGTTATGTTGTATTTGGAGTGACCCACAAAGCCGGGAGAAGATTGTCCACCTCCCATCACACCGGCCAGGGTTGAAAATTTCATACCGCAGGGCGTCTCCCCTATGTACTCCCTGTTCACGGTCATTACCCCGTTACAACCAGGAATGACCGCGGCGATGCACTCACAGCACCCACAGGTGGTCATGGGATCATTGACTACGCTGTAGAAGTTGTAGTGATCGATCGCCTGTCTGGAGGCCTTGTACACGAACTCGTTGACGCCCTCCCACTGGCCGTACTTTGGGTCAAGACACTCTCCTATTTCTACGGGCTGGTTGGGGCCGGTGGGGTTGATCTCGTAAGAGGCCTTGCAGTCCATCCAGTTATAGGCCCCGCACAGGCCGGTCCTTTCCGGGCTGACCATACATACATGGTTCGGGGCGAATGACTGGCAGAGGGTACAGGAATAGAAGATGTCCACGCTCTCGTCGGTCATCTTCTCCACCCGATCGTCCCTGGCCCCGTACTCCTTATGTGCCCTCTTGGTTAATTTATCCACGTCCTCCTTTTTAGTGTACAGGGTCACCTGAACCTTATCCAGGATACTTCCAAAGTCCTGGTGCAACTTGGCGTGGAGGATGACGCCGATATCCTTTAGGGTGAAGCCCTTTTCTATGGCCTGATCGCCTACCCTGATCCAGGCAATATTCCGTTGCCCGATATGCATGATGCCCTGGGCATAGTTGATCAGGTGGTGGATCTGCCTCTCCAGGATGGGCTCGAAGTCGGGCTGCATCTGACGACCGGCCACCTGCACATAGATGCCAAGCGGTACGGTGTCGCCCTTTTTCAGATCCTTCACATCAGGCCCGATGACCTCCACCTTGCCGTCCTCGATCTCATTCATCTCCGCCATCTTGCAGAGCTCGGTACACTGGCTCTTGCCGCCTCCCATCTCCAAGAACAGGTCGTCCTTCCTGATTCGCTCACCCTCAAAGGCCGGGCCGTAGGCCAGGGGGATATCCACCTTGGCGATAGTCACCTTGAGGCCCCTAATTTGGATGGACTTCGAGGTCATTTCATCATGGGTCACATTGGAGACCACGTGCTCATAGGTACACACGCCCGTGGGAAGGACCTCCGGGATGTCCGTATCGGAGATGGTCGGGAATCCCCAGTTGATAGCGCCTGCGGCATTGGCTGCCCACTCCGCATTCACATCGCCCAGGGCGTTGACAAAGGCGAATATACGGTTTTTCTGGTAGGCGAGCTGCCGTTTGTAATCACCTGGCTCGATGCCACCAAAGGACATGCCGGCGCGGTTGGCAAAGCCGAGGGCAAACACGGCCGCCGAGATATCCGGTCCGAACGGGACAAGGCGGGTGTTCCACCCTATCTGGACATTTTCCTCGAGAAGCTGCTCCGCGAAGGTGGTCCCGTTTTGATTGGCAGCCATGAACACGTAGATGGTCTTGAGCTGGTACTCCTCGGCAATCTTCTTCGCGGTCTGGGAGTCTGGCGCTGCACCTACAACCGCCGCAAATCCAGGCGCGGTGCCATCCACGAACTCGACGCCCCGCTTCCTCATGATGGCATCGTCTGCGGCCCCGAGCCAGAGCTTTCCGTTGTCTACATCGGGGTCTTCCACTGAGGGCTGGTAGAAGTTGGGATCCTCCACGTAGCGAATCGCCTCCACGATCTCCTCCGCGAAAAGCGATGCCATGCCCGCATCCAGGAGGGGCCCGAGATAGGGAACGTGTACATCCTTCTTGATATGGGGAGGCAAGAGCTTACGCGCGAACTCAAGGGGCTTTTTTGCCGAGTCCAGATCGGTAACCTTGATGCCGGTTAGAGAGTAAATGATTGGTAAGTAATAGGCGGTATTGGGAAATTCCAGTTTCTGGCTACCGCCATAGGTCTCCAGGGCGCGTTTGTATTTTCCTTCCGCCTTTGAAACGATGTTATAGGCACCCTGGATCGCTGCAAATGCTACTAGTTTTGACATGTTTATTTTCCTCCCTTCTTAAGAGGTACATTTTTCATGAGTTTATCCATCTATTATGCCGCTTCCAAATCCCTACGCGCGGCCATATCGAAGAGCACCCTCTCGCGTGCCTTATCTATACCGAGGGCCTTCCGCTTTTTATCGATATGCTCGATCATCTTATGGGCATGCTCGATCGGATCGGGCTCCATATCCCACATCCCGCCGTAGATATCCTCCAGCTCCTTGTAGAGGTAGTGTTCGAAGACGGGCGATCCGCTGACAGGCAGCGTCACGCCGAACACGGTATATACACCTGAGGACACGAAGTAGTGCCCGATACTGATGGCCTTTTCGCTCATCCATTCAGGCGCGGAACCGGCCGCAGGCAGGTCGCTGATATCGTCCCCCAGGCCTCCGGCCTTGACCACCTCTGTGGCTGCCATGAGGATTCTGCTGTTATCCACGCAGGAGCCCATATGAAGCACCGGAGGAATACCAACGGCTTCGCAGACTTCAGCCAATCCAGGTCCACAGTATACCTTCGCGGATTCGGGTGTCAGAAGGCCGGCCTTGCCACAGGCAATGGCGTTGCATCCGGTGGTGAGCACGATGACGTCATGCTTGACCAGCTCCTTGACGACCGTGATATGCCCCTCATCCAGAGAGGTTCGGGCGTTGTTTCACCCAACAACCCCGGCCACACCTCGTATGCGGCCGTTGATGATGTTGTCATTGAGAGGCACATAGGATCCCCGGAAGGTTCCGCCGAGGTGATAGTTGATGGCCTCATAGCTGAAGCCGGCGATCAGATTAGAGGCATTGTCGGGAATCATGACCTCCTTTTCCCTGTTCGGGAAATTCTCGATGGCAGTCTTCACGATCTTTTTGGCATCCTCGAAGGCGGAATGCTCGTCGAATTCGATGTGTAATGTGTTTCCAGAGGCTATTTTCGCCCTTGGGTTCGTGGTGATGAGCTTGGTATGAAAACACTGGGCAACGTTCGCCACGTTCTCCATGATGCACTGGACGTCTACCACCATGGCATCCACCGCCCCGGTTACAATCGCAAGTTCTTGCTGCAGGAAGTTCCCCGCCAACGGCACACCGTGCCGCATGAGGATCTCGTTCGCCGTACAGCAGATACCGGAGAGCTGTATGCCGTTGGCTCCGGCCTTTTTGGCCAGCTCGTGCATCTCCGGGAGCTCAGAGGCCACCACGATCATCTCCGATAGCAGCGGCTCGTGGCCATGGATGACGATGTTGACCATATCCTCTTTGAGCACACCCAGGTTGGCCTGGCTCCTGAGGGGGTAGGGGCAGCCGAAGAGCACGTCCTGAAGGTCGGTGGCGATCATGGAGCCACCCCATCCATCCGCAATGGCTGCACGGGTACATTGCATTACGATGTTTTCGTAATCTTGATCAACGCCGATATGCGTTCTATGCATGATCTCCACGATCTCGCGGTCGATCCCTCTCGGAACGACTCCCTGTTTCTTCCACAGTTCGTAACGCTTTTCTGGCGCCCTCTTGGCCGTGCACACTTCTCCAGTCTGTTGGCCCCATTGTGCAAGGGCCTTTTCGCCCAACTCCACCGCGATCTCGTCGATATCCCTTGCAAGGCTTTCCCCGTTTTCACCCTCTACTGTGATATCTACGCCGAAATCGGGGGCGATCTCTAGGAGCTTCTTGATATCCTTGATCTGGTAGTCCTCGGTCTCCTTTCGTGCGGCGGCGAGGAATGTCTCGGCAACGCCTCGACCGTGATCGGAGTGGGCTGCTGCACCGCTGGCTACCATCCTGGCGAAATTCCGTGCAGCGATGGTCTCAGGTGTCGCGCCACAGAGGCCTTTCCGAGTGTCTTCTCCCTCTATGCCGCTCTTCGGCAGGGGGAGCCTGCATGGACCCTGCGCACAGTTCTTGCAGCAGGTTCCCTGGGCGCCGATGTTGCATGGCTTCATAGTCTGTGCTCGGTCGAAGATGGTCTCAATCTCCAATTCCCTGGCCCTCTCGATCATATCCATGCTCGCCTCGTCAATGGTCAGTTCCTCCGGCTTGACTATCTTCGTTACCTTTTCCTTGGCAACAGCCTTTTTTTCCTTGATTTCTTCTTCTGCCATTATGAGGTTCCTCCTCTTCTATTATGGATTCCTCTTTCACTATACACGCCTGTGTATGCGGTCGAGGTCTTGAATTAGCTTGTCAACGAGGGTCATCTGGACTTTCGAAGGCGTCTTGGGAATCTCCTTTCCCTCAAGGGCCTTCCTTTCGGCCTCCAGCTTTTCCCTCTCCAATGCCCTCTTATATCTCAGGGCCTGTAGTTCTTCTTTTTCCTTTGCCTTGGCCTCTTCCTCGGCCTTTGTCTTTGCCTCAGCCTCTGCCCTGGCCTTGGCCTCTTCCTCGGCCTTTTTCCGTGCCTCCTCCTCGGCTTTAGCCCTGGCCTCCGCTTCAGCCTTGGCCCTTGCCTCAGCCTCGGCCTTT
>CAZJXD010000010.1:0-1987 GCA_964549945.1 uncultured Desulfobacteraceae bacterium | reverse complement strand
GCCGCTTCCTCCGCCTTGGGCTTCAGCTCTACCACCTTCTCCTCTGCCTTCTGGGCTGCCTTGGGCTCAGCCTCGACTTTAGGCTTCTCCTCTTTGACTTCTTCTTTCTTGGGCTTCAGCTCTACCACCTTCTCCTCTGCCTTTGGAGGTGCTTCTTCCTTCTTCGGTTTGGCCACCTTTTCCTTTGCGGGCACCTCTTTTTCTTCAATGGCGAGGTTCGGCTCTGGTGAGATGGAGGCGAGATCCGGCTCTTTGAGCTCAAGTCTTTTAGAGATCTCCGACAAATCGGTGGCCATGCCCCCGTTTATCATGAGCTCGATGAACGACCTAGTAAGCCGGACGCTCTCGGGATGTCTGAGGATTACTATATCGGAGCCAGCGAGAAGGTAGCCTACCGCCGCGGTAGTCTCCATGAGGATACCCCTTCCTTCGGGGTCGCCGAGTGTGGGGGCGTCCTCTATGGGCTGACCCGCTTCCTTGCACTTCCAGATCTCGTTTCCGATGTTCGAGATCATGGCTATTTGGAGTTTGTCGTCCTCTTGGGTAAGCGCAGCCATTCGAATACGCTCCATAACGGAGTATGAGTACTCCAGGCCGTAACCCAGACCCCCTGTTGTGGGATCTATGAGGATCTTCTCGCTCTGCACGCCGAGATTTCCGAGCAACACGTTGAGCTGTTTTGCGAGGTTCACATCGATTGGCGTCGAGGCGACGATAGTGTGGTTGTATCCGAGGGCACTCGCACCAACGCCCTTGTAGTTGCCCTCCTCAACCGGAGCGAGGGCCAGATTTTTTCCCTCACACGCCTCTGAGATTTTCTTCAAGACCTCTTCGTCCTTCTGGTTATTCGCCGTGCCCCACACCACGAGTGGCACGGCGATAGCCTCCAATACCTTCTTCGTCACCTCTACGGCCTCATCCGCACCCCTGTCCATTGCATTGGGATCAGTGCTTTTTAGCTGCAACACGATCATGTCCGCACCGTATTCATCAACACACTTTTTAGCCCATGCCTCGGGCGAGGAAATAACATCCTTAAACGGCGCAACTACAGCCGCTGGCCATTCCCCTGAAGGGTCATAGTCCCATATCTCCATGGCAATCTTCGGGTGGCTTGGCATCGCTCCTTCAAAGAGATGAAACGGGTATGACTCCTCTCCGCCCACGGTAATAGCACCGCTTCCCGTCCCTAACGTGGTTTCACCTATCTTTCCAGAATAATGCTGTTTGGGGATCTCAAAGGCCACTTTCTACCTCCTTATTTGACGGTTTAATGAAAAAAAGGGCTTTTTATGCGTTGAGCATCTCAACAGGGTTAAAAATACCCCTTTATCGTATTGAGCCCGATCCATCGTGCAAGACGTCCGTGCTTACGAGAGGCACTGTATTTTGCGAAAATAAGAGAGTTAGCTTTTTCTATGATGAGAAGCACCGCTAAGGGATAATCTCATAAAGTCGCAACAGATAGAGGGCAAAATTTATCTAATTGAAGCAAATGTCTTTGTCAAGGAAAAATTTTTAAGATTATATATCAAATATCGAGATACAATCAGGTATTTTCCCTAAAAAATAGCGTTTTTGCCAATTTTTCATCGATAAAATGGTTTTATAAGCGATATTTTTCTGGCTAATGGCTAAAAATTACTATCTTTACCCTTTCCTTGGCTGTATCACATGCTGTGTTATGCCGTGAATATGCTCGACATTGAAGTGGTAGGCCTGCCATAAATAAAGCGCAATGGCGGAGGGGTTCGAGATATGATATACTCTAGAGAAGATCGATAAAGGGATCGTGAGATTGAGATAAGGATTGCTATATCTCTTGACAGATGTTGTAAATTGCTTATAATAAAAAGTTAGAATTTTAGAAAAACCCTATATAAATAACTTGACAGGGGTAAACAAGAAAGATAGAATTTTTTATAGAATTGTTCTTTGAAAACTAAATAGTGGATATCTATTGTGGGCCGCACGTATGAATCAAGGG
>CAZJXD010000009.1:0-92554 GCA_964549945.1 uncultured Desulfobacteraceae bacterium | reverse complement strand
GGCGAGGCGGAATGATAGTATACATCAGGACTCGAGATATAGCTTTGAGAACTCACCTCTGGGTTGAACGGGGTACTCGCCGTTGAAACAGGCGAGGCAGAAGTTGTTTTCTCCAAGGCCTGCGGCTTCGAGCATCCCGGGGAGGCTTAGATAGCAAAGGCTGTCCAGGCCGATAAAGTTCTTGATCTCATCAACGGAGTGCTGGGAGGCGATGAGCTCTCCCTGGGTTGAAAAATCGATACCGTAGTAGCAAGGATACCTGTGAGGGGGGCAGCTTACCACCATGTGGATCTCCCAGGCTCCCGCCTCTCGCAGGGCCTTGATCCTCAGTCTGCTCGTGGTGCCCCGTATGATCGAGTCCTCAACGATCACCACCCTCTTCTGGTTCAGGATCTCCTTCACCGGATTGAGTTTCACTTTTACCCCGAAGTCTCGCATGGACTGTATGGGCTCAATGAATGTCCTGCCCACGTAGTGGTTCCTGATGACCCCCATCTCCAGGGGTATGCCGGACTCCTGACAGAAACCTATGGCAGCGTAGTTTCCGGAGTCGGGGAATGGCATGGCAAAGTCGGCCTTGATTTGATATTCCTGGGCCAATTTCTTGCCGAGTTTTTTTCTTACCGCATATACATTTTGACCAAAGATATTGCTGTCGGGCCTGGCAAAGTAGATGTATTCGAAGATGCAATGGGTTTTTCTGCGCTCCGGAAAAGGCCGTATCGATTTCAGGCCGCCTTCTGATATAATCAGTATCTCCCCGGGATCAATATCCCTGACATATCGTGCGCCTATCAAGTCAAGGGCGCACGTCTCCGAAGACACGATATACCCTTCATCGAGCAGCCCCAGACACAGGGGCCTGAACCCATTGGGATCCCGGAAGGCAATGAGCCTGTCTTTGGTCATCAGCACACAGGAATAGGCGCCTTCTATTTTAAAAAGCGCCTTGATCAGTGCCTCTTCAATCCCTCGCTGTATATCCTGGGTCAACAGGTGAATGATGATCTCGCTGTCAATGGTAGTTTGAAAGATGGAGCCCTTTTTTTCAAGCGTGCCCCTTAGCTTTTTCGCGTTGGTAAGGTTCCCGTTGTGGGCGATCACAAGGGGTCTGCCTGTATGGAATGCGACAAATGGTTGGGCATTCTTGGCAACAGAAGAGCCGGTTGTCGAGTATCTCACATGGCCAACTGCGATATGGCCCTGTAGTCCATTTAAGGCATCCTCATTGAATACATCTGGCACCAAGCCCATGCCCTTGTGTTCAAAGATCGATTTCCCCGTGGAGCTCACTATGCCCGCGCTTTCCTGGCCCCTGTGCTGGAGGGCGTAGAGCCCAAAATAGGTCAGCTTCGCGGCGTCCTCGTGGCCGAACACTCCAAAGACGCCGCATGACTCTCTTGGTCCGGGACGCCGTTTCATTGCGCACACCTTATGGCACTGGGTTCATGAGCCAAAGGGGGCAGGGAGGAAGGACAGTTTATTTGCCTATGGTACTCCTGGAGGGGCATGACAGCCAGGTCTCCTCTTCTCAGGGCCTCAATGCCCCATGTCATAGCTGCCGCGCCCGACAGGGTGGTGGCATAGGGGATCCCGTACTGGATTACGGCACGTCTGATGTGATGGGAACCGCCTGCGCTTTCCACGCCGGAAGGCGTGTTAATCACCAGCTGTATTTCGCCATTCTTGATATGGTCGACTACATGGGGCCGTCCCTGGGCGATCTTCTTTGCAGGCCGATTTGGAATGCCGAGGCCATTGAGGTATTGGGAGGTACCATGGGTGGCTAGGATGCTGAAACCCATCTCATACAACCTTTTTACCGAGGGATAAACCTTAGGCTTGTCAGCATCCTTTACGCTTACAAACACCGTTCCCTTGGTTGGTAACAATTGCCCGGCAGCGAGTTGCGACTTCGCGAATGCCTTCCCGAATTCCTCATCTATTCCCATGACCTCACCGGTGGACTTCATCTCAGGCCCTAAGATGATGTCCACCCCCGGAAATCGATTAAAGGGAAACACTGACTCCTTAACCGAAACGTGACCGGGCTCCGGCTCATGGATAAACCCCAACTCCTTCAGGCTTCTTCCGAGCATGATCTTGGTGGCGAGCTTTGCGAGGGGCACTCCCGTTGCCTTGCTCACAAAGGGAACGGTTCTTGAGGCCCTTGGATTCACCTCAAGCACGAATAGTTCACCGCCCTTTATTGCAAACTGGATGTTGAGCAGACCCACTACCTTCAGTTCCCCCGCAATGAGCTTAGCGCTCTGCTTGATCCGCTCAACAGTACCAGGCAGCAAGCTCTGTGGCGGGAGAACGCAGGCGCTGTCACCCGAATGGATTCCAGCTTCTTCTATATGTTCCATTATTCCACCGATAACAGTGGTATTTCCATCGGAAATTGCATCCACGTCGATCTCAACGGCGTCCTCAAGGAATTTGTCGATAAGTATGGGGTGGTCAGGAGAGGCAAGCAGGGCCTTCAGGATAAATTCCTCAAGGGTTTGCCTGTCATAGACGATCTTCATGGCCCTTCCCCCAAGCACGTAGGAGGGCCTCACCATCACAGGGTAGCCAATGCGCTCGGCTACGCTGAGCGCCTCATTCACGTCAATTGCTATGCCGTTGTCAGGCTGTCTCAAGCGCAGTTTCTTGAGAAATTCCTTGAAGAACTCGCGATTTTCGGCCAAGGCTATGCTCTCAGGAGGCGTACCCAGGATCGGCACCCCAGCTTCGTAAAGGGAGGATGAAAGATTGAGCGGGGTTTGTCCTCCGAACTGCACAATGACCCCCATAGGCCTTTCCACCTCTACGATATTGAGAACATCCTCTTTTGTAAGGGGTTCGAAGTAGAGCTTATCGGAGGTATCGTAGTCGGTCGACACGGTTTCCGGGTTGCTGTTCACCATGATGCTCTCAAGGCCTTCTTCCTTAAGCGCGAAAGCCGCCTGTACACAGCAGTAGTCGAACTCAATCCCCTGGCCAATCCTGTTTGGCCCACCGCCAAGGATCATGACCTTTTTCCCTTGCGAGATCCGCGCCTCGCTCTCCTGTTCGTAGGTGGAGTAATAGTACGGGGTCCGGGCCTCAAACTCGGCTGCACAGGTGTCAACCAGCTTATAGACCGGAACGACTCCGAGGCCCTTGCGAAAGGCGCGGATTTCATCCTCCTCGGTTTCAAGTAGGTGTGCTATTTGAACGTCCGAGAACCCAAAGGCCTTGCTCCTTTCAATAAGCTCAGGGGATAGAGGAGGTCCGGCCGCTATGATCTCCCCCTCGAGGCGTGTGATTTGTTCTATTTGGTGGAGAAACCAGGGGTCGATCCCGGTAAGCGCATGAATTGTTTCCCTATCCATGCCGGCATTGATAGCGTATCGAATATAGAAAAGGCGTTCCGAGTTTGGATTGGCGAGCTTGCCCTTTAGCTCATCAATAGCAAGGGAAACCCTATTCCCCTCCGCTCCATTCCTGCCGTCAGCTCCCAGCCCAAAACGCCCGATCTCAAGGGATCGCAGTCCCTTCTGGAGGGCCTCCTTGAACGTCCTTCCTATGGCCATTACCTCTCCCACCGATTTCATGCTCGTGGTGAGGTAGTCATCGGTATCGGGAAACTTCTCAAATGTCCACCGCGGGATCTTGACTACGCAGTAATCGATTGTCGGCTCAAAGGAGGCGAGGGTTTCCCTGGTGATGTCGTTCGGGAGCTCATCCAGGGTGTAGCCAACGGCCAATTTGGCGGCGATCTTCGCAATGGGAAACCCGGTTGCCTTTGAGGCGAGGGCAGAACTTCGAGAGACCCTGGGGTTCATCTCGATGACCACCATATCCCCGTTTTCTGGGTTGACGGCAAATTGGATGTTTGATCCGCCAGTCTCCACGCCGATTTCCCTTATCACCTCAATCGCGGCATCCCGCATTCGCTGATATTCATTATCGCTTAGAGTCTGAGCAGGTGCCACTGTAATGCTGTCGCCGGTATGAACGCCCATGGGATCGAGATTTTCTATGGAGCAGATGATCACCACGTTATCTTTTTTATCCCGCATCACCTCAAGCTCGAACTCCTTCCACCCGATTACCGATTCCTCCAGCATGATCTCATTGATAAGGCTGGCATCCAGTCCCCGGGCGGCTAATTTCTCCAGGTACTCTCTGTTAAATGCTACCCCGCCGCCCGTTCCACCAAGGGTAAAGCTGGGCCTCACGATGATCGGGTATCCTATCCTGTCGGCGATTTCCCTGGCGGCCTCCATGTCATGGGCGATACCGCTTCGCGGCACCCTCAGCCCGATCCTTTTCATGGCTTCACGAAACAGATCTCGGTCCTCGGCCTTTTTTATCGCTTCTTTTGAGGCCCCTATCATCTCCACGTGGTATTTCTCGAGGATACCCATCTCCGCTACCTGGAAGGCGGTGTTCAATCCCGTCTGCCCTCCAAGGGTGGGCAGCAGTGCATGGGGCCGTTCCCTCTCGATGATCATGGAGACCATCTCAGGCGTAATTGGTTCGATGTAGGTGTGGTCTGCCATTTCGGGATCGGTCATGATAGTGGCGGGGTTGCTGTTCACCAAAACGACCTCAAACCCCTCCTCCTTGAGCGCCTTGCACGCTTGGGTTCCTGAGTAGTCGAACTCGCAGGCCTGGCTTATGATGATAGGCCCGGAACCGATGATCAAGATCTTTGCTATGTCATTCCTTTTTGGCATGATATTCTATGATCTGAGTCAACCGCAGACACACGCCGACTAATTTTGTTCGGCCAGGTCGGCCGAACAAAATGTCTGTTTTGGTTCGGCGGTTAATTTATTATAACTATGCATTTTTACATCAATGTAAAATCGGTTCATCTTTTCATCAACTTTATGAACTCATCAAACAGATAGTCTGAATCGTGGGGCCCGGGTGAGGCCTCGGGATGGTACTGGACCGAGAGAATGGGCAAGCTCCTATGCCTCATGCCCTCAAGGGTTTGGTCATTTAGGTTGATATGGGTGATCTCGATTCCCGGGTCTTTGATCGATTCTATGTCCACACAGAAACCGTGGTTCTGTGTGGTAATCTCTACCCTGCCTGTCAGGAGATTCTTGACCGGATGGTTTACGCCTCTATGGCCGAACTTCAGTTTAAAGGTCTTTCCGCCAAAGGCGAGCCCCAAGATCTGATGGCCCAAACAGATGCCAAAGATGGGGTAGTCTTCCAAGAGGTTTCGGACGGTATGAACGGCATAGGTAATCGGTTCAGGGTCTCCGGGACCATTGGAAAGAACAATTCCGTCGGGGTTCATGGGCCTGATCTCCTCGGCAGATGAGCGGGCCGGCACCACCGTGACATCGCACCCTCTTCGGGCCAAGCTTCGGGCTATATTGAATTTCATGCCGCAATCAAGCACAATGACCCTAAAACGAGCACTTTCCCCTGGTGGCCACCGATAGGACTCCTCACAGGCAACCTCCTTGACGAGATCCCGGCCCACAAGGCCCTGAGATCCCCTTGCCTTTTCCGCCAAAGATTCAGGATCAAGGTCTCTGGTTGAAATAACGCCCTTCATGGCCCCTGCCAGCCTGATATGTCTTGTTAAGGCCCTGGTGTCTACACCCTCAATCCCGATTTTTCCTTCTCGATTGAGATACTCGGCCAGGCTCATTTGGGATCGCCAGTTACTCGGAATGGGCTCATATTCCTTTACCACAAACGCCTCAACCCGAATCCTGCCTGATTCGATATCCTCGGAATGTATGCCGTAATTGCCGATCAGGGGATAGGTCATGGTCACGATCTGGCCCTTGTAGGATGGATCCGTGAGGACCTCCTGGTAGCCGGTCATGCCGGTGTTGAAGACGACCTCACCCGATACCTCTCCCTCGCCCGCGAAGGTAGTTCCGTTAAACGTTTTTCCGTCTTCCAGGGCTAACAAGGCCTTCATCGTACTTACCAGTTCATTCGCACCTTCACGCCTCGTGCGTGCAGCTCTTCCTTGATCTGTTTGATGGTATAGGTCCCGTAATGGACCACAGAAGCCACAAGGGCCGCATCCGCCTTGCCCTCTGTGAGCACCTCGTAGATGTGATCGATCGTGCCGGCGCCGCCCGATGCGATCACCGGAACAGGAACGTGGGAGGATATGAGGCGAGTCAACTCCATCTCGTAGCCCCTCTGTACGCCGTCAGTATCAATGGAGTTCAGGCAGATCTCACCCGCACCCAATGCCACTGCCCGCCGAGCCCACCTCAAGGCATCAATCCCCATAGGGGTTCTGCCTCCGTGGATCACGACCTCGTAGCCTGACGGTATCTCCCTGGTTGCCTTCACCTTTCTTACATCCATTCCAAGGACAATACACTGGCTTCCAAAGGCCTTCGCGCCATCCGAGATTATCTCAGGGCTAAGCACGGCAGCGGTGTTTACGCTCACCTTTTCCGCCCCTGCCAGAAGTATCTTGCGCATGTCATCTACCGTCCTGATTCCTCCACCCACGGCAAAGGGTATAAAGATCTCCTCTGCCACCCTGCTCACTACATCAATCATAATGTCCCGCATGTCACTCGAGGCGGTGATATCATAGAACACGATCTCATCGGCGCCCTCCTCATAGTAACATTTCGCCATGTGCACGGGATCACCGATATCGATATTTTCCTTGAACCTTATGCCCTTCGTTGTTTTCCCGTCTCTCACATCAAGACACGGTATGATCCTTTTGCTCAGCATGGCTCCGCATCTTTATAAGATCTTAAACCTCAACCAAATCATGTCACAAACTGTTGAATTGAGAAGTATACACATAAAGCTCGCTTATGATTCTACCACAGTTTTGCCTCTAAAGGCTCGCTGTATTTTTTTATTCCTCGATGGCGAAATCGCCACTCCCGTTTCGCATTGGCCTTACTTTCCTGTAAACCTTGAGAGGGCTCATATACTCTCCATCTACATGAAGGAGATCATTCTCAATAGAGATACCGAACAGCCTTTCATTCTCCTTAAGGCTGGAAAGAATCAGCTCCCAATCCCTGCCTTCAATGGAGACGATCTCCCCGCCGTTCAGCTGCTCCTCATCTACCTGGCGAAATGGGTCCCGAATGTAGATAGCGCCTCCTGAGGCCAGGGAAAAGAGATTGGATCCTGGATACGGGGTAGCGCGAGGTTTGATCCGCCCGTATTCATCGAATTCCAATCCATTTAACACTATATATCCGCCCCCGTCCAGGGGATCTCCTGCCATAAAGGATTCGGCAAGGTAATCCAAACAGGTTCCGTTGATCACCACCCGGGGCCTTCCCACTGCGTTGACAAGGGGCCTTCCTGCTGCATTGCCCAGCACATATACCTCACCGCCCTTGGCACCATACATAAAGGTTTGACCGGTATCCCCATAGATAACCATCTTCCCGGATTTCATGATTTGCCCAACCTGGTCCTGTGCGTTGCCATGCACGTATATGGAGAGACCGTCGATGCCTGAGCCGAGGTAATCACCGGAGCTTCCATATATATCGATCCTGACCCCATCCGAGCAGAGACCCAGGCCGCAGCCATGAAATCGCTGTCCCTTGAGCCCAAAGACTATAAAGCGCCTCCATCCTTTGTGAAAGGCCTCTGCTAATAGACGGCTATCGCTCTCCTGTCCCTCTGGGGGAAAGAGGGCGGCATCGATAAGCAATGTCCGTTCATTGCTCATCGGTGTCCTCAGCAGTTGCCTTGTTTCCCGGTTAATCAACCGACATGCATGCTCTCCTGTCTCATCGAGGCATGGGAGTTTGCGGAACATGCGTTCCAGGGTCTCGGTGGAGCGCTGGAGAATGAATTTACGTACCTCTTCATATCCAGGGCTCCGGAGATCTAATAGCTTGGTGAGCACGGTAACGGCCACTTCAAATTGGGCATCATTTGTTAAGCCCCATCTTTCGATATCCTGGAAAAACCCCGTATCCATAAATACACTATAATCCCACTCACTTATATCCTTGTGTGCGTATTCGTACAGGGAGGACGGATTCGGATTACGAAAAAGACGTGGTTGGGCAGAAGGAGCCATGTTGCCGGTTTCTGCCAGATAAAGGGGCCGGTCATGAATATTGGCTTTATTGCTTTGAGGGAGCTTGATGGGCCTGCCGAATTTATCCACGCATGTCAATCTCTTTTCGGAGGGGGATGAAGATGCCTCATCCAGGTTGAATATAAAGGCCCCTCCATCTGTATGGCTTCCTCCCCTGGCGTTCCAATACCGATCCGCCACGGTCCCGATCCTGGGATCTTCATCTGCCATGCTCTTCAAGGCCGCATCAATGGCCTGCTTTTCAGAGCAAATAAGCCCCACCTGCACCTCGCCTTCATGCAGCGCGAATACCTGCGGTCTCAGCATGGAGGTGTCGGTGATCCCGATAAGCTGGAGCCTTCTATTCTCGGTGTCGTTCCTGGCGATGATAAAGAACCATGGGCCATCAGGGGACCCGTGTATATGGGCCGACTGGATGGCCCGGTAGATCTCCTGTTTCTCAGGGGGCAGCTGATAAAAGTCCCTCTCCATGGTTGGAGCAAGGGCCTCGATCACATATTCAAGAGGATAGCCATAGGTTCTGCTGTAGAGGTCAAACAACAGCACAGAGACCTCGGTATCGGTTAAAAAAAGGGGGTGGATGTTTTTCTGCTTCAGGTATTCGACCACTGAATGGTAATTGGCAAAATCCCCATTGTGTACGAGGGCCTCATTCAGGCCAACAAAGGGGTGGGCTCCCCCTGGATGCCAGACCTTTCCCTTGGTTGGATATCGTTGATGGGCAATCCAAATATGGGCCTTGAGGTTTTCGAGTTGGTAATATTGGATCACATGCTCCGCATATCCTACGGTTTTTAGGATAAAAAAGTTACGACCGTGACAGAGCACAAAGGCTCCCTGATTCCTATAGGCATCATAGTATGTGCAGTTTATCTTAAAGCTGTTCTGAAAGACAAATTCATCTTCCGCATGCCTTGTTGTGAGGCCGGACAAATCGTTTTGTGCGATGAACTCATTGAGCACAACGGGCTTTACCCTCACGAAGTATCGCGAGACATCAGGAGGCCTCATGCCAAGGCCGGGAATATCCCTATAATTTGATAGGTGCGGAAGAACTTCGCTGCAATCTATCCTAAAGAACGGCCTTATAAATCGCTCTTCTAGCTCTGGAAGAACGCCCTGGTCAAGCACCGCGATCTGAAGGAGATAGTCATTGTCTAAAATCTCTGGTGAGACGCCAAGCATCAGGGGGTCGAGGCCCATAGCAGCAATACCACCTCCGAGGCCATTGCCCCTATTGTGCATCTGTTTTGAGGGTTCAAGGATATGTTTTCCTCTCACCGGGACACTTGAGGCGAACCCAGTTACCCCACATCCGCCCTCATCTTCTCTCTTGTAGCAATTCCTTAAGGGTGAGTTGCCCAATAGCGATTTTCTCGAGCCGAATATTCGGTCAATTATTCGATCCTTTTTCATTTTGCTTCACATCCCGATCATTTCGGTGTGCCTGCTCCACGACGGTTCGGGCCGGGAAGCGAGCACCGCACTAAAGTATCATAAATTATATGAAGGTTATGGAGGCCTTAGCGTGCCAGGTAATCCAGGTGCACAAGGCAATCTGTCCTGCCTACCAGCTCCTCGATGCTCTGCAAGCCCAATCGCTTTACTATCCTGACCAGCTCCTTCCTCCAGGCCATGAAGAGATTGATAATCCGTTGTGTTCCCCAATCCAGGTCAAGTAATTCCGTCAATTCCGGATCGGTGGTAGCAATGCCCCGCGCACATCCTCTCCCGCTCTCACAGTTGTGACAACGAATGCATTCCAAGGCAACCAATTCCGCCGTTCCTGTGCAGACACCATCAGCCCCAAGGGCTATGATTTTGGCCACGTCGTGGGGAGTTCTGATGCCGCCGCTGGCAATCAGTGTGATCCGGTCCCTGACCCCCTCTTCCTGTAAAAATCTATGGGCCTTGGGTACGGCATACTCGATGGGCATGGCGATATTTTTCTTCGCAATATCTGGAGCAGCTCCTGTACCGCCATAGCTCCCGTCCAGGTGAATGATATGGGCACCGGCATGGTAGCTTCCAATAGCTACCATATCGATGTCCGTTGGCGTGGAGACCTTCACCGCTACTAATGCCTCTGGGTTGATAGCCTTTATCCAGTCCACGTGCTTTTTGTGGTCCTCTACAGAATACACACTATGAAAAGGAAACGGTGAAAACAGGGGATATCCCGCAACTGCCTCCCTCATGCGGGCAACACTAGGGGTGACCTTATCCCCCAAAAGGTGTCCGCCTAAACCCGGCTTGGCGCCCTGGGCATATTTGAACTCTACGATCCTCACTCTCTGGATGGTATCCTCGCGGACTCCGAACAGGCCGGTGGCAACCTGGGTGATCACGTGATCGTCATAGGGTTTCAGTTCATCAGGATATCCTCCTTCGCCGGTACAGCAAAAGGTCCCCAGGGATGCTGCTGCCCGGATCCTGCTGAGCATCGTGGTGATACTTATAGACCCGTACGACATACCAGCACCGTAGAAAGGGGCCTCTATTCTAATTTTATGGGAGCCGTCATTCCTGCGATTCAGCCTAATCCCGATATCCACCCCATCACCTGATAGGCCCACATCTCTCTTGCTGCGGGGGGGTAGCGCGAGCCTCAACCTGTCGAACCCACCAGCAGAATTGCCAGTCCTGTATTCTAATCCCCCTGGAGGCACCTCGCCTGTCTCGGCCATGTACCAGGTGCTGGCAAGGAGATCAGGAGTCCATCGAAAATCCCCCATGGTATCAAAGGTTGGATTTCTCCTGAGCGTTAAGGCACCCACAGGGCAGGCATCGATACAGGGATGAGGGCAGTCAGGCCCCACGCAACGGTAGTGATTTTTGGTCAATACACGTCCGGCTTTCTTTTCATGCACATGATAGGGGCACAACTCTACGCACCTTCCGCAGCTTATACAGATATTGGTTCTGTGAAGGCGATATTTCCCGATGGGATTTCTAAATCGGGAGGGGGTTATCACTACCTCTGGCAACGCCTTACTCAAGCTCATAACCCTCTATGACTGTCCTCAGTGATCCAAAGGTGTTCCTGTCAAGATCTTCGTAAAATAAGGCCCTACCTGCTTCTCCTCGTAGCCGCCGTACATCTCGTATTCCCATTGCGCCCATAATCTCAAGGAGTTGGCTATGCCATGCTCCAATGAGATTATTCACTCTGGATGCGACCCATGAGGGTTCCGCCCGATCTATTTCCACTGGGCACGGCAATTTTTTGGTGCAGCGGCGACACACGCGACACTCAAGGGCGATGAGGATGGGAAGATCGACTGCTACTCCATCTGCTCCGCAGATAATGGACTTGGCTACGTGTTCTGCCATGGCAAGACCGCCGCCGATTAGGAGCGTGACCCAGTCTCTCACGCCCTTTTCCACCAAGGCCAAATGGATGCTCCTGAGTGCGTCTTTGATAAATACCGAATGATCCCCTACCGATCTTCCATCCGTAGTCCCTTCCAGATAGATAATCGACTCCCCGAAATCTATTAATGACAGGACTTCCTCTTCGACCCCATGAGCTAAAGGGACCTTCCAGGAGATCAGGGCAGAGGGATGGCTTTCCTTTATCGCGCGGCAGACCTCCCTCCAGTCCTCTGTCCAGGGAGCTTCCACAAGCCTTATTCCCTCCAGTGCTTTGTGTGAATTGGGCTCGGCCTGTAAGAAAACGGGGATCAGATGTTCTTGAAAGGCAACCAGTTCATCCTTTACCATCTCATGGGGCAGGGCCAGGAAGGTTCCCAATCTCTTCGCTGCCATAGCCCATCCCTTTACGGTGTTCTCATTCCAAGATCCAAAAGGGGGGAGCCTGAGTATGATAGGCAGGGGGATATCGAGAAGCAAGGGGAGGCCGCCATCAAGCGCCCCTGTTTGAGTGAAGGCGAGGTGATCCTTTGTTCTGCCCAGGTCAATGCCGGTGGCTATATACTCTCTCCCATGGATGCCATCCCGAGTAGGCCTGACGATCTCAGACATGTCAGTCCACATGGAGTCGAATCCAGGGCCACTGAAAGGGCCAGGGTATCCTCCACCAGAGACAGGGATTTTGCCGGTTTCGGCCTGATACCATATGCTGGTAATGATTTCCGGCGTCCAGCAGGAATCACCAAGTGCCTCGTATTCCGGATTAATGCTCTTATGGATCAGTTCTTTCGGGCACCCCTGCACACATCTGAGGCAGTTCATACACTGATTATCGATTGAGTCAATCATTTGTCTGATGTCGAGGCACCTATTATCGTACACCCCGTACACACATTGGCTCTTGACGCATACAGGACACTTCAAACACCCTTCCTCCCATGCGATTACCCCTGATTTAGCAGGATTTTTAAACCTATGCGGGGCAGCCTGAGTGTGAATCGTGTATTTAGCAGACACAGAAGACCCCTATCATTTTTAATCCTTGGAAGGCCTGGGCAACAAGCCTGATCGCCCCACAATCTCTTCAACTATTTCTTCCCACTCGATCGCCATGATGTGAAACCCTCTTATTCCCTTTATTTCCTTGAGCCTTTGGATAGTGTCTACGCAGATTTTGACTCCTTCCTCCCGTTGCCTGCTAGCTGGAACACCCTCCATCCGTCTTATAATTTCATCGGGAATATCCACCCCGGCGACCTTTTTCTTCATATAATGCGCCATATTTGAGGATTTTAAGGGCGTGACGCCTGCAAGGATATTGACTCGTTCGGTTAATCCTTTTTCCCTGGCCATGTTCATCCACCCTTCAAACCTTTTCAGGTTAAATACACACTGGGTCTGGATAAAGTTGGCGCCAGCCCTCACTTTCTTGCTCAGTCGGACGGCCCTAAAGCTTAGTGGATCCGCAAAGGGATTTGCCACGGCCCCAATAAAGAGTTCAAGGGGCCTGGGCAAAAGTTCCCCTCCTAGGATGAATCCCTCATCCCGCATATCCCGCAGCACTTGGAGCAGCTGAATAGAATCCAGGTCGAACACCGCTTTGGCCTGGGGCTGGTTTCCCAGACTCTGATGATCACCTGAGAGACAAAGAATATTGCGAATTCCAATGGCAGAGGCCCCTATTATATCGGATTGGAGGGCGATCCGATTTCTATCCCTCGTTACCAGCTGGAGCACGGGTTCCAGCCCTAAGGATAAAAGAAGGTAGCATGAGGCAAGGCTAGACATCCTCACGATTGCCGTTTGATTGTCGGTTACATTAATTGCATCTACCTTGTCTCTCAGCAATTCGGCCTTTTTCACTATAACTTCAGGGCTTGCACCTTTTGGGGGACCGCATTCAGCGGTAACTGCGAGGTCACCGTTTTCAAGTATCTGCTGTAATCGGCTCACCTGTTTTACCTTTGATCCTCTCTGATTATCGTTCTTGGCCCCGACCCATGGTTTTTAGACCAATCCCTGGGCGGATGGATTTTCTCAAGTTGATCAAGGCCATTCAATTTCGACAGCCTCTCAATGATCAACTGCCAGGCACATGGGACCTCAGGGTTGACTTCACATACGCCTTCCCTTGAGCCTCCGCATGGTCCATTCAGGAGTTGCTTAGCGCAACGAGTCAATGGGCAAATACCTCCAAACTGGTAAAGCACACAGTCTCCACAGCCAATGCAGTTCTCCACCCAGTAGCCCTGATCCCTTGTTTCACCAATAAATTCGGTATTAAGAGCAGGAATGATAGGAACCTCTGGAAATATTTCAGCAACTGCTTGCACTCCGGCACCACACCCGAGAGACAGGACCGCATCACAGTGCTCAAGGGTGTCCGCGAGAGGTAGAATGAAATCCTTGACGCACTGCCGATCTACGGTGCTCTCACGAATGATAACCTCTTTTCCATCCATCTTTGCTGCCATTCTGAGAACTGATCCGAGCATGGCAGTCTCTTTTTCTCCCCCCGCCGCGCATTCGGCAACACAAGAGCCACATCCAAGAAGGAGTATATTCACAAAGGGATCAATCATCCCCCGTATCTCTTCAATAGGTTTCTGCCGCGCCGTTATCAATTTGTTATTCTCACCTCCTCCACGTCAGTGCGGCCCATTTTTAATACTGGCGATGGCCCCACTGTATTTATGAGCGCCATTATCTCGCTTGCGTGGTCTGCAAGTGATTTAGGATTCTCCTTGGACCCTGTAATAAACCCTACCCGTTCGCCTTCTAACCCAATGGATTCAATCAGCTCTCTCGCCCTTTGCACCCGTTTTATTGCCCGTACATTGCCCTCAGCATAGCGACACGCTCCTTTTGGGCAGGCAATGACATACGCCGCATCTGCAAATTCCTCAAGCGCACGGAGAAGATGAAGGGGTTCTATTCGACCGCTACAGGGTATTGAAAAGAGCCGCAGAGATTTTCCATATTTCCCTTCCAATGCCTGCTTGTCCTGCTCGCCGCTTTGAGGGGCGTGCTGACAATAAAACAGGACCAGGATCGGTTTTCTATTCTTTGGCCTCACAAAGCAGAACTCATTGTAATAAAAGGTGTTTTATAGGCCTCGTAAAAGGAAACGCCTGCCTTTTAGCACGCAAAAAAATACGGAAAAAGGGGACTTTCACGCCACCCTTTTTCCGTCCCTCGGCGCCCTTGCCTCTTAGGAAAAATCGCTATTGATCTTTCCTGGGAACCACAATAACACAAACGGTCTATCTACCTCTTTGACTCAAGGAAAAGCAAAAGGCGGGCCATAATGAATATCAGGAATGATTTCATCAGGTTACTGTAAATGGAGCATTTTCTTTGAGGGATAAAAATAACAATTTTGTAGCCAGCGCGTGAAGCCCGAGACGTGGTCTAGGTTCAGTCGAATATCTCCATGTAGTTCTCATCAAGATGAGGAAACATGTAGCTTTTATAACAGAACACGCACAAGGCACTGTCGTTAGCCACCATTATCCATTCGTGGGATGATTTCAAGGCCATTCCGCATTCTGAACAGATGATCTTGCCCTCAGGGGTTTTTTCACCTGCCCTTGGTTCAGTACTGTTTCTTTTTATCTCCATTCCCCCTGCCCCATCGAAGATCGAGGCTCCTTCAACGCCAAGCTCCTTTCACTATTTTTTATAAAAAGCATAATATGTGCCAATATAGCTGGTATACTTTGGTTGCCGATAAACGCGCGTGTTTCCCGCCTATGGAGTTATCTGGAGTGTCAATAATTCCTACATTAATGTGGAAAAAATAGGAATAATTTACAAAAAAGTATATATTAAAACCGCCCTGGGGCTTTACAACGCTAACGCGGCTAATGCAGATACGCCTGATGAAGGACTCATTTTTCCGGGAAGAAGCAGAGGGGATTTGCCGCTGGGCATACATGACAAATAAAGCCCAGGATGGGGTGCCTGCCCATTTCCCATTCCTTTGGGTCTTTAGGAGAACAATGAAGCGGAGGCGGCCATAAGGCCAGTTGTATGAAAATCCTCTGATTCTTGATTGACAAGAGGATCCTTTTTCGAAAAAATAATGCCCATGAAGACACCCAAGGGAGGGTCAAGATGAGTCAAATCAATTTGCGTGAAGCAGAGAGGCTAGAAATAATTGTTTTAGTAGATAATTATACCGATGTCCTCATGCAGCAACACACGAAGCTCATGAGGCGTCCGAAGATCTCCGGATCGATCGGCCCTTTGGCAGAACATGGCTTATCCTGCCTCATTACAGTTTATGCCGATTCAGAGGAGCATGTGATGCTTATGGATACCGGACGCTCTGCCAAGTGCCTTCTTCATAATATAGAGGCATTCGAGGTAGATGTGGATCGGATTGAATGTGTGTTTTTGAGCCATGGCCATCTTGATCATTTCGGGGGGCTTATGGGTTTTCTGCATCAGGCGAGAAAAGGCATGCCCATCATCCTTCATCCTGAAGCCTTTCTCGAACGTCGTCTTAATGTACCCACCACGGGAATACGAGACATGCCCCAGCTAGGAGAAGAATCCCTGGAGCAAATCGGCGCAAGCCTCCATAAAGCCAGGGAAGCTTCAACGTGGTGTTCAGACCTGATCTTAGCCCTTGGGGAAGTGGAAAGGGTGACGGACTTTGAGAAAGGATTTCCCTGGGCTGAGGCAAAGGTCCATGGGAAATGGGTTGTGGATCCCTTCTATGATGACCAAGGGATTGCGGTCAACATTAAGGGCAAGGGACTTGTTGTCCTTGGCGGGTGTTCCCATGCCGGCATTATCAATACCATTGCTCATGCGCAGAAGGTATCGGGCATTGAAAGGGTATATGCCGTCCTGGGCGGGTTTCACCTCACGGGCCCGCTCTTTGAGCCCATCATTGGGACGACCATAAACGAGATGAAAAGAATAGGGCCGGATATTGTGGTTCCCATGCATTGCACGGGCTGGATGGCCATTAATGAATTCTCACGCCAGATGCCGGACCAGTTCCTTTTAAACAGTGTAGGTACGACCTATACTTTTTGATATTGATTCACCTGAGGGGCAAGATGTTCGGCGATGCAGGACTGATTCACTCAGGATTTCACAATTGTTCACATCGCAATGCCTATTCTTAGGATGTGGGAGGGAGTAATCTTGGTGTCAGCATCCATATCCCCCACTACTCCCATAGATTTTCGCGAGCATCTCTCCTTTTTCCCGATATCAAGCGGTTTATTTCATCTGGATCACCAAAATAGATGCAATAAGCCAGTCCCCTTCGTGGATATCCTCCTTTTTGGCGGTCTCGGGATGGATCTCAAGGAGAGGCTCCCTGTTTCGCAGGGGTTGAAAAGCCGCTGTCCTTATACTTCTTATATTTGGCTTCTCCCTTAATGCGATCCCTTGCGTTGAAATTTTTGAAACGTGTGACAATCCGACGGGGCAACGCCTTTTGAAACCCCGAATGTGTAGGTCACCTCACCGACGTAAAGATCCCCCTTTGAGTCAATGCAGAGGCTATGGGGGGCGAGGAAATTACCCGGTGCACACCGATCGGCGCTCACCCAGCGCAACAACACATTCCCCTCTGGGTCAAAAACATTGATGTGACCGGGCAAATCGTGACGTATCGGGCCGTTGGTGAACGATTTCTCCCCGACACGCCACCACAAACTTGAGACGTGGATCAGCCCATCTCGGTCAATACACACATCGGTGGGGCGCTGAACATGTGTCCACTGATCGAGGTACTCACCATCCGAGCTGAAGAACTGAATCCGGTCATTCTCACGATCAGCCACCAGGACCCGGCCATCATCGGCAAGGCAGATTCCGTGCGGAAGGTTGAACTGACCGGGATCGGTACCCGGCTCTCCCCAAGACTGAATCAATTCGCCTGCCGGCGTGAATCGGTGAACGCGTGCGTTCCCGTATCCGTCGCTGACATAGATTTCACCGTTGTCGGCTATGGCGATGCCGGTCGGCCTATTAAAAGGCGGACCGCTATGGGCGATGCTGGAAAGCCCTTCCTTGGCGTCGTATCCGGTTTCAGAGGCCACCCCGGGGGCTCCGATGACCATCAGCTGGGTGCCGTCTGGAGTAAACTTTCGAACGGTATGATCACCATCGTCTGTTGTGTATACGGCGCCATCGGGCCCGATGGCGATCCCGTGGGTTCGCGGGGTGAAAATGTCTTCTCCCCAGGCCGTAAGAAAGGTGCCATCCTGTTCATATACAATCACCCGTGCGTCTCCACGCGTAAGGAGGTAGACGCGGTCCCGGGAATCAACGGCCACGCCGTCTACATCGCGATGTACATAGCCCGGCGGCAGTTTCTCCCAATGATCAATAACCTCATAAGAAAAGCCGTGTATCATGTCATTCCTTCAAATAACAATGGGTTTATCCCGCGCATGTATAATCGTCCACCTAAGACTACTGGTTCCCCTTGAGGGAACCGATATTTCCCGTCAATGAGAGTTTTTCACCTGCCCTGTCGTAATGAGAGGGGATTCCCTATTCGCGAGACGAAGAATAGGGGTTCTGCCCTTGTGAGTCAACAGGAAAGTCACTTCATGATAGAGCGGTTATCCCTTTTCAGCTGAGAATAGGGCCAGGGGGTTGAGATCGGTACCTCTGGGCTATGGGATATCTCCTGCCGTACCCGAAGGACTTGGTGGTCACCTTCAGGCCCGGGGGGGATTGGTGTCTCTTGTATTCGTTTCGAGAAATGCGCATGATGATATCCTTGACGATCGATGGATCAAACCCCATCTCCATGATCTCTTCAGTAGTTTTATTGTCCTCTATATACGCCTTCAGGATACCATCTAAAATCTCATAAGGAGGCAGATCGTCCTGATCTCGTTGATCGGGTTTCAGCTCAGCCGATGGGGGCTTTTGGATGATCCTCTCGGGGATCACCTCCCTTTGGCTATTTATGAACCGGGCGATTCGGTACACAAAAGTCTTGGGCACATCCGAGATCACTGCCAGGCCGCCGTTCATATCCCCGTACAGGGTGCAGTACCCCACGGCTAGCTCCGACTTATTGCCCGTTGACAGGAGCAGATGCCCCAGTTTGTTGCTGATTGCCATGAGCATCGTTCCCTTTTCATTGGCAAGGGGAATATAGGCTTTCTTAAGATGCCAGTCCTGACAGATTATTATTGACAGAATGTATATTTATATATATAAGTATACATTGTTTGCCATAGGATTGTTGCCCCGATTTTCATCAGAATAAGGGGAAGCGAATAAAGTATAATTAAGCCGAGGAACATAGGATGAACCCTTTATTGCCGCTATATTATCAAATCAAAGAGCAGATAAGAAGCTGGATCACCAACAAGCAGATGTTGCCTGGAGAGGGGATTCCCTCAGAGAACGAGCTCGCGAAGCATTTCAAGGTTGCCAGACTGACCGTTCGAGAGGCCGTTTCTCAACTGGTCAAGGAAGGATTACTAATTCGCAGAAGGGGGCACGGCACTTTTGTAACGGAGGACACGGACATAATCGACGGCTTGAGCGTGGAATCCTTTAGTTTCATGGATGAAATCTATTACCAGGTACAGAGGGCGAAGACCAAATCAGCGGTCTTAGAAGAAGTTGTTCCTCCACGAGTGGTGAGGGAGATGTTGGAATTGGATGAGTCAACCGGGACCGTGACGCGTATCAAAAGGATTCGGTACTTGGGCGACAACTCCTTCAACTATACAATCAACTATATTCCGAGAAAGATAGGTGCTCAGTTAAGCGAGAGGGATCTCTTGGCCAAGCCGTTGTTGCAGATACTGCAGCAGGATTTAAATATGGAATTCACCGAAGCTCTCCAGACTATAAGGGCTTCCTTTGCTGATCAGGAGGTCGCTGATGCATTGGTAATCCCACCCGGCTCTCCCATACTTCATGTGGAAAGAATCATGTACATTGGTGAGCATAAACCTATAGAGGCAGTGCAGATTGCATATAGAGGGGATCTTTTTAAATACAAAATGAGATTTAAGAATAGGGGAGGCGGTGATGAAAATGTCTGGGTTCATGAATGGACATAGAGGTCGCTGCTTGGGTGTTGGGCGTCAAGAAAGAGAGAGATATGGGTCAGACATTTGCTGAGAAGGTCCTGACCAAGAAAACCGGGAAAAGTGCAATAATTCCTGGTCAAATTGTCGAAGTGACCCCTGATGTTGCTCTTTCCCACGACAACGCAGCGGCTATTCAAGAACTGTTTAAGAAAATGGGAGGGGTGAAGGTTTTTGATCCGGATGCATTGGTCTTCGTTCTCGACCATGCAACACCGGCACCTACGACGATACATGCAGAGAATCACAGAGTCATTCGCGAATTTGTAAAGGAACAGGGTATCCGGAATTTTTTTGACGTCGGAAGAGGCATATGTCACCAAGTTTTGGTCGAGGAGGGATTGGCATTACCAGGGGAAGTTGTCTTCGGGTCGGATTCCCACACATCGCATGCTGGGGTCATGGGAGCTTTCGGTATTGGGATTGGCCGAAGTGAAATGGCCTCGGTGTGGGCTCTTGGTTCCCTATGGCTCCGGGTACCGGAGAGCTTAAAAATCGTAGTGAGGGGTGAATTTCCAGAGTGCGTTTCCTCAAAAGACCTCGCGTTGTGTGTGATTGGTGATCTAGGGGCCGATGGCGGCCTTTACATGTCGGTTGAATGGCACGGGAGTGCAATTTCAGCCATGAGCTTAAGCCAGCGGGCAGTGCTAACCAATATCTCCGCTGAGATGGGTATCAAGAACAGCTATATTCCACCTGATGAAAAAACCTTCGAATACCTATCTGGACGTGCCAAACGGCAGTACACACCCCTCTTACCTGATTCGGATGCAAATTATGCGGCAGTGATGGAATATGAGGCGTCCGAGATCGAACCTATGGTTGCATGTCCTCATTCCGTTGATAACGTGAAACGAGTCTCAGAGGTGGCAGGACGTCGGATCGACCAGGCGTTTTTGGGAACATGTACGAACGCGCGTCTGGAAGATCTGGCAGCAGCCGCATCTGTTCTCAGAGGGCAGCGGGTGGCACCAGGAACCCGAATGATAATCATTCCGGCCTCCGCAGAGGTGTTCAAAGAAGCGCTTCGAGCTGGATTCATTGAAACCTTTGTAAAGGCGGGGGCTATGGTGGAAAGCCCCGGATGCGGCCCCTGCATGGGAAACCACATGGGAGCACCCGCAGTTGGAGATGTGATAATCAGCACTGCCAATCGAAACTTCCAGGGACGGATGGGAACCAAGGACAGCGAGATATATCTGGCAAGCCCTCTTGTTGTGGCGACCTCAGCTGTGGCTGGCGTGATTACGCATCCGAATGACTTGTAGGAGGAATGCTATGGGAACGATTATTGGTCGGGTGTGGAAGTACGGGGATAATGTCAACACGGATGTGATATTCCCCGGCAAATATACGTATACGGTTACCGATCCTGCGGAGATGGCAAAGCATGCCTTGGAAGACCTAGACGCTCGCTTTGCCAAGCACGTGAAACCCAACGACATTGTTGTGGCGGGTAAAAACTGGGGGTGCGGTTCTTCCAGAGAACAGGCCGCTACTTGTTTGAAAGAAATTGGTGTTGGGGCAATTATCGCAAAATCATTTGCCCGTATTCACTATCGAAATTTATTAAATGCGGCACTCCCTGCGCTCACGTGCCCGGAGGCTGTGGACGCAATAAGGGATGAGGAGGAAGTCCAGGTGGACTTGTCAAGGGGAGAAATTCGCTCTGCTGCTGGAGTGTTTCCATTTCCACCCTTGCCCACAGTAGTCCTTGGGATATTTGAGGTAGGTGGGCTTGTACCATATACTCACCAGAAATTGGTTGAACAACGGTCTAAGGCAGGCTTCACCAAAGGCCTCCTTCTGGGGAACTGAGTAATCCGCGCAAGACGAAAAACAGCAGGTCGGATAGCATGGAGAGGAGAGGGATAGAGATGGGGTCCACCTATCGTATTGCATTGATGGAAGGTGACGGAGTCGGCATAGAAGTTATGGACGCCGCTCGTATGGTGCTGGACCGTGTAGCCCTGGACGCCGACTACATACCGACCGATGTGGGATGGAGCTTTTGGTGCAATGAAGGCAACGCACTGCCTGAAAGAAGCATCAAGGTTCTGAAGGAATGTGATTGTGCGCTATTCGGAGCCATTACCTCCAAAGGTAAAGAAGAAGCGGAAAGAGAGTTGGCCCCGGAACTCCAAGGAAGGGGGTTTGCCTATCGAAGTCCCATCGTCGAGTTACGCCAGATGTTTGATCTTTACATCAATCTCCGACCGTGTAAGGCTTACGCAGGCAATCCGCTCAACTATAGAGACGACATAGATATGGTAATCTTTCGTGAAAACACCGAGGGTCTGTACAGCGGCATCGAGTTCTTCCCTTTTCCGGATGAGGTGCGTGAGGTTGTTAGCAGACACAATAGGGCGATGGAGCGGTTCGATGACGTGCCGAGCGATGAAATCGCCATCTCGCTACGGGTGATTACCAAGAGGGGAGCCCGCAGGATCGTGACAAGGGCTTTTGAGTATGCACAAGACTTTGGATACCACACCGTAACCCTAGTGGAGAAGTCGAACATATTATGGGAAACGAGCGGCCTGATGAGCCGTGAAGCTTGCTCGGTGGCGGAAGAATACCCCGATATTGAGCTGCGGGAAACGAACATTGATGCCCAGATGATGTGGCTTGTCAAGAACCCGCATGATTACGGAGTAATTGTCACCAGTAACATGTTCGGTGATATTATGTCAGACTTAGCGGCGCAATTAGTCGGGGGGCTGGGCTTCGCCGCAAGTGGAAATATAGGCGATGAGTTTGCCATTTTTGAACCGACTCACGGGTCAGCCCCCAAGTATGCAGGGCAATACAAAGTCAACCCTATCGCTATGTTGCTCGCGGTAAAATTGATGCTTGACTGGCTGGGGGAAAAAGATAGAGCCGCGGCCCTGGAAGTGGCAATCGCCTCGGTAATCGCGGATGGCAAGGTCAGGACTTACGATATGAGAGGTTCAGCCGCGACAATAGATATGGCGAGGGCAGTGGTGGAAAGAATCTGAGAATACACCCGTATTCAGCAAAAGGATATCTGCCGCACTGAGGCCGAGATGCCTGTCAGTTCTGATGAGGTGTATGCTGTGGAGTGTGAGGAGGCTACCATCCGGTATCTTGCGGCACCCCTCCGCATTGTGGTCGATGATGGTCATGTCTCGAGTGTGGAGACGATGCGTATGGTACTCGGGCCTAAGGGCGTCAACAGTGGGTGTCTCGGTTTCTGACCACGGTGAGCTGTGAGGCCAGTGACATATGCAGGCTGCTCTGTCCCCACCTTGCGATTGCCCTCGATGCCCACACAGGCGAGATAGTCATCGATCTTACGTACTGCAAAGGCTGAGGCATTTGCGCCGCGGTCTGCCCCAAAGGGGCCATTGCTATGGTGCTCGAGCCGAAAGCTTGCTCTGTGCCAAATAACAAAAAAACATATAGCATGCCGGTGGCGCATCCATATAGGAGCGACGGGTCCACACGGCGTGCGGGTGCTTCAGACAGAATGGGGATGGGCATCGATTCTTTTTAAAGAAGAGCGTGCCATTTGGATCTATTTAGATCCATTACAGCCTACTTTGATTTGGAGGTATCTCTATGGAAGATCTCATCTTGGATGTTGAATCGAGGAGTGCTGAGGAGTTGATTAAGCACAAGGCGGGTCCCGGAACGAGGTACGTTTTCTCTGATCATAAAAATAATCCTGGGGGTACTGTTTATGCCATTTTGCGGGCCGTTTCGAATGTCGAGAATCCCCCACAGCACGTTGAGCCCCACAAACACGAATATGAAAGCCTGTTCATATTTAAGGGGAATAATGCGGATATGACCGGATTGAAGGTAGAAGTTCTGCTTGGCGAGAAGTGGTATACCATTGACTCACCTAAGGCTGTCAGGATTCCCCCGGGATTAAACCATACATACCGTTTCTTGAAGGGATCCGGTGAATATTGGAATATTGTGATTACACCAGGGGCCGAGTACAACAGAACCGTAGAATAAGGCGGGACAGCGAATTGCTAAACCACTGATTGCCACACGAGACTATTCTGTCATAGAAGTAGTCCGGCTTAGACGGTAAGAAAAATTTGGGCAATCTTGGAAGGGCAAGAGGAAGGAAAAGAACTACACAGCCGCGAGGCGATGTGATGCATGGATATGCGGGAAAGATATTGCGGGTGAACCTTAGCGAAAAATCTGTCGTTAAGGAAGAATTGAAGAGCGATGATACTCGAAAATTTATAGGTGGTAGTGGATTAGGCGCCAAAATTCTATATGACGAAACAAACCAGAAAACCGGCCCACTAGACCCAGACAACATTCTTGCCTATTTCACCGGGCCTTTTGGAAACAGCCCCATTCCAAGTTCGGACAGGCATTCCATTGTGGCGAAATCACCCTTAACCGGAATTTGGGGAGAGTCAGACGTGGGAGGCAAATGGGGGGCCTGGCTAAAGAGCATCGGCTATGATGGGATCGTGATCAAAGGGACTGCCGAATCTCCCGTATTTCTCTATATTGGACCCGATCTGATCGAGATAAGAGATGCAAAGCATTTATGGGGAAGGGATACTTATGAAATTGAAGGACTTCTCGAGAGGGAAGTAGGGCACAAGATTGCCGTCTCCTGCATCGGGATCGGGGGCGAAAATTTAGTGAAATTTGCAAGTATCATGCATGATGGAAAACACGGACGTGCAGCCGGCAGATGTGGTTTAGGTGCCGTGATGGGCTCGAAGAAGTTGAAAGCGATCGTTTTGGCAAAAGGGAAAGAAAAACCGAATTTATACCAAGCAACGGAATTGAAGGCAGAGATTAAGGAGAGAATTTTAAAGATAAAAGAATCGCGCAGGGATGCAAGCCTATACGGGACATCTAGATCTATCACTCCAGCAGAGATGCTGGGTGATTTACCCATAAAAAATTGGCAGCTTGGCAGCTGGAGCGAGGGAGCGGAGAAAATTGCGGGAAGCAAGATGGCGGAAACTATATTGGTGGGCAGGTATGCTTGCTATGGATGTCCAATGGGCTGCGGCCGTGTGGTGAAGGTAAAGGAGGGTCCATTCTCACCCGTGGATGGGGCTGGGTACGAATACGAAACAGGAGCATTGCTTGGGGGGTCATGCCTAGTTGATAGTATGGAGGCCATCGCTAAGGGAAATGAGCTGTGTAATCAATATGGCCTGGATACAATCACCACAGGTGCGGTCGTGGCTTTTGCAATGGAAGCCTTTGAACGAGGGGTTCTGACGGGGGCCGAGACAGAGGGTCTAAGGCTCGAATGGGGCAATCCTCATGTTCTGTTGGAGTTGATTGACCGGGTGGCGCGAAGACAAGGAATAGGAGACATCTTGGCAGAGGGCGTGAAACGAGCCTCTGAGGAGTTCGGGCACGACTCGGCACGATTTGCGATCCATGTGAAGGGCCTGGAACTACCCGCCCACGATCCTCGCTGTTTTAATGGTCTTGGCCTTGGCTATGCCACTTCAAATCGGGGGGCTTGTCACACCGATTCATTTGCCTATGTGTACGAGGGAAGGGCTACAGATGCCTCTTTAGGCATATATGAGCCTTCTGAGAGACTTGGTTCGGCAGGGAAAGGTAAATTCGTTGCAACCTTGCAGAATTATATGGCGCTGTGTGATTCATTAAAGATATGCAAATTTGCTGCTTTTGGCCTGCAAGCCTCGGATTTCCATCGATGGCTAAACTGGGTCACCGGTTGGGAGATGGATTTTGAGGAATTTCTAAAGACCGGAGAAAGGATATTCAACCTTAAACGATTATATAATGTAAGGTCCGGCATCAGGAGCGAAGATGATAAGCTTCCACAGAGGATCGTAACCCTGAAAAGGGAGGGATTGCACGCGCCGGAAAAACTACCAGAAATTGAAAGGATGCTGGAGCAATATTACGCTGTCCGTGGCTGGGATACAGACGGAGTCCCTGAAAAGGAAAAACTCGCTGAACTGGGTCTACTAACGAGGATTTGATGGGATTCCCAAAAGGGATTTCGATATGCGAGAGGTCGTATTGAGGTTGTCTTAGGTTTTTTATAGCAAAACAACGAATTTCACGACAGGAGAGCATCATGGGAGCAACAGAGGGGCTGGCAAGGTTTGCAGCTGAACTTGAATTTGAACAGATTCCCGCGGAGGCACTTGATTGGGCAAAGGATGCCATACTTGACTGCATTGGGGTTGCCCTTGCCGGCACACAGGAAGACGCGGGAAGGATTATCACAAATTATGTGAAAGAAGGTGCCGGTAGGCCGGAGGCCGGTGTTTTTGCTGCCGGCTTCAAAACCACCGCTGAAAGCGCTGCGCTAGCTAACGGAACGATGGCCCATGCCCTGGACTTCGATGACTGGATACTCCCCAACTGGATGGGTCATCCCACTGCGCCCCTGTTGCCCGGGATTCTCGCGTTGGGGCAACGGCAGAGGATATCAGGCAAGGACATGTTGTTGGCCTATGTCATTGGCTTCGAGGTCGGTGGGAGGATTGGAGCCGGTGTCGGGCGGGGGCACTACGAGCATTGTAGCTGGCATCCCACAGCTACCCTCGGGACTATGGGCGCCACAGCGGCGTGCTGCAAGATACTGAAGATGGATGTGGCCCAGACTCGTATGGCATTGGGCATTGCCAGCTCTGAAGCCTCCGGCGTGAGGCAGAACTTCGGCACCATGACCAAACCACTTCATGCTGGTCTGGCATCCCGGAACGGCGTGATGGCCGCGTTACTTGCTCAGAAGGGGTTCACAGGAGATGTGGATGGCATCGACGGGCCATTGGGCTTTAGCAGCGCGTTCACTGCAGGTGGCGAGTATGAGCCGGACAAGATGACCGAAGGCCTGGGCAACCCCTTGCTTATCGTCGAACACGGCGTGGGTATAAAGCCCTACCCTTGCTGCGGCGATGGACACCGCTGCCTCGATGCCATACTCTACTTGATTAAGGAGCACGACATAAAGGCGGATAATGTGGCGTCAGTGGAATGCCGCACCAGCGACATGGTGCCACAGATAATGATGCGACACCGCCCGAAAACGGGGTCGGAGGCGAAGTTCAGCATGGAGTTTGGAATGGCCATTGCCCTGGTTGATAGAAAGGCCGGGCTGGAACAATACAGAACGGAGCGGGTTATGGAGCCTAAGGTACAAGAGCTGATCCGACGGGTGAGCTTCGTCCATCCACCGGAGGCAAGTGGATATTTAGGAATGGAGACCTACCCGGAGCAGGTTACCCTCGAGCTGCGCGACGGAACTGCTTACTCTCATGAGGTTCTTGAGAGCAAAGGAAGGCCTGGTAATCGCCTGAGTCAAGCAGAGCTGGCTGAAAAGTACAGAGAATGTGCCGCCCGAGCCATCTCCCCTGAACGGATCGATCGCTCTCTCGATTTGTTCCAGGGGTTGGAAGAACTTGGAGACATCGGTGAACTGATGGATGTGCTTTGCGAATAAGCAGGCCATAATTTTCCCGCTCTCTTTTTAAGTGCTCCACATCTAAAAGCAGCTTAAAGGCTCCTGTTTCGATCGTTCCTTGTGGTTCGATGACAATGTATCGTTAGCACGAAAACGATTTCATTCAATTAAAGAAGAGGCATTGTATGTTATCCGAAGAAAGAAAAGGGAGAATTTTGGACCAGGTCGCGAAGAAGGCGGGAGATTACGAGGAAGTTTCCATCAGCTGCTCTCAGGGCACACTCTATGCACTTCAGGAAGAATTTAAGTTGGGTGGGGGGGAGGATCTTGTAAAAGCGGCCACGTTCATGCCGGGAATAGCAAGCAGGAAAGAGACGTGTGGCGCGGTCGTAGGCGGACTCATGGCATTAGGCCTGGTCTTTGGAAGAGATAGGGTCAATAATCCTGATCCGAATACGCCTGAGGCAATGGAGGAAGTGCTTACGTTCAGACAGAAGGCATGGCGGTTTTGTGAAGAGTTCAAGAAAGAACTCGGGAGCACGATGTGCGGTGATATCCGATTGAAGATAATGGGAAGGGATTACAACAGCATGGACCCGGTAGACAGACAACAGTTCCTTGATGATGATGGGCCGAAGAAATGCCGTGTGCCGCCCGAAACAGCTGCCCGTATTGCCGCCAAAATCCTCCTAGAAGAACAGATGGATTCATGAATTGCATGTGACCGTCTTTGCTCCTGTGCATACTGAATGAGGGTCATCCTGTGAGGCCAAAGCCCGGTTTGTGAGCACAGGGAGATTTTTCTCTGGACCTCACGTTTCGTGTGGGTGAACCCTTCTCATCTTTTTTACGGCATACTCTCAACTTCCATAAAAGAAGGCTCGTGGTGAGGAATAATGATATCCGCGAGTCCCTTGACGAGGAGGACACTCTCAAAGCCCTCCACAACGTTCAAATGGACACCTGGGGCGATCACAGGGGTAACCTCCCGGACCTCCTTAGATGCCCCTTCGGGCGGACCGAAATTCTCTTTTACGCAACAGAATCCCGTGATAATCGCCTTACCCCGAGCCGTTGCTATAGACACGGACTGGCCCCCAGGCGTGTGGCCGGGGGTCGGGATAAGCTCGATTCCGGGACATACCTCGTGGTGACCTCTCACAACCATAAAATGTAGATCCGTGAGAAGGTCCTTTTTGTAACCGGGCGCAAGGATGGGGTGGGGGGCAAGAGCGGATCGCAACTCCTGTTCCTGCACTATTACCTTAGCATTCTTGCACTTACGCGTATTGGCGCAGTGATCCCAATGGAGATGGGTCTGGACAACGATGTCGATGTCAGCGGGGCTTAAACCAAGCCCGGCTAAGGCCTCTTCAAATGAGGTGATTTCTTCTGCTGGAAATCCCCTAAACTTGGTCGCAAGTTCTGCGCCAGCAGAGGTGTCTACCAGAATATGCTTATCCGCTCCCTCGATGTACCAGGCGATATTAGGAACACGGATCTTCTTTCCATAATTAAATCGATAGGTAAAAACCGCCATGTCTAACTCGATGACAGAGAGCGGTAGCGGTTTAATTCTGTATATGCTCATAGTTGTAAATCCTCACATCCCATGTTTCCATCTATACCATGTTCACGAAGATTCTTCTTTTAAAGGAGTTGGTTATAAACCCGGGCGATTTTTTTCATCCTCGATTGAGCTGTTGTTCAGGGCTATTCTTTGCGCAAATTTCGTATACCGGCCCTGCCTTTGAAGAAAAGGCAGGGCCGTTTGGGTAAGGCTCACCCTTATCTTTCATAGGGAACCCATTTTCCATTCTTAAGTATGGTTAACTGGTATTTCTTGACAACCATCCCGTCTTCGTCAATGCTACAGAAGCCAGTTACACCTTCGAAGTCGCGCACCTGATGCAGGCCTGTTCTGATATCCTCAGCCGTTGTGCCGTGTTTCCTCATGACCTCAGCCAGCAATTTTATGCCATCATAGCAATTTGCGCCGGTCATTTCCGCTTCAACACCGTACTTTTCCAAGAGGTTTTTCTTATAGTCTTGAACGATCTTTCTGGGATCATCGGGATCCCACCCGGCAACAGTGCAGATGAGCCCCTCAGCCGCATCGCCCGCAATCTCGATAAATTGAGGCTCCTGGATTCCACCATAACCTAACCACTGGATCCCTGTTAAACCCACCTCTTGGGCTTGCTTCACTATCAGGCCGGCTTCCATATATAAGGTCTCTAGGAATATCACCTCAGGCTTCAACTCCTTCACCTTGGTGAGCTGGGTCCTAAAGTAGGTGGCATCTTGGGCGTGGGCTTCATATGCCAAAACCTCGCCTCCCAATTTCTCAAACTCGTTCTTGAGCACCTCTGCCATGGACTTGCCAAATGCATTGTTGATGTACATGATGGCCGCTCTTTTCAGCTTGAGTTCATCCTTGACAAATCTTGCCTGCGCTTTCCCTTCGTAATCCCCAAGGGGCTGAATAGAGAATATCCATGGTCCGCCTTGTCGAATAGCTGGGTTCAATGCAGCTACATTCAATAATACGGTCTTATTTTGATTTGCTACGGGCGTACAGGCCAAAACAATACCACTGTACGGGCTTTCGAAAGCGGGGACGTGATGGACATGGATAAACTGGTTTGCACAAGCCACACCATCTCTCGGCATACCCTTGTTATCACAGATCACAAGCTCGATTTTTTTGCCATGGATACCCCCTGCCGCATTCTCCTCCTCAACCCTTAGCAAGGCAGAACCTGACATTCGTTCGCCGTACTGAGCGCCTTTGCCTGTCATGGGGTAAGATCCCCCAATTTTTATCGTCTCGGCTGCTTGTGAACGGGAAATCCCGATTTGAGACGAGGCCACGATACAAAGTGACACGAGAAAAACCGCCATCATCAACGTTGTCTTTTTTCCTTTTTTCATTGTAGTACCCTCCAAAATTAGTCATGTTTTCTGGTTAACCATTCACGTACCCTGGATGGATCTTGGAAATGTGTATCCCTGCTATGCTCTTATCCTCACCTCCTTCATGGTTTAGCTTTAAGGATCGCCTGATCCAGTTACGGCTTCCTGTGTTTTTGATAAATAGACCTTCCTTAACTCCTCTCTCGACATGAACTTTTCAGGCGTATCCATATCCGTGATCCTTCCCACCTTCATGACGTATACCCTGTGGGAAATCTTGAATGCTTGGCGCGCATTCTGTTCCACGATCAATACCGAGGTTCCAAAGTTTTGATTAATGTTCTTTATTGCCTCCATGAGCTTTGGCACCAAGGCCGGTGCCAGGCCTATGGAAGGTTCATCCAATAGGAGGAGCCGGGGGGTCAACATCATGGACATCCCCATGGCGAGCATCTGTCTCTCTCCTCCACTCAAGGTATTGGCCGATTGTCTTACCCTTTCCTTCAAGACCGGGAACAGCCTGAAAACCCGCTCCAGTCTTTCAGTTTTTTCATTCTTATCTTTAACGATATGGCCTCCCATTATGAGGTTTTCGGAGACGGTGAGATTACGGAAGATCCGACCCCCCTGAGGAACATAGCAGATTCCCGACAGGAGGTTCTTAAAACATGAATTGCCGCTCACATCTTGGCCGTCAAAGACAATCTCTCCTTCCCTTTGCCGGTGAATACCGATGATCGCCCTAAGCGTCGTGGTCTTACCCGCACCGTTGGGGCCAATGATCGCCACGACCTCCTTTTCTTCAACAGACAGTGAGATATCGAATAAAACCCTCTTCAACCCGTAAGAAGCGCTCAAATTTTTAATTTTAAGAATCATTTATTCACCCAAGTAGGTTTGTAATACCTTCTCGTTTTCATAGATTTCCTTGGGTTTTCCCTGCGCGACCTTTTTGCCTTGATCCAGGACGAAGATGTAATCCGAGATGGACATAATAACGTCGATATTATGTTCCACCACAAAAACGGTCTTCCCGTCACGGATTAACGCCTCAACAATAGAGAACACATCATCGATTTGTCCCACGTCCAATCCTGCTGTAGGCTCATCGAGCAAGATAAGCTCAGCTCCCGTCGCCAATATTCTGTCTACCATGAGAAATTTTTTCTCACCAAAAGAGAGGCCTTCGGCGAGGATGTCCTTCTTATCCAACAGATTGGAAAGCCTTAGAAGAGAAGAAGCCTTCTCCAGGTTTTCCCTTCTCTCCTTGCTCTTTTCAAATCTCTTCCCCCAAAGGGCCGTGAGTATGTTATCATACTTCTGAGCGGGGAAACCCAGGTACACGTTATCTATCACCCTGAGGCGATTAAAGAGGCGGAGTTCTTGATAGGACCTGCAAATTCCCCACTTGACTATTTTATGAGGCGGTATTCTATGGATTTCTTCCCCCTTGAACAAGATATCCCCTTCATCAGGTCGTAAGAAGCCGGTGATTAGATTGAATACGGTTGTCTTTCCAGCCCCATTTGGTCCGATAAGCCCAAAGACCTTATTCGCTTCAATGGCCAATGATAGATCATCAACGGCCTTTATGCCTCCGAAATGTTTACGGACCTCTCTTAATTCAAGAATGTGCATGGCTTCCCCTATAGTAAGATCACTTCATTCGGTACTCTCCTATCAACCCCTGGGGTCGAAACATCATAAAAAGGATCAACAAAACTCCATAGATGAGGTTTCTGGCCTGGTGAGCGATGGATTCGGGCATGGCCGCAAATTTCAGGAGTTCCGGCATCGCGATGAGGACTACCGCGCCCACGATTGATCCCTTTAAATTACCCATGCCTCCCACAATAGCGATGGATAAGATAAGAATGGACTCCTCCAGTGTAAATGCAAGGGGATCGACGGCTCCAATGAAGTAGACGTAAAGGGTGCCGGCCAGGGAAGCCCAAATCGCTGAAAATACAAAGATTAAAATCTTAAATTTCAGAATATTTTTCCCGACCGCCTCCGCGCCGACCTCATCTTCTCTGATGGCCTTCAAGGTTAACCCGAAAGAGGCGTTACAGACCCTCTTGGAGAAGAAATAACACAGAAAAACAAAGAAAAGCGCAAAGAGAAGATAGGAACTATTAGTGTTGAGGCTGACTCCGAGAATTTTGGGCCTAAAGACTCCATATATGCCCAGTGGGCCTTTTGTCACAGATTCCCAGCAGACGAACAGGTTAAACATAATTATCTGTAGGGCTAACGTGGCAATAAAAAAATAGTCCCCCTTCAGCCGCAGTGAAGGCATTGCAATAGCGACACCCATTAAAGAAGAGATGAATGCACCAACGATGGCGGACACGAAAATATTGCTGCCGAAATTGAGATACATGATCGCGGAGGTATAGGCCCCTATCCCAAAGAATGCACCTTGGCATAATGAAAATAACCCTGCATATCCCAGGACCAGATTTTGCGAGATTGCGAGCATTACCCATATGCATATCACAACTGCAATATACAATACGTAATCCATGCGAGGTCTCCGTTTTAGATCTTTAGGTCTTCCCCTTTTTTCTTTTAAACAACCCCTCGGGTTTAACGAGCAAAACGGCAATCAAAACCAGAAATACGATGATTTGCTGCCATTTCGCCTCGATTCGCCATATGCTCAAATGATAAAGCATGCCCACTATGAATCCACCGACAGCGGCACCTGGGATATTCTCCATCCCTCCGACCACCAAGGCAACAAAGCACATGAGCAGGGCATGCATACCAACGCCAGGGTCCATAGTGCCGATGTCCAGGGCATTCAAGGTGGCGCCGATTGATGCCAGGGCCGATCCGATCGCGAAGATCATGTACTTGATTTTTCTAGGGCTCATCCCGAATATCTCGGCCAGCTCGGAATCCTCACCCAGTGCCCTGATGGAGAGTCCCGCTTCTGTCTTCACGAAGAATAGTGCGAGAAAGCAATTAATGGCGATTGCGATACCAATAATGACGACCTGTGTTGGCGTAATATAAATGTTCGCTATGGTGAATATGGTTCCGGTTCCCGGACTAATGACTTGTACGTTACTGCTAAAAATGAGGGATACGATCGCGTTAAGGGCAATGTAAGTTCCCAGGGAGCCAACCAAGATGACAAGGGTACCTGCTTTTCTCCTTTGGAGAGGTTCGTAGATAATCAAGTTAATGGCCATCCCCAGGATGCTCGTAAAGATCATTGAGAGGATGACAGAGGGAATAATGTTCATTCCCAATAAGACATGGAATAAAAACGTGAAATAGGCCCCGCAAGTAAATACCATGCCATGGGCGAAATGGAAGACCTTGGTGGTTCCGTATATAATCGAAAAGCTGATGGCAAAGAGAGAAAAAATGGTGCCTGTCACTATTCCGTTAAAAAGAAGTTGTAAGAAACCCATCCCTGCTCCGATCTTGACGGGGAGCTGAAGGGGAGAGATTGAACAGGCCATATGGCATTTGCCGGCCCAAACCTCCTGTCGAGCTCCTCATAGGCCTTTTCAAAAAACCTTGTTCTCCATCATACATTTAACAACTCGCCAGGGTTCCTTTGAACCATGATCTCAATCTCATCCCTGGTGATTCCCTGGTCCAGAAGTGTAGCGATAAACATCCGCATCATCTCCGATGGCGGAGGGCTCCATTCAAAGAACGCATCGGTCGTCAGGATGGAGCGATTCGCTCCCACCTCCTTGATCCTTTGACTCATCTCTTTGGGAGTGATCCTCTGGAATAGCGGAAGCATGCCCAAGAACGTGAATTCGATAAAGAAGTTCATCTCCGCCATCTCCCTGATATGCTCCATCTGCCCCCCAACCGTTTTACTATCCGGATGACCGAATACTAATTTCTTAAGGCCCATTCCCTTGGCCGCCCGGCCGAGGGCTATAACCTCCTCAGGCGATTGATGACCTGTAAATACAACCACATCGTAGTCTTTGGCCAAGGCCAGAATCTCCTTTACTCTTTTATCTACTTCTCCGGAATCCTCAAAGACGGTAAGTCCGCGAGCAAGTTCAAATCCCTCTAAAGTATGAAGATATTTCTTCATCATATTGCTGGCCCCTCCCAGTTGGAGGTCGTTCTTGGCACTCCAAGTCGGCATCCAGATCACCTTTGCACCCTGTTTTAATGCCGACTCTACGGCCCATGGGCTGAAGCCGCCCACGACTTGGTTAAGGGTGATGCTGGGCCAGATCTCTATCCCCTGAATCTGGGTTTTTAACTGATAGACCCGGCCTACTGTCGGCCACATGTGTGATTTCAGGACAAATCCCTTCATCTTCGCCTGGGCCGCCAATTGGGCAGCCTCCAGATCCTCAACCCTCATCTTACAATCGAAGCTTACTTCAGGGTATCCGTGACAGTGAAGGTCGATAGCTCCCTCTAAAAGTTGATCTGCCTGGGTGATCATCTCCTCTTCTCCTCAATAGAATGCCGATCCCCTACCAATAATATACGAGTAGGAGCAAATAGCCCTGGTTGAATCTCCCTCATAAAACTTGGTCAAATTCTTCCAATTTTTGATAGATCTTATCGATTCCCTTTTTCCAACCCTTGTAAACCCAATCTTTCTTTCGACGGACCGGCCATCATTCCATCTTAAACTTCTTCCGGACAATGCCCATGATACCTCCCTGAAACCCGAGGACAGAGGCCATAAAAAGAAGGCCCATGACGGTATTCCAACTCTCCGTGAAATTGCTCAGAATGTCCCGTAACAGAATAGTCCCCGCCGCTCCTATGACCGGACCGACAAGGGTCCCCATCCCGCCCACAACGGTCATTACCACCACATCACCCGAGGTAGTCCAATAGAGAGAGCTTAAGGGGACGAAATTTAAAAGGAGCGCATACAGCCCCCCAGCCAACCCCGAGAAGAAACCCGAGATAATAAAGGTGACGAGCTTGAATCGGTCGATATCATAGCCTATGCTCAAGGCACGGTCTTTGTTTTCTCTTAAGGCCTGGAGGGTTTTTCCAAAAGGGGAATTCACCACTCTCAGAAGTATCACCAGGGAAACAATGGCTAAGAAGAGGATGAAATAGTAGAGCGTGATTTCGGATTGCAGACGGAGCGGTCCCAAGAAAGGCCTGGGCACATGCTGTAGTCCGTCATCCCCTCCTGTCAAGCTTGCCCATTTGAATGCTATAAAATAGAACAACTGACTGAACGCGAGGGTAACCATGGTAAAGTAAATCCCCCGCCTGCGAATGCTTAGAAACCCTATCGGGTAGGCAGCCAGAGAGCCTACCAGTGCCGCTGCAAAGAGGCCCACCACCACAGAAGGATACAGGCGGGTGAGGATAAGGCCGGTGGTATAGGCCCCTAAGCCAAAAAACATCGCATGGCCAAAGGAAAGCATGCCGGCGTATCCCAGCATCAAATCATACGCCATGGCAAATATGGCAAAGATAAGGATCTCACTCGCTAACGCGGTGTAAGGCGCCAGGTAGGGCAACACGAGAGCCAGCACCGTGCCCGATGCTATTACCATGATCTTCCGTTTGGATCCGCGCCTTTCAATCATGAAAGGCCTCCCTGCCGAAGAGCCCTCGCGGCCTCAGGAGCAAGAAAGCCGCCATGAACAGATAGATCAGGGAATGGGCCATGGGCGGCCAGATCATAACGCCCAAGGCGATAATCTCACCCACTATCAACCCTCCTACAATGGAACCCGCGATACTTCCCATGCCCCCGATCACCACTACCACAAAGCAGTCGATCAAAAAATCGATGCCCATTACGTGAGTGACGTTTTGCATGGGGGCGGCCAGGACTCCTGCGAGCCCCGCCAAGCCTATCCCAAAGGCAAAGGAGAAGGTAATGATCCTGGCAATGTTAATCCCCAAAGCATCGACCATCAGGCTGTTGTCGGTCCCTGCCCTGATGATCGCCCCCAGCTTTGTTTTGGATAGAAACAGCCACACCCCGAACGAGCACAGCCCGCTCACGATAATAAGAAAGAGACGATACCTTGGATAGTACATGAACCCCAGATTAACTGCTCCCACGAGCGTTTCCGGTGTCCGATATGGCACCCCCACTCCACCGTATATCATCCGGACAACGTCTTGAAGAACCAGCATCAGCCCAAAGGTGAACAGCATGGCATACAACGGGGGGAGTTTGTAGAGGCGCCTAAACAGAAAGAATTCGCAGCCCACGCCGAAGAGGCCTAAAATGAACGGGGTGAGCGCAAGGGTGACCCAGGAATTAAAGGAAAGATACGTCGTCAGGGTATAGGCGCAATAGGCTCCCAACATATAAAAGGCTCCATGAGCGAAGTTGATGATCCCGAGCATGCCAAAGATGATCGAAAGGCCAAGGGACAGAAGCACATAGATGGAGCCCAAGATAAGCCCGTTAAACAGATGCATCATCACGAATTGCGCCGTCATTAAAACGCCCTCACAATAGCCCCTCCGAACTCAGCCTCATTGTACGGCTTTGGGTGGTGAGGGTATCCCGAAGAGATTCGGGATACCCCTCTATGAATCAAAAGAGGCTAAAAGCCCCCCATCTTGCATCCCGTTTTATCGGGATCCATATACGCCTGCTCAGCTGGCACTGAGCCGACGATCTCGAA
Source organism: uncultured Desulfobacteraceae bacterium (assembly GCA_964549945.1). Lineage (GTDB taxonomy): Bacteria > Desulfobacterota > DSM-4660 > Desulfatiglandales > B25-G16 > B25-G16. The sequence goes on along the minus strand of CAZJXD010000009.1, from coordinate 56,101 downwards.
ATAATCCCATTCCTCCTCAGAGTCTTTTGGGTCTTTGGCCTTCAGGATAAACGCCTTGCCCACCTGCATATGGTCTTGCGGCCGGATGTATCCCGGATTGGCAAAGAAGTCCCTGAAGGTATGCCCTTCCAATTCCTTGATCACCGCCTTTGGGTCCTTGGTGCCGGCCCTTTTTACCGCCTCCAGATACTGGGTAACGCAGCTATAATTGGCGGCGTTGAGCCAATTTGGCCGCCTGTTAAATTTCTCGGTCCATCTGTCAACCCACTGCTTTGCGCCGGGATTATCGATCTTCCAGTACCAAGGCGCGGTCGTATAATCTCCGGCAAAAACCTCCAGACCTGCGGGCTTTACCTCATCAATGCTCATATACACATGGACGACCTTTACCTTTTTCTTTAACCCGAATTCAACGGCCTGCTTGGTAGAGGTGGTGACATCCCTGCCACCGTTCAGCAGGCCCAGGACTTCCGGATTTGCGTTTATGGCATTTAAGATATAGGGGCTAAAGTCAGCGGTACCCATAGCCACCATATCGTTGCCAAGGAGGGTCGCCCCCTTTTCCTTTAAGGCGCTGGTGAGAAACTCGAACAGGGTATGACCCCAGGTGTAGTCGGCAGTGATCGTGTACCATCTTTTGCCCAGGTTCTCGATCGCCCAAAGCCCCACTGATCTGACCACCATGCAGTCATTCCAGGCCCAGTCAAAGGTATAGCGATTGCAATCCGAACCCGTATGCCGGGTCGTCCCTGATGAAACGCTGAAAAACAGCTTCTTATTCCTCAGGGCCTGGTTGGAAACCGCCAATGCAGCCGCGCTGTTTGGACAGTCGAAAATGGCGTCAACCTTTTCTTTCTCGTACAGCTCCTTGCCCTTTTGGTTGCCTATATCCGCCTTGCTTTGATGATCCCGGGCAAAAAACTCGATATCCTGGCCAAGCAGTTTGCCGCCAAAATCCTGGATCGCCATCTTAACGGCGTCTACATTAGGGATCGCAAAACCTGAGTAAGGGCCCGACAGATCCGTGAGAATAGCAACTTTAACAGGATCAGCGGCCATGGCAAATGGCCCCATGAGAAACAGAACGCCTGAGATAAGACTACATACCACTGCCATTCTTGAAACAATACGATGCCTTTTCATCTTCATTTCCCCCTTGTTTGAAGTTAGGTTGGTTTTCAATTACCCCTGAAAGAATTACGAACTGGCCCTCTCACCTCCTTTCGCGTGGATCTTGAATCGAATTATCTGATTTGATGCACAACCATCGAAGACCCCTGCTCTATACCCCCAGGTATCTTAATTGTAGCTCTTTCTCCTCCTTGAACCGGGCATTGGTCCCCTTATAACGGATCTGGCCATTGTAGAGGATGTAGTGTTGATCGGCGACTTCCGTGGCAAACCTTGTATTCTGTTCAACGAGAAGCATGGTGATCTGGCTTTTCTTTATCTCCTGGAGTATCACGGCAATCTGCCGGACGAGGGCAGGAGCAAGTCCCTCTGTAGGTTCATCCAGCAAGAGGAGTTTAAGGTCCATGGTCAGTATACGCGCGATGGCCAACATCTGTTGTTCGCCTCCGGAAAGTTGCGAGCCCTTGTGGTGAGTCCGGTCTTTTAGAATAGGGAAATGAGCGTAAATCTTTTCCAAGCTCCAGAATCCGCTTCTATTCTTTTTGGAGGGCAGCATAAGGTTCTCTGAGACGGAAAGGCTTGGGAAAACAGCCCTCTCCTCAGGGACATACCCGACACCCAATGATGCAATCTGATGAGGTTTTCCTCCTGAGATATAGTTGCCATCGAAGATGATCGCCCCTTTTCGGGGGGCAATGATGCCCATGATGCTCCTTAGGGTGGTGGTCTTTCCCGCGCCGTTGCGGCCAAGAAGGGTTGACAATTCTCCTTTTCTTATCTCGATTGAAACACCCTTAAGCACATGGCTGTCGCCATAATAGGTGTGGACATCTTGTAGTTGAAGCATTCAATATCCCCCTAGGTAGGCCTCTTGAACCTTCTCGCTTCTTTGGATTTCCAGAGGAGTTCCTTCTGCCAAAACAGCCCCCTGGTATAACACAGTTACAATATTTGAGATGGAAAGCACTATATCGATATTATGCTCGATGAGCACCACAGGGATCTCCTTTGAGATATGAGAAATGAGCTGTATGATAACTTGTGTGTCTTCTCGATCCATCCCGGAAGTCGGCTCATCCAAAAGAATCAGCTTCGGTTCAGTTGCGAGGCAAATACCGATGTCCAGGCTCCTTCGGAGCCCGTATGAAAGATTTTTAGCCTTGATATCCATCGATTCAGCAAGGCCTACCTGTTCTATCACCCTCTCGGCGTTCTCATGCACTCCCTGTAACTTCTTATAATCCATGAGGAAGTTGTGAGAGGCCCGAAGCCTAGATTGAACCCCCAGGCGTACATTTTCATATACAGGAAGATCGGGAAAGATACTTGTGATCTGAAAGGACCGGGCTATTCCTAATTGCGATATCTCATAGGCAGGTAGATGGGTGATCTCTTTTCCCAGGTAAAGCACCTTTCCGCTGTCCGGTCTTAAGAATCCCGTGAGCAGATTAAATACCGTTGTCTTTCCGGCACCATTAGGCCCGATAATGGAATGAACACCCGGTCCTACATCCAGGCTCACATTGTTAACTGCATGTAAGGCGCCGAAATTTTTTACAAGGTCCTTGGCCTGCAAGAACATCTCAAGAATCCACCCTATAGATTCGGGATAAGAGATTCAGGATACCCATCGATGCATGAATATGGCATGGAGATGCCTCTTTTTTCATCCCTGAACCCGATATGTAAATCCCTTTATGATCCTCTTCTAGTACGTGCCCATGAGTAATCGCGGCAAAAAAAGACAGAAATCAGGCCAGTAGGTGACTATTGCAAGCTCCACAAATCCCAAGCAAACGAAGGGGAATGCTCCCTGTATAGCCTCCCACAGAGAGGCCTTAGACACGCCGCAGATGACGTAGAGGTTGAGCCCCACCGGAGGCGTTATCAGGGCAAGTTCCATGTTCGTGGTCATGACGATACCGAAATGAATCGGGTCGATCCCCAGAACCCTGACGAGCGGCATAAGAATGGGCAGGGTGATCAGCATGGTGGACGCAACTTCGAGAAACATGCCCATGAAGAGCAGAATGAGATTGACTATAAATAGGAAGATATACGGGGATAATTTGGCCTCAGTCATCAGGCCTGCTATGGCCTGCGGGATACCGGACTCGGTGAGCCAGTTGCCGAATACGATGGCCGTGGAGATGATAAACATGATCATCCCCGCGGATCTCATGGCCTCTGCGCTTATAGGGATTATCTGTGGGAACTTCACCCCACGGTACACAAAGACGCTGACGAAGATGGATACGATTGCCGCCAGGGCCGCGGCCTCGCTTACGGTGACGAACCCCCCGTAAATTCCACCGAGGATGATGAAGGGCAAACATAAGGCGGGAATGGCTTTGCCGGTGGCACGCAGGGCTTCAGGCAGAGTGCTCCGCGGCCCTCCCCCGTATCCCTTGCGTCTGGAATAATAGGCAATCCACACGATGTAAAGGGCTCCCTCGAGGAGGCCCGGCGTTACCCCTGCCAGAAACAACCTGGGGATGGATTCTTCCGCAATGATGCCGTAAAGGATCAAAGCAACGCTGGGAGGAATCATAATCCCCATGGTCCCGGAGGCGGCGACGACTCCCGCAGCAAAGGATCGGGTGTAACCAAAATCTATCATGGAAGAGATGATGATTACGCCAATGGCCAGCGCAGAGGCTACACTGGAGCCGCAGATAGCGGCAAAAAACATGCAAGAGACCACCGCGACAATGGCCAGCCCCCCCCGCAGGTGCCCAACGTAAGCATTGGCAGCCTCGACGAGGTAGCGGGAAGTTCCTCCCCGGACCATGAACTGGGCGGCGGTGACGAAAAAGGGGATGGCCACCAAGGGAAAGGTGTCTAACGCATTGTACATGACCTCGGGGACCACAAACAGGGGGGTGACTGAATAAAAGGCAAGCATGACCATGGCGGTGATGCCCAGGGTGAAGGCGATGGGAACTCCCATGCAGAGCAACATGCCAAAAACGAGAATGAAAACCGGAATCATCGATGGACTCCCTCTCGGCTCATTTCATGGGTTTCCAAAATGTCGGATTCCTGGAATCGAAAGAGCAGGCGGTAGATGCGCAATATGTATCGTATACCGACGAGCAAACAGCCGGCAGCCACCGCTAGGTAGGCGATCCAGAGCGGAAAACGAAGTGCTGTGGAGGATTTTTGGGCGCACGCATAGGTTTGCCAGACGATCTGGAACCCATACCAGCAGATGATCCCGCAGAATCCCAGGCACACGATCCCGTTGATGACTGCCAGGATGCGCCGGATCCGCACGGGGAACCGTTCTACAAGTAGGGTAGCCCCCACGTGCCCCCTTTCCTCCGCCAGAGTACTGGCGGCAAGGAAGACGGCCCAGATGATCAAGTAAAGGCAGACTTCCTCAGTCCAGAAAGGGGCCGCTCGGAAGACATACCTCATGATGACACCGTAAAACGCAACCGCCACAGCGGCCACATTGAGGAAACCGAAAAGAAATCCCTCCGCCTGGTTCCATAGCGCCACCACCTTATTCGCAGCCATAACTTCCCTTTATTGAAGGGGGGAAGCAGCGTTGCATATTTTCGAAAAGCTTCCCCCCTCCGGATGGACGATAATCGAGTTGAATGCTACATGCCCAAGGCCTTCAAGCATGCTTCGACGAGTTGCGGGGCATACCCAAGGTCTTTTATTAATCCTTCTTGCGTATATATGATATGATTGCGCCAGTTGGTCAATTGTTCGAGGCTGGGCTCATAAAATACCATTCCCTTGCCTTCCAGGAATTTTTTGGCCTCTATTTGCTCGTCTCTGGCGATCTGCCGCTGTTTGGGTACCGTTTCTTCCCATACATCCATAAAGATCTTTTGAAGGTCAGGCGGGAGGCTGTTCCAGAACTTTCTATTCACCAGGGGGTAGTAGTACGACACGTGGTTCCGGCATTCGATGCCATATTTGAGCCCGGACTCATGAAGCTTGGCGCTCTCCGCACTCTTGGTCGTTGTAGCGACACCATCTACCGTGCCTCGGGCCAGGGCCATGGGCACGTCCGGCCACGAGATAACGACGCCCTCTGCACCTAAAGCTTTTAACAGCTTTGTATACACGGCGCCCCCGGCATGGCGTATCCTTAAGCCCTTGAAATCTTCCAGCTTTTTGATTTCTTTATTGACGGTGTAAAGATTGTCAAACCCCATCTCAAAAGCCCGGCCTATCACCTCCACATTCAGTTTCTCTTCCAGCCTATTGCTCACGAATGTGCCGACCTCACCATCGACTAACTTTGTGGTGAGTTCTTGAGACTGCCCAAAAAACATGGGCAGATGAGTAACAGTAGCATTGATGTCAAAGCCATCCAGCAAATAGTTTCCCACCACCGCCATATGCACCACGCCCATGTTCACGGCCTTTGTTACGTGGGAGTCTTTGTAAAGCTGGGCGCTATGATAGAGGTGGGGTTTTAGCTGACCCCCCGATCTCTCGATCAATTCTTCCATGAATATTTCTAGCCCCTTGGTTTTTGGGTGGGTCAGAGCATTCTCTATGGAGATCTTGAATTCATGTGTCTTCGCCTCTGCCATTGACACTGCCCCCAGCGGTAAAGCCAGGATGGTTACCGCCGCTAAGACCAACATAACCTTCCATCCTTTGCTCATGACCAATTCCTCCTTTTAAGGATTTATGAGATATGAAGACCTGCCACTATTGACATTGTCCCCAGCGATAAAGTTAGAAGAGTTATCGCCGTTAAGACCAACATGATTTTCCATCCTCAACAGAAAGACTTCATGAACCAATTTACAAATGGCCTCACGAACAGTTAACCGACCGACATTACATTTATTTCAGAGATCATTTTCGGAAGGAATTTTTCCAGCGATTAAATTCTCCGTTAAGAATACAGGCTTTAATCGTCTGTCTAACTTGGTTATCAGCAGGCGAGAAAGGGGACAATTCCCTTGAACCCCCAAGCTTTGATGGTTATTTAGATATCTATACAATTTACATTATTTTGTCAAGAAAAAAAGAATGTATGTATTGTCAAGGGCAGATCAATGGTTATCCTTGCCAGGCGCATCCCGGAGATTATTCTAGAGAGCGGCTAAGATGGCGCCATTGACATCATTGACCGCTGCCATAAGACAACAGGCAGGATAAGCTGAGCCGAACCGGCGATGCAGACTACAATCCCATTGGATCATCATCCCCGCTTGTTCACAATTACTCTCTCCTTCATTGGCCCCCTACTCACGAGGGGGGCATTCGAGCATTGTAACTACAAGGGGCATTTTCACCTTGCTACAACCTACCGTGAGGGGTATCCCTTTTTCCCCTGATGCAAGACGGAGAACCAACCCGATAGATTCGTGGTTGACAATATGTATATTAATATATATAAGTATACATTTATTCCCAAGGTACAGGAAAGGAAGACTAAATCAGTGGTCGTGGAAGAGTTTCGTCTTCTAGGAGCAACAAGGCAGATGCCGGTATTTGATGAGTCAACCGGGGGCGTGACGTTAGAAAGAGGATTTGGCACGTAGGTGAATATCCTCTCATTAGAGGTTGGGAAACAGCTCGTGTAAGAAACGTTTCGGGAGCTATCTTATGAATACGTTTTTCTACGAAATCAACAAAGTCAGTCATTTTTTTTCACCCAAGAAGATCGTACTCGGTACCCATATAGTTGACAAACTAGGGGATGAGGTAAAGACACAGGGCAGAAGCAAGGCACTTATTGTCACCGACCCGGGACTGGCCTCTGCCGGATTGGTCCAAGTTGTGCAAGATGTATTGCATGACACACACATAGAGGCCGGTGTCTTTGATAAGGTAGAGCCTGAGCCGCCAGCACGTGTCGTGGATGAATGCGCCAAGGTGGTCCGCGAGGGGATGTATGACGTGGTCATCGGGATTGGAGGTGGAAGTTCTCTGGACGTCGCAAAGGGTTCTGCCGTTATGGCGACTAATCCGGGAGATATTTTAGACTACGTCGGCTTAGAGACTATTCATAAACCGGGACTTCCAAAAATTCTCATCCCTACTACTGCGGGATCGGGGAGTGAAGTAACAAGATCCATTGTGATAACCGATGAACAGGAAAACACTAAGAAGGTGGTATCCAGTAGCTTTTTAATTGCAGAGGTAGCCATTTTAGATCCAATATTGACTCTTTCAATGCCGCCCGATATCACTGCAAATACTGGGATGGATGCATTAGTTCACGCTATTGAGTCATATGTGTCCGTAAGCACGACACCTTTTGCAGAAATTTTGGCAATCGAAGCAATCAGCCTTATTGCGCACAATCTACCCTCGGCCTACTCAAAGGGGACCGATGTAACTGCAAGATATAATATGCTGTTGGCGGCAAATATCGCGGGGCTAGCCTTTGCTAGTGGTAGGCTGGGTGCGGTACATGGATTAGCATATGTACTAGGGAACGAATATCAGATACCACACGGGCGATCAAATGCCATTATGCTACCTCACGTTATGCATTTCAATAAGACTGGAAGCCTTCAGAAATTTGCAAGAATTGCAGAAGCAATGGGAGAACATGTCGAGGGTCTTTCAATGTATGACGCTGCGGAGAAAGCGGTAGAAGCGGCGAAGAAGTTGCTCAACGCCGTCGAGATCCCCTTTAGGCTTTCTGAGTACGGGATATCAAGAGATGATCTGCCTAAGTTGGTTAAAGGGGGGATGAAGCAGGCAAGACTGTTTATCCCGAACCCCAGGGATTTGACCGAGGAAGATGTAAGGAGGATATACGAAAACGCCTTCTAATGGGGATGGATCATCAAATCACCGCAGTACTCCCGGCCATTATCGGCCGGGAAATGCTCCACTCCGAGTCCCAGCTCCTCGAAGAAGGGCAGCACCCTCTCATAGAGAACCTGTAGCGCGCCTTCCAGTGTGCTTGGAGGCGAGAAACGGTGATCGCGGGCAATATATGGAAACTGAGACAAAAGAATCTTTGCCCTCAGGGTGAGGCGGAGAGCATGGAGACCGAATTCCGCAAGAGAGATATCATCGTTATCAAGTCCTATCTGAAACCAGGGCGCATGGAGATCGGTACCTCTGGGCTATGGGATATCTCCTGCCGTACCCGAAGGACTTGGTGGTCACCTTCAGGCCCGGGGGGGATTGGTGTCTCTTGTATTCGTTTCGAGAAATGCGCATGATGATATCCTTGACGATCGATGGATCAAACCCCATCTCCATGATCTCTTCAGTAGTTTTATTGTCCTCTATATACGCCTTCAGGATACCATCTAAAATCTCATAAGGAGGCAGATCGTCCTGATCTCGTTGATCGGGTTTCAGCTCAGCCGATGGGGGCTTTTGGATGATCCTCTCGGGGATCACCTCCCTTTGGCTATTTATGAACCGGGCGATTCGGTACACAAAAGTCTTGGGCACATCCGAGATCACTGCCAGGCCGCCGTTCATATCCCCGTACAGGGTGCAGTACCCCACGGCTAGCTCCGACTTATTGCCCGTTGACAGGAGCAGATGCCCCAGTTTGTTGCTGATTGCCATGAGCATCGTTCCTCTGATCCTGGCCTGGATGTTTTGGCCCGTGACCTCCGTTGCTACATCCTTAAACAAGGGCGACAGGTCTTTGATGAGCGTTTCGAATTCCGCGTCAATAGGTACGGTAACAAGCTCAACCCCTAGATTGACTGCAAGCATTTTTGTGTCTTCGAAGTTTTCCTTATTGGTGTATTGAGAGGGCATGAATACAAGTAAGACATTGTCCCCTCCAAGGGCCTGGACCGCAACGTATGCGGTAAGCGCCGAGTCGATACCGCCGCTTAAGCCCACTACTGCCCTGGAAAACCCGCATTTACGGATATAGTCCCTGGTGCCCATTACCAGCGCGTTGAGGATAGATTCTGTATCCGATTCGGAGATCGGGTGCACCTCCCCTTTCTGGCTCGCGGTGTCGCAGACCACCATATCCTCCTCAAAATCGCGGGCCCTCGCAACTATTTCGCCTTTCGCGTTATAGGCAAGGCTGATACCGTCAAAAAGAACGCTGTCATTGCCGCCGACCTGGTTTACATATACGAGGGGCACCTCATATTTTTTCACGATATTAAGAAACATATCCCTTTTAAACTCACGTTTACCCACATAGTAAGGGGATGCCGCCACATTTATGATGAGGTTGGCCCCCTCGCTGACCATCCTTTCCACTGGATCGATCGGGTACCGGGGCTTTATGAAGAATTCCCTGTCATTCCAGATATCCTCACACACGGTGAGCCCGATCCGGTGATTTTTGTAAGGGTAAGGCGTGCATTCCGAGCCGGGCTCAAAGTACCTGGTCTCATCGAATACATCGTAGGTGGGAAGAAGCCTCTTGTGCGCCTTATGGAGTATTTTTCCTTTATCAAAAAGCACGGCCGAGTTGTGGAGAGGGTTCCCCACCTTCGTTTGGTTTCTATCCACATACCCGCATATCACGCCAATTCCCTCTATGGATTTCACCAGGCCTTGCAAGTATGTAAGGTTTGCCTCGATAAATTCCCTCTTCTCCAGGAGGTCTCGCGGTGGGTAGCCCGAGATGGCGAGCTCGGAGAAGACAACCAGGTCACAGGCTAGATCCTTGGCCCTCTCAGCAGCAGCCCTCATTTTGTCAGCGTTGTAAGCGAAGTCCCCGATGATCGGGTTGAGTTGGGCAAGGGCAATCTTCATTGCGTCGATCCTATAGCTCGAACGGCCAATTTCCATCCCAGCAGTGCAAACACAGGCTCTCCTCGGGCATCTTCAGCGCCTCGACAAAGGCCTCCAGGCTGTTGTACTTGACCGAATCGGCGCCGATCCTCTCGGCAACCCAGGCCTCCAGGGCCGTGAGCTCATCCATGGAGGTGATATTTCCATTGGGAAGGTATTGTCTGGCTAAAAGCTCTTCATAGGTCCTGGTTGATATACCGAAATCACAGGGGTACATCAGGGGCGGACAGGCGATTCGGACATGAACCCCTTTAGCCCCGGCGTTCTTCAGTTCTCTTACCTTTTCCCTGATCTGGGTCCCCCGAACAATGGAATCATCGCAAAGCACAATCATCTTATCCTGAATCGCATATTCCAAGACGGAAAGCTTCTTCTTGGCCATCCTGTCCCGATCCTCCTGAGTGAGCTGGGTATAGCTCCGATCCGCGTATCGGTTATAGAGAAACACCTCCTGGTATTGTAGCCCGGATCTCATGTGATATCCAAGGGCGTGGCCGATGCCTGACAGCGGCACTGGTGCCACTAGATCGGCATGAATGCCGCCCTCTCTCGTATCCCTCTCCGCCAGGCTCTTGCCAAGGTTGTTTCTGGCCTCTTGAACCCAGAGCCCGTCGATCTTGCTGTCCATGCTGGCCGTGTACGCCCATTCAAAGGCACAGTGAGCCCTCCTGGGGCTTTTAAGCTGTTGCTTGGTCTCGAATCCCTTTTTGGTGATAAACACGATCTCCCCCGGCCTTACATCCCTGAGGCGCTTTAACCCTAGATGCTGAACGGCCCTCGACTCGGAGCTGACGATAAAGGCACCCGAGCCCTCCCCTAACATAAGGGGCCTGAATCCATAAATGTCCCTGGCAGCATATATGCCGTTCTGGCTTAACACCACAAGCGAGTACGAGCCTTTTATTGTTTCGGCCAGCCTGGAGATCCCCGCGAGCACATCCTTCTCCTGCATAATGAGCTTGGAGATGATCTCTATATCCAGGCCATGATAGAAGGCCTCCCCCCTGTCCTTCATCTCCTCGAGCAGCTCCTCGCTGTTTATGATATTCCCGCTGAAGGCAACGGCGATCTCGCCAACAGCGCCTTGCCACATCATGGGCTGTCGTTCCTTGAGGCTTACGTGCCCGATACCCATGTTGCCCTTGAAGCTCTCCAACTCGTGAGAGGTAAAGGTGTTCCCAACCTGACCGTAGTGGGTGATCAGATATATTCTGGTTCCATCATAGGTGGCGATACCACAGAACTGCTGGCCCCTATGCTGGAGAAAATCAAGGCCCCTGTAAATGTCCTCAACACAATCCGTGTTCCGCACAACGCCGAAGACCCCGCAGTTCTCAGCCATCGATTTCATCTGCCCTCCCCTCCTGTTTTAACTGGAGACCCGCTGATATCCATATGATAGGCCTGGAGCGGTTTGACAAGCCCATGGTCGTTTCGGTAGGCCTCGATGCCCCTCACCGCAGCCATGGCCGCCGCAAGAGTGGTAATGTGGGGTACCTTGTATTTCACCGCGGATTTTCGAATATAGGAGTCATCGTATTTGCTCAGCTTCCCGCTTGGTGTATTTATCGCCAGCTTGATCTTACCGTTCTTAATGGCATCCACGATGTTCGGCCTGATCCGATAATCATGATCTTAGGAATATTGGTGCGTTTGGGCATTGCTTATCTTCTCATGCCAATAAATCCGCGGTTGAATCTCAATGAAACCTTGTTGCCTGAGAAAATAGCCTTAAGATAGCAATTTATCAAGCAGTTACCCGTGATGTGAAGAGCTTTCACTTGATAGTTTTAAATATCCTGTGAGATGATAACCGCCTCGGCTATTTCCTTCATGGATTTCCGTGTATCCATGCTCTTTTTCTGTATCCATCGGAACGATTTTTCAGCTGAAAAGCCTTTCTTGGCCATCAATATCTCCTTTGCCCTATCAATCAGCTTTCTCTTTTCAAGCTCTTCCTCGATTACCTTGGTTCTGACCATAAGCTGTGTGTTTTCAATGGCAATGGCGGCTTGATTTGCAACCGTTGTGATGAGACTGATCTCGGTTTCGGAGAACGTATGTGGCTCGACTGTGAAACAGTCCAGCACGCCGATCACCCTGTCTTCCTTCACATGCATGGGTACGCCGAGCATGGACACCAGGCCTAATTTCCTCGCCATCTCCTTCTCCTTAAATCGTGTCTCTTTTAAGACATCCTCTACCAAAAGGGGCCTGTTTGTAGATGCCACATAGCCCACCACGCCCTCGTTTAAGCCGAGCACCCTGTCCTTCACGTATTCCGGGTCAATGGCCTGGGTGGCCTTAAGCCTTGCCCTTTTTCCTTTTTCGTCTTCCTCTATCAACCATAGAGAGCAGATCTCTACCCCGGTGACCTGAGCAGTAACCATAACAATCAACTTCAGTATGTCCTCTAAATATTTGTCTGATGTGATCGCCTTACTTATATCGGTAAGGGCCTTAATATACCCATCATATGTCTTCTGAGAGACCTTATCCATACTGGGTGCCTACAGCTCGCACTGTAAGATTGACGTTATCGGAAGATACCACATTGTCTGCTTTTAAAATAGGTTATTTTTCACTATGGGGGAGCAGAAATCGAGAGCGTGGAAGGGAGGGTTAAAGTCAGGCGAGATAGAGCGTCGGTGCGCCAATAAAGAGAGGGAAGAAGGCCTTCCCTTCATGGGATACTAGCTGGGCCCGGTGTACAGCATTCCATGGTACAACGTTTGAGTGTTGAACCGCCAAGAGAGAACCGCTTTTTCACCTTCTTAACCGTCTCAAGCCATTATCAACCTATTTTATCGATCATAGGGCATTTGCATAGAGCCGTTCAATATGATGGTTGCGTAATGTGGAAGAGAAGAGAAAAAAAGCGAGACACAAGCCGGCATTGAAAGGCGCAACAAGTACCGATTCCGGGGGGAGTCCTGGCCTCCCATTAATTCCACCGCTTTTTTTGAATCAGCTCCTCGAGAGCCCTCCGTTGTATTGCCTGCGTTTCTTCCCATCGACCGAGGATGGACTGGGGAATCGTGATCTGAAAGTACCCGGGCCTGAACAGACAGTTTTCTGGCTCATCATCCCATGCGTACCTGTTGGTGCTGTCCAAATCGAAGGGGGTTCCCCTGAAGCCCCCGGTTACCAGGGAGATCTGCGAGAAGATGTGGCGGTCCCTCACCCCCACACAGTTGGGAATGGCGTATGGGCTAATACACCGTATGACGCTGGGGGGTATCGTGTTTTGATACCACAACCCGGTTGAGGCAAAATAGGTGCCCTCCCTGATCATGTTCAGGGAATGAAGCTGGTAGGGATTCTTGATGAGCCCATAGGCGGAATCTTGCTTCACTGGGATGTCTAACTCCTCCAGTTCCTGGAGAAAGAAGAGCATATTTTCCAGATAGAATATGAAATGGAAGAGCTCGTCCCTGCCCAGCTCCATGTTATCGGCGATGTTTGCCAGGAGAATGAATATGTGCTGGGAAACAGGGTGAATCGAGCGGAGCTCAAAGAGGGCCTCGAGATTGAACCTGTGAAGGGTTTCCATGAACCGGGGAAGGATGTCATAGCCTTTTGCCGGTCGGGGGCCTTGCGGCACCCCCTTTAGCACCACGGACGCCGGCACCTTACCAACGGTGACGAGGCGCATAGTATTGATGGCATGTGCCTCTGTTTCGGAGAGCGTCTGGGTCACCTCCCTGTCCACCTCGTGTGGGATATAGTTGTCGCGGAACTCCTTCATGATCTTATAGGTTTGACGGTAAATGAATCTTGTCATAGGCGTTTCCGGGCAAAGGGCCGGGTCCTTGCTTACTTCATAGCGGATGATCCTGAGGATGTCTTCATTGTTGAATCTCAAGACGAGATAACGTCCTATAGGAATCGCTCGGTCTTTATCCTTTCTCGCCAGAAGCTCGATGAAACGCCTCACCAGGTTTGAAAGGCTATCCCTGTGTTCCCTCTTTTGCCGCAATTCATCATAAGAAACCCCGAACCACCTCAGGCTAATGAGGTCCTTTTCCGGGATTCCCACGTGCAACTCCAGGAGCCTTCGATAGATCTTTTGAAAGGCGGTGAGGCTTTGGAAGGAGGCTTGTTTTTCCTCCTCCGTGAGATCTGTTGCGCATGAGATGAAGATAAACAGGGCCTCGCTCTCATAATTATTGACCAGCACCTCACAGGCGCTCGATCGTATTAAATGGCTGAGAGCTCGTCTTCGATCTGAGACGATTCGTAGAATCGGCTTGATCGCGATCAGGAACTCGGGGCTCCTGAGCTTGTAGAAATTTAACAGCTCAAGGAGCAATTGTGGGGAAACTCGCCTCCTAAATCTCCCCCAGGTCTTTTCCAATATCTTCGCAATGCAAACGTCCATGAATACCAGGGGGTGAGGAGGAGGAGGAGAGCTTAGGAAGATATCGCGTACGCGCTGGACGATCTTGAGATCATAGGGCTTCTCCGGAAAGAGGATGGAGGCCAATTCATGCACAAGGGCCTTCCGCTCGAGCAAGGGTCTCATTGCCCGCCATTCACCCTCAAAGCCCTCGATGATTGATTTCACATCCAGGAATGGATGCCTTTGGGAGGAGAAGATAAAGTCCAGGGAGTAGGTTTCGATGGCGTCGATCTGGCGACGGATACCTTGATATATGTTCTCCACCTCGGATGCCATAGGGAATCCGCTACGCTTCCTGCTCAGCACGATGTTATTTTTCTCATGCTATTTAGGATGGTTTCAGGACGAAGGCCTCAGCGACCCTCTCCTGAGGGCTTGGACGCAGAAGAGGATGATATAATGAATTCCGCTATCTTTTCGGCTGATCTTCCAAACAGATCCTCTACGTTGAGAAGACCGAGGAACTCATCCTTCCAGGCCAGGCCCACCTCCTCAACGATGTTTTTGATGTGGGCATATTTGTCGCCGAGGGCCCTCACCTTTTTTCGCAGCTCAATGTCCTTCTTAAAATCTACTTCGAGAAGCATGAGGTGGTCGATGTGGGGGCCCTTTTTTATGAGGGGGATGACAAGGATGCTTCTGTTGTCGATCTTTCCCTTTCCGATGAAGACATTTCCGGCCTTAACGATGATCCTCTTCGTTCCCTTAAGCCTGTTATCCCTTTCCACTCTGGATCTTAGCTTGGAAGCAGTTCCTTTCTTGTGCACCAGTTCAATTCGAGAGTGCTCAACCGGCTCACCTGTATACGTAAGGTTGCGTATCCTATACAGGGTTTCACCCCTTATTTCGGCAATGATGTCTTGAAGGTTTTTTACCACAATAACATTCTTGTTGGTAAGGCTGCTGACACCAAATCCGTTTTTCTCCAGGGTCTCAAATAGCAACCCCTTGATTGGCTCCCATATCCTGCTCGTTCCCACAGTCACGGTCTTGGCCTGGTGCTTGATGGCATCGATGGGCCTCGCCATATCATCGATAGCCTCCCCGATACAGCGGAAAAACACATCAAACATATTGGGGGCGGTACCGCTCACGCCGAAATCTAACTCAAAATCAGACATTGGGAGCCGTCCGGAGAGATATTTCAGCAGGAGCGTTAGATCAGAGGCGGCCTTTAGTTCCATGGCCGTAGTATAACGTCTATCCCCGAGTCTCTTCTTGAAGTGGGAAGAAAATCTGGCAGTTTTCTCCTGAAAGGTCTTATCAAGCACTGTCTGGTATATATCAAGGCCCTTTTGAAGAGATGCCGAAATATAGCTGCTCATCTCTTCCCTGAAATCAAAGAGAAAACGGGATTCTTCATTGATTGCACGCGCTGCATGGTAGCCCCAGAGATGCCCTGCCAGGGTAGTGAGGATAGGTGAAAAGTGCTCCTCTATCTCCGGCACATAGAGCACCGAGTCGGCATAGGGCGTAAAGCGCTCCTCACCCTCAGGGGCGATTACAATGGTGGTGGCCTGATGGGCCTTGAATATGGCTGTGTCCTTGACAATGTCACCTATTACATGGCCCCTGCTGCCGGCAGCGCAGATGAAGATGAGAGGCTCTGAGGATAAGTCAATATGCTTCTTGTCCTCAATTACGTCCGAAGAGATCGTCTTATAACATAGTTCACTCAACTTTATCCTGATCTCGTCGGAGGCTATCTTATTGTAGCCACTGCCAACGGCCGCCCAGTACTTTTTTGTAGGCGCGAATCTATGAGCTGACCGGGCAATATCCTCTTCGCTTTCCAGAATTTTTTTCATTAAGAAGGGAATCCTCATGAGCCTTCTAATCTCCCCGAGGATAAAGTCATCATCCCTTGCTGCCGTTAATTGCGCCAATTTGAGACCGAGGATCGCACCGGCTGCAATCTGAGAGTAATAGGCCTTGGTTGAGGCGACGGACATTTCGATATCCCTTCCCGTGCTGGTATACAATACCCCCTCTACCTTGAAGGTGATGTCCGAATCACGCCTGTTGACGATTGCCATCGTGTGGGCACCGCGTTCCCGTGCCATGTCAACGGCCATATTGGTATCCGTGGTGGTACCCGATTGGGTAATGGCGACCACCAGGGTGTCGTTGAGGGCCTCTTTTGTGAGATCACCGCTGAACTCTGAGGCCTTGAGGGGAGCAACCGTGATGCCGCTGTCGGCAAGATAATACCTGAGCAGTTCGGCGCAACCACAGGCGGCAACCCCCGCGGTCCCCTGGCCTATAAGCAAGATCCTCTTTATCCTTTCTTGTTGGAAGGCCTCTGCGAGGGGAGGGGGAAGGGCCTCATCCTCGAGGATTATCACCGGATGCCTTTTTCTGTTCTTCCGAATTATCCTCCATCTGTTCTGAACGGTCTTTTCAACTGATTCGGGAGATTCAAAGATCTCCTTCAGGAAGTAGTGGGGGAAATCCTGGCGGTCGATATCCCTTGAGGTAATCTCGGTCTGCTTTATAAGATCTTCAGACAGGTGGATAGGGGTCCCGTCGTAATACATCGCCCTGATGCCCTCGAGTTCACCCCGCGCGTCCTGGTCCAAGATGAATATCTGTCCCTGGTTTTTGCCCTGCAACCCGTGAGGTGTCTTATAGCCCTCCATCTTGATATACCGGGAGGTCTCTTCCACAAGGCCATAGATCTCTGAGGCAGCAATATAGCCTTCTTTGCCTAAACCGACGAAAAGCGTCTGACCGCTGCCTCTCTGGGCCAGGAAGATCTTCCCCGGGGCAATGTCGGTGTGTATGGCTATGGCGTGGGAGCCCGTGAAGTCGTTGACAGCCAATCGGAATGATTCCTCAAGGGGGTGCCCTTTTTCATAGTATCGTTGTATCTGAAGGGGTATGATCTTGGTGTCGGTCGTGATCTGATCGGGGATGGATGTTCTCGTCTGGTTTTCAAATTTGTCTTTCAAGGTGAGATAGTTGTCAATATCCCCATTGAGGAAGGCGTGAATAATTCCCTTACAACCATAGGATTCATGCTCGCCGTTATCCCGGGTAACGACGTTGTCAGCCGGGTGACAGTTTGCTTCGGTGATCTCCCCAACAGAGGCCCAGCGCGTATGGGCGATAGCGGTCTGATAGAGACTGGGAAGGGTGATCAAACAGTGGAGTATCCTATCATCATGGGTCTGTTTTCTTAGGTATCTTACATTATCGCCCAGATGACCGATCTGGGCGGCGATTTTGTAAGTGAAGGTGAGGGAAACGCTGCCATCATCCCCATGAACGGCAATAGCCCTGTTTATGAGGATTTCCTCCTTCTGGCGGGCGGAAAACTCCTGGAGCAATGAACCTTCTTTCAGCGCCCTTTCAAAACGGAGATAATCCTTTTCCTCTACAACCGTAATAATGGAAATACCTGCCGAGTCCCTTCCCCTTACCTCTAATCGATCCAGGTTGTTGAAGAGGGTGTTGAGATCCTTCATTCGGGCAAAGGCCAAAAAAGGCATATCCCTATTGGGAAACCAGGATAGATCCTCGATCTTCTCCAGGTTCTTTAGGATCTCTTCCCTTAGAGACCAGGCCATATCCTTGAGCAAGGCTATTCTCCTGGTGATGACCTCATTTTCCTCAGGGGTGAGGATGTTCAATCTCTTATGGTGTTCACCTTCTTCCTCGTTGATTAACTCCCCCAAGACAGTCGAGGCCTTCTGGAGTTTTTCCTTGATTGTTTTCCCTTTGAAGATCTTATAAAGAGATGAGGTGATTTTCAGGTTGCCAATGAGATCTTGGGACTCCCTGATAAGGTTTTCTCCGCCCAGATACATTTCTGCGAGATCTCCCTTTTTCCTTTGTATCTTTCCGTAGGTATGTCCCTTTAGGTGACGAATCACCGATTCTATCCTGTGAGTGGGAACTTCGGGTGCGATAGATTCTTCCCTTTTAAAGGCGACAATACCGGTTAGGCCACAGTTAAGCTGATTGACCTGGAGCGGAAAGAGAATCAGGGAGCCAGTTGGAACGCTCTTTGGGCTCTTGCCAACAAAGATCTCAGGGAAACAAAGATATTCCTTATAAATAAGGCGTATTTTCCCAAAAAAAGACATGAGCTTGGTTTTCTTCAATACCCACCTTTCATAATGCACTAATTCAATAGAAGAGGTTTTAAGGGTTTGCCTAACTTAGGTGTTCCCGAACTACCTCGGCAATCCGCGTACAGTATTTCTCAGTCTCTTTTTCCGTGGGTCCCTCCACCATCACTCTACACATGTTTTGAGTTCCTGAGTATCGAACAAGGACCCTGCCCTTGGTGCCGAGCTTTGCCTCAGCGTTTCTGATAGTCTGGGCGATCTGGGGAACGGTGGAGAGCTCCGGCTTGTCCTTCACATCGATATTAATGAGCCTTTGGGGGTACACTTTCATTACCTGGGCCAGCTCCGACAGGGGTCTACTGGTCTTCTTCATGGCGGCGAGCACCTGAAGGGCGGTGATAATACCATCACCCGTGGTGTGGTGGTCCAGGAAGATGATATGACCCGATTGCTCACCGCCGATCGAAGCCCCCTTGACCTGCATCTCCTCCACCACATACCGATCGCCGACCTTGGTGGTGAAGTGTTTGATACCGAGCTCCTTTAATGCAATCCCGAACCCGATGTTGCTCATCACGGTGCTTACCACCAGGTTATTTGTCAGGGCCTCTTCTTTTTTCATCTCCCTCGCGCAAATGGCCATGATCTGATCCCCGGTGAGCACCGAACCCTTCTCATCAACGGCGATACATCGATCACCGTCTCCATCAAAGGCAAATCCCGCATGGGCCTTGCGTTTGACCACTTCTTCGGCAAGGGTCTCAGGGTGCTGGGACCCGCAGTTATCATTGATATTCTTCCCGTTCGGATCATCGAACAGGGCGATCACCTCGGCTCCCAGCTCGAAGAAGGTTTCAGGCGCCGCCTTATAGGTTGCACCATGGGCGCAGTCCAGGACTAACCTGGTTCCCTCCAGGGTAGAGTCCTTGGGAAAGGTGCCCTTGAGAAACAGGATGTAGCGACCCCTCGCATCGTCTATACGATAGGCCTTGCCCAACTCATTGGGGGAGGGATGCAGGCCCTCCATGTTGTTTGAGAGCACGAGATTCTCGATCTCGAGCTCCTTTTCATCGGGGAGCTTGAAGCCCTCGCGAGAGAATATCTTAATGCCGTTGTCCTGAAAGGGATTGTGGGAGGCTGAGATTACAATACCCGCATCGGCCCTCATGCTGGTAGTTGCAAAGGCAATGCCCGGTGTGGGCAATGGCCCTACCATGAGCGCGTTCACCCCCATAGAACAGATACCTGCTGCCAGCGCGTTTTCAAGCATGTATCCGGAAACACGGGTATCCTTCCCGATAATAATCCTCGGGGTATGGCCCTTGCGTTTAAAGAGATAGGCGGTGGCCCTTCCAATGTTGAGAGCCATCTCCGCGGTCATGGGGTATTCATTTGCAACACCCCTCACCCCATCAGTTCCGAATAACGTTCGCATTGCGATCTCCTCTCCATTGTCAGATGAACTTCGGATGCTCATTTCTGTGGCATTTTTTACACACCATGGCATGCGAACGCCTGTCTAGGCGAGGGAAATAGGGTTTAGAAGCAAGGGTTCGTTTTTCTCCCAATGGCCTCGTCCACACGGAGGATCCTGCCTATCCATCCCATTGACAAAAGTTCTTGAGAATGGTTAAACCGATAGGCCCGCTCTTCTCCGGATGAAACTGAACCGCGACAAGGTTCTTCTCGCCCACTACACTTGCAAAGGTGATACCATAATCGGTGATCCCGATGATCGAATCCCCTGAGTCGGGGAACGGGAAGTAGCTGTGAACGAAGTAGAACTCGTCCTCCGGGGTGACATCCCTGAAAACCGGATGCCCCTTTATGAGCTTTACCCGGTTCCAGCCCATGTGGGGGACCTTGAGGGTATCGCCGTGATCCGAGCGCAGTGTTGCAGGGAAACGCCTTGCCCTTCCAGGGAGTAATCCGAGACAGGTGGTGTTGTTTTCCTCGCTCTGCCCCAATATTATCTGGCTCCCCAAGCAGATACCCATGAAGGGCTTGCCGGATTCATAGACCTCATACAGGGCCTTATCGATTCCCCTGTGCTTCAGATCGAGCATGGCCTGACCCGCGGAGCCTACACCCGGAACTATAACCCTATCGGCCCTTACTATCTCACTCACTTCCCGTGTAACTCGGCATTGAAATCCGAGATGGCTCAAGGCCCTCGCCACGCTGGTGAGGTTTCCAGCCATGTAATCAATGATCGCTATCACCGCTCTGTCTTACTCCCATTCGATGGTGCTGGGCGGTTTTGAGCTGATATCGTAGACAACCCTGTTCACGCCCCTTACCTCGTTGATAATACGGTTTGAGATCCTGACCAGCAGGGGATGGGAGATCCTGGCCCAGTCAGCGGTCATTGCATCGAGGCTGGTGACGGCCCTGATGACCACGATATGTTCGTAGGTCCTCTTATCCCCCATAATGCCCACTGTTTTGAGCGGTAGCAGGATTGCAAAGGATTGCCATAATTTTCCGTAATAACCGCCTCTTTGTATCTCCTCGACGAGGATACTGTCTGCATCCCGTACAATGGAGAGCCTTTTTGGGGTTACCTCGCCAACAATCCTTACTGCAAGCCCAGGCCCCGGGAAGGGATGGCGCATTATGATATCACTCGGAAGCCCGAGCTCTTTGCCCAGCAGCCTCACCTCGTCCTTAAACAGGTGTTTTAAGGGCTCGATGAGCTTGAGGTTCATCTTCTTGGGGAGCCCTCCCACATTGTGATGGGACTTAATGACCGCTGATGGGCCGCCAAAGGCAGACCTGGACTCGATCAGATCCGGATAGAGGGTACCTTGCGCCAGGTACTCCACGCCCTTCAGCCTTTGGGCCTCCTCCTCAAACACCTTGATAAAGGTCTTGCCTATGGCCTTTCTCTTCCTCTCGGGATCCACCACCCCTTTAAGGGACCCGAGAAACCTCTTTCTGGCATTGACGAGTCTCATGTTTAGCTTCAGGTAATCCTTGAATAAGTCCTTGACCCGTTCCCTTTCCCCTTTCCTCAAGAGGCCGTTGTCAACGAAGATACAGGTGAGCCGCTTGCCAATGGCCTTGTGAAGCAAAACGGCCGTGACCGAGGAATCCACGCCTCCGCTGAGCCCGAGGATCACCCCCTTTTCCCCTACCTCCTCCCTGATCTCCTCCATTGCCCTTCCGATAAAGGATTTCATGGTCCAGGCCTTGTCGCAGCCGCATATTCGAAACAGGAAGTTGCGCAGCATAGTCTTGCCCTCGGGCGTGTGGGCCACTTCGGGGTGGAATTGCAGTCCGTAGAGCCTCCTTTTGCGGTTTTCGGCTGCGGCGACGCTTGTGTTTTCCGTAGAGGCCGTTACAGTAAATCCCTCTGGCAGCTTTGAGGTCACATCACCATGGCTCATCCAGCAGGGGGTTTCAGTATCAACCCCAAAGAAGATGCCTGAGGAGTCGAGGATCTTGAGCGTAGCAAGGCCGTATTCCCTCTTGGCTGCGCTCTCAACCTCGCCGCCTAGGCTCGCCATCATGTACTGCATGCCGTAACAGATGCCGAGGATGGGGATCTTGAGGCTGAAGATCTGAGGATCGAGTTTCGGGCTGCCCTTCCAGTAGGTGCTCGCCGGCCCTCCTGAGAGGATTATGCCCTGGAGGGCCAGTGATCGAACCTGGGAAAGCTCGATGTCCGGGGACTCTATCTGGCAATATACGTGCTGCTCCCTCACCCTCCTGGCGATGAGCTGGTTGTATTGGGAGCCGAAGTCGATAATCAAGATCATCTAGCAACCCTCTTTTCTGTATAGGGGATAAAAATAACCTATACTACACAAACCGATTCCCTTTGCAAGGTAATGTTGAAGGCCTCGGGAATCCCTGGCCCAACATACCATTGTAACAGATTCTCATAATTAACCAAGGGTTTCTTTCTCTACCTGTAGTCTGTTTGGAGGGAAGGTAAAAGACGGAGATCGGTAGGCGGTGATGCGTACGGCACCACATGGGGTTCATGTGAAGAACCCCATGTGGTTTACCGCGGAACACGAGACCTTCAGGAGGGTATACCCTCCGAGTCTCTCGATAATTAGCTTCCCATCTGGCTGCTTATCTTCCTCACGAATTGCTCTACCTTGTCCTCGAAGGGAACCTCAAGGCCGCCATGGTAAATGCCCCTGGTTGCGATCTCCGTGGAGATCATGGCGATTCTGTATTTAAGGGGAAGGCCCTTTATCCGGTCCCTGAACCTCTTTTGCTTCCTGATAAAGGCGGGGAGATGGAGAAGGAGAACCTTGGCGTAGGGCGGTTTCACGACCACCTCCGGGTGCGCCAGCAGATAGGAATAGACGGAATCCGTCAGGTCATTGATCTCATGGCTGATCTGATCGCTGATATCCGTGTACAGGGCCTTGTCTTGGGATCGGCCATGGCGCCGGAAGATCAGATCTGATTCATCGACCGCCCGTTTCTCCAAGATCTTCAGGACATCGCTCACATAGGCCTCTTTATGGTGGAGGAATTCCCTGTCCTTCATGAGCAACCCTCCTATTATCTCGTAGGAGGAGCAGATCACGCCGCATTTATTCGCCGAGGCGTCCTTCAAGATGATAATGCCGTGTTTCTGGATCTCCTCCCTCGCCTCTGGAGAGATAAAGGAGTTGGCGCCCTCCACGATCGCCAGGGTGGTGGGATTGCCCTTTTCGTCGAAGAGCTTCCCCCAGTTCCCCATATGGATGGTTTCGGGCCGACCCCCGCATGGCATGAATACATCGGTATAGTGGGAGAATATGAGGTTCTCGAACTGGGCGTGGAACTCATCCGATGACACCCACTCCTCCCTCACGCCATCCTTGGTACGTGTAACCTTTTTGAAGAGTTCGACCAAGCCTTCTTTTTTCTGCTCTCTCGCGTAGAGGATAAAGCCGCCCTCGGTGAGCCGATCCGGCTGGAACTTATCGATATTGTCCTTGAGGATCAGGCGATCGAGCTCCTCCTTATCCATGCCCTTTGGGTCATGTATGGCCCCTGAGCCGGCCGTAATCGAGGTGATCTGTACCTTTGGGCAATGCTCCAGCAGCAACCTCAGCTCATTTCCCGCAACATCCCCGTTGGTGCCACCGGTGATCTTCGCGCTGAAGGGATCTGAGTGCGCATCGATTCCCAGTTCCCTGAGCGCCCGTTCCAAGAATTTCCACACGCCCAGAGAGGTGACGCCGTATTCCTTGTGGTTGATCCCGATCTTTTTACTGGAGATAATGCCGCTCCCGAGGATGTAGCCACGTTCCTTTGCGCGGTCCGCCATCCATTCGATCATGGAGTCGTGCATGTTCTCATCGGGCCCCACCTCGATGGGCTCGTCTTCACCGTAGTAATCCACTACCTTGGGATCCACGGGCTTCCCAACCCTGGTGACGAAGATGTCCAGAAAGGCGTTTATCACGCCACGCTGGAGGTTATAGAGGCGATTGGTAACCCCGTCCTGCCCCTTCAAATCAAAGGCCTTCATGACCACCGCTATCTTCGAGCCTCCCTGGTAGATATCCTTATTCTTCAGGTGCTGGGTATGGGCGAGTACCATGGCCTCTTTAAAGATGGTGCTCATGGCAGACTCGAAGTCATCCTTGGTCCTGGCGATGATGGTGCGAAAGCCCCCCCTGGCAACGTCAGAGAACCCGAAGTGATAGCCGGATCCGGCACGGTGATAGAAGAAGGTGATCCGAAAGGGCAGGTCAGGGGGAAGGTTGCCCTTGATTTCCTGCGGGAGCTGTTTCATATACTGGGGGTCCAGCCGGAATGAAAGGGCCTTCTTGTGGGTCACGAAGAAGTTGGTCTTCAGGGTGTACCGGACGAAGAGCAGGGCAACGGTGAACATAATCCTTCTGGTTTCATCCAAGAGGGCGTGGCCGGTGTTGTACTCGCCGATCATAGTGTGAATTCTCCGGTATTCATCCTCCAGCGACTTCGCAGCCAGGCGTTTCTCAGGGTCGGGGTGGAATTTTTTTTCAAAGAGATTCAAGAGCTCCTTGGTGAGCTGAAGGTGGCTAAAGAAGGCATCCTGGGTCTCCTCCCAGCTAAACCTGTAGGGAAGGGCATGTGCCATGCTGGTGTGAACAAAGGTAGTGATCGCACTCAGGAGGCTGCCTTCAGGCCCAGTGAGAACGTTGCCGACTACCATTTCACGGTAGGTCCTGTCTTGTACATTGATTACCCGTGTGTTGTAGAGCTCGGATTCTATCGAGGAAAAGAGCGGCATCTCTTTGTGGATAGGCCTCTCATCCCTAGTGGTAATGTAGGCAGTGAGAATCGTGACTTTCTGGGTTCCGTCGTCTATCTCCAGGATGTAGTTTCTTCGGGTGGCGATATTTAACCGAAAGAATATTTCAATGGCCTGTCCTATATATCCCCTGACAAGGGGATTTATGACGGAAAAAGTAAGCCTTGATTCCTCTTGGCCTCTTTCATCTATGGTGGGCTCGATATCTAAAAATGCACCGCCCTGCCTGATTGCGGACTGATAAAGCCACATTGCCCTGGCTACTCGTATGTCAGGAGAGAGCATTACGTAGTCCGGGTTGTTCCTCATGAAACAGGAGAAAATGGTATCGAACTCCCTGAAATTGAATTGTGGGTAGTTTTCCTGGAGGGCTTTCCGAATGCGACCCTTGCCT
This sequence comes from uncultured Desulfobacteraceae bacterium, assembly GCA_964549945.1. Classification (GTDB taxonomy): domain Bacteria; phylum Desulfobacterota; class DSM-4660; order Desulfatiglandales; family B25-G16; genus B25-G16. Next base: position 31,130 of record CAZJXD010000009.1, on the reverse strand, counting down.
CGGAAGAATGAGATTGGCCCCGGGGGTTCCTTATCGGTGAGGAAGTGAAATTTTTGAATCTCCAGCTGGCACTCCTGGCCGGTGAGGTTTGTATTGGAGTGAACCATCTCTTCATAGATAATCTCCTTATCGGTGAGGGCATTTAAGGTCCTGAAAAGGGTGCCGGGCCTATTTAAGGTAGCGATAATCAATTTCTCATCGGTATCCCTCAAAACAAGTTGGCGATTCTCGCCCAGGGTGTGCAGGTTCATACAGAGATTTAACAGGGCCTCTTTTTCAGGGCCAAAGGTGATGAAAAGATATGGATGCACGTGATTGACGAGCCAGTCCAGGTTCTCGAGGGCAAGCCTCCTGCCCTGGGCCAGCTTTCGTGGTAACTGGTTGATAATCTTTTCAGGCTTGATAAACATAGGGCTTCTCCTTTCCCTGGATTATTGAAAAGCGCGCAAGGTCATTACTTGAATTAAAAACAATTATTTATTATCTATTTTTTTGAGTCAAGCAAAATGTTTCATTTTTTAGATTTTCTGACGATATTTTTCGAAATAATCTTTTTTAATAAAAAATTATTCAAAAAGTATTTCTCGCATTTAAACAGTTAATTACAAAAAATAGATTTTATGTAGATGATATTATTAATATTTCTTTGGACCATGCGTAACTATTGCTCTCCATTTACACCAGAGCAAGTGGCGGTGAAGGGATGATGGGGCGAGGAGCTGGGCAATTTTCCGATCCCGCTCACCAACAAGGCCCTATATCGCTCGTCGTCATGAAAACCCGGGCTTCGCATCCAATGCCTTTCCCGTTGACATTGTGCGTGTGCTTGTTTACGTTTTGCCATGAGTTGCTTCCTGTTTTCGAAAATGTTCGATATAGTGGAAAGATTATGCGGGAGCGAACGAGGTGACCATTAAGGCAGTTATGGGGAGCTCATGGAGGAGATGCCTTGGCAATCACGAGGCGATTGTCATCCTCGTGGCTGGGGTTCTGTTGCTGCTTCCCTGTGTGTGGTGCGAGACGAGCATCACCGGCCAGGATGAATACTGGCTTTCCCTGCGAACGCCCATGGAAACCCTTGAGCGGGGCGATTGGGTCACCACATGGGTTAATGGCGAGCCGCGCCTCAGGAAGCCGCCGCTGCTCTATTGGGCGATTATGGTGAGCTACCGAATGCTGGGGATTAACCTGTTCGCCGCGAGGATCTGGGGCGTGTTATCGGGTGCGGGTCTGGCCGCGTGTTCCTGCCTTCTTTACCGGGCCCTCTTCAAGAGGAGCGGCATGCTCGCCGGGTTAATCACCCTGGCAACCGCTGCGGTTGCCGTTGAAGGCCGCGTGGCCATACTGGACCTTCCCCTGGCCTTTCTCACGTGCATGGCGGTGTACCTCGCCCTCAGGTGGGGGCAATCGGCCCATGTGGGTTGGGTGTTGTTGTCGGCCCTCTGTCTGGGCCTCTCGTTTCTCCTTAAAGGTCCCGTTGGATTTGTCTTCTTCGGCGCGGCCGCCCTTGGCGCGTTGCTCGTATTCGTAAGATGGCATTTCGTCACCTCACGCTGGTCACACGTGGTGGGGGCAATCGCGGTGCTGCTGGCGGTGTGCCTTCCCTGGCCTTTAATGATGGCACACCTCTGGCCCGATTTCCTGGTTATTGTTGACCAGGAGATTGCCGCGAGACGCTTCGGCGCCCTTCACCTTGGTGCTCCCCTTTCGACCCTGGGCGGCGCTTTGGCCCTCGTCTTCCCATGGTCAATCGCAGTGATTGCAGCCCTTGTCTCCACGCTGTACCATTTACGGGATCGCTCTGGCCGCGAAAATCTCTGGCTATTGATCTGGTTTTTCGGAAGCATAATCCCCTTTTTCTTCATTACCACCTATGGCCGGTACATGACCCCGGTCATCCCCGCGGCATGTGTGCTGTGCGCACGCTGGTTTGAACGCGCGAGCGGGGCGCTGAAATCAAGCCTGTTGGTTGTCTCCGCATCTTTGATCGCCTGTGGAGCCGTTGTCTTCTGCCTGTTCTTCCTGTGGTTCGGCCATGGGATTCCCGCAGCCATCATCTGCCTAGTGCTGGCTGGCCTTATGTTCTGGATAACCCTCGCAACCCACAATGCCCATCTAGTGGCGGGTGCCTCGGCCCTGCTGCTCGCCCTCATGATGGGGGGCCTCTATCCGACACTGGGAATAAATGAAATGCCGGAGAACATCGAAGGGGTGGTAGGGAGCGTTCCCGTTGCCTGCTACAACAGCTCGCAGCCATCCATGCTCTCCATTCGCCTGAAACGGAGCGCAATCCAGCTGGTGGGAGGGATTGAGAGATTCGACCGAGCGCTCCAAAGGCTTGATGGATTCGTCTTTCTGCGGGAGGAGGACATGAGGGGATTTGAAGGCCTCGCGAGGCGACTTGGTGTTCATTTCGAGCGGGCTGGTCAATTCAGGACCTTTTATTCCAGGCACACATGGGTCCGGTTTGCCCGGGAGGATGCCACCAGCGATGACTGGAAGAGGGCGGTAAAAGCCCATTCCCTGGCGGATCTGCGATCCACCATTCATTACTATCGGGTATACCCGGAGAATTGTACTGATGAGTAGACGGGCGGTACTCATTTCCATACTTGTCACTCTTCTCCTCCATGCGGTGCCGTGGTGGCGCTGGGCCTCTTCTTTGGACCGGGAACCCGCGACATTCGCCTTGTACCCGACGTCTGTTCCGCTCGATCGAGGCCTTCCACGGATGACCCAGGAGTTTATCAGCGGGGAGCCTGGAGCGGGAATGGTCCATGTAGGCTCCATCTGCGAGATGGCCGATGGAAGGCTCTTCGCCTGTTGGTACGGGGGCACGAGGGAGGGAGCGCGGGATACGGCGATATACCTCGCGACTCGTGATCCCGGAGGGCCATCAGCCTGGAGCGAGCCGAGGGTAATCGCGGACAGGAGGTCCGCCTCGAGGGAGCTGCGACGATACGTGAAGAGGCTGGGCAATCCCCTGATTTTTACCGATTCAGAGAACCGCCTGTGGCTCATCTATGTCACAATCGCGGTCGGTGGATGGTCAGGGAGTTCCCTCAACCTCAAGGTATCGACCGACGGTGGGATGAGTTGGACCCCGAGCACACGGCTCACCCTGAGCCCGCTTCTCAATGTGAGCGAGCTCGTCAGGAATAATCCGGTTCGGATGAGCGACGGGTCCCTTGCCGTTCCCATTTACCACGAATGCCTTGGGAGGTTTCCGGAGATCCTCTGGATCAAGGCCGAGGGCGGGGGATTCAGCGTTCGAAAGACGAGGATTGCAGGAGGCCGCGGATTTATCCAGCCCTCCATTGTTGCCCGAGATGCCCGCCGTGCAGCGGCCTTTTTTCGGAGTTGCTCCGATGAGAGGGCCGTGGGAATGGCAACGACCACGGATGCGGGTACTACGTGGTCTGAACCGCGGCACCTGGCATTACCAAACCCCGATGCTGCCGTAAACGCGCTCCCGCTCTCAGGGGGGCGGATCCTGCTGGCCTTTAACGAGAGCCCCAAGGGCAGGGAGAACCTCCAGCTCGCCCTTTCCATCGATGGCGGCGAAACATGGCAACGTGTCGAGAGGATCGAGGAGGGCAAAGGGGCGGAATTCTCTTACCCATACATGATACGGGACAGCCATGGGCGAATCCACCTTGTGTACACGTGGCACAGAATGCGCATCAAGCATGTGGTGTTCAATGAAGCGTGGATCAACTTCAGGCTACAGGGGGCCTCGCAGTGATTAGCTTTGCCTTCTCGTTTTTCTTTCCCTGGCTGGTCGTGCTGCTCGTAGTGCAATGGGTCGCCAGGAAGGTGAAAAAGCCGCCCCATGGGTGGCGACTGACCTCGATCCTCGCCCTCATATCCGGCATAATCGCCCTCCTGCCCGTGGGAGGGCTTCCCCTGGCCCGCTGGCTGATCGGAATAAACGCGAACTTCAGCTTCCCTCTCGTGGCAACAGCCTTGAGCAAGGCCTGGGAGAATGCCTCGGGAAGACGACTGCTCGGAAGCAATGCCTCCATGGCCTCATGGATTTTAGGCCTCACGGCAGGCCTTGCGCTCTACCCGATGGCGCTCGGGCTTGGGGGCTTCGACCCTTATGTCTTGGGGTGGGGCTTCTCCTGGCTTTTCGCGTTCCTGGCGATGGTGACCATTGCGTTGCTTTTGATGAAGAACAGCTTCGCAGTGGTCCTGATCGCCTGTATCCTGGGTTATGATCTGAACCTGCTGGAGTCAGCAAACCTGTGGGACTACCTCGTGGATCCTTTTTTCGTGTTCTTCTCCTTTGGCGCCCTGAGCAATTGGCTGATTGGACGGATGCGTAAGGCCTTTTCAGGTAGAAAGGACATGGATAGCCCTGGGCGTGAGACGGCAGACACCGGTTAGCGCTTTACACGGGCGGGTTTTTTCACTATACATCCCCTATTGAGCACATGATTGTATATACGTGAGGAGACTTGAAGGCATATCGATTGCGGGATTGGTAACGTCGATGACCAACAGGTGCCAATGGGCCGTGGTCTCCTTGCCGAAAGGGGTGCTGTGTTCCAGAAGGAGCAGTCTATGAGCAAGGATTCAACCCCGGAGATCTCGATAGTTGTCCCCCTCTTTAACGAGGCGCCGAACCTCAAGCTGCTCGTTGGGAACGTGCTCGAGGTGATGAGGCCCCTGGGAAGGACATTCGAGCTGATCTTTATCGACGACGGGAGCACCGATGAGGGCCTGGGAATCCTCCGGGCGATGAAGGCCGAAGTCCCCGAGCTGCGCGTCGTGGTGTTGCGGCGTAACTTCGGTCAGAGCGCTGCCATGACCGCCGGCTTTGACCATGCGCGCGGCGAGATCATCGTATCCATGGACGGTGACCTCCAGAACGACCCCCACGACATCCCCCTCATGATCGCTTCATTGGAGGAGGGATATGACCTGGTCAGCGGCTGGCGTAAAAAGAGGGATGATCCCTTCTTCTCAAAGCGGCTCCCTTCCCTGATCGCCAACTGGCTCATAAGCCGGGCAACGGGGATCAGGCTCCATGACTATGGCTGTACATTGAAGGCATACAGAGGCGAGGTGGCCAGACAGCTATTGCTCTATGGAGAGCTTCACCGCTTTATCCCCGTGTTCGCAAGCCTGTACGGATCCCGCATCATCGAGAAGGTGGTGTCACACCATCCCCGGAGAAAGGGAAAGAGCAAGTACGGAATCGGGCGCACCTATAGGGTGCTCCTCGACCTTCTTTTAATGGTATTCTTCCAGAAGTTCGCCACCAGGCCCCTTCAGTTCTTCGGGTTGAACGGGGGGCTCCTGTTCGCGATAGGCTTCGTGATCGAACTGTATTTGACATGGGTGAAGCTCGGCAGGGGAGAGGATATCGGAGGTCGGCCACTGTTGCTTTTGGGGGCGCTCCTGATTATCACGGGAATCATGCTCGCGGGCTTGGGGCTTCTGGGCGAATTGGTGGTCAGAACCTACTACGAGTCTTCCGGAAAAAGGAGCTATGCCGTACGTGAGGTTCTGGAGTGAGACCGGGTGTGCGTCGATGGGCCGGGTGGCTGGCCCGGCTCTGTGTCAGCGCAGGACTGTTGTGGTGGCTTTTCTCTCGGTTTGAGCTTAAGGGTATCCTCGCCTCGTTTCAGGAACTCTCACCCCCTGTCTGGCTGGTCGCCGCCCTCATGTATCTGGCGGCCCAAATCCTGAGCAGTGTCCGTTGGTTCATCCTGTCAAATACCCTTTCCTTCCCTGGACAGTGGCGGACCTACCTCACGTTCTATTTCGTGGGCATGTACTTCAACCTCTTCCTGCCCACTAGCGTGGGCGGGGATGTGCTCAAGATTCATTTTCTATCCAGGGACGAGGGTCGGCGGTTGATGGCGGCTTACAGCGTGGTAGGTGACCGCCTCTTCGGCCTTGTCGCCATGGTACTCCTGGGTGCAGGGGCGGTGGGGCTCAGGCCCGATATACTTCCAGGCCATTTCGTCACCGCGCTTTCGATCGGTGGGATCGTTATTTTGTGTGGACTCGTTGGCCTGCCCTTTGTCCACAGGATCTTGGGGGGCCTCTGGCCCACGCTCGTGGAACGGTTCAGCGGCGTTCTCGTGCTCTGGCAGAGCCCGCGCAAGATCTTCGCGGTGCTCGGGTTATCGTTCTGTCTCCAGGCCCTGGGGATGGGCGCCGTTGCCTTTCTCGGCGCGGGGATCGGCATTGAGATCCCCCTGGTCTTTTACTTCGCAAGCCTTCCCTTGATCAACATCGCCACGACGATTCCCATCAGCTTTAGCGGCATTGGGGTGAGGGAGGGAACCTTCGTGTATTTCCTGGGGCTCGAGGGGGTTCAGCCTGAGAAGGCTCTCTGCCTTGGGATCCTCTTTTTTTCCGTACAGGTGGCAACGAGCCTCCTGGGAGGAGTTGCCTATGCCCTCGGGTTTCACCATCGACACCTGGCGCATCATGGGCGGGAATAAGGTGAGCGAATCCCCCTAATAATTTCGGCGTGAAGGCAATGATCGGTATCACTATAGCCCATCTTCCTCTCATGGTCGCGAATCGGAAGGAGGCCGAACCTCATTGCACCTCATACCCGCATTCTGCCCATACCTTTTGTGCCTTCTCCAGGTCGTCTTCCCTCACAAGCAGATAATCCGTGCTGTAGGTGGATATCGCGAGGGTGCTCACGCCCGCATCGGCAAGGCAGGAGGTGAGCGAGGCGAGGATGCCCGTCATGTTGAAGTTGAGGGAGCCTAGGACCTTGAAACAGCGCCATCCCTTTTCAGCCTTCCACTCGTACGGCACCTTTTCCTCGGGCAGCACGAGGGAGATCTCCTCATCGGTGCGCGTGATCGAGAAGAATTGAGCACGAGTGATGAACTCGGGGATTGGCTCCTTCGGCGAACGCTGGCAGATTGCCAGGCGTTCAGGAAGGAGCGTAAGCGAAACACCCTTTATGTGCGTACCCGTGATGGTGGCTCCTTTCCCTCTGGATGAGGGGTAAACAGTTCCTTTGAGATGATGCCTTCGGCGATCTTGGTGACAGGACCTCGCATGGAGATCATGAACTCGCCTGAGATGGCAATGTGGATGGCGCCTCCGGGCATGTGAACCGAGACGCGGGGATCGCATAGGCCGAGCTTGCGGGCGACACCCGCGGCAGCACTGCTGCTTGTTCCTGAGGAGAGGGTATAGCCGGCCCCTCGCTCCCAGATCTCGATCTGGATGTTCCCGCGATCCAGGATTTTCATGAATTGAACGTTGGTGCGATTCGGGAAGCGAGGATCGACTTCAATCAATGGACCCCATTTTTTCGCCTCCTCCGGGCTCACCTCATCGCGGAGAATAACGCAGTGCGGGTTCCCGATGGTGGCAGCGCAGAAACTAAGCTCCTCGCCTTCCACGAGTATTGTCTCGTTTATCACCTCCCTTGGAGGCCCTTCCACGGGTATGAGGGTGCTGTCAAAGCTGAGCGTGCCCATCTCCGCGGTGACATCCCTCCCCCCTTTGTGCACCTGGGCCCTCACCTTGCCCCCCAGGGTGAGTATGGTGAACGGGTCCCCTCCCACCGTTCCCTGATCCCAGAGGTACCGGGAGAAGATTCTCACCCCGTTCCCGCTCTTTTCCGCCTCGCTCCCGTCAGGGTTGAAGATACGCACTGAAAAGGCGTCTCCCGAGGTTTCGATTGGGCCAATGAGAACCCCATCCGATCCCACGCCGTAGTTTCGGTGACACAGCAATCGCACCTGAGAGGCAGTGAGTTCCTCGCCGGTGTGGGCGGGATCCCAGACGATATAGTCATTGCCGAGGGCATGGTATTTCACGAAACGCATGTGTACCATCCTCTGTCTAAAGGGTTAGAGATTGTGTGCGCGGCACACAATCCGCATGCTTTTATCCTTAGAAGATCACGTGGAGGACCTCATCGATCTCCCTCAGGGCCTTCAGGATACCAGCGGATGCCCTGGGGCCTAGGTGCTTCGCCTCGGGGCCGGATACAAATCCGTGAAGCCCATCAAAGGCACCCCTCACGTCGAGATCCTGGTCCATCTTGCTGGAGAAGAGCCCTTTCACCTTATGGTACACTCCCTCATCGATGCCCAGTTTCTCGTTGGATGTGGCCTCAAGGGCACTGATTGTTCGTTTAAAGGCCCTTAGCTTTTCTGCTGCGCGATTCATGGCTCTGGTGGAGTAGTTGAGGTTTTTCCGGTAGTGCCAGTAAATCAAGAAGAACCGGACCTCATCGATGCCGTATCCTCGATCACGCAGTGTATCCGTATAGTACACATTTCCCTTGCTCTTGGACATCTTTTTGCCGTCTACATGAAGATGGTAGCAGTGGAGCCAGTATTTCGCCATGGGAAAGGGGCGGATCGACTCGAGGATCGCCCTCGAGTAGTCATGGTGGCGTATGAGGTTGTCGTATCCGCCGCAATAGACGGAGAGGGTCTCATTGAAGTGTTGCGCGATCATGCTTGGATCCTGGATGTTCCAGGATGGCCTTCCCTTTCCGATCTTCGTGTCCCAATAAATCTCGCCTCCTCCCTTGTACCCGTGCCAGAGAATGAAATCACCCCTGTTCCACCTCATTCCCGGGTAGGTATCCCTATGAAACCGCCGCTTTGTCCTGGGCCATGAATCCATGTCAAGGCCATAGAGCTCCCCAAACCGAGGATATTTCAACGGGTCAAAGTAGACATTGCCCTTATGCCAGTATGCGATTCCTCGATCGAGGAGGTACTCGATAATATCCACGGCCCTATCCACCGTCTCCGAGGCCCTGGGGAGGTACTCGGGTATCCTTATTCTCAGGAGCTCCATCTCGCGGATAAAGGCCTCGATGATTTGCTGGGTGAGAACCTGGACGTCCACGTTCTTCTCCTTGGCCTCCTTGATCGCCTTGTCCTCCACATCGGTGAAGTTCATTCCCCTTGTGACTCGATAGCCCGAGTATTCGAGGTATCGGACCAGTATGTCCTCGAACAGAAAGGTCCTGAAGTTCCCGATGTGGCCCCTTTGATACACGGAGGGACCGCAGGTGAATACCGATACCCCGTCTTCATTCACGGGCTCAAATATCTCTAGCCGCCTTCCCAACGTGTTGAAAAGCCTTAACAACGTGTATCCTCATTCATGTAACAGGACTTTATGAATAAAACATGGAGCCCTAGATTGACATCTTTTACGGCCTGTGTCAATTTTGAGATACATTGACATGAGCGGAGGTATTTTCCATGAAGATCGTGTTTTACACCAGGTTAAATCGCCTGTGGCTTCAGAGGATTGAGGAGCTTAAAAGGGAGTTCAGTCATGCTGAGTTTGTCACCGAAAGGCAGAGTGTAGATGGCGAAGTAGAGGAAGCCCACGCCCTGGTAGGCGGATTCATACCGCTTGATATTATCAGGCGGGCACAAAAGGCGAACATTATCTTCGTTCCCTTTGCGGGGATCGATGCGCTCCCGCTTGACTATATCAGGGGACGGGGTATCCGGGTTTCCAATGCCCATGGCAACGCGCCCTATGTTGCGGAGCGAGCCATAGCCTTGGCCTTGGCCTTTTACGGGCGGATAATCGATTACCATAATGATCTGAGGATCGGGAAGTGGCATGGATATAGGGTGAAAAAGGGGGTAGAGGATTCATGGGATTCGCTGCAAGGCAGATCGTGCGCATTACTGGGAACAGGCGAAATAGGAGGCAATATCGCGAAGTTATTAAAGGCCTTTGGCTGCACCACCATCGGATTTAAAAAGCGCCGGTCAAATACAAGACAGGAATACTTTGACGGAACCACCCTTGCTCTCAGCGAGGCCTTGGAAAAGGGAGAACTCATCTTCATCAGCCTCCCGTTAACCGATGAGACGAAGGGGATGCTGAGCGCTGAAATTTTGGCATCCCTGAAGGATAAGGTCCTTATAAATGTGGGAAGGGGGGAGATTGTTGATGAGGAGGGCCTGTACCGTTCATTGAAGGAGGGCATTCTAAAGGGTGCGGGAATCGATGTGTGGTATAGGTATCCAAGAGACGGAGAGATGGAGGTGCATCCCTCGAGATTCCCCCTCCACGAGCTCCCGAATGTGGTTCTCTCCCCTCACATCGCTGGATTTACTCCGCAGGCCGCCGAACTGAACATAGAACAGACTATTGAAAACATACGCTCCTACCTAAGAAAAGGCAACCCGCTCTTTGAGGCAGACCTGGAGTTGAAGTATTAGCGGATTTGTCCTTAGGCTGAGCCTCTTGATATCCCCTTTTACTCAGTCGACCTTGTTTTCCTGGTGCGAGGGCCTTTTCGAGGGGGCTTAAGCGCTGGCTTCTGTGCCTTAAGGCGCATCCAGTTGATAGCACGGAGCACCGATTCCTGCTCGATGATGCGCCGCTCGAGCGCGAGCTTCCCGGGAAAGTTCAGCAGCATTATTCCGATCAGAATGGTGAGAATGCCTTGCCCGGGCAATACCAACAACGCAATACCGGAAAGCACAAAGATGATACCGGTGAGATTTTTAAGCATCAGGCCAACGAGGCGAACCGCTGAATACCCTTTAGGCGAGCCATCTGTGGTTCTTCTGCGGCGCGTGAAGTAATCCGCGGGGATATGGATTACCAGTATGGGAATTGCCACGAGGGTTCCCGCAAATACAATGACCGAGATCGTTCCGATCAACCAGAGAGAAGCCTGGTGAACGCGGAAGAATTCCAATATCATGGCGTATCCACTTAACCAGGGCATTCCGTGCTCACAGCAGCACCCGAAGGCGTCATGGAGGGGGAAGGTCGCCTCACTTCAACCTCCTTTGCCTATCGGATCCTATGAACAGAGGCCTCATTTCCCCTGCACACGATTTGCACCTTGCCACCGGAGCGAAGGACCTCCGTTGCCGTCTTTGCACCAAGTACCCCCGGCTTAGCCATTATCATGAGAACCTCGGATCCGCGGGATATGCGGGTTCCTCTGTCGGCGATCACGCCCTCGAAGCGCTCTATGATCCGAGCCCATGACCAATCGATCTCCCTGGTTACCAGGATTCTCGGCGGGCCTTCCCCCATGGTGGTAAGGTACGCGCTGGCCTGTGCGAACTCCAGGAGAAGGGTTGCCTCGCCAAGGGCAGCCCTATGCATATTGGGGCATTCTCCAGTCAAGAGTAAACTCTCAAGCGGATTTATCATCTTTGACTTTCCGATGGTTCACTCCCATGTCTGCGTAAGGGAAAGGTCCCGTATTCTTTCTCCGCTTTTAGGGGCGTGGACTCCTTAAAAAGGCCTTGTCGGCAAGACGCCGGGTATCTTCTCTCGCCAGCAGGGGCCTATACCGCATGGCGGGTGACCGCTTCTATCACGTACGGCCAGACCCTCGGAAAATCCGCTAGGGAGTGTCCCAGGCCCTCAATGATCAACAGCTGAGCCCCCCGTCCCGGTTATCAAACCGAATCACCCAGTAGCCCTCGGCTGCGAGTTGGGTACAGAATTCCTCGTGCCAGTTGATCATCTGCCCCCCGAGCCCCATAATGAGGAGCAGGGGAGGCGAGCTGGTATCTCCAAAGGTATCATGGGCAATCCGAATGCCATTGACTTGTGCGATGGCGAGATCGCTGTGCGGAACATCTTTGTTCATGGTATTGTCTCCAAAAGGGTACTCCCGCCGGGCCATGGGAAGCCCGGTCATCACCTTGCTGGCCCCTCAGAGGCAAGCTCCTTTTCGATGTAAACGGTGGGCGATAGGAGTTAATTCATCCCTGGCAGGACACCTGCCATTACCCGGTTTTCAACCTTCCAAGAAGGCTGGTCAGCTGGGCAATGTGGCTTCGCTCTTCTCTTATGATCTCGTCGATCCTCTCGAGGCCGTATTTCGGCGGCACCATGTCCTTGAGGCCGAGGTAAAAGAGGACGGATTCCTTCTCAAGGCCAATGGCCGTGGTGATCACCTCCTCCATGGTTTCAGCGCCGGTGAGTGAATCCGCTGCGGACGGACTGCCCTCCCCACCATGTGTGTCCGCCATCGCCGATAGGTACAGCGATAGCTCGTCTTGGGGGTCGAACACCTTTCCGCCCTTTTCCTTATCGGTAAGCGACTTCCGCATTTCCACAAATGTTGCTTTATGGCCCTCCTCCATCGAAGCCAATTTCTCGAGAAACTCACGATCTTCCTGATTCGACTGCAATCCCGCGGCCTTCCTATAGAAAGCGGCGCCGTTTTCCTCGATCCGAATCGCCATCTCCAGTACTTCATCCGCATTAAAACCTATGGCCATCGTATCCTCCTTTTTGAGAGAGCAAGATTGATATGCGGGTATCAGCATATCCCCGCACCGAATGTATATCACAAGGGACCACCCAATAAAAGGGCCTTGATAGATATGGGCCCTCCATCCCTTGCGAAGCATATATCATATCTCCCGGGCTACTTAGACCATGAGAGCAGCCGGTAGTGTATCCACGAAAATGAGCCCCTACAGAAAGCCATACGTCAGTGGCGGGGGAGGCAGGAAAGCATCAGGGCGGCGCGAGGCAAGTTCATTGTTTTGTAAGCCTAGTCGAGGCGTAGCTCGAAGCGTTGTTCGTTGACCTCTGTACCCCACATCGTTCCCCTTCGTTGTTCCCTAAGCGTGAACCCAGTCTTCTCGTAGAGGTGCTTCGCGGGGTCGAGGCCTTCAAAGGTCTGTAAGTATATCCTCTTGTAGCCCCTGTTTCGACAGAAGTCCGAAGCTGCGGCAATGAGCCGGCTGCCTATACCTCTCCCGTGAAGGGAAGCGGATACGATAAACCATCGAAGATGAGCCCCCACGTCCTCGGCATGAATCCCGTCAATCGCAATGGAACCCTCGATGCGTCCCCCTAAAAAAGCCGTCCAGAGGCCATCACGCTTGTCATCATAGCGACCGATAAATTCGGCGAGCTCGCTGGCCACTTTTGCCTCAAAGAAGGACCCGAACCCCCAATACTCGTGGTAGTACACACCGTGAATTTCAGCAATTCTTCCGATGGAGCCCGGGATATAGCCTCTCTCAATCCGGATTTTCTCCGCGGCTTCGCGCCTCATCCCAGCCCTATCTATCTCTGCATACATCAACCCATTGTGCGCCGGTGATCCTGCACAGCTCCTCGGGCGTGATCTCGATGCACGAATTCTTGGATCCTGCGGCGGGGTATACCTTCTCGAACCGCCTGAGGCTCTCATCGAGGTAGGTCTCCATGTCCTCTTCTATGGCAAAGGGGCAGACACCGCCCACGGAGTGCCCGGTTTTCTCGAACACCTCCCCGGGGGACATCATCTTGGCCTTCGCCCCAAAGCGGTCCTTGAACTTTCGGTTGTCGATCCTGGCGTCTCCCTTGGTCACCACCAGCATACTCCTCTCCCTTATCTTGAAGGCAAGGGTTTTAGCGATCAATTCGGGTTCCACGCCCAGCGCCTGGGCTGCGAGTTCCACCGTCTCGGTGCTCTCGCCGAACTCATGAATTTCGTACCCTAGCCCTTGTTCCCTGAAGTACGCCCTCACGCTCTCAATGGTCATCGATCATCTCCCTTAATCCCTCTTCTCCCGTAATCTTTTCCGCGTGGTATCGCTCGTGAGATCCCGTATCGCGTCGGAGGCGATCCAGCGGGCGGCTTTAGAGTTCATCTCCCGGATCTCCTTTGCCGCCCCTATGGCAACCTCGTTGAGGTTCTGGTTGCGCTTGCCCATATTCCTGAGGGCCCAGTTCACGGCCTTTTTCACGAAGTTGCGCTCATCCGTTGCCCCTTGCCTGATGATGGGGATGAGCGCGATGAACTTCTCGTCCTGAGCCTCCTTGTCGTGCCACGCCAGGCTCGCGATGAGGGCGAAGGCGGCACGCTTTACGAACTCCTCTTGCCGCGCGGACCAGTCCATGACCTTAGTCCACGCAAGGGAAGTCTTGTCGAAGAGGTTCATGCAAACCTGATCACAGAGATCCCATGAGTTGAAGTCCTTCACCCACTTATCCATCTGCCCTTCGGTGACCTCCTCGGGAATATCCACCATGGATGCCACCATCATGGCCTCGGGGATCCCGGTTTTCCACAGCTCCAGGGCGAGCCGATGATCCTTCCCGGCCTCCTTCGCGATCTTCCTCATTTCCGGGACCGCCACCCCGAGCCTTCTGTCCACTGCCATGCCGTACCTGGCCATGCCCTCGAGCTGGTCAGGCCTAGCCCCGGCCTTGAGCTTCTCCAGCACCTCTTCCAAAGAAGCCATCTGAAACCCCTTGTTTAACCGGCTTGATAAGGCCTTACAAGACGGGCATCAGCCGCGCCCTGCTCGACCTCTCATGTATTCAAAAGTTCGGTCCTCGCTAATGCTGTTTCCTGAAAACGGCGATATCCGCCAGCTCGATGAAGTGATCGAAGACCCAGCCCTGATCGGCCATTGCATTGAGAAGCCCCTCATACTCTGCGCGGGATTTCACCCGCCATCACACCTCCTGGATTTTTGTCGTGCACTTGCACCACTTAGTATCGGATGTCGGCCGCATGGCTCATCGTATCAGCCCTATTTTGGGAAGTCACGGATCGTTCCCATCGACACTATGGCCCCTTCAACGTATATCCAGGCTCTTGTGAATGGCATCTATCAAGGTGTCCAGGATATAGTGACGGTCCTTACCGCTCGTAATAATTGAAATGGAGAGTCCTATCCCGTCCCGGCCCGCAATGTCGTAGGTATGCGCGAGGAAATCGGTGCTCTTTAGCCTTATTTCATAGCCCGAGGCCTTGTTGATGGTGACGGGACCGTACCGAACCACTTCATAGCCCGAGAAGGCCTCATCCCTACCGCTCCGAAGATTCTCGAGCCTCTTGCTCATCTCAACTGCCGGATCCCGTTTTCTTGTCATCGGCTCCGCAACAATGGTGACGCGGTTGTGTCTCGTATAGGAAAAGGTGATCTGGCTTTGCCATCCGGCGTATTTCTTGATGATCGCATACCTTCCAGGAAGCAATACCCGGTAGTAGCCATTGGGCTCCTGAAAGGGTACGCGAATCGGGCTCTTTAAAAGCTCTTTGCCGGATAGCTTTTCCCTTGAACCGTCGATGATGTATTCGCCGTCGGGGCTGCCCGCCAGACAGATATCATCATCCGTATCGAAGAGCTTATCGGGTCCTGCTGAGCGTATTATATACGACCTTTTATCCCCCTCGAGGCGCATCTCATTCCCCCACCCGTCTATGAGGGGGCTATCCTTTGGATCCTTAGACCGTTCATATCCGGCCTCTTTCTCCATGAAGTCGATGAGTTCCTCGGCGGTTGTGGGAAATGGACGATTTCCATCGAGCACCAGTTGGGTAAGCAGTGGCATGGCCGTTTTCAGGTTGTGGAGCTTCGCAAGGGTGACCACATGCTCACCCCCCTTGGTGGAACAGGAGGGGAGCGTGATGGGAGAGAGCCCTATAAGGAGCACTGAGAGGTACAGCAGGAGTGAGCGGCCATAGCGCACAATGAGGTGTTCGGGAAAGGTCTTTAAAACGTATTGACGCATGTTGCCTTTGGAAAATAACGAGGAGCGGGAAACAATGGTTGGCGAGGCCTTTTATAGGGCTGCGGGCGTAAACCTACTCATTTTGAAGCCCGATAGGGGCCATAAGCCTCTCTCTGCCGCCTTCGACCGTGACGCTTTTCTCGAAGCGTTTGTATCCAGGCTCCTCGATTATCAGGGTATATTCGCCGGCGGGTGCGGAGATCCGGTACCGGTTCTCCGAGTCGATCCATGCGTAGTAAAGATACCCGTCTTCATCGCGTAGCGACACCCTCATGCCCCTCGTGCTGCCCACGGTGCCGGGCTTGGCGCCCCACACGGCTACGTAGCCCCTGAGGGCGCCCTCCTCAGCTTCAAGTTCTTCACCGGATTCGGTTTCGGCATCCCGGGGGGCGTAGTCCTGAAAGCGGCTGTCGAATTTGGCGACCGCACCGAATTTCCTCTGAATTACCTCCTTGGCCCGCTCATCCCGCTCCTTTACCTTCTCGAGTTCTGCCTCGGCATTGTCACGGGCCGTTTTGGCGGCCTCTTGCGCCTCCTTGTTTCTATTGTCACAGCCGGAACTGAAGAATAAAAATACACCCACAATGGCTATTGCCACACCCCCGATAACCCTTGAATTCACGGCGCTCTCCTATCAAATATCCCACGCAGTACTCATCTACTCTCTAAGGCCATATACCACACTATAGTTCGTATATACAGCATAATCGTTTCTCTGAAGTGAAGCGAGAAAGGGCGCAAGCCGACCTCTTCATCACGACAGAATAGAGCCTGCTCATGGTTATCGTATTCACGGTTATCGAATACGGACATTTAGTCGTCCCCTCTTTATTTGTAGTTATGGTCCGCTTTCCCGTTTTACCTGCTGTCACAGGGAAAGCTAATGATTGGGATGACTAGCGTTGAAATGTGCCATCCATTTCGAGCCCACTCAATTGTTAATAATGGGAATTCATTTCCACTACCAGGTATCGGTCGCAACGACAAATAACTACTGTTCCTCTGCCGAGTCTGTAATCGTGCCTGCGAGCTGGATCGTATCCAGCTTCACCTTGCGAAGGTCTTCCTCATTGGGACGGCCTCGGATGTCTCCGAGCCTCCCCCTGGTGCTATTTGCTTCTTTCCCATGAAACTCGCCCACCACGTACCACTCGCCCACCACGGTGAAGCCCAGATGCTCGAAGAATTGTCCGGCGTACAAACCCGCCGGTATGACCTCGCGAATGCCCGTGTGGGGCCCCGAATAGGTGCAGAAGATCAGCGCATTCTTGCCCGCTACCTTTGGGGCACCGACCTTCACGTACCCCTGTTTGCTGTAAGCCCTTTGCCTTTTGTTCAGGAATGCATCCATGGGTTCAGGGGGGTGCCATTGATGGGATGGAAAGCCGATACAAACCAGATCGTAGGTGAAGTAATCGATATCCCCTGCTTCCCCTACCCTCTTGATGGTGACGTTCGCGCCGGCCTCTTCAAGGCCCTCGTGGATCGCGTAGGCTACCTTCTCGGTGTTGCCCGTGTTCGACCAGTAGATGATAATTGCATTCATTCACGCACCTCCAGTCAGTTTTTGATCGCCCATTTTGCAAATTAGTTCCTATTCCATACATACATCTACATCTCCATGGCATGTATCACATAATGTCCTGAAGAAGACATTGCCAGGGCTCAATCCCAATCGGTCAGAATAAACCCGATAGAGATGCGATTGACGCTGTGGTTGTAATCGAGCAGGCTCTCGCCGTATCCGTTGAAATACTGGATATAGAGGCCAACATTCTTGGTGATGGGCATGCTCCATTCAAGCTGCAATGCCCCTCGATTGTCGTTGAGCCTAAGGTTATTACGGAGCATCGCACCAAGCCTGTATCCACTCCACACATAGTAGCCCCAGATCTCACCATATCCCATATAATCGTCAATATCCGGATTATCATCCTTTTCTTCGCTCTCGGGAATGCGGTACCATGCCTTGAAAAGCAGAATGAAATTATCTCTTTCGAGGCCCACGTTTCCTACAATCCGGTTCCAGCCCCTTGAAAACGGTTCAGAGCGGCCGTTGGATTGATGATTAAATCCCACGTTCATAGTGCGGGCATTCATCCCCAGAAAGCTGAAATTTGTGCGAACATTGAGCAGCAATTCAGGCTCATAATTGGTTTCACGGAACGGGGAAGAGTCTGCAAAGTTGTAAAGCTGCCAGAACGACTTCTGGGTGTACCCGAACCACAGGTCCATATCCTTGCCAAGGATATCCTGCCAGAGCTTGACCTTCAGGCTTATTTGAAACTTTACTTCGGTCTCTTGAACATCCTCACCGGTGGAAGCCTCCTGAAAGGGGCCCGTATTGGGCGAGCTGTTATACGCAACAGGCAGGATGTAGTTAGATCGATGCGGCATAATGACGTATTGGTCTCGTGGCTTATCCCTATCCAGTTCCCACTGTTTTGACAGATAGGAGTCATACTTGTTGGATTCGCGACGCACAATTTCATCGTAGCATTTCAGCCGTTCCTCTTCGTTTTCAATCCGGGAGCATTCGAGCACGCTGGATCGGCCCTCTGCCCGTATATTGCTCGTTGGCATGAAGAGGAGCAAAAAGAGAGAAATGATGACAGTCAACCATTTCCCCTGGAAGACACTAACCCTTTTCATAAAATACCGCGTTAATCAGATTTCTTTCCGAGATTGGCCCATTTTTCCTACCAAAGACCAGGGGGAAATTTCTTTTCATGGCTTGACGGTTGTAAACAACGTGCCATCTTTCCGCCTGACAATATCGCGGCTCAGGAAATCGCTCATGACCTCCTCATATTTACGCTGATACTCGCTGTTAAAGAATAGATCAATCGTCTCCTTGAACCAATAGGTTCCCATCAGATGGCCGAAAAACATCTCTTCATCCACCTTCCTGTGCATGAGAAGGGTGTAAATCGTGATCTTCTTGAGCAGGGAGTCGCCGGTTTTTTCTCTGTGATTCAGGAAGTCCCGTGCCTTTGTCTTGCCCTTGGATATGGCCTCTTTGAAATCCGTAAATGGTATCCCGTGCCCGGGATACACCATTTCTACATCAAGGGATTCAAGTTTTTCAAGGGAATCCAAAAGATCAAAAAGACACGTGCTCCCTTCTACCCGCATCGTAATCGTGGGTATATCGTCCTCCCAAAGTGCGTCCCCGGAGATGAGGACTTTTTCTTTTTTGTTGTAAAGGACGATGCCATCAGAGGCATGACCTGGTGTGTGGAGGACCTGAAATTCGTGGGGACCAACGGGGATCATGTCTTCGTCATCTAATGCCTTGGTAGGGGTGAAGAAATCGGCTTCCTGGCCGAAATACCTCCACCAGGTGGCCCAGTCATCCCGGGAATCCATGAAATATTTTCCAACGTTGTGCAGGGCGATATCACAGCCGGATCTGTCTTGAATGATTCTATTTCCTCCAATGTGGTCACAGTGGGTATGGGTGCTTATTATGAGCCGGGTGTGTGCGATATTGACGCCTATATCCTTTATTAAACGCTCGGTTAAATTAAAGTCAGCGATATAACCGGTGTCAATGAGAACCGGTTGTTCTGATCGATACACGAAGTGATTCGAATTCAGATATCCCCTTTCGATAAAAAACAGGTCCTTCATAATTTCAGCAGCGTTCATATGTTTTGCTCTTGGTATCTTAAGCGTTTTTTGTGTCGATTTTTAAGCAGCAGAAATTTCATTTTTGAATCTGGCGACTTAGATCAGCCGCACACGGAGCGCGGGCGCGTGCAACCGCTTCGTAGATCCTGAGTTTTGAAATTGGTTTATTGAATTCCCTTCGTCCTTTCGTCAAGAAATATGTATGAATTACAAAGGCGGAGACCCCTTCAAACCACACAAGACCATAAAAAACAACGGGAGGTGTAACAACAGAAACCCCTTGATCCTCCAAGGCAACATGAAAAGCTCCCGTTCTCTCCAATACGCTAAATCAATTTCATGATTGATCAGCAAAAGAGCATTTGTCGGATAGAGCCAAAAAAAGCAGATCAGACATTACTTGCCTCATTAATTTCCTTGAAGTATTCTTTGATGGTATGTCGTCCGTATGTCGGAGCGACCATGTCCATGGCCAGGACCGTCATGAAAAACTCGATAGGACCGTATGTTTTAACCGACGTAAAGATCCTCGCGAGCTTAACTGTCAGGTTCCTGATCCAAAGAGGAATGTAGGTGATCTTTGGGGCTTTCCCCAATACATCAAAGGCTTGTGATGCAATCTCATTCTGTGTAAGTATCTCAGGGCCTCCGATATCGAGCTCTCCAGCGTTCGAGCCCAAACGCTCGACACATGCCTTGGCGAGATCTGCACCATGAATGGGGTTAGCCCGGTATTCACCATTGCCAAACAGATAAACACGTCCTCTTTTGGCCATATTGAAGATTTCCGTAATGTCTGAGAAAAAACCGTTAGGCCTCACGATGATATGCGCAATGTCAGCCTCTATCAGCTCTTGAACGAATCTTTCCTTTGCCTTTACGATTGCAAGATGGCGCAAATTATCTGAATTAAATACGGAGATGTACATGAACTTCTTCACATTTCCTGAAAGCGCATCGTTAAGGATATTTTTGTTCCCTTGATAATCAACATCCATATAGGTGAGGCCATCTTTTTGTTTGGTAATCCCAAGGGATGATAAAACAATATCTATGTCTTTGCAGATCCCCTTTATTGTTTCGGGTTTTGTGGCCTCGCCCAGGAAGGTTTCATCGACATACTGTCTTATGGGTTCGATTTTTCTATTATCCCTAGCGAGCGCTCTAATCCAATATCCCTGCCCTTTTAGTTCTCTGACCAGGAACTTCCCTAAATAACCTGTAGCTCCCACAACGAGCACTCTTTTGTTTTTTGCCATATTTTCTTTCCTCTGCATAACGTGCTGATCATCCGGCTATGGTCCGATAGTCTTCGTGAACGGCCTAGAGAGCTTTTCTTGAGCCTGCCGAAGCGCTTGCCTTGAGCCTGTCGAAAGGGGGACCCACATGCCCCGTCGTAGATCCGCAAGCCGCATAGTTGATATGTCCTTCATAGCATCATGGCGAAGGCGGATGGTGTGGAGAGGGGGATTTAGAAGCTCCTCCTTACCAGATTATGGCCTTTGTTCAGGTTTCTTATGAGTTCACTCACGAATCTCTCCCAATCTCCTTCTGTGTCCAAGAAAAAGGCTTTTTCTTCTCCAAAGGTGGACTGCATTGAAACACGATAAGGAGCATAGCTCTTCCCCCGCGTCAAATAAAAATAGCTCCAGCCATTCTCTTCTGCCTTAGCTCGGTAGCCGCTATATTTCCGTGCGGCATTGCCGAAAATACCCAAGGCCTTTATTTCAATAGCAACTGTACCCACCAGCAAGTCAACCTTGGTTCTACCGTGGAGTGGCACTTGCTCCTCTATAGCCGGGACTATTCCCAATTCTTTCAATTCCTCACATAAACAATGGCGGATTGTCTGCTCATATACCCAGCCATTTAACCCTTTTGTGATCGGTTGCCTTCCCTCCGCTACAGGCAAGGAAGCAAGCAACTGGCGAGCAGCTGAAAGGTTTTCCTGATACAGCCTCTCTACTTCATGTTCGTCATATTTCATATCTTTGCCATAACGATGCTAATCAGCCGCGCGGATTTTTCCGTCGGCTGAATTAGCCTGCAAGTCCTTGTCGTTCATTAAGTGTATCCTTATAAAACTGCAAATTTCGTTCATTGCCTGTGTCGCTTCTGGGAAAAGGGGAGCACACACAGGATAGCAATGAAACAGCCCCTTACCGACCCGCAATGTAACATCCACGCCTGCAGCTTTCGCATTTTCCGCAAAACGCACCGAGTCATCGAGAAGTATTTCATCTCCTCCCGCATAGATGAGTATGGGCGGAAGACCGTGAAGGTCTCCGTACAGAGGGGATATCCACGGCAAGCCGGGATCATGATCGCCAGCGTAATGCTTGCTGAACGCAGTCCACGTCCCATCGGGTGAGAGGCATTTACCGGCATTACTTCGATAGGACGCGCCCGTGCATCTAAGATCTGTCCAGGGAGAGAGTGCCACCGCAGCCGCTGGAAGAGGAATACCCTTATCTCTAAGGGCAAGTAATGTAGCTAAACACAGACCTCCGCCGGCTGAATCTCCAGCGAATGCAATATTGGAAGGTAAAACACCCTGGGCAAGCAGCCATTGGTATGCTTTGACTGAATCATCGAGTGCTGCAGGAAAAGTGTGTTCCGGAGCCAAACGATACTCGAACAACAGAGCGCCAATGTTGGTGCCTTTGACAAACTTGGAGACATGAATGCGGTGGTCGGAACATGATCCAGACACATAACCGCCGCCGTGAACGAAAAATATCACTTTGTCTTTGGTCGCCGCTGAAGGCATAATCCATTCTGCTGAGAGGTTGTTGATCATGGCAGGCATCACTTCTATTCCAGCGGGAATCTTACCGAACCGTTTTGCACCTTTTTCACATTGTTCGCGAAAACGAAGAATTGATTCGTTCTTATTCCAGTCAATGGTTTCTTTTTTGAGTCGGAACCGCAAGAGATGGCGATTTTTCATTATGAATGGAAGCAAACGACTTCGCAAACTTGGCATTTATTTCTCCTTTTGTATAACTCCTCTAATCACCCGCTCGTTTCTCTGCGTCGGATGAATTAGATTTGTGTACGCCCGGCATGGGCGTGAACCTTTTGGCCCTGAGTCTCTCGACTTTGAGCTCGAAACCGAAAGGCTCAAGGCCGAAGGGCTTATGGGGTGCAAGCCCCCTGTATGCCTGTCCTGTAGCGACCCCTTGTGTTTAATTGCTAGGAGCATCTTTCTCGTACACTATGAAGTCCGCACCATAAATCTATATTAAAAGCGTATCAGGATGAACCCTGTGAGTGTAAATATACACTGACATAAGTACTAGCCGAAGGCAAGGGCATCGTCGTGAGGCGGTGTCTGAAGGAAGCTGGAGCGCAAAGCTATGAGCCAGGGCTTGTCGATATTACATGACGCATGTGCAGAATACCAGGGGCATCTAATCTTGATGATCATGGCATAGGATAAGCTTATCAAAAAACTCAAAATATTTAATGCAATTCCTGCACGACTGCTATTATGCTATATCAAGAGCAACTTAATTTTTTATCAGCTTTATTACCCAATAAAGAGGAATACGTTGCTTTCAAGGGAGAGCAAGTCAAAATCAGAAGAAAGAATCAACCGTGGTATAAAATAACACATAAGCGCGCTTAAGATCACCGTCATAAAGAATGTTAAGGTTGCTGTATAGAGCCTTTTGGACAACTCCATGGTACAGCTCTGTCTATCCTGTTAACCATTGACTGTGTGGATTTCTGATTTATTGGCTTAATTTGGAACTGGCAATCCGATTGAGGCTCACACCAGTTTCTGCGGCTTGAACAGCAAGTTTTCGATGGACATCCGGCGGTACGCGAACCATAAATTTGCCACTATAAGACCTGCAAGCAATAGGCTCAGGGACTGTCTCCCCAGATGCGTCCATGTCCTTCACTACGTCAGCAACCAGTTTTCGGATACCTTTCAGAGCAGCTTCGGGGGTAAGAGCCAGCCAACTTAAGCTTGGAAACTCCGCACACAAGCCTACATATTCATTATCATCTTCAGACCAGGTTACACGGTATGTATATCGATCATTTTTTAACACTGCGTCCAACCTCCAATTTTTCAAGAGCCAAAAGCACCTGTTTTACTTGGTATGCCTTGGCCTTTCCTTTATAATTTTGGATATTGATTCTAGGGTCACCTTTCCAGGGGGTTTTGTAAATTCGATGGCTACTTGCACTCTTACGAGGCTCACCAAAGAAATTTTCACAGGCCTTACATAAATCGGTGAATCTGACATCTTTAGGATTTCGCTTCATTTGTACCAAGATGTCATCGATTTTGGCCATGGTTATATAGTATCAATATTGATATCGTTGTCAAGTGGAAACCATATAATTTTAACTAGTGGTATCCATTATTCTTACGCCGAGCTCTTCAGCCGCAGCTATTTGCTGTCGGCTGCAAGAGCAAGGTGTACGCCCGGCACGGGTGTGAACCTTTCGGCCCTGAGTCTCTCGACCTTGAGCTCGAAACCGAAAGGCTCAAGGCCGAAGGGCTTATGGGGTGCAAGTACCCTGGACATGAACACTGCGAGTGTAAATATACACTGACATAAGTACTAGCCGAAGGCAGGGGCATCGTCGTGAGGCGGTGTCTGAAGGAAGCCGGAGCGCAAAGCTATGAGCCAGGGCTTGTTCTGAGCTTGTCGATATTACATGACGCATGGTACAGAATACAAGGGGCATCTAATCTTGATGATCATGGCATAGGATAAGCTTATCAAAAAACTCAAAATATTTAATGCAATTCCTGCACGACTGCTATTATGCTATATCAAGAGCAACTTAATTTTTTATCAGCGTCCCGCTTAATAACTTTGTTCCCAAACGCTAATAGCTTTCTGTAGACAAAATCGCTGATGCGGCGATTAATCTCCTTGCTTTCTCTGCGGAAAGCCTTCGCAACTGATTTGTAATCAAACGTCCCGTCGGCCAGGAGAATGGGTGATGCTTTAGGTTCCAACGGATGATCTTCGCCTTCATCCACCCGGTGATGGAGATAGGTCGATGGCTTCTTCCAGGTAAGAGCTCTCATATTGTGCTCCTTGTCATAGCAGAGCTGGAAACTCAAGATCTTGTCCTGTTCGTCGAACCAAACGATGAGTTCAAATGAGTCGTCAGAGAACCATCTACGCTTGGGTTCCCCTGGAATCTGTCGGACATTCTTGCTTTCGATGAGCATTGGAGCCCCCTGAGAAAGTGGTGGCGCAGCCTCAGCAGCTGCGTCGGTCTATCAGCGGTCTGCTGAAGGCTGATGTTGGGCTGTTTTTAAGCCTGCTGCTTATTTTTCACCCCGTATCATCGCTATAGTTCCCAAAATGAAGGGCGCTTTCAATAAGCGTGGGATAAAGGGCAGGTCTCTGGTTTCAACGAACTCCACTTTGGCTATTTCCCAGTGAATGTGTTGGCCTGGGGTCGGGCCAAGCCAACGTATTGTTTTCTATAGGCTAACACCTTAGAAACACCAGGTTTCAGGCCCTATATTGCTCTTTTTAGCCCCCAAAAGAGCGATATATAAAATAGATCAGACACCGCCCGATCCTATAATGCCCATTTTACCTCTTAAAAGGGCCATATAGGCTCGATTTCAGGGGCATTTTGGTGCAAATCCATAATTCTTACAGCATGTTAGCTTGGCCCGACCCCAACGACCATATGTCTGGCCCCATCCACTGCAAATCCTTTCATCTTATTGTGCAAATAACTCTTCAGCATTCTGAAAGGCGATTCGCCGCGCAGTCTCCAGTTTAAGGCTAGAGAGAAGCTTGCGATCCCTTTCGACACGTTTCACATAGTTCTTGAGAGCCGGAGTATGGGCACAGTCAGTGCCAAGGAGAAAGCGTTCAGGAAACTCCTCGAATAGAGCCTTCACCTCCGGATATAAGTTTCCAGATCCGTCTTCAATAAGGAACATCCACGGTGTCCGCTTGGGCCAGTATCTGCCATACCCGGCGAAAGGGGCATTCTGCATCCCTCCTAAGTCGCACAAAAGGTTGGGATGACGAGTGAGCATATTGCGGATAATCTCAAAGGAGGAGCGACCACAGTTGTGAGCCCAGATAACCTTCGTCTTTTGGTTATAACTCAACAAGCTGTCCATGCCAGAAACGACTTCTGGTTCACCCTCAGCGTGAATCGTCAGAGGGACACGATACTTTGCAGCAAGGTCAGCAAGGCGACGCATCAATGGAGTATCAACAGGAATATTTACCTCTCCCCCACCCTGGCCCACCTGAACCAGCTTGTAGGCGTAATGCCGTATGATTAACTCTCCAATTCCAAAAAACTCTCTCGATTTGAGCTTTGCCTCTGCTTCGTTGAGAAATTCCTCAGCTATTTTATCTGGCTTCAGCCAACGTTCTCGGCTGAGGAGTATACGCCGCTGACCCGCAACGAAGGGGATGAAGCGGCCTGGGTATTTT
The DNA here is from genome assembly GCA_964549945.1 of uncultured Desulfobacteraceae bacterium. Taxonomy (GTDB): domain Bacteria; phylum Desulfobacterota; class DSM-4660; order Desulfatiglandales; family B25-G16; genus B25-G16. The sequence goes on along the minus strand of CAZJXD010000009.1, from coordinate 5,577 downwards.
TTAGAATAGGCAAGGGCCTGCTCATCGCTACCCAATCCTCCGGCGACACGCCCACCATAGCATCTAGTCATTAATACCATGCGGGATACTCCAGCTTTGTCCATGAGTTCAATCAGTTGTTCTGCTGATATATCTTTATTCAGATGATTGTGGGCATCGACATAGGGAAATTGTTCGCTTGACGGGGATTCACCAATGCCACGAGTGCACGCCACCCCCAATAATCCTAGCAAACTGATCGCCATCATTAACCTTTTCATATTAAGCACCTCCTAAATGCCTGCAATGGTAACTAACGTCAGCTTAACTGGGGCGCGTTTTTTAGCGCATCCAGTTCAAGCCGTTGTTAGATCTTGTTAAACTATTTGACTTTCCAGAAATAATGAAAGAGATAGTTTGCGACTATTCCAGCAACAACGCTACTTCCGATAGAAAGGATGAAGGATATTAGCTTATTATGATATTTATCAAGATGCTTTTTCCTCTCCCGTTTCGCTTGCTCAGTTAGAACAATAAAGCTCGGTTTATATGTATCAGCGGCAGAATCCACCCAAACTCCCAACAGGATGGCTATAGCGATAGACAGTGCCAAGAAAACAATAACTGAAAAGTAGTATTTAGCCCAAAGTGCGCTTGAAATTGTTTCCAAAATAAAATCAATTTTTAAATCAAATTGAGTGGAATCCCCGACATATTTTGATATTTGATACTGTTGGGAGTTCCAAAGAGATGATGCAGTCCAGAAAGAGAAAAAAAGGGCGGCAATAAAAAACGCAAGAGAAACTCCTAAACCAATTTTGGAACTGTGTTTCCATGCGAATTCACGTAGCTTGGGCGGCGGTACAAGTATATTTTTGATATGCCCTGATAAAAGTGCTTCAATGTCAGCACCCCAGGTGCGGGCAGTATGTCGGATTCGAAAATTAATAAAACCTCCTTTGGACATTTTAGAAGATACGATTATGGGAATATCATCCTCATATAAAGGAAATGGCATGCCTGATGCGATGAAAGAAACTTCAACCTCTTGCTTTTCGGGTATCTGTTTGTCTTGGAATTCAACTAAGAATGACCATGTCAGATGCAATTGCTGAGAAGAAATAGGTCGGACTTCCCTATAAGTCATAAATTCATCAAGGCTATTTAGAAGAACTGAGGAGTTATCGTTAAAAACAATTTTAGCAGTAAATTGAACAAGAGATGCTTTATTTTGTTGGTTCACCCTCTGTGTAATTAAACTGTGTATGTCTTGAACCTCCTCTGCAGTAATGTCAAAAGCACCTCGAAAATTCTTTGATATAGTCTGAGGCCTACCCAATAAACTTGAAATGAAATTTCGAAAATCTTCTGAACTACAAGGAAGTACTACTTTTCCTTCAGAGCCAGAATCCTTAATCGGTTCTATATCTCTATCATTCATGTTGGGTCCCCCATATTTAAGGTCCAAGATCTAACGTCCGGCATCACCTGGACCAAAAACCGCTAGGTTTTTGGGATCAGAGTGCATGCCATGCTTGTGTGCTAATCCTCCCTACAGCGTCTGCCAACTATTTTTCACCTCTTGAAATACTTTTTTATTTTTTCAAGAGAACACGATTTTTTAAGCTCATTCTGTATTTGTGAATACTCTTCTGATGAAAATACCAATTCCGTGTCTTTCGCCACCTCCTGAGCAATTAAAGTCGTCAGATTAATTACCTCCGTGCTTGCAGAGACATTTTCTTCACAGAGCTTTATTACTTTATCGGCAAGGTTAAAGTACTTATCAAGTAAAAAAATATGGCCATCTAGAAGTTTCGTAAGCGTTTTGCGTCGATCATCGATCTCAGTTTTACGATCCTTGATTTTTTCAAGTATGATTTTCATGCTTTCTATGTTCAGGTTTCTATATGCATTTTGATATTGAAATTCCTTATCACTATTGCTTTCCAGGTTATCAAATTTCAACAGCCTTTTCTTTTTGTCATTCCCCAATAATTGAACTGCTGCCTCAAAAGAATTACACTCAATATTGTGTAAAAATTGATTTCTAAATTCCATCATCAAAAGCAACATGTTATGCTCATTACTGTTCAATACATCTAGATCAAATAACAGATCTATTTTATTTCTAAAGGAAAGGTTTCCGCTTCTATTTGATATGGCTTTTCTTTTTGGATTTTCAATTAGTAAAAGAACCAACAAAAGCGAGTCAACATTTTGCTCCAAATTCAAAGCAATATCCAATATCTCTGTTCTTAATTGGAGATTCATAACAGTTTATCCGGAAATCTATTAAACATACACACAACGTCAAAGTGAGGTGCGCTGTTAAGCGTCACCTCCACTGCCTTGTTGGCTTTGTCTTTGGCTTTTGTATTTCTCAATCTCAACATAAACATCTTCGATCATTTTTCTGCCCGCACCACCGATCTTCAAGAGTTCATCTTTTCCAATACCGCCAATTTCTCCTCGAAAAGCTGCTTTGATTGCATTCATTCGATTTTGAGATTTTCGAATATCTTCAATCGCTTCCAGCCGAGTATACGAAGCACTCGAATGTTCCCTGATATATTCCTTCATGGAGTTCCTGTGGTATGAAAGCAAAATGCTTAGTGGAGTATTTTTGCTAAAATACTTAGCCTTAATTAAAGGCGGGCTATCCATTGCAGAAGCTGACTCGGCATTAGATGTAACAAGAAATACTCCATCGTTCATTTCTGTTTCTAAGTCGACAACTTTACCAAGGCTTTTTCGCGTGAGAAATAGAACGACTCTTAACCATAGTTTTGCCTTTGGATGATAAATTCCCGCCGAAATTGCACCGTCACTTGAAATCATGGTACGTATCATTACTGGAAGAAATACGTTTCCCGGAGAATTCCGAAGCGTGATGTTTTCAATGTCTTCTATATACCTGAACCCTTCTTTTTCCAGATCTTTCTGAATACTTCTGTAATACCGAAGGTCAAGGTGGCGGTAATTTTTCTCGTCAACCGCGATGTATTCATGCTCAGGCTTATAGTTAGCCTCAATGATTTCGATTATTTCCTTTGCCGCTTTTTCTTCTGGTTCCATAATATCTTTCCCAGCCAACGACTGAAATCAGCGGTGGCTATCGGCCATCCGCTGGAGTGATTTGTTAAGAGACTTCTAAGGATGTTCCAATATCAAGGCTCGACGATCTTGTGTAAGCTTCCTCCTTAGGCAGGGAGACATGTTGCACTGGGGCGCCTGGCACCAATTGTTTTGGAATGGCGATTTGAAGTTGCTGAGGCTGTTGTGCAATAGCCTCTCCCACTATAGACAGGTCCGCGTTTGCGGGAAATAGCTCGGATTTGATTTCATGCACAAGCCCATAATCCTTAGCTTCCTGAGGGTTTAGGGTCGTCCGGTTATTCATGTCTTCTTCAACTTTGTGTGCCGGTTTTTGGGCCGTATCTGCTATGACTCTCGCGATGTTTTTATAGTCTAACTTCAATCCCTTCAGTTTCTCCTCCAAACCCTTTTCGTCTAATGATTGGTCGCCATGAAAATTCAACTGTACACCGTGAATTAGGAAGCGAGCATGCGGAACTGAAAAACGTCTGCTTCCAGCACAGAAAACGATGACGCCGATCGAATCAACGCTGCCGAAGTTGTAAGTATACACCTCAATAGGGGCGCCTTTGAGAAAGTTATAAAGGGACAGCCCATGGAAGACCATCCCACCAGGAGATGAAATCATCAGGTGCAAACGTTCGACTTTCTCTTTCAATTTGCGGTCAATTATGCGAAATAGAGCATCCGCAGTCTGCGGAACAACGGGTGCCATAAACCTAATCCATGCCTCTTTCATTTTTTTTCTCCTTTTTGTCTCTTAACATGTATTCGCTACTAAGTGTTTGTCTCTTATCATGAATTACCCCCGTCCACATGCTTCTTCCCGCCTGAGACCGGGTGTCGTGAAAGATCGCTCGGCATTTCGTCCAATAATTCCTTTGTCCTGAAAGTGAGTGTTACGGTTCCGGTTGTTTGACGTTGAGTCCAGTATTCGCCTTCGAGCCTGCGGATTGGCTGCCCGATGATGTTGAAGAGTATCGTGCCGTCATGGGGAGTGCTTCGTTCACGCAAAGCGGCCTTGGGTCTGCTCGTGTAGGAGTAGCAGAGCTGACGAATCTGTTTTTCTCTATCGATACAGAAACCTTCAATGTAGCTGTGGCTTTCCATTTCGGAGGTCCGCATGACGCAACTAATCCGTCCGAAGGTCTGATTGATCGTGAGTATGACGGGAATAGACCCCGCCGTCTTGCCTTGGGCATCTTTCCAGTTCGTTTGAATCAACCCTTGCCATGTCCCGTTCAGGTCGGGAAACGGAACAAGCCAACCTTGCAGCCACTTCAACCGCCAGCCCCACTTCATGAAGAAGCCAGCGAGAAGAAGGTCGGCTGTTACAACTTTTGGGATTGGTTGCATGAAGTCGAAGAAGTTTTCCATGTTGAGCCCGCTAGCTGTAGCGATGGCGAACCATACGAGTCCCGAGAAACATAGAAGAATAAATAGGAATGGTTTTAAGTTCAGATTCCTCATAGTCAATCTTTAAATCCGACATAGTCCCATGCAGCGGAAGTGAAGGAATGGGCTTGCTGCCATGTCCACTTCTGACCTGAGTGGAAAAGATAGATTAGTTCGCTAACTTCTCCCCATTCCTTGCACGCCTCGTGAGTTTTCGTGTTGTTGAACAGGGAAGCAAGAACCTCGCGAACGTCGGCGGTGTAAGTGGAATGCTGAAAGTCATCGTTGGGAGCGTTCCAGACAAGACACTCGATTAGGAAACCGGGAACGTCCCCCGCCCGGACGCCCATTGTGGTTATTTCGTTGGATAGTGATTTTAACACCCTCACGATACTCTTAAAACGGGTTCCTGTTTTCGTATTTTTTATTGTGCCATTCCTATAGTGCTGCTCGGGCCAGTTAATTACACGTTTCTTCTCCTTGTCGGTAAGAAGCGCAACGCCCTCAAGGTAAGTGCCATCTTTTTCGTAGCGACGGTGTTCAAAAAAAGCTGCAACGTCTGCTTCGACGTGGTAGCTGGTCTCATGAACATCAAAGGCTTTGTTCCCCCGCTTCACGGCTGCACGTCCAAAGTAGTCCACAAGGGCTTCTTCAACCTCATTCTTATATTGCTCGTAGTAGTAGGTTGCGGGAGAAAGTCCGAAGTCGTCCCGATTCATACCGGGCGGATATTTGTTGAGCAAAGTGTTAGTGCAAAATATACCGATGTCAACGTCGCTATCTTTTCGAACGTTGGTATTGTTCCGGTAGGAACCATGGGCAAAGACTGAGACGTCGCGTACGCGGAGCTTTTCGCTTGCCTCGATAGCGTTGCGGATTGCAGAAACCGCATTGTCACAACGGTCTTGCTCTGTCTTGGCGGGAGGTTTCGCACACTCTCTGAACTGTGCTTCCCAATCACGTACCATCATTAACCCTCGTGCCGTCATTATTCCATTACAGCGAACGTCACGGCTCAGCGGCGGCGGGTACGCCGTCTGCTGCAGCCGTTTGTTCAAGTAAGCCGCTACGCGGCAGGTAAGAAACAGCTTTAGTCTATTGTTT
>CAZJXD010000008.1:0-93106 GCA_964549945.1 uncultured Desulfobacteraceae bacterium | reverse complement strand
TTAATAAATTGGGGAAAAGAAGTCAAAAAGAGGAGATTTGTCTTATTCATTAACGCCGTCACTTTAATTAATCCCTTAAACCATCATGAGCTGATGGTTTAAGGGATTAATTAAGCGTGTGATCAGAAGAAATAAAAATAAAGGAGAGTGCAAATGTTAATAGACAATCTGAGTAAAGAACAAATACAGGGGATTATGGATGCTTTACCGATTAAGTTTCTTTTTGTTGATCAAAACAATTGTCTTCAATACTGGAATAGGGGAGATGAACCCAGTACCGAGGCCCCAAACAGGGATTACCTATATAGTGCGTTAGGGAAAAATGTTGTAGATTGTCATAAGAAGTCATCTCCTCTGTCAAAGAAGATTTTATCGGAATTTAAAAACGGAAAAAGAGATTATTTCGGATATTGGATGTTGGGTAGAGAACGTAAGATGATGAATAGATTTTTTCCTATACGGGATAAATCAGGAAAATATCTGGGTACAATAGAATACGTTTTAGATTTTACAGAGATAGAACAAATTGCACAAGACGAAAAGGACGCTCTAAAAATTAAAAACCGCTTTTCAGTCATCGAAGCTTGTAAAGAAATTGGGATAAGCACAACAACTTATAAAAGGTACGAAGGAAAAATATTTCCTTTAGCTAAGAGAAGTAAAAGAGGAAGGAGGATATTCAAAAAAGAAGAAATCGAGCAAATCAAGGAAATTTGGGAAAAAATAAAAAAGTGAGATAATATGATTAAAGGCTCATTTATTTTCCTGAAGCATATGCCTAAAATTTTACGACTCTGTTCGGTGACGTATTTTATGCTGCGATCTTATCTTCTTGTTTCTGTAGAGAAAGTTTGCCGAAGCCAGGCTTCAAGTCTTGGCTAGTGAAGCGCCCCAAATTTTAAGGTAGGCGAAAAAACATGAAGGGATAGGTTTACCAAATGCGAACGAAACACAGCAAGTGACAATGATGGGGAATAAGAAATAATGGAGGTAACTAAATATGTTGGGTATCATATCCTTTGGTGCGTACATTCCTTTTTTCAGATTAAGTCGAGATGAGGTGGCAAAAGCATGGGGACGGCGGTCACTAGGGGGGGAAAGAAGTGTGGCTAATAACGATGAAGACACGGCAACTATGGCCGTTGAAGCATGTTTTGATTGCCTTCGGGGAGTAGATCGGAAAGAGATTAACGGATTGTTCTTTGCCTCTACCACGCCCCCTTACGCGGAAAAACAGATAGCAAGCCTTGTTGCGACCGTCGTTGACCTGCAAGATGAGATTTTCACGGCAGATTACGGGAATTGCCTCAGATCAGGAACCAGCGCCATGAAAATGGCCTATCATATAATTAAAGGTGGGGGGGCGAAAAACCTTATGGTGACGGCCACAGACAGCCGCATCGGGTATCCCAAATCAGACGATGAACAGTCTTTTGGAGATGGCGCTGCCGCACTAATTATTGGTGAAGGCCCAGTGATTGCCACAGTTCTCGGCTCATATACAATTTCCCATGAAATGATGGATGTGTGGAGAACTCCTGAAGACACCTATGTCAAATCTTGGGAAAGTCGATGGGTGCTGGCAAAAGGATATAATACCATAATGCAAAGGGCAATTCAGGGGATTCTGAAGAGATGCGGTCTTAAAACTGAAGATATTCATAAGGCTGTATTGCCTGCCCCTGACCTAAGGACACACAAGGGGATTATTACACGCGCCGGTTTTCAAGATTCACAAGCGCAGGATCCGCTGATCAACGCCGTTGGGAATTGTGGTACGGCTCAGCCCCTGATGATGCTCGTCGACGCTCTGGACCATGCAAGCCCCGGAGACAAGATCCTGATGGCTGCCTATGGGGACGGGGCTGATGCCTTTGTATTCCAGGTTACGGAAAATATCAAGAACCTGCCGCAACGTCTCGGTGTGAGCGGTCACCTGGAATCCAAGCACGAGCTCCTATCCTATGAGCGATATTTGAGCTACAGGGGGCTTCTGGAGCCGATCCCGGGAGAGCCATTTCGCCTCTTGCCATCAGCTACGGTTTCTTATCGTGACAAGGATTCGGTCCTCCGGCTTTATGGAAGTAGATGCATGAACTGTGGAACATCTGCTTTCCCTATTCAAAGAGTGTGTAATGAGTGTCGAAGCAAAGACAATTTTGAAAAGATTTGCCTATCAGAACGAAAGGGAAAGGTCTTCAGCTACAACTTAGACCAGCTCGCTGGCAGAAGTGATGATCCGGTAGTGCCTCAGATCATTATGGAAGTAGATGCGCTAAAGACCCGTTTTTATGGCATGATGACTGATTGCATCCCGTCTGAAGTAAAAATAGGAATTCCTGTGGAGTTCACCTTCCGCAGGCTTTATGAAGGAGCGGGGTTTCACAATTATTTCTGGAAAGTCAGGCCGATAAGGAATGGAGGGAAATAGTATGGAGAGCATAAGGGATAAAGTAGGCATTGTTGGCATGGGATGCTCCCAATTTGGAGAACGCTGGGATGCTAGCTTGAGCGATCTTGCTATTGAAGCGGCATATGAAGCTTATGAAGATGCTGGGTTAGGGCCTGAGGATATCCAGGCATGTTATCTCGGTACGGTCACCGCTCCCATTCAGGGGGTAGCGGGGAGCCTTGCGGCTGATACCCTTAAGTTGAGAGATATCGCCGTTATTCGTAACGAAAACTGGTGTGTCACAGGGCACATCGCATTGATCAATGCAGTCATGGCAGTTGCCAGCGGGGTTTCTGATGTGGTGCTGGCACTTGGTGTTGAGAAACTCAAAGACACGGGTTTTGGCGGCCTTGGAATCGGTCGAGGGATGCATCCAGTCTATGAGACTCGGCGCACTTCGCCCGGATCATTCGGGAATATTGCCACCAGATATTTTGAAACCTATGGCTTCAGTCCCGACCAAGGCAGAGAGATGTTGGCCAAGATTGCCGTAAAAAATCATCACAATGGAACCATGTGCCCTAAGGCACATTTTCATAACGAGATTACAGTAGAACAAGTCCTGAAGGCGCCTATCATCGCCTGGCCATTGGGTCTCTTTGATTGCTGTGGAAATAGCGATGGTGCAGCAGCGGCTATTATTACTCGTGCAGATATGACAAAGAGTTTCAGGGACGATCCAATATATGTAAAAGGTTTCGGTATAGCCATGGACTCGATGAGTCCTCAATTCAGGCCAGGATTCGAATGGACCAGCTTCAGTTCCTTAATCTCTTCATCTAGACAGGCTTATCAAATGGCAGGAATCACTAACCCTCGGGAAGAACTGGATATTGCTGAAGTGCATGACTGTTTTACTTGTACTGAGCTTTGCATCTATGAAGATTTTGGTTTCAGCGAGAGAGGAAAGGCCAAAGAAGATATAGATTCGGGTTTCTTTGAGATCACCGGACGACTTCCCGTCAATGCAGATGGAGGTCTCAAGTGTTTCGGTCATCCTGTAGGAGCGAGTGGAATTAGGATGACTTATGAGGTCTACAAACAGCTACAAGGCAAGGCCGATTTACCGGAACGTCAGCTTAAAAACGTTCATAGGGGCCTTTCTCATACCTTTGGTGGCCCCCCACAGATAAGTGCCGTTGCGATTTTTGGGAATGAGAAAGGATAGCACAAACAACCTACTATTACCGAACACGTGTCAATATTCAAGTCGTAAGTTTGCATCAAGGAGGGATGGCATTATGTTTGTTGGAGAATTATTAACAAGAGCCGCCAAATTGTACCCAAACAAAACCGCCTCGATTTTTAAGGATATCCGCCTGACATATTGCCAGCTAAACGAACGAACTAACTCTTTAGCAAATGCCCTGAAGAGCATTGGAGTAAAGCCTCAAGATAGAGTAGCTGTTATTTGCCACAACTCTCATAACTTTTTGGAGGTTTTTTTTGCAATAGTTAAAATCGGTGCTGTTTCTACCAACCTTAATTGGCGACTATCTCCTAAAGAATTAACATTTTTAATCAAGGATTCTGAAGCAAGAATTGTATTTTTATCGAAACATTTTGAATACCTCTTCGAACCTTTACGCCAAAACCTGGGAAACAAAGTTCAGTTCGTCACCATAGATTATTCTATGCCAGAAACACTTGATTATGGAGTTCTCGTCTCAGATTATTCTAAAAAAGAGCCTGAAGTGAATGTAGGATACGATGATACGGTACTCCAAATCTATACTAGCGGAACAACAGGTCGGCCTAAGGGAGTCATGCTGAGTCACAAGAATATCATATCGAATGCCGTAAATACAATCATTGAAATGCAGTGGCTACGAAGCACCAAATTCCTCTCTGTACTTCCTATTTTTCATATCGGCTTATATTCCCCTTTAAATTGCATTTTTATGGGTGGCACTAATATCTTCTTGGATAAATTCGACTCCGAAGCAGTCCTTTCTACCATCAATAAAGAAGGGGTTAGCCGAATGGGGCTTGCGCCTGTGATGTTTAAGTTCCTCCTAGATTATCCAGACTTTGATAAGTTTGATCTCAGTTCTCTCGAAGTAATTACATATGCAGGTGCTCCCATGCCCTTGCCACTTTTAAGGCGCGCTATGAAGAAGTTTGGATGCGCTTTTTATGGATCATTTGGGATGACGGAGATGAGCCCAATAATGACCATCCTGCCTCCTGAAGATCATTTATTATATGGTACAGATCATGACAAAAAGAAACTTAGATCCGTCGGAAGGCCGATCCTCAATGTTGAGGTGAAGGTAGTTGATGAAAATGGTAGTGATTGTTCTCCAGGGGTAGTGGGTGAAATCATCGGCTCTGGTGAAACGGTGATGAAGGGTTACCATAATATGCCTGATGCAACTGTGGAATGTATCAGAGATGGTTGGTATTACACCGGTGATATGGGCTATATGGATGAATACGGCTATCTTTATATTGTAGATCGCAAGAAAGACATGATTATTTCCGGCGGGGAAAACATTTATCCTAAAGAAGTTGAAGATATTATCATTCAGCTAGATGGAGTAGCGGAAGTGGCTGTTATTGGTGTCCCTGACGATACCTGGGGTGAGGCAGTCAAGGCTATTATTGTGAGAAAGGCTGGCGCCACACTTACCGAAGGAGATATCATTGAGCACTGTAAAAAAAACATAGCCAGCTATAAGAAACCGAAAAGTGTAAACTTCGTGGAAATACTTCCAAAGAACCCTACCGGAAAAATTCTTAAGCATAAGCTTAGGGAACCATACTGGAAGAATAGAGGGCACAAAATATAAATTCACTTCCCTTGAAAGATAGGCTTTCTTTTTTCTATAAATGATCTTCGTCCTTCGTCAAAATCTTGACTACTGAAAGCCACTGCCTGCATGGTGGTCTCTATTTCTAAAAATGATTCTAAAGGAGCTGGCCAACGATTTAAGGCTGCTTTGATCATGGCATAGGCTTGACTTGGGCCGTTTGCTAAACGTCTGGCTAAAGAGAAGGCCTCTTCTTCCAGTTTTTCAGGAGCAACTACTCTATTAATAAGACCTATGCGTTCAGCCTCCTTAGCATTAATTGAATCGCCACTAAACATTAATTCTTTGGCCTTAGGAATTCCGACTCGAAGAGGCAACAAATAATATGACCCCATATCAGGTATTGCCCCAATTCTAATAAAGGATTGGATAAACTGAGCATCTTCCGAAGCTATCAAAATATCGCAAGCCAGAGCGATGCTGCATCCACCACCTGCAGCAAAGCCATTTATGGCCCCTATGATAGGTTTTTCCAATTCCCACATGGCCATGGTTACTTTTTGTGCTTTTTTGAGACGCACCCTTGTAGAAACAGCTATCTCTCCTTCCATGCTTCTGATATCGCCTCCAGAACAAAAAGCTTTTCCAGAACCAGTTATTACAACTACTTTTATTAAGTCATCATCAGCGATCTGCCTAAAAACTTCTAGCAAATCTAACCGCATATCAAGATTCAGTGCATTCATCGTTTTTGGATTATTAAGGGTAATTTTTGCAATATTATTTTCTTTTTCAAATACTATAGTCTTGAAATTCACTGTAAATGCCCCCTTTTTGTGATTAAAATCGAAGATGACTTTTCATCCCCTTCATTTTTCTTCATCTTCGAGTATTCTGAAGTATTTGATATCCCTAAAATTTCCAGTCCTCTTTTCCTCAAAGACAGCCTCTACCCTTAGACCTATTTTGAGTTTATCAAGATTTGTTTCTTCAATAAAATGGATAAAACCACTATCTGCGCCGTCGAGCATTATGCACCCATAGCCATATGGAACCGGCTTCTTCTCGCCGGTCTCTGGATCTATGAATGAAAAATATACCACGGTGAAGCTATCGAGGGTCCCCCTGCTGCTTACTTCAGCAAACTCATCCATCTTTTTGAAACACCTACCGCATACCTGCCTGGGAGGCAAATAGACACGACCGCATTTAGGGCATTTACTGCCCACGATCTTCTTGTTATCCTTCAGTTCCTTTACGAGCCTTGCACCGTACCTTCCTATTGAATACTGATATGGTTGCTCGATATAGGAAGAAATGGTTAGTAATGGGTACTCAAGCTTTGACATCATTCAAGCTCCCTTTTTAACTCTTACTTGTTCTTGTCGCTCCCGATAAGAATTACGTCCGACCATTGACAGCCTCCAAACCCCGTGGCAAGTGCCAATTCAGCGCCCTCAACTTGATGTGCACCTGCTTTTCCGCTCACCTGCATGGCCGCCTCCGCAACCCTAATGAGGCCAGTGGCACCGATACAGTTGGTGGAGATCACCCCTCCCGATGGATTTATGGGAAGTTCTCCATCCATCTCGGTTACCCCATCAGAGACCAATCTTACTTCTTCCCCTGCCTCACACAATCCAAGGGCGCTAATCCACATCAACCCCGCAAACGAAGACGGCGTGTACATCTCAACCACATCCAGTTCGCGGAGGGGATCCTTAATCCCCTCGTTCCTGTACACCTCCGCAGAAGCCTCAGATAGAGTTGGTATTATCAAAGATCTATCCAAGTCACCAAAATAGGCAAGATTATGCCTTGTTGAGACCTGATGGATCCAGGCTGGTTTGTCCGTAATGTGTTGAACACGATCCTCTGAAGCAAATACGACTGCGCAGGCCCCGTCTGTCCTAGGGCAGATATCCAGAAGTTTGATGGGGTAAGCCAGCATGGGGGATTTGAGGACGTCGTCGACGGTAATCTCCTTTCTCAGATGGGCGTAAGGATTTTTCAGTGCATTCTTTCGATCCCTCACCGAAATGAGTGCCGCGTCTCGTTCGGTGATGCCATATTTATGCATCCAAGCTCCTGCATTGCTTGCCAATCCAGTTATCGCCCCACCGTATGTAGGACGCTCCCAGTAAGGATCAGCAACGGTGTTAATGGCTGCGGTGGTGTCGGACTCGGAGTTCTTCTCCCAGCCAATGGCCAGCACTATATCAAATAGACTCGAGGCAACATGGTAGTAGCCGGCTATGGCCACGGTGGTACCGGTGGTACCTCCGGTGGTGACCTTCATCACAGGCTTGTGGAGACCGCCGTTTCCATCGATGCTCCACATATCCGCATAGTTGATTCCCTCGAAGTGATCCATATTGCCAATGACGACCGCATCAATTTCCTTGCGGGTTAATCCAGCATCTTCTAAGGCTCTGGCCGCAGCCTCTTGAATGAGTTCAACCCCATTCACATCCTTACGGTTGCTTTTGTGGTATGTCTGACCAGTACCGACAATGGCTACCCTTTGACCCATATTATTTCTCTCTTTCTATAGTTATTTTTCGAGAATCCACACACAATGAGCCTGCCCGCATGCCCCGTTTATGCCATGGGCAAGCCCTACACCGGCACCCTCCACCTGACGCTCCCCACCCTCTTCCCTCAACTGAAGAGCTATCTCGGCAATCCGAGCTAATCCCGCTACGAGCACCGGGTGGGCTGAGAGTACCCCACCAGAGGGATTGATTGGGAGGTCACCGTCATGTTCGGTCGCACCAGATTCGATCAATGCCCCTCCCCTCCCGCGCTCGCAAAACCCCAATCCCTCGCTCCAGAGGAGCTCCTGATAACTGAAGGCATCGTAGATCTCTGCGACATCAATCGCCTTAAAAGGCTCCCGAATGCCTGCCATATCGTACGCCTTTTTGGCAGCTTTTATAAGGGCATCAGGTTCGGCGAGGTCCCTATCTCCCAGATTGTGAGCATCTGCGGAATGGCCCACACCTTTTACCCAGATGGGTTTGGTGGTCACTTTCTTTGCCATCCGCTCCTCAGCAAGAATGATGGCACACGCCCCATCAGAGATGGGTGATGCGTCTAACAGCTTTATAGGATCGGAGAGCATTCTCGATTTCATCACATCCTCGACGGTGATATCCATGGCGATCTGCGCAAACGGGTTATGCCGGGCGTTCTTGTGGTTTTTCACCGAAACAAGTGCACACTGCTCCTGTATGATGCCGTATTTATCCATGTACCTTCTCGCCTGAAGGGCTGATGAGGAGATGCTATCTAGACCGAGAATCCTTTCATAGACGGGATTAAATATGGCGTTGGTTATGAGATGGTTGGATCCCTCTGAACCCTTGCAGTGCGCAACTACTAATGTGGTGCGAAAGGATCCGGATAGGGTTCTCATTAGCCCGTAGAGGGCACCAAAGGTACCGTCTCCCTCTACTGTAGATACCGATTTTCCGTATGAGCCACACGCCTCGGTAATGGCCATACTGGAAATGGTCCGGCCATCCCAGAAATCATTAGAAACGGTCACAACATTATCTATGTCCTCCATGCGTATCTTCGCATCCTCTAATGCTTTTGTGACTGCCTCGAAGACCAGATCAGCGCATGTCTCTTCTGTCTTTTCCCTTTCATAAGTCGTTTGCCCTAGCCCGATTATTGCAACTCGTTCCACGGTCAGCATTCCTTTCAGTGCAATCATTTAATGGGTTTAAAATACGCGATATCCAAGAGATTCCCCCTTTTCTCTTCGCTGAATACTGGCTCAACCTGCATCCCGGAGCAGATCTCATCAATCTCTACTCCTCCAATGAGGTGAACCAGTGCTGTATCTGCCCCTTCTAGCTTGATGACGCCTATTGCAAATGGAGCGGGAATTGGATGTTGTTGGGCGCTATACCTTACGATGGTAAAGGTAACCACCTTTCCCTCAGGGCCGACCTTGATCCACTTCTCTAGTTGAGAAAAGCAGTCGGGACAGGTTTTTCGCGGGGGAAGAAAGACCAAGCCGCATGCTGGGCATTTCGTTGCCCAGATCTCCCTATTGACCATCAATTCATAAAAAAACCTGCTCCCATAGTCTCCTACAGACCAGGTATAGGGAATCTTGATTTTGCCATGATACACTAACCCTTCTTCAGTCATGGTAGGTACTCCTCAAGAAAAATTGAACTATGCATTTAATTTCAGTGCATCCTATAATATATTGTGATCCCAGTCTTCTTCTATGGGATCAAGGTTAATGTTGTTTACTTTCTCTCAAAACCGTAGCGTCGGTTTTTGGAGAGAACTAGTGGGAGTTGAGTCAACCATCATAGCTTGCTGCACTAGCCTCTAGGACAATTTTCCACGAGATTCTGAAGTTCGGCGATTGAAGCGAAATGTAAATTCATTCAAATAGTACATCAGGTGTGATGGCCGTACGGCACCCTGATAGGTACCGAAGAGCAAGCGTTTTAAGAGCGCTGTGCCTATATGCACAAGCTTTCAATCATTAATGTCCTCTTGCAGTTCGCCATGGATCCTCAGCCCCGCAATGGGGACAACGAAATCCATTGGGCCACCGCAGGATCATCAACTCGTCAATAAAAGCGGCTTCCAGGCTGAAACTTTCTTCAAATTTAACCAATGTTCGGGAATAATTTTCCTCCCTGCCCCCACAACACTATATGTTGCGGTCACTAAATTAATAAATAATTATATTTTTAAAATGTGTCAAGAATAAATTCTAATAATGTCAAAATTTTTTATTGACATTTATTGAAATATATTGTTTTATAAATATAGCTATTTATCTATTCTAAAATGCTATACGAATAAAAATAGAATATAGCCATGAAGAGCGCCTCCACTATTTCTTGCTGGGATTTCAGAAAAAGATGTCTATTGAAGGAGCCTCTTGATAGAAGAATCTGAGAGTAACGAGATGGTTTTATTGATTCAGGTTTTAAAGATGTAGGGTTTGAGACGTAGCATTGCCAAGGCTGCCCTGAAAGATGACTTTGATGTAGTTTGTTGCATACACGAGAAAACCCGCAAAAATTTTTCGTGGATAGAGCAAACAGTTTTGTGCCGGTATGTTGAATTCTGGAGAGGAGAATTCAGCTCCAGATTCCATACAGATGCTTTAAATGGAGGCTTTTGGTAAACTTTAATTAAAAGGAGGGCAAAGAAATGGAAAAGAGAAGGTTTTTAGTATTCATCAGCGCTGTTACCGTAGTTTTAATAGTAGGTCTTGTGGGCAACTTACTAACTTCAGCCTCTTGCCTTGCAAAGGAGCTTCCCAAGGTCAATTGGAGATGCCAATCCTGCGTAATGCCACCAGAAACTACATTTGATGGACAAGCAGTATCTTCTTATGGCTTAGCCGTAAAACTAGTTCGCAATGTCAAAGAGAAGACGAATGGAAAATTCAATATCGATGTCTTTACTCCTGGAGCCATACTCAAGCCGATGGAAACTACTCAGGGCTTAATTACAGGCGTTGTAGATATGGCAGTCTTGGTAGGATCAATGTATACTGGAATCATTCCGGAGGCAAACTTTAGCATGGGTTTACCTTTCGGACTACCAACAAGTGAAGATTTTTTAAAGATGATGACCGAGAGTAACTATATGGAAATCATGCGCCATGCCTATGCTAAGCATGGCCTTTATTTTCTGATGCGGGAAGCCATGGGGGCAACCACCTGGATGTCAAGTAGCCCAATTTATGGAGCATCTGATCTAAAAGGAAAAAAGTTCAGATCGGGTGGCATGGGGGCTGAAATTCTCAAGCGATTTGGTGGAATTCCTGTACAGGTAGCTGTAAGTGAGATATATACGGCACTCCAAAGAGGAACTATTGACGGCTGTCGGTTTGCCCTTTACGCTGGCGGCAATTACAAGATTTACGAGGTAGCGAAATATGTATCCAAACCTTGGCTTTGCAATACTGCTGTTGAAGTGGCTGCAAACATGTCGGCCTTAGATAGGTTACCTCAGGAATATAGAGATATTTTGATTAGAGAGGCAAATGAGCTAAATATGTGGACGCTTACGGTAAATTCTCCAAAGCTTGATAGGCTCAGTCAATCAAATGCTGAGAGCGAATATGGAGCTATTTTCACCACTATTCCTCCCGACGAATGGGCTCGAATGAGGGAAATTGCCATGCCCTATTGGGATGAGTGGGCCGGAAAAAGCGAAGATTGCGCCAAACTAGTTGAAATTTTTAAAAAATATTCTAAGTAGGGCTGATTTTGATTTTAAACTTGCAGGGCCACTAAAGAGAGATGAGCAATCAAGAAGGATGTTCTAGGCCAATACACGCAGGGAACCTGACGGTGCGGTAACCTGATATATAATCAGCTTCTGAAGTTTGAGCATCAGGGTTTTACAAGCTATTTCCTTGTGTTAGTGCCTGTTTCCTCTGAGCCTTTGCCATTTTTTAAAAATTTCCTGCGAAAAGCGACTCCGATTACAATAATGATGTTAGATCAATAGGTGATTGACAAGGTGTATATCGGTTGGAGTTATCTTTCGGCCTTGAATGACCATGGCTCTTCCCATGGCCAAGGCGAATAGTACAATAAAATCAATGGCAAAGAACAAACAAGAGATACATTTTTTGTCCCTAATAGCACTATGGGCTATAGGTAGTGGCAGTATCTTTCGTCTACTGAAGGAGAGGTACCTTAATAGTTACCTTAAAAATCTTATATGATTTAATAGGAGAACAGAGATGAATGAAGAAATAGATTTGATTAAGAATTTGAGCATAAAAGAGATAGAGCGCATATTGGATGTATTGCCGATTTACCTTTCGTTTGTTGACGAAAATGACCGCCTTACATACTGGAATACCCCGAAGAATCTACTGGAGGGGACAAGAGAAGAATTCCTAAACGATTATAGGCTTGACCGTAGATTTGGAGCATTGGGGAAAAATATTAATGATTGTCACCCAGACCATGCCAGGCCCAAACTGCAACGTGTATTACAGGATTTTAGGAACGGCAAAAAGAATGAGTACGCTTTTTGGCTTCAGCACCCCAAGCTGCTTAACTTATTTCGTGCGATAAGGAATGAATCTGGCAAGTATTTGGGGGTCCTCAATTACGTAATAGACTTTCGAGTTATTGAATACATTGCAGAAAAACATAAGGATACTTACGTATGGCAACCACAGGATAGCCGGCAGAAACCGGACGGTCAATGAGCTGAGCAAAAAGATGAGATCCATCTGGTAGGTCTGCTGGATATGCCCTCAGCAATCTGGAAACGTTTTGAGGGAAGTGGATAAATCTTCCATAGTCGTTATCGACAAAAATTGCTATTCAGTACCGACTGCATATGCCTGCCTTAATGTTCAATTTGTTTCATATGTAGATTGCGTTGAGAATATGGTATGGAAGCAAGAACATCGCATCCCGCCAATAGCTTTATAGCAATAACAAATGAAGTCTTTTGCCCGAGTACTATTTCAAACTTATTCGGCATCGACCATAGGCATTTGAATCAGCGTGCCCCATACGATAGGGGTGAGAGAGATGGCGAATCTGTCCTGAGCGGCCTTTAAGGCGTTTCTTTAGAAAGCAGGGACATACCAAAGGCGTTAAAGACTTCATATCGGTTTTGATGCTTTTCCAGGATTATCCAGCCTGTGCTATTGGATCCGCTGTTGATAAAACGCTTTCGGCTCATATCACCACCAGCCAGGCCGTGGAGCACATTGTAAAGCAGTCGCAGGATCATGATGATGGCTCGTGTGCATCGTTGACCCATTGGCAAACCCTGCCACCTCCGTATGTAACCCAATATGACCGGATCGGAGGTGCCCTATGAGTGCCGGGATGAAGGCCTTGTTGCATGAGAACCCTACCAGCTTAAAGCTATCAACGATGGTAAGCGAGCTCCAGAGGCATCTTCGCCAGGCCAGGCAGGATAAGCTGGATTATGATGAATCTCTATTGCATATGATGGAAGTCGAAGTTCAGGTCCATAAGGAAAATGGCTCCAGGCGTAGATTGCGCGAAGCCAGATTCACCTTACTGAAGCCCCTCGACACATTCAGATTTGATGCAGCGCCGGATCTGGACGCCCGACTCATTACCGAGCTTTCAAGCTGTGAGTATACAAAGCAAGGCCGGAACATCCTTTTTATGGGCAAAAGGGGACCGGCAAAACTCATTTGGCAACCGCATTGGGTATGGAAGCCTGCAAGCAGTGAATATCTCCACGATTTGTTATCGGTTGCGGTCTTGCCAGCTAGCTTACTGAAGTCAGGGATGTGAAGCTTTTAGGGCATGCGTTAAAACGCTATTCAATTGTCAAAGAGTAGAATCCCTCAAGGAAAATCAGCGCGAAGCTGTTTAGTCCAACATACTTCTATAAATCATAGCGGAGAGTCCTTACTATGTCTCTTGAAAAAGTCGTTATCACAGTCTCTGTCACCGGTTCACTAGGTGATCGCAAAGGAAATCCAAATTTACCTATAACCCCTAAGGAAATTGCAGAAAGTGCTTTGGAAGCCTATGAAGTCGGCGCAGCTGTGGCGCACATTCATGTGCGTGATGTCGAAACGGGAAAGTCATCCATGGACTTCAACCTCTATAAAGAGGTTGTTGAACGGATTCGGGATCATTCAGACATGATCCTGAATCTCACCACAGGAGCAGGAGCACGGTTTATTCCTGATGAGAAGGATCCCATCGGTCCGGCACTAGGCTCCACCCTATCTCTGCCCGAAAAGCGTATAGGGCATGTGCTTCGTTTAAGACCGGAGATCTGTTCACTGGATGTGGGTTCAATGAATTTCGGACGTTTTGTCTTTGTAAACTACCTTCCACATGTGGAATGGATGGCGGAACAGATACGGGATGCGGGGGTCAAACCCGAATTGGAAGTCTTTGACATGGGGCAAATAGAAATCGCCAATCATCTCCTGAAAACAGAAAGAGTGAGTCGGCCTCCCCTTTTCCAGCTCTGTATGGGGGTTCGTTGGGGGATACCAGCCACACCGCAAAATATGGTCATCATGAAAAACGCGCTACCATCCGATGCCCTGTGGTCCGGGTTCGGAATCGGAGCCACATCTTTTCAGATGGTCGCCCAGTCTCTTCTTCTGGGAGGAAACGTTCGCATCGGATTTGAAGACACCTTATACGTGGCAAAAGGGGAACTGGCCACTAGCAACAGACAGCTGGTGGAAAAGGCCGTGGTGATTATGAGGACTCTCGGAAAGGAGCCCGCCACCGTAAGGGAAACGAAAGAGATATTGAGACTCCAATGATGCTTTGGCTTATTGGACGAGACGTCCTTTTATCCCTTTTTCCGTTACCCTTGAAGCAATATATCTTGTTAGAGGAGTTTTTACAGTTTATTGCTGCTTAAAAAGATGAAGGCTGGGATTACCGCAGACAGGTTTTCATCCCGAAGATGCAAAGCACAGCTTGAGCCTAAGTAAGACGATTAGAAAAAGATAAATCCTAAAAGCATATTTGAGATTCGCTTAAATTTTGAATCAACGGTGTTCATTGTTTCAATGCTTCAGTAATGTGAGTGTTTATTAGTTAAAGACATGTGCCAAGACATAGGAACCTTGAGTCTTGTGCTTTGATCTTTGCCACACCTGTGTTGTGTGACCCGTATAGCAAAATGATCAATATATAAGGAGGTAAAATAGATAAGCGATAGGATGGACATTAACAATGATGCTTGTTCTGGAATCTCTGAAAGTTTTTACTTTGGTGTTTGAGATAAGCACAACCATCCCTGATTTATTGTTTTTTCGTCTCTCATGAGAAGGAGGCCCATAAAGAAGGGATTGCATTCTTCTTAAAGAAAAGGGGCCATTTGATGAAAGTCCGTAATCATTCAAAAGGAAGAGCCGATAGTCACTCTATGAATAGCATAACCAATTTTTTATTAAAGGAGCGAAAATGAGCGAAAGGGTAGGAATTATATCGGTGGCACAAACAAAGTATGAGGAATGCAAGACAGGCGTTGACCTAAGTGAGATGATTTATGATGTCGTAAAAGAGGTTACCGATAAAGCCGGACTCGAGTTTAATGAGAATGGTACTGGTATAGACTCTACAGTGAGTTGCTCTCAAGACCTTTGGGATGGGAGGACAATTTCTGATGCATGGTGTGTAGATGTGGCTGGCGGCCACTTGAGGCCTGAAGAAAAGGTAGCCGGGGATGGAGTTAGTGCAGTAGCTTATGGTGCCATGCAAGTTCTCTCAGGACACTATGATATCGTTCTGGTAGTAGCCTTCTGCCGAGAATCGATAGCTCAAGGTAGGCTTATAGAGTGGATGTCCATCGACCCTATATTTCATCGAATGTTGGGATTGGATTTCTGCTCCGCAGCGGCGCTTCAGGCGAGACGATATATGCACAAGTACGGAATTACTCCAGAACAATGTGCAAAGGAAGTGGTTAGAAGCCACAGAAATGCTAAAAATAATCCTTATGCTCAATCACCTAAAGACCTTACCGTTGAAGATGTGCTTAACTCCCCTATCTTGTCTTCTCCAATTAGGGTATTAGACGCTAAGCCAACCTCCGACGGTGCTTGTGCCTTGATACTGGCTCGAGAGGAAAAGGCCAAAAAACTCACTGATAAACCGGTATGGATAAAGGGTATGGGAAGTGCCTATGATGCTCATTTCTTAGGAGATAGAGATTTAGCTGACAGTGATTCTTTGACAATAGCTGCAAAAAAAACTTACAAAATGGCAGGCATTGAAAATCCATTTAAGGAGATAGATGTTGCTGAGATATCTGAGGAGTATTCCTACCAATGTTTGTTATGGAGCGAAGGGCTAGGTTTTTGCCAAAGGGGAGAAGGTGGCAAACTTATTGATGAAGGATTGACAGAAATGGGTGCGCAATTGCCTATAAATCCCTCAGGTGGGAGTTTGGTTGGAAATCCAATTACAGTAGCAGGGGCAACACGGGTGGCAGAGGCGGTGCTTCAGTTAAGGGGAGAGGCTGGTCCTCGACAAGTACCAAACGCTAAAACAGCGCTAGCTCATGGTATGGATGGAGTTTGTGGCCAGGCACATCATGTGCTAGTTCTAGAAAGGTAGACAAAATGGCAAGAAAGGTAGCAATTGTTGGCATTGGACAAACAGAGCACAGGACACGTCATCCAGAGGTAAGTCATACCGAGTTAGTCAATCAAGCGGTAAGGAGAGCCTTGAATGATGCTGAGTTAACCATAAAGGATGTCGATGCAGTCTTGAATGGAAATATGGACCTTTTTGAGGGGCATAACCTTTTTGATACAATAAGCGTTGAAGGAAGCGGAGCATATCTTAAGCCAGGGCGCAAGATGAATACCGGCGGTACTACTGGCGGAACAATGGCAACCTCAGCCTGGTTTCATGTGGCTTCAGGTATTTATGATGTTGTTTTAACTGTTGCTAGCGACAAATTGGAAGAGAGCGGTGGCAATACTACTTCAGCAATTATCACTTATGCTGATCCTTTAACTTATCGGCCTTTTTACACGGGCGCTATAAGTACTATGGCAAACATAGCTGCTAATTATATGCGTGAAACTGGCTGTGGAGAAGAACCAGCAGCAATTGTCCGAGCCCAAGCCGGATATAATGCTTCGAAAAATCCATATGCTCATTTAAGAACCCAATACACTGTTGAGGAGGTGTTGAGATCTAGGCTTTTAATTTATCCACTGAGGCTTCTTCATATGTGTCCGCAATCGAGTGGCGCTTGTGCTCTAATCCTTGCTTCAGAGGAGGTGGCTAAAAAAATAACCCAAAAACCAGTGTGGTATAGAGACCATGTTACTTGCCATAGCGAGTGCTTCAAACGCCCCGTTGCACCTGACCCAATACCTGATACGCTATCTCAAACTGAGGCCGCACGAAAGCTTTTTAAGAGAAATGGAATTAATAATCCTCGGCGTGATATAGACGTCTGCGAACTATATACACCATCAGCATGGTCTGAAATCAATTGGATAGAGGATTTTTTGCTTTGCGGGAAAGGAGAGGCTTGGAAACTGGTAGAGAAAGGACTTACTGCTCTCAATGGGGAATTCCCCATAAATCCTTCAGGTGGGGTAATAACTACTAATCCTATCGGTGCCACCGGTTTACTCCGGGTGGCTGAAGCCGCACTTCAAATCCGAGGAGATGCCGGTGAACATCAAGTAACTCGGGATGTTAAAACCGCTCTTGCGTCCGCCTATGGCGGTTGCAACTGGACAATACTACATCTTTTATCAAAGTACTCAGATTAATTTTCTAGGGAGGCAGGGATTATGAATGAAGCAAACCAAGAATATATAATCATCCCATGCGGGATTAGAGCAGAAATGAAACTTAATTATAACTGGGGGGCTGGGAACTTTGTTGGAAAAGCTTTGGAGGAACTGCGTGATAACTGCAAGCTCTATGCGAATAAATGCCCGCAATGTGGGCGATTCCAACTACCTCCCAGAGTGGTTTGTGGAAGATGTCACATTGAAATGGAGGGCTTCGATAAGTGGGTGGAGGTAGGCCCAAAGGGGACAGTGCTATTATACACAGTAACAGTTACCCCCTTTCTGGATCCAGAAACAGGTAAGCCACGAAAGGTACCTTATGCTGTAGCTACCATTCAGTTGGACGGTGCACCCGTTGCCTTTGAACATTTGCTTAAAGAGATAGATTCAGACAAAATAACCATTGGGATGAGGGTGGAAGCAGTTTTCAAACCAAGGGAGCAACGGAGAGCTGACCTTAGAGATATTCTGCACTTTAGAACTATCAGGCACTAAGTAAAGGAGGCTTACCTTGAAATCGGAGACGAGGCCAAAGGCACCAGTGTCAATTCCCGGATCCATAATAATGCCTTACAGGTATGCTGCTGGAGATATAGCGAGCAAATTCTTTATTGAGCTAAGAGATAATAAGAGGATTATGGGAACAAAATGCACTCAATGTAATCGGGTCTACATACCACCAAGGTCTACCTGTATTCGATGCTTTGGCAAAATAAAGGAGTGGGTGGAGGTCGATTGTAAAGGGATTTTAGCGAGCTACACCGTGGTTCATTTTTCGCTCCCAGTGCATCCTTTACAACCTCCCTTTGCTTATGGAATTATCCGGCTGGACGGAGCTGATACTGGCTTAACTCACTTTCTTGGGGAGGTTAAATTCTGTGAGCTGAAGGTAGGCATGAGGGTTAAAGCGGTTTTTGGGAAAAATCGTAAAGGGAACATCTTAGACATAAAATATTTTAAACCCATTTAACCAAGAAAAGACAGTTTGACGGCCTGTTTCTGAGACAATGTCGCAATCTAAAAATATAATTCTCCCTAAAACCGAATGAAGCAACAAGATGGATGATAGCCCGCCTTCACTTTGTTGATTTTGAATTTTTAGGGGATTATTGTAAGCTTGGCAACAATATTAAGAAAGTAACATAAGTAGGATCATTGGATTGATCAAGTTTTAAGAGCCAATGATTTGGTAAACCAAAGGCGATTTTGTTTACTTACATTGGCTAATTCGGATTGGAAAAAGGAGTGTTCTATGGAAATGACACTAGGTGAGGCTTTTGCCCGTTCTGCCCGAAAGTTTCCCAAAAAGGTTGCGTGCATGGATGATGAGAGAAGTTTGACCTATGAGCAGCTTAACCGGGAGGTCAATAGATGGGCTCATGCTATTAGGGGGCTCGGTGTTGTCAAGGGTGCCCGGGTGGCCACCCTATCAAATAATTGTATTTATTTGATGGCGGTCTATCTGGCCCACCTCAAACAGGGTATTGTTACTACCCCATTAAATTCGAGGGCTGCATTAGAAGAGCTCTGCCACCAGGCAAAGTTTAGCGATTCCGATATCCTGGTTTTCCATTCTGACTTTACAGGCCAGGCCGAGGAGATCCGTGACCGTGTAGACCAGATCAAGACATTCGTCTGCATGGGAGGTAAGGCTCCAGGATTCTCCATGGATTATAAAGGTCTGCTCGAAAAAGGAAGTGAAGAGGAACCATTTACTGATGTGGAGGAAGAGGATGAAGCCTTTCATATATTTACTGGAGGGACAACAGGCGCTCCTAAGGGGGCCATACTCACCCATAAGAACTTGATGTGGAGCATCATCAGCGTGACAACTGAAAATCAGAGCCCCACACCGGAGGACAAGGTCTTTTACCCTTTCCAAATGTACCACACAAGTGGAATGCACCGTTTTTTGGCTTATATGTATGCTGGCGGAACGTTTATCGGGAGTAAGACCTTTGACCCAGAGAAGTATTTGGATGTGGTGGAAAAGGAGCGAACCACCTTTATCAGCGGCAACCCAACCATCTATCAAATGTTGCTGGAGGTCAATAAAAGGCATCCTAGGGATACCTCGTCTATGAAGCGTTGGTTATGTAGTATGGGATTTCTGCACCAGGACCTTAAGAGTGAGATCGATAAGTATCTCTGGCCAAACGGAGAGCTATACGGCTCTTACGGACTGACTGAAGCTTCACCGCCAGTAACGGTGTTAAAGCCCTGGGAAAAGCCCAGGCAGTGGGGAAGCGTGGGGCGTCCTTACATGTGTACCGAGGTACGTATTGTGGATGAACAGGACAGAGATTTATCAATCGGTGAAGAGGGCGAGATAGTTGTTAGTGGTCCAACGGTATTTAAAGGATACTACAAGGAGCCGGAGGAAACAGAAAGGGTACTTAGGGGGGGCTGGCTTCATACTGGTGATATCGGCAAATACGATGACCTGGGGTATCTGTACATGGTTGATCGTCTCAAGGACATGATCAAGACCGGGGGCCTCAACGTTTACAGCAAGGAGCTAGAGGATGTCCTTTCCCTGCATCCCGACATAGCCGAGGCGGCTGTTATTGGTGTTCCGGACCCGAAATGGGGGGAATCCATCCGGGCTATTGTCGTACAGAAAAAGGATTCTGTGATCACTAAAGAGACGGTTATCAACCATTGCAGACAGCATCTGGCGAGCTACAAAAAACCCACATCAGTCGTCTTTGTGGACGAACTTCCCAAGGGATCATTTGGCGGCAAGACCCTGAAAAAGCTTCTGAGGGAAAAGTACGGCAAACAGTGAGAAAAGAAAAGGTTCACCATACCTGTATTAAATAATAGGAGACCGTCTTATGTTTGTGAAGATGAGGTCACACTTGCTGAATTGGCGGAAGTCTATGAAAGCAGGGAGTTTCTCAATACAATTACTGGTTTGTTATACGAGTTCGGAACTTCAGCAGCTCCAGACGGTTGGCTAATCGATACAGTTACAAAAAGGGATCCTGGAGAGTGGATATCCGCCTGAGACGGATTAATGTTGAGTTATGAAGACGTAATGTGAAATGAAGATTGAAAATTGAAGGACGTAAAAAGAAAAGCATGAGATTGTCTTCATGCCATCAGCTTCCTGTCGAGGGATCGATACTGGATGGCCTCGGCCACATGGGCCTGTTCGATATTTTCAGATCCGGCCAGATCCGCGATCGTCCTTGAGATCTTGAGGATGCGCGACAGGGCCCGGGCGCTGAACCCGAACTTCTCCATGGCCGCTTCCAGGAGCGTGTTCGATCTCTCATCTATCTCGCAGAACCTCCGTATCTGCCTGCTGTTCATCATGGCGTTACAGTGGATCTTCGTCTTCTTAAACCTTTCCCCTTGAATAGTTCTGGCCCGAACAACCCTATGGCGAATCTCATGAGAGGGCTGGGCCTGCGGGAACCCCGTGAGATCCTTGAAGGGCACTGCCGGCACATCGATGTGGATGTCGATCCGGTCCATGAGGGGGCCTGATATCTTGGAGCGGTACCTCCTGATCTCCCTGTAGGAGCAGGTGCACTCGCGCTTTGGATCGCCGAAGTACCCGCACGGACACGGATTCATGGCACCCACGAGGATGAAGTTGGCGGGATAGGTTACCGTGGACGTTGCCCTGGCTATGGTGACGACCCCGGTTTCCATCGGCTGCCGGAGCACCTCGAGGACGTTCTTCTTGAACTCCGGCATTTCATCCAAGAAGAGCACCCCGTTATGGGCCAGGCTCACCTCGCCGGGCTTGGGTATCTGGCCTCCACCTATGAGGCCGGCATCCGATATGGTGTGATGAGGGGTCCTGAAGGGCCTGGTCTTGATCAGGCCCTGGCCTTTGGGCATGAGCCCCATCACGCTATAGACCTTGGAGGTCTCAAGCGATTCGTCAAATGCGAGGGCCGGCAGTATGGTGGAGAGCCTCTGGGCAAGCATCGTCTTTCCGGCACCTGGCGGGCCGATCATCAGGAGATTATGGCCGCCCGCAGCGGCGATCTCCACCGCCCTTTTCACGTTCTCCTGGCCACACACATCGCTGAAATCCACCTCGTAGGTGGGTTGATCGTCCAGAAAGTCGCCCTCCAATCTCATGGATGGCGCGAGCTCAGCGCCGTTCAGCGCCTGGACGAGCTGGGAAAGCACGGAGATAGGATGGACGTCTATCTCCTCCACTACCGCTGCCTCCATCGCGTTCTCCGAGGGAAGATAGATCCCCTTTAAGCCGAGCTCCTTCACCATTATTGCCATTGAAAGGGCTCCTTTTATGCTCCTGATGCTGCCATCCAGGGAGAGCTCGCCGATAATGACGTGGTCGGTTAATGCGGGCTGTGGGATAAGGCCGGTTGCCGCGAGGATTCCTATGGCCATGGGGAGGTCGAATCCGCTCCCTTCCTTTTTCACATCCGCGGGGGCGAGGTTTACCGTGATCCTGTCCGAAGGGAAGTGGTATCCGGAATTCTTGAGCGCTGCCTTGACCCTATCCTTGCTTTCCCTGACCGCTCCCTCGGGCAGCCCCACGGTTGAAAAGGATGGCAGACCTCTCGATATATCTACCTCAACTTCAACCTTGTAGGCATCGACCCCAAGTACCGAGCTGCTTAAGACGGTGGCAAGCATAGGCCCACGTTGTGATGATAAAAAAGGGAAAAGGAACGTTTTGTATAAGGATAAAATACTTTTTAGAAATAGGAAATAAATATTTTCACTATGAGGGCCTTGAGTCGCTCAATAATTTCTGTCATCATAGCCATAAAAAATATCTTTACTTTTGTCTAAGGGCAAGCTAAAAAAAAAGATTAATTTTTCAAAGGAGAATGGCGAATGGCCCGTATTACCGTGGAGGATTGTTTAAGGAGAGGTTACAATAAATTTTTACTCGTACACCTGGCGGCAAAGCGCATACTTCAGCTGAGAAAGGGCAAAGAGCCCCTCGTGGAGTGCGATAACAGGGAGATAGTAACTGCCCTGCGGGAGATTGAGGCCGGCAGGGTAAGGATGAGGCCTGAGGGTAGTCCCTCTGAGGCTTTTCTGGAGATGGAACCCGAGCTCCCCGCTCCGGCAGATGATCAGATCGAACCCGAGGCCGCGGGCGAGGCTGATGAAGAGGCGGGCTTAGAAGCTCCTGCCGAGGTGGGCGAGGAAGAGGAGCCGGAGCATACGGTAGAGGCCGGTGAGGAGATGGACCCTGGGGCACAAGAGGAGGGTGAGCAAGAGGCCGAATCCGAGGCGCAGGAGGCCGAGGAAGGTGAACAGGAAGAAGAGGAGAGCACTTCAGATAAAGCGTAGTACCTATGGCGGACAAGAGGGATTATTATGAGATCCTGGGCGTTTCCAGGGATGCCGGTGCGGAGGAGATAAAGAAGGCATACCGGAAGCTCGCCCTTCAATACCACCCCGATAGAAACCCCGGGGACAGGGAGGCTGAGGAGAGGTTCAAGGAGGCCGCAGAGGCCTATGAGGTGTTGAGGAATGGCGAGAAGAGAAGGATCTACGATCTTTACGGCCACGCCGGTCTCGAGGGAACCGGGTTCACCGGCTTCGGCGGATTCGAGGACATCTTTTCTGCATTTGGAGACATATTCGGGGATTTCTTTGGCCTTGGCGGGAGGCGATCGAGGAGGACGGGGATACGAAGGGGGAATGACCTTCGATACGACCTGGAGTTGCGCCTGGAGGAGGCGTATAGGGGAAAGGAAGAGGAACTCGTCTTCGACAGATGGGAAATCTGCGAGCAGTGCGGTGGTTCTGGCACGGCAAAGGGCAGCGAGCCCGGAATCTGCCCCAATTGCCAGGGCAGAGGCGAAACCGTTCGTTCACAGGGCTTCTTTCAGATCAGAACAACCTGTTCAACGTGCGGCGGTACGGGGCAGGTTATTGTGGATCCATGCAATGAATGCAAGGGCAAAGGCAAGCTAAGGGTTGAGAGAAAGGTCCTCGTAAAGATACCGCCGGGAGTGGATACAGGGACACAACTGAGGATCAAGGGGGAGGGAGAACCTGGAGAGGGGGGAGGACCCCAGGGAGATCTCTTCGTGGTGATCTATACAAAGGAGCACCCCTTCTTCGTTCGGGACGGGGACGATCTCAGATGCCAGGTGACCATCTCCTTTATCCAGGCGGCGCTGGGAACCGAGGTTTCCATTCCAGTGCTTGATAGCGATGAGGAGAAGGGCATTACCATACCGGAGGGCGTCCAGCCAGAGGAGATCATCAGGCTCAAAGGGATGGGCATGCCAAGCCTCAGGAGGGGAAGGGGGTACGGCGACCTCTTTGTGAAGGTCATAGTGAAGATCCCCACCCGATTGAGCCAGAAGCAGCGGGAATTACTGGTGGAATTCGGCGAGCTTGAAAAGCAGAAACTAGGAGCAAAGACACGGGATTTTTGGGATAAGATAAGGGGGGCATAGAAAGAGGAGCCTTTAGCGTAGGGGATTTCATGGATCAAGAGCAATTGGACTATTTCAGGAACTTACTTCAGGGCCAGCTTGACGAGCTCATCCAAGAGGCGCTCAAAACAGTGGATGGTATGACGAACTTGAAGGATAATTTTCCTGATCCAACAGACAGGGCTTCCTTGGAAACGGATAGGAATTTTCTCCTGCGGATACGGGATCGAGAGAGGAAGTTGATCGATAAGATCAAGGAGGCGCTCGAGAGAATTGACCAGGGCACGTTCGGGATATGTGAGATATGTGGCAAGGAGATATCCCAGGAAAGGCTCATGGCGAGGCCCGTTACCACCCTCTGTATTGAGTGCAAGAAGAAGCAGGAGGCCAGGGAAAGGGCCCGCGGGCTGTAAGGTAACGAGAAAGAGATGAAGATCGCGTACCTTGATTGTTTTTCCGGAGTAAGCGGGGATATGTTCGTCGGGTCCTTGCTCGATGCCGGCCTTCCCGCTGAGAGCATCGAGAGGATCATCGTTGGGCTAGATCTCGATGGTTTCACCATATCGAGCAGAAGGGAGCAAAGAAACCATATCTTCGGAACGAAGTTCTCCGTAACGCTTAAAAATGATCACCAGCCATCTCGACACCTGGAGGACATAAAGGGCATTCTGAGGAGGAGCGATCTTCCCCCCCAGATCATTGAGAAGTGTATCTCGATCTTTGAGAGATTGGCCGCCATCGAGGGAGGGATACACCACACCCCTCCCGAAAAGGTGCATTTTCATGAAGTCGGTGCCGTTGATTCGATCATCGATGTGGTGGCCTCTGTTGCCGGGCTTCACCTCTTGGGTATCGAGAAGCTCTTCGTCTCGAAGGTCCCTGTTGGCAGCGGAATGATCGCCAGCGCCCACGGTACCATTCCCCTACCAGCGCCCGCAACGATCGCGCTCCTGAAGGGAGTGCCCATCTATACGAGCGGACAGGATGTGGAGATGGTCACCCCCACAGGAGCAGCGCTACTCACCTCATTAGGCACTTCCTTTGGCCCCATGCCGCCCATGACAATAGATCGCATAGGGTACGGGGTGGGCAGCAGGACACTATCCGACAGGCCAAACCTCCTCAGGATTTTGATTGGAAGCGATGAGCAAAGAGGCAGGTTGGATACGGTGGTGCTGTTGGAGTCAAACCTGGACGATATGAGCCCGGAGCTTCTGGGTTATTTGATGGATCGCCTCTTTGAGGCTGGGGCCTTGGACGTGAGCTTCTCCCCCATACACATGAAGAAAAACAGGCCCGGTATCAGGATCCAGGTGATTGGCCATCCTGAAGACAAGGATAGTCTCATGGGCATCGTGTTCAGGGAATCAACCAGCCTCGGGATTCGCATCAGCTATAGTCAGCGGGAGATCTTGGAGAGGAGCGAGGTGACGGTGAGCTCTCCCTGGGGGAAGATGAAGCTTACCCAGGTAACCGATCGCGGTCAGGGAACGGCGCTGTTGCCCGAATACGAGGAATGCAGGCGGATTGCAAGGCAGCACAATCTCCCCTTGCGGGAGGTATACGCATGGGCGGCAAGCCTTTCGCAAGCCCCCGAAAAGTAGCATTTTCCATCGTATTGGTCTCGGAGTACCCTAGTCACGCAAGTCCTTGATTCACTCCCAAAGCCTACTTGAAATGCCCCTTGGGTACCACCACGATTCCCCTTGGTGTCACGGTGAAGTGCTTGGCGTCCTCCTTTGGATTGTACCCGATTTCGGTGTGAGGAGGGATCACGTTGTGTTTGTCGATGATGGCCTTCTTGATCTTACAGTGGCGCCCCACTATCACGTCATCCATGATTACCGATTCCTCAACGCTCGCCCAGCTTCTGATCACCACGTAATATGAGATCACCGAGTTCCTGACGATCCCGCTTATTATGGAGCCCGGGGCAACAATGGAATCAAGCGCCTTTCCCACTCGAAAACCCTCAGGCCTCTCGTTGCTGAAGATGAACTTCGCGGGAGGGGCCGGTAACTGATAGGTTTGGATGGGCCAGTTGCGGCCATAGAGGTTAAAGGAGGGATCGATGCCGGTCAAGTCCATGTTGGAATTCCAGTAGGCATCGAGGGTTCCCACATCCCTCCAGTAGGAGGAATCGCGGGTTCTGGGTTCAAGCAAAAGCCTTCGTTCTCCGTTTTCCCTTGTATCGTAGACGTAATCCTCAATGGCGTTCTCCCTTTGAAAGTGATAGGCGTACACCCGCGTTCTCGGGATAAGAAAGGGAATGATGTGTTTGCCGAAATCAGCTCCCTCGTTTTCCTTGAGTGCATCGATGAGTGTGTCGGTTCTGAACAGATAAATGCCCATTGATGCGAGGATCCGATCGGGATTTCCGGGAATGGTAGCGGGATTCTCCGTGGGCTTTTCCTGGAAGCCATGGATGCGGTAGTCCTCATCCACACCAGCCACGCCCACCTCGTGTGCCAAATCACTCCCCAATTCGGCGAGTGAAATGGTCAGATCGGCCTCCTTCTCCAGGTGGTAGTCGAAAAATCGACGGTAGTCCATCCTGTAGATATGATCGCCAGAGAGGATCATGACGTGTTTTGGCTTAGACTGATCGATGAGGTAGAGGTTTTGGCGAATGGAGTCGGCAGTTCCCCCGTACCAATCCCCGCTGATCCTCTGCTGGGGCGGCACGATCTTCAGGAAGTGCCCGAGCTTCTGGGTGAATATGTTCCAACCGGCCTCGAGGTGGTCCGTAAGGGACTGGGACTTGTACTGTGTCAGCACGATGATCTTGTACAGACCCGAGTTTATGCAATTGCTCAGGGTCAAATCGATGAGCCGGTAGATGCCGCCAAAGGGGACTGCTGGCTTGGCCCTGTCACAGGTGAGCGGCATGAGCCGCTCCCCCCTCCCCCCGGCCATTATGAATGCGAGCACGTCTTTCATTGCGTTGTGGAAAATTGATTAAAAAGTATCCGTCAACAGTATTGGCATGTCAAGGCAAAAGCCCTGGGAGCGGGGGAAAGGGGAGTTTCTCAGGAGCTGTTTTTCAGGTGTGCCTTTGCAAGGGGAAGCAACGGTGATTGCGGGAACTGGGAGATAAATTTTTGAAAGGTCTCCTTTGAGAGCTCTTTCCGGCCGCTCAAATCATACATCCTGCCCAGGGAGAACATGGCTTCTTCCTTCAGGACGGCAGTGTCGCTCTCGATGACTTTCTTGAGATAGTCTATGGATGATTGGTATTCTCCCTTGGCCTCGTAACAAGCAGCGAGACCGAAATAGGCCATGGACCGATAGATCGAGCCGGTTTTGACCTTTTTCAGGTAGGCCTCATACAGGGATATGGCCTCATCATATTTCCCCTGCCCGAACTTCAGGTAGGCCAGCTGCGGTATGGCGAGTGTGGCCATCTTGGTCCAGCCATACTCCCTTATGAGATCATCCAGTTCCTTGGCGGACCTCTGGATGCTCTCTTCGGTGGCTTTGGACGAGGAGTCGGACACCAGGTTTTTGTAAGCCATATTGTAGGCGGCCAAGGCCTTGGTGTTGAGGTGCCTGAAATAGAGGCCGATACCCGCTACGATCACCATAATAGCGAGAACGCATATCGCCGCCCACTGGATCTGTTTACGATGCTCAGCGGCGAACCGGTAGGTTCTCGC
Source organism: uncultured Desulfobacteraceae bacterium (assembly GCA_964549945.1). GTDB lineage: Bacteria > Desulfobacterota > DSM-4660 > Desulfatiglandales > B25-G16 > B25-G16. The sequence continues at coordinate 65,552 of CAZJXD010000008.1, read as the reverse complement.
GGAAAGGGAGATAAACTCGTCTTCCTTTTTAAGCAGTTCCTTCCTCGTTACCCGCTTCTTGGCCATAACTGCACACCACCCTTTATGTATGAAGGGTTCTTAACAGATGTGGGATCTTTGTTCAAGAAAAAAGACCTTGGTTTCATATGCTGCATTTCCGTGGATGAGTCGAAACACTGTAAAGGGCAGGGAAGAGAGTTATAAAATTGCCGGGCATGAGGTTTGATAGCGCTACACTCAAAGAGCCTGTCAGATGATTTGGGGTTTTTATCTTGCAGGATGGGTGCAGAGAATCTATTATTCCAAGGGCGAAAGGATACCGTACGCTATGTGCTCCTCAGGGCCAGAGAACGCTCTGAAAACTCAATAATCACCATAGGCTCAAGAGAAACCTCATATGAAGCCATCATTTCACCCCAGGTTGATAAACGATACCTTCTCAGATCCCGGGCTCTTCATCCCCTTCCTGTTTCAAAGGAGGGCGCTCCTCTTCGATCTGGGCGACCTATCACGTCTTTCCGCGAGGGACCTTTTGAAGATCAGTCATGTCTTCGTAACCCACACGCACATGGATCATTTCATCGGATTCGATCAACTCCTTCGCCTCCTTCTCGGGCGCGACAAGGAGGTTCACCTGTTTGGTCCAACCGGCTTCCTCGAAAAGGTCGAGGCCAAGCTGGGCGCGTATACCTGGAACCTCATAGAGGAATACGAGAACATGCTCATTATCAATGCGACGGAGATTCAGCCCGAACAGGCCTTACGCCGGACCTACAGCAGCAGAGATCGTTTCAGGCCTGCGGCAACTCAACGGGCATTTCCCCTTAAGGGGAGCCTGCTTTCCGAGAAGTCGTTTTCAGTCGATGCGGTGATCCTGGACCATAAGATAGACTGCCTTGGCCTGTCGGTGAGGGAGAATTTCTCCGTCAACATTGTCAAGGAGGGATTAGAGGGACTGGGGCTACCAGTTGGCCCGTGGCTGAGGGAGTTCAAGGATGCGCTCTATGAGGGACGAGATGGCGCAGAGGAGTTCAGGGTAGCGTGGCGGGATAGGGACAAGGTGCGCAGGGAAAAGGGGTTCGCGATTGCGGAGTTAACCGAGAGGATCGCAAGGATCTCGCCGGGGCAGAAGATCACCTACCTCGCAGACATGATCGGGAGCCCGGAAAACATGGCGAAGGCCGTCCATTTAGCGATGGACTCCCAGCATCTGTTTATTGAGGCGGCCTTTTTGGACAGGGACGGGGATATTGCGCGGAGGAAGTACCACCTCACCGCAAGAGAGGCCGGCCTCATCGCCTCGCGGGCCGGGGCAAAGGAGCTCACCGTCTTTCACTTCTCACCAAGGTATGTGGGCAGGGAAGGGGAGCTTATCCATGAGGCGATGGAGGCCTTTCGGTCGGGAAGGTGAAGGTAGTTAAGATGAAATGGGAGCCAGTGATCGCTTGTAGCGTGGAATAAGAGAAGGCCTTGGTGAGAAAGGCGCGCCGGTGCTACTCTTCGATCTTTAACTTGTAGGTAAAGGAGGCGTTGATATTTAAGAATTGAACCGGAATGGTGTCGGGGAACGGTGGAAAGGGACTTGCCAGCTCTATGGCCTTGAGGGAGGTCCCATCGAGGATCTGGTACCCGGAAGAGCGGGCTATGCGGGATTTCACGAGGTGGCCGTTTCTCTCTAACCTGAAGATTATCAACAGATTGCCCTGCACGTAGCTCTGCCGGGCAGCCAGGGGGTAGGTCCAATGCTGCTGTATTCTCTCCTTGACCAACTTTGCGTACGGGTGGTAGATGGCGTCCTTGGTATCAAGCGAGATGGTGGCCTCCTCTTTCTCCTGAGCGCTCTCTACGGGAGCCTGGCTGATCGGGGCTTGCGCCTCTTCGCTCGGTTCCTGAATCTCATCCATGGGGGGACGGATTAGATCAACCTTGAAGGCCCTGAGCTTTGTGCCGAATCCCCCCGCCATAAAGATATCAGGAAAGCCTATGATAATGCCCGCGTGGATTATTCCAGATACAAGGAGTGCCATCAGGATGATTCGTTTTCCCGTGAGCCCCGGGTAGGAGCTCCGAATATCTCGTGATTTCCTCTTACCCATTGACCCATAGCTCCTCTTTCTTGATAAACCACCAGTCGCTGCTATCGGTCTTGAGGATCTCATCCGCGAGCCTTTTCGCGAAATTGCTGCTGAGCCGCTTCACCGAGTATTTGAGCCATTCCGCGGCTGATCTGTTTCCCAGGTCCTGTTGCCGTTTCAGCTCAAGGATAAAATCGAGCTGATCGGCATCGTGCACCAGTCGCGCCTCTAAGCTCTCATTGGAGTTGAACTCATGTATCAGGGCCGCAATTTCCCCGCCAACGGGGATCTCGTGAGCGAGATCGTTTATCGCCCCATCCTCGTTTACCGTCACATACCTCTTGTTTACGTAGTTGTGATCCCCTGTCCTGGCCTCGTGAAAATCGTGGAAGAGGCTCATGAGGACGGCTTTTTGCACATCTGCCTTGGGCTCGCTCTTTGCGAGCAGGTAGGCGATGACCGCAACCCTGAAGGTATGATCCGCTACCGATTCACCACCGGTGCCGAGAAACTGGTACCCGGATCTCGGGATCTTCTTTAATATGCCCACCTCAAAGAGAAAATTAACGATGCCTCTCATCTTGCCTGTCCTTTTCCCATCCTTTGTTGGTAGCCCGTTGAGCGATACTTCAGCTTCTTTTTCCGATCATTGTCAGCTCGATCTCCCCCCACGTTGCCATTGTTTTGCCGGTGATCACGATGCCACCCCTGATCGCTTCGAATTTCCTGATCGCCTCGATTTCCCGTTTCAGCGCGTGCCCGCCGGTTATCCTGTTTCCGAGGGATGTGGCTGCGGCATCGGCCACCGACGCCGATTGGGCCACCACGCAGACCGCATCAGCCACACCAAGGCTAAGGGAGTGTCCCACCGTTGCCGAGGAGGTGCAGATGCCTAATGGCATCTGCGCGGGATCCGCGATCAGGCCGAGCTTGTTGCTGAGGGGGGAGTCTCCCGCATAGACCGACACGGTCGTGGATCTGGCGGTCTTGAGGAAGATATCCCCACCGTTTTCAACGATAACCTCGTCGCTATAATCCAGCAGGCCGTTGCCCACGAAATCGGCGATGGTTCCCGCCACCGCGGCCATGGGGCCAACACCGAACATACTGGCAGCGGAAATCATCTCCCTTACTATCTCCGGGGCAAAGGGGTCCTTGGGGTAAGGGAGGAGGGTGGTGAGAAAGTCCGGGTTTGAGCGTATGTAGTCCTCCAGTTGTCTGCGCAAGGTGTGGACCATGTCCCCGGTTTGCGCGCTGAGATCCCTTGAGGCGCTGACCATCAGGTCCGTTTCCTTGATCAGAACCCTGAACGAGACCAGACTGCCTGATTGAACCCGCCTTCGATAGGGGTGGTCCTCGTGCGCGGGCTTCGTTGGTTCAACTAGCTGCATTTGACTCTCTGAGGTCTGTTTTCACTACTCGAGCTGATAGTTCGGTGCCTCTGTGGTGATAATCACGTCATGTACGTGTCCCTCCCTGAGGCCTGCGGCGGTTATCCTGATGAATTTCGCCTTGGCCTGGAGCTCCTTTATGTCTCGAGCCCCCACATAGCCCATGCCGGACTTGAGCCCTCCGATAAGCTGGTAGATGGTATCCGCCAGGGGACCGCGGTAGGGCACCCTTCCCACGATACCCTCGGGCACCAGTTTGGCCTCCTCTCCCAACTCATCCTGAAAATAACGATCCTTGCTCCCCTCTCTCATGGCCTCGATTGAACCCATCCCCCTATATACCTTGTAGGTTCTGCCCTGGAACAGTACGGTCTCCCCAGGGCTTTCCTCGATACCTGCGAGCAGGCCTCCAATCATGATCGATGCCGCGCCTCCCGCTATCGCCTTGGTGATATCACCTGAGTACCGAATGCCCCCGTCTGCGATGAGGGGGATGTCATACTTGACCGCCTCCTCTGCACACCCCAAAATGGCCGTCATTTGTGGAACGCCGACGCCCGCAATCACCCTTGTGGTGCATATGGAGCCCGGGCCTATGCCGATCTTTATCGCGTCGGCACCGGCATCGATAAGGGCCCTTGTACCCTCAGGGGTGGCTACGTTGCCCGCCACCAACTCCAACGCGGGAAAGCGGCGTTTGGCGTCCTTCACCGCCCCTATCACCCCGGAGGTATGTCCATGGGCGGCATCGATGACGATGATATCGACGTTCGCACCTAGCAGCCTCTCAATCCTCTCCTGCCTATCGGGCCCTACACCGACTGCCGCGCCCACCCTCAATCTCCCGAGATCGTCCTTGCATGAGTTGGGGTACTTCTTGATCTTCTCGATATCCTTTATGGTGATCAGGCCCTGAAGTTTACCCGCCTCGTCAATAACCAGTAATTTCTCGATCCTCCGCTGATGCAAGATGGCCTTTGATTCCTCTAACGTTGTCCCCACCGGCACGGTGGCCAGGTTTTCCTTGGTCATCACCTCTTTCACCTTCTTATCCAGGTTTGTTTCGAACCTCAGATCCCTGTTGGTGATGATACCCTCAAGGTTTCCCCCTTTTACCACGGGCACCCCGGAGATCCTGTACTTCGTCATGATGCCGAGGACCTCGGAAATCCTTTGATCCGGGTCAATGATAATCGGGTCGATGATCATGCCGCTCTCTGATTTTTTTACCTTTTCAACCTCCATGGCCTGTTTCTCGATGGACATGTTTTTGTGTATAAACCCCAATCCGCCTTGCCTGGCCAAGGCAATAGCCGTATCGGATTCGGTGACCGTATCCATCGCCGCGCTGGTTATCGGTATATTCAGGGAGATGTTTCTCGAAAGCCTCGTTGTCACGTCCACATCTCTCGGCAATACATGGGATTCACCGGGTACCAAAAGGACATCGTTAAAGGTCAGCGCCTCTTTTATTGATTGACTATCCATTCGCCTCTCCTTCCAAATAATCTATCAGGATGCCTTCAAGGATATCGGAGTAACTCGCCATTATCTCCTTGGCCTGAAAACACTCCATTACCTTTGCTACCAAGAGAGTTCCCGCCAGGATAATATCCTCTCTGCCGGGTTCAAGGCCTTTCAGGTTCAGCCTCTCGGTTGCCGGCATGCCTTTCATCGTCTCAATGAGCGATCGTATCCCCTCAGCCTGAATCATCAAGCCGTTTATTGTTTCACCGAACCCACCTTCACCAATGCCATGTAACATGGCAGCGAGGGTAACCACGGTGCCGCCCGTTCCCACGATGAAGGGCCTCCCTCGCATTATTGTCTTCCGTGGCTCAAGGCATCTTTTTAACTCCTGCTCAATGTGGCTGTCGAGGTTGTATATCTCGCCATCGGTGGGCGGGTCGGAGCTGAGATACTCATCCGTCAGGGTAACCGCCCCCATATCCATTGAGAGGGCCTTTCTCTCCGTGGCATCGTTGAGGATAAATTCGGTGCTCCCTCCACCGAGGTCAAAGATCACATCGGCGTCTCTTCCCTCCTCAAGGCAGCGTGTAACCCCTTTCCACGTGAGATCAGCCTCCCTTTGCCCTGAGATAATGGTGACCGGGGGCCTTGTGTTTTCGGCAATCAAGCCCATAAAGGCCTCCCTGTTGGTTGCCCTCCTCACCACCCCTGTAGCCACCACGAGGGGAGAGGAGGCGCCCTGTTCTGAGGCGAGGCTCAGGAAACCCTTGAGAACTTCAATGCTCCTCGCCATGGCCTCTTTGGTGAGGGCGCCGGTTCCTTGAGTGCCGAAACCCTCTCCCAGCCTCGTGAGGCTCCTTTTCCTCAGGACCGGTCTAAGCGGGCCGCCCATTCCGTCGATCTGGGCAATCAGCATCCTGATGGAGTTTGTTCCAATTTCAATGGATGCGAGGGTATCTTCCATCGCTGCCTATCTACCTGCAATATAATGTCATGCCTATTTGCTCAGCTTATTGCACGTGCTAGCACGGAGTGTAGCGTATCGATCCTGCCGAGATAGAAGTGATCCGCACCTTCAACGACCTCGAAGTGTGCCGCGGGATTCCAGATAGCGATCAGATCCCTTATGCGATCGGCAGGCGCGATCTCATCCCTATCCCCGGCCACCACTACCTTTATCTTTGGGCTTTGGAGTAAAGAGGAAAAATCCAGGAAGGCAACCGGTGGGGATACCATGATAATCCTGCTGATCAAAGGCTCGGAGTCCATGATCTTGACATTTACCCATGCCCCGAATGAATACCCGGCGAGATCGAAATCGCTCTTCCCCCTTTCATGCAGGTAACGCAGGGCTGATCTCACATCCTCCTTTTCCCCTTCTCCTTGATCATAATTCCCCTCGCTGGATCCAACACCCCTGAAGTTGAACCTCAGGGTGGAGAATCCCTTATCCTGATAGACGGTGGTCAGGACCTCCACTACCTGGTTATACATAGAGCCACCGTAAAGCGGGTGCGGGTGGGTGACTACTACGCCCCTTTCGCCCTCTTGCACGCAAAGCAATCCCTCTATCTGGATCGTATCGGATTGGAATTTGATCTTTTCCTCTGCCATATGAAATTCGCGGTGTGAGACTCCCGCAAGGTCAATCAATACCCTTAAACAGCTCAAACAGGTCGTTCATCTCCGCCTTCAGCGTGTCAGGCACCAAGTGGAGATCCTCGTCGGAAAGCAGCGCAAATGTTGCCTCTGCCCTGGCCAGGAGCTTTTGATCCCTGTCTTGAATGAATCCCTTGGCCTTACACAGGCGCCTTTTCTCCCCCTCTATCCTGCCCTTGGCGGTCAGGGGCGTGTGCAGGGGAACGGGCTTGAGGTATTTTATGCTCATCCTCCTCGTGACAAAGAAGGTCCTCTTAAAATAGATCATGGCCCAGGACATAATCTCATCGAGCAGGGTTGACGCGATCCCGCCGTGAGCCATGTTTTCCCATCCCTCATGATTCTTTCCCAGGGTTATATCGGAACAGATGTAGTTCCCCTGTCGGTAAAAGCTGAGGTTCAGGCCTATCGGATTAGCAGTACCACAGGCAAAGCAGGCATGACCCTGTAGCTTGGGAATACTCACTCTCTCTTCGACCATACTTCATTCTCGATACAAACCTCCTTGCGCCGGCCATCACCCAGGGTGAACCGCCCCCATAATCGTGTGCCAGATCGTGTCGTGGTCCCACTCCTGTATGATTTCAACCGGAAGCCGGGAGAGCTCCATCTTTATATCCCTGGCCTGGCCCCTCAGCAGCCCTGAGAGGATAAAGTTTCTTTTCTGAAGAAACCCCGCGTTCTTTACCAGCGTAAGGATCACCTCAAAGTGGATATTGGCTATGAGCAGATCGAATGGAGAGTCCATGAAATCCTCTGCAAGGCCCTCCCTCACCGTTACGGCGTGCTCAAGCCCGTTCAATGTTACGTTGCGAGCAGCAGTCCTCACCGCCAGGGGATTATTATCCACGGCTAACACGGTCTCAGCACCCAACAGTGCCGCACCAATGGCGAGTATGCCCGTACCCGTTCCGAGATCGAGAACCCATGAGGAACTCAATCCCTCGGACATCGCGAGCAGGGCTAACAAACAATGCCTTGTGGTGGGATGGAGCGAGGTGCCGAACACCACGCCGGGATCCAACAGCATCTTGAGTCCTCCGTTGCCTTGCCCGTGATCCTCCCACGGAGGGACGATTAAAAAGCGAGATACCTTCTGTGCCTTAATCACCCCGCCCATCCACTCCTCATGGGTGAAGCGGAATTCATCGATCAATCGGAGTCGCCTGTCCCTCTCAACGATCATCTGCACGAGTCGCCCGGATGGCCCTGAGAAGAACAGGAAAGAGCTATCTCCCTCAACCCAGTTGCCAAGGAACTCAGGCCCTAAATGGCGCTCTTCTTCCCTACTTACGGGGCCTTCGATATAGTAGATATAGAGGCTCTCATAAGGGTTACGGCCACCCTCAGGAGTAACCATTGAGGTGTTCAACGCTCGCCTTTATTGGTTATGGAGGATTTTTTTACGGGATGTTGTCATTTTTTCATCCTCTCTGCAAGGATATTTTATTGACAGGGCAGTAGAATTTTCCTAGTAGATTAAGTTCTTGGTTTATAAGAGAGCTTAGGAGGAGTTGGCCTTGTTGAGATCATTTACGCTCGTTTGCCCCTTCTGTGAGGATTTCTATCCCTTCCCAGAAAATATTGAGGAGGTTTATCGGTGTCGGTGCGGGGCTTTGTTTAAGATTGCCTGGCGCTCCGATATGGAGGACGCGGTGAACCAGTTGGCGGCCTCCTTTCTAAATGATGAGGGCAACCTGAAGGGCGCGTCAGGAGATAATGTCTTATGTCAGGCGGTGGTCTACGAAGACTTAGAGAATATTATGAGGATGAAAAGGGACTACGAGGCGCACAGGCTCCTTCGATCATTCCAAGGCTTTGATCAGGATTACCTTCAAAAACTCGTCCTCGTGTGGTTGGGCAGCGAGGGGCGAACGCCTTATCAGACTTAGGCTGAGTGCCTCGACTTGAGCTCGCCGAAAGTCTCGTTGCCACGTCTCAGTCGAAGCCCTGGTGATTCCGTGCTGCCCGGGCCGGGCGAGCAATCACTTCAAAAGCTGGGCCAACATAGAGCTTAGCTCGTTCATATCGATGGGCTTGGTGAGATACCCCCTGATGAATTTCTTCCTCTCATCATCGAGGGCTATTGGCCCATGTTCGTCATAGCCCGATATAATCACGATCTTCGCGTTGGGATCGAACTCCATGATCTTCTCGCCACATGAAATGCCGTCCATTTCGGGCATATTTCTATCCAGTAGCACGGCGTCGGGGTGCCAGGATTGGTATTTCGTAATGGCAGCCCTGCCGGAATTCACGGAGTCGGCGCGGTAACCGATTCCTGTAAGGAGCTCGGCCATGGATTTGCACATCTCGCTCTCGTCATCCACGATCAGGATCTTCTGACCCTCGCCGCGTGATATTTCTGGCACCTGCTCCTGGGTACCCCGCTCACCCAAACGATCAATGGGAAAGGAGAGCGTGAAGGCCGTGCCCCGGTCGACCTCTGAATACACGTGGATTTCACCACCGTGTTCTTTAACGATTCCATAGGTGGTGGAGAGCCCTAATCCGGTTCCCCTGTTCACCTCTTTTGTGGTAAAAAATGGGTCAAGGCACTTCTCCCGGGTCTCCTTATCCATGCCGCATCCGGTATCGGAAACCATCACCACTGCCTTGTTTCCATCTCTACGGGCCTCAATGTGCAATGACCCTCCTCCAGGCATGGCATCGCTCGCGTTGGTGCAGAGGTTCATCAATACCTGACTGAGTCCGGAATGATCCCCCATGATGGGAAGCAATTCCGGGACTGATATCCGGATGTCGATCATCTTGTCAAAGGATTTACTTATCAGCTCATAGGTCTCCTGAACCACACTGGCGAGATCGAGGGGTTGAAACTCCTTTTTATCCTGTTTACGGGCGAACTGCATCAGCCCGCTCACCAGTTTCGCGCCTCGATCGACGTAGCTGCTGAGTACCTCGGCGATTTTTTGAAGGGTGGAGTCCCCGCTATACTTCAGCTGCAAAATCTGGCTATTCATCGAAATCACGGTGAGGATATTTCTGAAATTATGGGCAACTCCCCCTGCGATGGTGCCAATGGCTTCCATCTTCTGGGCTTGCATGAGTTGGGCCTCGAGCTTCTTCCTCTCTTCCTCGGCCCTCTTGTGCTCGGTGATATCCCGTATGATACCCTGATATCCAACGATGCCTCCGTCATCCGCCCTCCGCACGGTGGCGGTGAGCAAGCATTCCATCTCAGTGCCGTCCTTTCTTTTAAACCTCGTTTCAAAGTCCCTCACCGATCCCTTATCGAGTTCCACAAGGACCCTGGCCCGATCAGCATAGTGGGGGTGAATTTCCCTTATGTTGATCCCGATCATCTCATCCCTTGTGTAGCCGAACAGATCGAGCATGGATTGATTCGCCTCAACGAACTCCCCTTCTTCGGTGGCAATAAAGATCGGATCTCTCGAGTCCTCGAAAAGGGTGCGGTACCTCTCCTCGCTTTCCCGGAGCTTCTGAAAGGAGCTTGCATTGGTGATGCTCACCGCGATCTGGGAGGCTATGCCCATCAAAAGGCTCATGTCGCTTTGAGTGAAGAGCCGCTTTGACCTCAGGTTGTCCACCATCAGCAATCCCAGGGATTCCCTCTCGTAGATAATGGGCACGCAGATAAAGGATTGAGTGCCAATCTCTTTGACGAACTCCATTGTCTTCTTGGAGAGGTCCTTTGTTATCTCGTTAATGTCATTCACCATGTAGGACCTTTGACGTTTAAATGCCTTGACCGCTGGCCCCCTGGATCGGGGGCGGTCAAGATGGAAATCGGTTTTTCGTAAGATATCCTCGATTTCAGAGTCATACCCATACCCCACGTGATAGATGAGGCGAGTCTTGTCGGCGTTGGGAAGCCAGATTCCGCCTCTGTCAAAATCCAATCTCTTCTCCATGGCCTCGATGACGGCCATGAGCAATTTTCGGATATCCAGAACGGTAGAGGCAGCCTGCCCGATCTCCCGAATGAGCAGCGCATTGTTGTAACGTATATTGATCTCATCGAGCTGGTCCTTGGCGATGTCGCCCTGAATCTCGATGGTCTTGGAGAGTTCCTTTTTCTCGAGGCGTTCGGAATGGAGCGTAAGCGCGAGAGCAATGAAAGCACATAGGAGCACGAGCGTAATCCAGGCCGCGGTCGGCAGGACAGGGTAAAGCGCCCCAGAGGCTACGAGGCCGAGTATGATGCTGTAGTTGCGAATCCTCTTCCAGATGAAAGAGGGCGTCCTTTCCCATGTAATGAGGTAGCGGCAGATATCTCCGCCCCTATGAATGCAGGTGGGATGCTCGATCTTCGCAAGCTTATTGGTAAACACCTTGGCAATGGCCTCCAGGAGCCCGATTCGGACCTCGCACTGATAGGGCTTGTCTTCTACACCTTGATGTGGGGTCGCTGAGACCTCTACCTTATCGGGCCCCAGTCTCTTGGTCGTGAAGGTATGGCCTCGAGTGAGGTGAGGGGAGATCTTTTCAAACATCCAGTACGCAGATGCCGGTGTCACAAACCCCATTGTGTACTTCTTCAAGATCTCCGAGGCCTTCGATGATGCTGCATAACGGCCTACCTCTCGAGAGATATTTTCGTTGCCGGTCTGCGCCACCACTATATGATGAAAGCGGTCCACCTGTTGCTGGGTGAACCAGTGAGCAGGGTCGTCTACCTCGTATTGGGTCATTTCACCATGCTTGAGAAGGGCATTCACATCGACATCGGGATAGTTTGTCTCGATGAACTCCAGATAGTTTTTTATATTTCGGCTGTTGTAGAGAGGAGATTTAGCCTTCATTTCTCAAGGGGTTTTTCAGTATTATATGTATGAGAACCGAAGAGGATTATAAGACAGGCAGGATGAATAGTAAACCAGGTTTTTTACTGACTACTCCTTACGATATCCAGGCCTACTAGATAGTGACCTTTTAGACGTCCCTGATCCCTTTTGGTGATATGTTGAACTGATGTCTCGAGATACTCAGAGGGATTGCGTAGATCGGTGGAGTAGTACCTCATATTCAGGGTGTCTCCCACCTTTAATCGAGACAATAGATCCGAGGTGCCTTCGATTAAAAGGTGCATGGAGCTGGTAGCCTTATCCCAGACCCTGGACCGATAGGTGTTATCAGCCCCACGGAACGAGAACATCACGCTATAATATTGATTCATCTCTTTTCCTAATGCCGGATCAGTCTCTAATACATCGCAAGCAACAGCATGCTCTTTCATCGGTTCCCTCTCCCTTGTTAAATCAATGGGCACTCAATTAGATAAAAGTTCTTTTCTATGGCAACCGATATAGTTAAATTAGACATAATTATATCTAGTTAAATATATTTGTCAATTAAAATTATAAATTGAATTACAATAAATATATATTATTCGTAACTACTCACGTAGTCAGACTGAAGCTGTTTAGACTGTCCTTCGACTTTGCTCAGGATGGTGAGCGAAGCCGAACCAAAGGCTTAAAGTGATCAGAGGAGTACTATTGCTGAACTTTGTTGAAGAAACATTAGCTTTTGGTGCCAGACATGTCTTCAAAATACGCCGTATCCCCGTTATTTCCTAACAGTCTTCAGCCTATGGTTCGACAAGCCATTCGACACGCTCATGGTCGTGAGCAAGGTCGAACGACTCACCATCCTGAGCATGGTCGAAGGACAACCTATCTACCTGAGTAGTTACTATTATTCATCACTTAGACAAATAGGTATGGTTGAAAGGAGGGCAAGATGAATAAATTCCGCATTGCCTGGATACACCATGGCTTTTCGGGAAAAATCGAATGCAGGCCAACTAATCCAATCACAAGGCCTGGAGGGCCTGGTCGAAATCCTCGATGAGATCCTCGGTTCCCTCAATGCCCACTGAGAGCCGGATCAGGCCGTCGGAGATGCCGAGCGAGAGCCTCTCTTCCCTTGACATGCCCGAGTGAGAGGTGGTAGCAGGTCTGGTGATGAGCGTCTCAACGCCTCCCAGGCTTGGGGCAACGATCGGTATGGTGATGTGTCCTAAGAATCGCTCCGCCGCCTCGATGCCTCCCCTCAGCTCAAAGCTCAACATACCGCTGAAGCCATCGAGGAGCTCGCGAGCACGCTGGTGTCGAGGGTGGCTTTCAAGGCCTGGATAGTTCACTTTCTCGACCTCTGGATGTCCTTCCAGAAACCGGGCAATCTCCAGGGCGCTCTCGTTTTGATATCGCATCCTTACGGCCAGCGTCTTCAGGCCCCGGTGAAGCAGAAAGCAGGCGTGTGGATCGAGGGAGCCGCCGAGGTGGTTGAGCGTGTGCGTGATCTCATCAATGAGCGGGGCACGGCCGATGACGGCACCTGCCACGATATCGGAATGACCGTTTAGGTATTTGGTGCAGCTATGGAGCGAAAGGTCGAAGCCCCATTCAGCCGGCCTGAAATTTATGGGGCTCGCGAAGGTGTTATCGATCACCGAAACCAGCTTGTGGGCCTTGGCGAATTCAACAACTGCCTTTAGATCGGCGACCTGCAGCAGCGGATTGGTCATCGTTTCCACATAGATGGCCTTGGTGTTGGGGCGCAGTTTCCCGTTCCATGATTCCGGGGCGTCGCCGTCGATGAAGTCGAAGGAGATACCGAAATTGACGAGGTCTTTGGTGATAAAGTCGTGGGTTCCGCCATACAGACACTCCTGTGCGAGGAAGTGACCGCCGGAGGAGAGAATGGTCAAGAGGGTTGCGGAAATAGCCGCCATGCCGCTTCCGGCCACCAGCGCGTCTTCAGTGCCTTCCAAGGCCGCGAGCTTCTCATGGAGGGCCACATGGTTGGGCGTGTTGTTCAGGCGGATGTATCTCAGATCGTGGTAGCTCGTTTGACCTGCATACTCATAGGTGGAGGACTGAAATATCGGCAGGCTCACTGCCCCGCCTATGAGCGGATCGGGTTCGCCAGCGTGGATGAGTTTGGTATCAAGGCACCTATATTTCTTGGACATAACCTGACCTCCTGAGATTTATTGCAAGGCGAAGCTTCGCCGGGTAATGGGTGGAAGTGGACGCGGTTGGAATTAGGATGCCCCATACACTTCAGAGGCCGCCTCGATGGCCCCTTCCCTTATCGGAGTGCCCATGGCCTTCAGTATCGTTTCCAGGGCTGCGAGAAATAACAGGACATGTTTTCTGGCGGAGGAGTGTCCCATGAGGCCTACGCGCCAGATCTTGCCCTGAAGGGCGCCTAAACCACCGCCGATCTCAATCCCGAACTCATTGAGGAGCGCCCTTCTCACCTTTAGGTCGTCTGCCCCCTCAGGGATGCGGATGGCATTTAGCATGGGGAGGCGCTCTGATTCGGGAACGAGCATCGTAAGGCCCATTGCCTCTATGCCGGCGACAAGGGCACGGTGATTCAGCTTGTGTCTCGCAAAACGCGCCTCAAGGCCTTCCTCTGCAATGATGCGCAGGGCTTCACGAAGTGCATAGATCATATTAACGGGCGCGGTATGATGGTACTTCCTCTCCTTGCCCCAGTAGCTCTTCACCATGCTCATATCAAGATACCAGCTCTTCACCGGGCTCTTGCGGCTTTCAAGGACATCCATAGCAGCGGCGCTGAACGAGATAGGAGCAAGGCCGGGGGGGCATGATATGCATTTTTGCGTACCGCTGTAAACGGCGTCTATGCCAATTCTGTCAACTGCTACCTCCATCCCGCCGAGAGAAGTGACCATATCCACGAGAAACAGTGCGCCTGCCTCTCGTGCGATGCCGGCGATGTCCTCAAGGCCTTGGCATACGCCCGTTGAGGTCTCCGCGTGGACAATGGCAAGCAGTTTTGGACTTCTGCCGCTCATGGCCTTTCTGACGGCCTCGGGATCGATTGCCCTGCCCCATTCTCCCTCCACCGTAATAAGCACCCCTCCGATGCGTTGGACGATGTCCGCCATTCGTGTTCCGAAGACGCCATGGATACACACCACTACCTCATCCCCGGGCTCCACGAGGTTGACGAAACAGGTTTCCATTCCAGCGCTGCCTGTGCCCGAAACGGGTATGGTGAAGGGATTTTCCGTTTGAAGGAGAAACCTGAGCAGATGCTGGGTTTCATCCATGACGGATAGGAAGTAGGGGTCAAGGTGGCCGATGCACGGGGCAGACATGGCCTGCAACACACGGGGGGGCACATTGCTCGGCCCGGGGCCCATGAGCAGACGTTCCCCAGGATCAAGGTCTCTGAACTCGTTGATGTCAATAGCCATTGTAATCTCCTCGTACTAGAGTTCTCAAGAAGAACACGCAGCAGTTTAAGGGGCCTGCATGTATATATATAACAATAGAAAGCATGTCAAGTACGCCAAGAGAGCCCTGTGTGAACTTATGCAGCGAGGTGAGGAGGGGTGATCTCCAGGGCCATGATCACCACCTCATATCCCCGATATTCCACTCGCTCCACGGTGGACCATCCAAGACGTATATAGAATCCTTCCCTATCGGGGGTAAACAGGTACAGCGTCTCCACCCCAAGGGCGTCGGCCTCCTTGATCACGCGATGGACGAGGGCGCTCCCCACGCCCCGGCGTCGGTACAGTGGGGTCACATACAGGCTCGCGAGCCAGGGGGAGAGGTCCATACGGATATCCATGTCGTAGGCAACGAGACTCGAACTGCCCATGAGGATTCCCCCGGATAAGGCCACGAAGGTGGTGGGGATCCGCTTCCTGCCCAGGTGAGATTGCAGCCGTGCGATGTAGCGTTCAATAGGGGTATTTGGGTTGAGGTATCGCCACTCCTCGTAATGCCATTGTGCGAGCGTGGTGATAAGCGCTGCATTGTCGCCAAGATACTCGATTCGCACTTCTTTACCCCCTCTTGAGCCCTCACAGGCGGAAATGGCCTTGCTGCCTCCGGCCTGTCCCGGTATAGCTCAGGGCCTAGCATAGATGAAATACAGGATCAAGGGAATGGGCGTATCTCATGTTCACATTAAACTTGTATAATATACATTATTTCCTCGGAATTTTACAATAGGCTTCAGCGGCCTCTTCTATTCCGGCGATATAGCAGACCTTGCCCGTCGTATGTGCATCTCTTAAAGCTTCAGATCAGGTGCACGATCATAGAAAAACGCACATCTCCTGCCAGAAAAGCCAGGTCTCTTTTACTTTTATTATTGAATCTGGTACTCTCCTAACTACATAATGGCATACGAAAGGGGGGCTTCGGGTATGAAACAGGGGAATGGGAGTCGTTTTTTCATGGCGATACTGATCGCGGCAGTCGGCTTTTGCATGATCGGCGGGTGCGACAGCGGCAAGGAGGCAATCGATGAGGCCACCGGGCACCGCGCCCTCAAGCAGTACCACAAATCAAAGAAGGATATCGAGAAGATAGCCGAGAAACAGGCTGAACGATATGAGGGCATCCCGGATGATGAAAAAGAGGATGACGAGAAAAAGGAATAGCAGGACCATGCCTTACATGACACAAAGCTTGAGGGAAATGGATGACTGCAAGGGAAGTCTTTCTTCAGTTCCTTTGGAGATAATGTCTAGACCTGTGGCCCATGAATAATGCAGTTAATCAGAAAGCGAGAGCCTCGCAGATTTTGCTCACCATCGCGGCCTTTGTGGTTGTGATAGCGGGTATGAGCGCCGCGAAAGTCATCCTCGTCCCCTTCCTTCTGGCTGCGTTCATCGCTATTGTCAGCGCGCCGCCTCTATTCTGGCTCCAGCGAAAGGGATTGCCCGCATGGATTTCGCTTTTGATCGTCGTCCTTTGCGTGCTCCTCATAGTGATACTGGTTGCCGGTCTGGTGGGAACCTCGGTAAGGGATTTTTCGAAAGACCTCCCTGTGTATGAGACGAAATTGAGGCAGCATACAAGCCTGATAATGGGATTGCTTGAGAAGCTCGGCGTGGATATCTCCGGCCTTGCGCTCACCGAGATATTTAATCTTGGGGCTGCCATGAAGCTCGTTGCCACCCTGCTTAACAGCCTGGGCAATGTGCTCACCAACGGGTTTCTGATCCTGATGACGGTAATTTTCATGCTCATGGAGGCTTCGAGCTTCCCGGCAAAGCTGCACAGGGTCCTGGGAGGCCCCAAGTCATCCCTGGCTCGCTTCGACAACTTCATCAGCAACGTGAAGCATTACATGGCCATAAAGACCCTGATCAGCCTAGCCACCGGCACCTTCGTGGCAATCTGGCTCGCCATCATCGGCGTCAACTATCCAATACTGTGGGGGCTCTTGGCGTTCGCATTGAACTACGTGCCGAATATCGGCTCCATTATCGCTGCGGTGCCGGCGGTCCTGCTCTCGATTGTGCAGCTAGGCGTTTTGAAGGGATTAGTAGTCGCGGCTGGATACGTGGGTATAAACATGGTGATGGGCAGCTTTCTCGAGCCGCGTTTTATGGGTCGCGGCCTGGGCCTCTCGACCCTGGTGGTGTTTCTTTCCCTTCTCTTCTGGGGGTGGGTGTTGGGGCCCGTTGGTATGCTCTTGTCGGTACCGTTGACGATGACCGCGAAGATCGCGTTGGAGAGCAGGGATGACACGCGCTGGATCGCCGTGCTGCTCGGCCCGAAAGGTCTATCTGGAGAAGGGATTGAAAAGAAATGAGGGGTGTTCATTCTCGACGACATAATGGTGAACAGAGATATATTCTTTTTTTGGGAATCGTGGATGATGCGCTTCCTTTGGCTTGAGGTGAGCGCAGTTCAAATTAAAGATTTTTAGAGGATGGCATGAGAAGGAAAGAAAAGGTTCAGAAGGCAGAAGGCACGCTGGGTGTGCTCATTCCCGGTATCGGAGGGGCGGTGAGCACCACCTTTTTGGCGGGGGTAGAGGCGGTGCGCCGGGGCATGGCCCTTCCCATTGGTTCGCTCACGCAAATGGGTACTATTCGGCTCGGTAAACGATACGAATACCGTATCCCCTCCCTTAAGGAGTTTGTGCCGCTCGCCCACCTGGACGATCTGGTGTTCGGGGGGTGGGATATCTTTTCAGATAATTGCTATGAGGCAGCTCTTCAGGCCAAGGTGCTCAAGTCCGAACACCTTGAGCCGGCTCGCCCCTTTCTCGAAAAAATTAAGCCATGGCCTGCGGCCTTCAACCAGGCATTTGTCAGGAATCTCAATGGCACCCATGTGAAGGCAGCCACCTCTCACGCAGAGCTCGTCGAAGGCATCAAGGAGGATATCGAGGCCTTCAGGCGTGAGAATGGGGTCTCCCGTTGCATCATGATCTGGTGTGGGAGCACAGAGGCGTACTTGGCACCTTCGGATGTTCACCGCTCACTGGCGAGTTTCGAGGAGGGGCTCGAGAAAAACGATCCCAACATCTCACCGAGCATGCTGTACGCGTATGCAGCGCTCACGAGCGGAATCCCTTACATAAACGGCGCCCCAAACCTCACGGTGGACATCCCCGCCATGGAGGAGCTCGTGGAAAAGCAAGGGATTGCCATCGCCGGGAAGGATTTCAAGACAGGGCAGACCTTGATGAAGACCATTCTGGCCCCGGGGCTAAAGGCCCGCATGCTGGGCCTCACAGGGTGGTATTCCACGAACATCCTCGGGAACAGGGATGGACTGGTCCTGGATGATAGGGATTCCTTCAAGACGAAGGAAGAGAGCAAGCTCGCTGCCCTGGAGACGATCTTGCAACCGGACACCTACCCCACGCTCTACGGGGACTTCCACCATAAGGTGGCGATAACCTATTACCCGCCGCGGGGAGACGAGAAGGAGGGCTGGGACTGCATTGATATCTTCGGCTGGCTGGGGTACCCGATGCAGATCAGGGTCAATTTCCTTTGTCGAGACAGCATCCTGGCGGCACCCTTGGTGCTGGACCTGGTGCTCTTCATGGATCTGGCCCAGCGGGCCTCGATGACCGGCATACAGGAATGGCTCTCCTTCTATTTCAAGAGCCCCCAGTGCGCACCAACGCTCTATCCCGAACACGATCTGTTCATTCAGTTGATGAAACTGAAAAACACCCTACGCTTTCTCATGGGGGAAACGCAGATCACTCACCTCGGGCTGGATTACTACTACAAGGTATGAAGCAGCGAAAGAGCATCTTCCAGCCATAGTTTATCGGACAAAGCGAGGGGTGATACGAGAACCTCATGGCCGAATACGAGAAAAGGAATATCCGAATAACCGAAACCATCACTGAAATCACTGCCTAATTTCATCCATCCTCTCGGAAGGTATGTACCGCATTCCCAATTCGAGCCCATACCGAGGTGTCGACCAGAATCAGCCTCTGCTCTTCCTCAGTTTCTTGTGATCGAATCCCTCGTAGAACTCGATAGAACCAGCGAGCTCTGTCAGGTCTTTTGCCCTTTTCACCCGAATGTACTCCCTCAAGGCCTCATGTATTAGATCCTTCTTGGTTCTGGCCCGGCTCAGGGAAAAGGCCTGCTCTAACAGCTCATCGTCTATTACGATATTGGTCCTCATGGCTGCCCCTGTGTGTATATAATACACATGATATATCTATTATGAATATAGTCAAAGCAGAGATTGTGTGCGGGAAGAAGAAGAGATCGGTGCAATGCAGGGGATCTTTTCTCCAATGGACGCTGCTTTATTGATTTCATGATGGTTATGCACGATAATAGGAGTGATTCAGCGCTTGACACCTTGATCTGCGAGATCTCACAAGGACAGTGAGCCTGAGATGTCGAGGTTATGAGAAAGGAGAAACAATGATAACAGTTGAGACAATTGATGAGCGCACCTTCAAGGTGACCGTCAAGGGCCGCAGCACTACGACACATACGGTGACTGTCGATCCCTCATACCATGCAAAGCTCACCGGCGGCCGTGTTTCAGCGGAGAAGCTGGTGGAGAAATCATTCGAGTTTCTCCTTGAGCGGGAGAGCAACACCAGCATTCTGCGCAGCTTTGAGCTTCCAGTGATTGGCCGATATTTCCCGGAATACGAGACTACCATCCAGGAGATGCTCGCCTAGTGGGCATAAAGCCTTGCTTTTTGCCGTCCATATCATTTAAGCTTCAATAATCAATATGGAATCAGGTCATAATCCCTGAATTTTTAGCGTTGCGTACTATGAGCAGGTTCTCAGGAAAGAACCCTATCACATCGGGCATCATCGAGGTTGATCTCTTCTCAGAGGAGGTTAACAGCGAGGATCATCCTGAGGCGGCCCAGTTCAAGGAGATGCTCGAGGAGGCGGCCAGAGATCACGGGTGTGAGCTGATGAGCTTTGAGGTGAGGAAAGGGACGGTATCCTTTTCCTTTGATGACGATGTGCTGACCGCAAAAATCCTCAATATGCTCCATGAAAAATCCCCGGAGTAGTGCCAAAGAAGGACGGATTAAGGCGCGAGTCATGGGATTTCCACCCATGTGTGAGGCGATCACCTCATAGGGCGAGTGCCGCGTGTTTTCATGTGGGCTTGAGTTTGCCGAGTTCATGGCGAAGGTACTCCCGCTCCTCATCGTTGAGCTCCAGGTCGATCGTTCGCGTTTCCTCGGGCGGGATTACCTGCGCCTGGAACCTGTTGCCCGTGATCCTGAACTCTATCTGAAACTCGTACCCGCACTCGGGGCATTTGAGGTGTCGTTTGGCCCCATTCCAGTAAAACTCCTCGCCAATGGTCTCGGCGTTAATCTTGCATTTATGGCACTGCTCCGATAGCTCTATCTGCCGGAGTGCCCGTCTGATTTCCCTTCTCATCTTGCTTTATACTTAGCAAATTTTATAATCATGCCCTGCGTGTAAGAAGCTCCTTCCACAGCCGCAGGAGGATCTCAGCCGAATTTCACCCATAATCTCCATTGAGCCACTGAACCTCTCCTTTGTCAAATACCTTTGAGATTTGCCGGCACTAAAAGATTTGTGTGGCGTGGAGAAGGTTATGGGTTTTTAATTCGAAAAATGGGAGGGTCGTAATATCTCTCATTCTATAACGGCCTTTGACAAGTGCTATCGATTTTGTAATGATACTAAAGAGGAAAAGCACATGTTGGGGTTCATTCGAACGCAGGAAGAGCGCCTGGCGATCCGATATTTAGCGTGGCATTACCGGAAGATGAACCTTGAGATGCCCGCCTCCTCGAAGCTCCAAGGCCAGGCGAAAAAGATCGTCGATGAGGCGCACCGCATAGCCCGTGAGACGGGAGGCAACGTGATCTCAATCATTAAGGAGATGATCGCTGACCTGAAAGGCGGTCGAAGCTCCCAGCAGAAGTGAGCGGTGCTGAGGAGCCTCGCACCATGGGCACAAGCGACCCGGACCAGGTTCCCACCAGGATAGAATATCCATGGTCTGTGCGATGGACAGGCGGTAGTCCATAGGGGAAGAGGATCCAAGAGAGGAGAGAATTCTCGATGAGTATACACGATACTGAGAGTGAAGCCGTCACGATGATCCTTCACCGTGAACCCGAGCTCAGAGATCCCTATCTCCTCGCCGCGTGGTCCGGGATGGGTAACGTAGCATTGGGGGCCGCGCGATACCTGAGGGATAAACTGGGTGCCGAGCTATTCGGGGAGATAAGGCTGGCGGAATCCTTCCGGTTCTCCGGCATTCTGGTCAACGACGATGGAACGTTGGAGTTCCCGCGCTCGACAACAGTCACCTCAAAAACGGCTTTGGGCAAAAGCCTGCGTAAGCCTGACCCCTTTGTTTCTTTTAAACTGGGAACTTCCCCATGGGTTCAAATCCCTTTCCAATTACCTCCATGGTTTCGTTGATCACCATGAAGGCCTTGGAGTCGACAGAGGAAATCAGGTCCTTCAAACGGGCCAGCTCAAAAATGGGGACTACGCAGTAAACCACCTCCATCTCGGTGTGGGTATAAGCACCTTCGCCCTTGAAAAATGTTACCCCTCGATGGAGGTTATTCATTATCTCATCCGCGATTTCCGATGCCTTCGTGGACATGATGAACGCACTTCTCCGTTCATTAAACCCGGTAAGGATTCGATCCGTAACCGAGCTGGACACATATATGTAAACGATGGAATAAAGGGCGGCCTCCAGATTGATGAGAAGACCCCCCAAGATGAGGGGAATGGAATTCAGGGCAAAGGAAACCATGCCGACCCGTATGGAGAAATGTCTGTTGAGGAGCATGGCGATGATCCCCGTTCCACCCCCTGACGCTCCGGATCGAAAGACCAGACCTGAGCCCACCCCGGAAATGACGCCGGCAAAAAGCGCCGCGAGGAGCGGGTTATCGATCGGGATATGGAGCCATGTGGTCACCGTAAGGAAAAAGGAAAAGGAGAGCATACCCAGGAGGCTGAGGACAAAGAACTTCCCCGAGATCATGGCCCATCCTACGGCGAATATGGGGATGTTTATGAGGAAAACCATCATTCCCACGGGGAGAAACCGGAAGAGATAGTGGATCACCAGGGCGAACCCCGATACCCCTCCGCTCATAAACTGGTGGTGAATCAGTATGCCGTTGATAGCGAGAGACCATATGAGCCCTCCGGCCACTACGCCGGGATACGTCACCCATAAATCCCTTTTCCCGAGGGTGCGCCTCGCTCCTTCTATCAGCTTAATTCTTTTTCCCATGGATGCCTCCGCGCGAAAGATCTCTATCCACTTGTCCTCTGTAACAAAGCCCAGCGCAATTTGCTGAGCTTTTTAATTCTAGTCCCTTCTCCCGTTTCTTTCAATCCATTAAGGGATTTGATGGGAATAGTCCGGAGTTATATACCATATCGTGAGATGGCGGAGAGCAAACAAACTCGAATTCCGAGGATTATCTTTGGGGAAAATTCTTGCCTTACTTCGGTCCTCCGGGTAGACTTCATCGAAGAGACCGCGAAGCTTGCACGAAAGAGAACTAAAGATAGGATTGCGAGCGCTAAACGAAAATCGAAGAGCAAAAATGCCTCCTTACACCCCGATGAAATGCAATAGCTATTAGCCCGTGGCACTGGTTGTGACCTTCCCCGGTTCCCTCCCATCCCCATTCTCTTATTGATACCATGCACGTAAGCTCTCGCCCATACTGAATGCTCTTAAGAAATCCGCAGGTCTGAAGGGAGCGACTCAATCTCATGGTTAAACTCATTTCAGAGATTGCTTCGTCGCTAACGCTCCTCGCAATGACAGTTCTTATGCAATCTATTTTGTGTTCTCCTTAGGAAATCCCCTGCATCATGAGCGGGATATGGTGTTCCTTCCGGGATGAAGGATAGGGATGTATGGTTTTTGACTTTTTCAAAATAGTGATTACTTAGAGGGGAAATTGGATAAGGGATATTCCGCGGCTTGCTGCGGTGTTAATGTCTAACATCTATATGGTGGATACAATGAGAACCATTCTTTTAATAATAATGACAATTTTCTTGGCCTTTGTGGGCTTGAGCTTCATATACGGCCGAGGTACAGCGAAGGATGCTATGATGGAGAAGAGCAAAAACCTTAAGGTGGCCACCTTTGCAGGCGGCTGCTTCTGGTGCGTGGAGTCCGATTTTGAGAAGGTTGACGGCGTTGTCGAGGTCATCTCCGGGTATACCGGCGGCAATAAGGAGGATCCGACCTACGAGGAGGTATCAAGTAGTGGGACCGGCCATTTCGAGGCGGTTCAGGTTCACTATGACCCCACGAGGATTACCTATGAGGAACTGCTGGATATATTTTGGAGGCATGTGGACCCAACCGATCCGGGCGGACAGTTCGTGGATCGCGGGTCACAATACAGGAGCGCGATCTTCTATCACGATGAGGAGCAGCGAAAGCTGGCGGAGCAGTCCAAAGAAGATCTCAATCGGTCCGGACAATTCGAAAAGCCAATCGTGACGGAGATCGTACCGTTTTCCAGGTTTTACAGGGCCGAGGACTACCATCAGGGCTACTACAAGACCCACCCGATCCGCTACAAGTTCTACCGCTTCAACTCGGGAAGGGACCAGTTCTTGAACCAGGCATGGAGCGGATCTCCAGAGGGGGCGGCAGAAAGCGAGGCGAAGGGAACCTACTCGAAGCCGAGCGACGAGGTGCTGCGCCGGAAATTGACGCCCTTGCAGTATGAGGTGACTCAAAAGGAAGGCACGGAGCGGCCGTTTCAAAACGAGTACTGGGACAACAAGCAACCCGGCATATACGTGGACATCGTCTCCGGGGAGCCCTTGTTCAGCTCTCTCGACAAGTTCGACTCGGGAACCGGATGGCCTAGCTTCACCAGGCCCCTGGAGCCGGATAATATCGTGGAGCGAGAGGACAGAAGCCTTTTCATGAAACGGGTGGAGGTCCGAAGCAGGCACGGGGATTCTCACCTGGGGCACGTGTTTCCCGATGGACCGAAGCCCACGGGCTTGAGGTACTGTATCAATTCAGCATCCCTGCGCTTCATCGCCGTGGAAGAACTGGAGGTAGAGGGGTATGGCCGGTACCTGAAGCTTTTTGAGGGAAATAGCTAAATGAGGGGCTATCGTGTCGCTCTATGGAGATTGGAAGCGGTCAGCTGAGCCGGAACGCTATAACCGGAGAGGTAGCCTCACCATGAGCTCTTTTAGTAAAAGGATAGAAAGGATTCTCGCGCTCTTCCCGGAGAAGAGGTGGTACAGCGCGCTCACGCCCTTCGAGAGATTGGTCTCCACGATCCTCTCACAGAATACCTCCAGGGAGGCCACGATTCTGGGGTTTGAGAACCTGCGGAGGAGGTTCGAGGTATCCCCCCAGGTCCTTGCCTCAGCAAGCCTTGATGAGATCAAGGAGTGCATCAGGTCTGCGGGCCTCTACAACACCAAGGCGCCTCGGATCAAGGAGCTCGCACGGGTTATCCTCGATGAATACGGAGGGGATCTCGAGGAGTTATCCCGGATGCCGACCGGTCTGGCCAGGGAGCGCCTGATGAAGATCCCCGGAATAGGCTACAAGACGGCCGATGTCTTCCTGTCGATTGTGGCAGGAAGGGAGAACTTTGCCGTGGATACCCACATCGCCAGGATCGCGAGGCGATGGAAGCTTGTGGGGAATAACGATGGGTATGAAAAGACAAGGCTGGCTTACGAGGCCGCAATCCCGCCTGGTAGAAGGCGGAGGGCCCATATCGCGCTCATAGATTTTGGAAGGGAGATCTGCAGGGCACGGGCCCCGCGATGTGATGATTGCCCCGTGTATGGCGAATGCGAGTGGGAGGGGAAGGGTAGGTGACGTTATCCTGACTTCTGGGGTATTTGTCTTGAAATTATCCTTGATCCGTACTAATAGCCATGAGGTGCATTGACTTTCTCTGCGAAGTGGTTAACCTTTTGTGTATTTGACATTCCCCAGCGTTTTGGATGAGCAATGCCAACTTTCATCTCTGCCCTGAACAGGGTAGGTGGAAACGGTGCGAAGGCTTACTATTGCATCGGCTGTGAAGGCCTGATCACCCACTCGGATCGGCTGATAATCATAGGAGGGACCAATCGACACCTCCTCGTGAATCCCTCAGGCGTTGAGTGCGATTTCCACACCTTTTACTCCTGCCCCGGTGCCATAGCCGTTGGGGAGGCCACCGAGGCCTATTCATGGTTTTCGGGCTACTACTGGCGTATGGCCTTCTGCCGTCACTGCGGCCAGCACCTCGGGTGGCACTACGAGGCGGTTTCGAGATACGAGCGACCACTGGAGTTCTGGGGTATACTGGCCGAGAATCTTAAGAGCATGTGACCTGGCGGGAGATGGGTATCCATGCAATGCGAGCTGCTGCGATCATGAGCCGTCTCCCTCGGGCGCGGGCAGGGGGAATTGAGGGCGCACTGCCCGAGATGGAGGAGTCAATGAACGGAGCAGTGCTTTCCGGGCCCTTTCAATAAAAAATATGTGAGATGGAGGGAAAGGTTATGCCTAAGAAATTCCCAGAAGTCCCGGTTGGAGATCTTCGAGCTCATGTGGATCCGCAATCGCTCTCCTTTGAGAGCACTGCATCCCTTGAGCCCCCGGTCGAGCCCCTGCTTGGCCAGGAGAGGGCGAGCGATGCCATCAAGTTCGGGATGGGCATAAAGGATCACAACTACCATATCTTCATTGCCGGCCCCTCAAAGGCCGGGCTTACCTATGCCGCCAGGACCTACCTCGAGGAGCAGGCAAAAAAGGAGCCCACGCCGCCTGACTGGTGTTACGTGCACAACTTCAAGGAGCCGGACAAGCCCAAGAGCCTGAAGATTTCCGCGGGCCAGGGAAAGGAGTTCAAGAAGGACATGCAGGAGTTCATCGGTGCCCTCCAGACAAAGGTCCCCGAGGTATTCGACAGCGACGATTACAGGGAGAAGGATGAGGAGCTACAGAGGGGCTTCGAGCGATTTCGCCGGAAGACCATCGACGGGTTGTCCGATATGGCTAAGGACGAAGGATTCATGCTCCAGGTTTCCCAGGTGGGAATGGTTCTCATTCCCGCTTCAAAGGAGGGGGAACCGCTCACCCAGGAGGAGCTGGCTCAGCTGGAAAAGGAGGAGAAGGATAGGTTAAAGGAGAAGAGCGAGGGGCTCCAGGAGAAGATGAGGGACACGGTGAAGAAGATCCGTGACGCCGAGTCGGAGTTAAAGCAAAAGAAGGATGAACTCAAGAAGGATATCGCACGATTTGTCGTGGGCCAGCACCTGGAACCGTATCTGGAGAAGCACAAGGAAGAGGATGGCGTGATCGAATACCTCAAGCTCGTCCAGGAGGATATCGTGGAGAACATAGACGATTTCACGAAGAAACAGGAGGGCCAGCAGCTTCCTGTGCTCCAATTCCCTATTATGATGAAGGAGCCGGCCCTCCGAAGGTACGAGGTGAACGTGTTGGTAGACAACTCCGACACCAAGGGTGCGCCGGTAGTGATCGAATCCAACCCCATATATCCGAATCTCTTCGGCACCATAGAGCGACAGGCGTTGTTCGGAGCCTTGTTTACGGATTTCACCATGATCAAACCCGGTGTCCTGCATCAGGCCAATGGGGGGTACTTGGTGATGAAGGCGCTTGATCTGCTCAAGTGGTATCTATCGTGGGAGGCCCTCAAGCGGGCCCTTCGGAATCAGGAGATCCGAATCGAAGACCTCGGAGAGCTTTACGGCATATTCAGCACCAGAACCATTCGGCCAGAGCCCATTCCCCTGGATATCAAGATTGTGCTCACGGGCGATCCGTACCTCTTTGAACTGCTTCATGTCTATGATGATCGCTTCCAGAAGCTCTTCAAGGTCAAGGCCCACATGGACGACCGGATGGACCGCAAGGAGGAGGCGATCACTCAGATTGCCCGGATGATAGGCAACTTCTGTTCCGAGCATAAAATCCGGCATCTCAACAGGACGGGCGTGGCCCGGGTCCTGGAGTACAGCATGGAGCGCACGGAGGATCAGGAGAAGCTCACCCTGGAGTTGGGCGACGTCAGCGATCTGATCAGGGAGGCCAACTACTACGCAGGGCTCGATGGTGCGGAGTTCATCGGCAAGGAACACGTGGAGCGGGCCGTCGAGAAGCGGATCTATCGATCGAACCTCATTGAGGAGCGGATCAAGGAGCTGGTTGAGAAGGACATCTTCTGGATTGAAACCGAAGGGTACAAGGTAGGCCAGATCAACGGCGTGTCCCTGCTCATGACGGGCGACCACGAATTCGGCAGGCCCAACCGGATTACGGCCACCGTGTCGGTTGGCCGTGAGGGGGTGGTGGCCATCGAGCGCGAGTCGAAGATGAGCGGGAACATCCACACCAAGGGGGTGATGATACTGAGCAGCTTCCTCAAGGAGCGCTTCGCCCATAACAAGCCCCTGTCGCTTACAGCCTCCCTCTGTTTCGAGCAGAGCTACGGGTTGGTGGAGGGAGACAGCGCCTCGAGCACCGAACTGTTCGCGCTCCTGAGCGCGCTGGCGGGGGTTCCCATCTTCCAGGGCATTGCGGTGACAGGATCGATTAGCCAGAAGGGGGAAATCCAGGCTGTGGGAGGTGTAACGAGAAAGGTGGAGGCCTTCTTCGACATCTGCAAACAAAAGGGGCTCAACGGCGGTCAGGGCATCATCATTCCCGCGAAGAACGTGAAAAACCTCATGCTAAAGCAGGAGGTAGTAGAGAGCGCGAGGGAGGGTCGGTTCCACATCTGGCCCATCTCCACGGTTGAGGAGGGAGTTGAGATCCTCACGGGTTTGAAGGCCGGAGCGCTCCGGGCGGATGGAACATATCCCAAGGGAACGCTTTTCAGAAAAGTGGATGAGCGCTTCCTGGAGCTTGCGGAAGTCGCGAGGAAGTTCGGGAAGGAAGATGAGGACAAGAAGAAAGGCTCGAAGGAGTAACCCTTATTGATGAAAGGGGTTCTGCAAAGGCTTGCAATCCGAGGAAATAGGTATTAAGGTAAGTGCTTTCGGGCCTTGTCCTGGTAGAATAGGAAGGTATTCCAGAGCAGCATAGATGGTGTGCTATGACATCGGACGATATGATCACTATCAGCCAGATTCACCTTGAGGCCGATCCCAATCGGGGGAACATGGTCGTGCTCAAGGAGAGTGCGGAGGCGGAGCAATTTTTCATGATGTTCGTGGGCGATGCGGAATTTACCGCCATTGCCAAGGAGAAGGGCCTGGTCGAGCCGAAACGACCTCTCACCCACGATCTCTACCTGGGCATCCTGGGAAAGCTCCACCTGGAGTTCATGAGGGTCGAGATCTTTGAAATGCGTCAGGAGACCTTCTATGCCCGCGTGATCATCAGAGCCGACGGTGAAGAGCATACCATCGACAGCCGACCCAGTGATGCGGTGGCGCTCGCCCTGAACAGGAAGATCCCCATCCTCGTCAGCAAGGACCTCTTTCGCAGAAAGCTCAGCCGGGAGGAGCTCAAGGAGTACGAGGGGCTGGTGAAGAGCGTGAAGTTTTAGCTCACGCGCACGCCCTTGCCCTCGGATTATCCCGGCCCTGGAGAACATTTTAAGTGCTCAGCGTTCAGGAATGATCCCCTACCCCTCATGGCTCATTGCCCTTAATGGAATCAGATGTTGATACGGATCACGTTGCTGGCGATTGCCATTGTCCTCTCCGCGGCGCTCCCCTCCCACGGGGAGGTGCATTTCGATGCATTGAACGGCTCTGATCTGGGCATGGGAGTGGGAGCACGAGCCATAGGGATGGGTGGCGCGTTTGTGGCGATCGCCGATGATCCCTCGGCGACGTTTTGGAATCCCGCGGGATTAACCGACCTAAAGGGCAGTCAATTATTATTGTCCGCCGACCTTCCCGATGATTTCAGCGCCTGCTCATTGGTGTATAAGCCGTCTTTTTGGCAACTGGCGAGATGGAACGCCGCGATAGGCTTGAGCCGCATCAGCAGGTTGCGCATAAAGGGAGATAGCGGGAGCGGTATATGGGCAGGGCGTGCGTCGGATATCCTCAATCTGGGGACCATAGAGGTGGAAGAGGGCTTCAGCGGGTCTCTGGAATCCGAGACATATGATACGAGGCTGAGCATATCCTTTGTGCATCCCACCTATAGGAGATTGTCCATAGGAGTGAACCTGATACACGTATGCTGAGAGACCACGTTGCTGCGGGCAGGTGGTCCGGAGGGAAGATCCCAGAAGGTCGAACTCGAATATAATGCCTTTGACGTAGGGGCGCTATACCGTGTGAGAGAGGGGATACGGCTTGGATTGATGGTGAAGAACATATACGGGACATCCCCAAACGAGGGGTATGAGCACTATTCTCTTCCAAGGTACGTGACGTTGGGGATATCCTCTGAAAAGGGCGCATATACCCTTTCCCTGGATAGCGAGGTGATCTTTGGAAGGTTCGGGCGAGTCGAGGATAAAGTCGCGCAATTCTGGTTTTTAAGGGGAGGCGTTGAGAGGGAGCTGGGGAGCAGGTTCAAGCTGAGAGTTGGCCTCATATACCCCGTGGTGGCCTACACCTCGGCGGCGGGTGATATGAGGGAGGATATTCCATCCCCGAAAATCGGAGGCGCAGCGGGGATCGGCGCGGAGTTCGGCAGGATCGCCATTGATTTCGCCGTGTACGGAGATCCCGCGAGGAGCTATGTAGAGCAGGAGAGGGTGCTGGCTTCCATGGGGACGATGACCATTACGTTCTAAGCGGCACCACGGGGTGCCGATTTGCACAACGTCCTACTTGGAAGTAAATTCCCGCTCTCCCATGGCCATGGCGAGTTCATAGTAGATTTCCGCTGCCAGGCATATTTGCTTGAATGAGGCGGATTCATCGGGCGCATGCGCCTTTTCCAGTTGACCTGGCCCTAACAGTATGGTTCTCACGCCAGCTTGCCAGAATTGGCTGGCGTCGGAATGGCTGATAAAGGGACCGGATCTCCAGGGAAGCGAGCGCTTCGAGTAGATATCCTTCAGGCTCTCCACTACCGGGCCCTTTTCGGGGAGCTCGAATCCCGCATCCACGGTATCGAAACGCAATGCCGTCTCTATCACCTTATTTCCCTCGCCTTCCCTCGTGACGATCTCCTCGAGCTCGGTCATCATATCGGAAACGCTGGCCGATGGGGGCAGGTGGATGTCGATCCTGCCCTCGCAGAACTCGGGGACCACAAAGCCAGCCTTGGAGCTCCAGAGGTCGCGGATGTTGTAGACTAGTTCGGGCCGGTTCTCATCAAAATGCCTCGTGATGCCCAGGATGATTCGAAGCAGTGCCACCACGGGGTTCCGTTCCAGGTTGGAAAGCGAGGCATGTATCCTCTTGCCAGTGGCGGAGAGGTGCACTTCCAGGTAACCGTAGCTGGAGAGACACGGCACGAGGTCGGTTGGCTCGCCGATCACTGCCCAGGGGAACCGAAAGTCGCGTATTAGTTCTCGTGCGCCGTCTCCCTCTTCCTCCTCTCCCACAACCAGGGCAAGGGCCACTGGTGGCCGTGCATGGGCGTGCTCCCAGGTGGTCAGGAAGGCCTCAACCATTGCAGAACACCCGCTCTTCATATCGGCGGCGCCAAGACCTCTCACGAGGTCACCTTCCTGCATATACTCATAGCGGTCAAGGTCATAAGCGGTAACGGTATCCAGGTGGCCCACAAAGGCGAGTTGTATGTCGCGCTCCGGCGGCACCACTACCAGATTGTAGCGATTGTCATCCACCTCCTGGCGCAGGACCGGAAGATTTCTTCGTTTGAGGTAGCCTGCGAGGTACTCGAGGATCTCCTCTTCCTTCCCGGAAGGGCTGTATATATTGATCAGCCGATGGAGCAACCTCTGAAGTCGTTGTGGGTTGATAAAGCTCGGATCAGCCATGCCCTTTCTGGTTCGAATTGGGTTTACGCACGTGATTGCCCTTTGCTCGCTGTATTGCCATATGTTGGTCCAGGTTTAATGACAGATAGAGGTGATCTTCAGGATTACGGAAGCCCATCGAACGGAAGAACTGGAGGGCGCCATCGTTGTCAGCCTCGGTATCAACAAGCAATATGCGAACCCCGCTCTTCTCCATTTTATCGCGGAACTGTTTGAACAGCCTCGTGGCCACTCCCAGACGCTGGTATTCGGGATTCACTCCCAGCCACACTAGGTGGCCGTATTTCCACGCTGATCGAGTCTTCGTGATGGTGGTACCTAGGGCAAAGCCCACGGTCTGGTCATCGACCTCTGCCACGAGACAGAATTCCGGATCGTCCTGAAAGATCCAGGTCACCTCGTATTCATCCCAGGTACGGTAGAGCGTGGGGACTTTCTTGGAGGTAAACAACATCTCACCGAGATGAAAGACGTGTGCAAGGTCGTCGATCCCCATCTCCCTGATCTCCACGTTCATACGCCTTTTTTCTTTGTTTTGTTCTTTCTCCATCGAGACTCCTTATGGGAGGCCACTATACTCCTTCAAGGGACATTTCACCAACATTAATTTCCGTATATAGCAGGCATGAGGCTTTGCTGTGCCACAATACCCGTGGGATTATTCAAGAGGCGCAACCAGGGACGTCCGGGAGCAATGTTCAGTATTACGTGGACCTCCATGCCGGGACTTAATATCTTGTTGAACATAGCCTAATCACTTATAATGGCAACTCTGGAAACCGCAGTTCCCTAATAGTGTAAAAATTGCAAGGTCAGGGTCTCTGTTCACACCGATGGCAGCGATTGTCCTCAAACCACGACATGAAGCATCAATCCGTCGCCGGCATCCGTGGATATTCTCGGGAGCGATTGCAAGGGTAAGGGGTTTGCCCCAGCCAGGGGAGACCGTGGAGATACTCTCTTCGGATGGCGTTCGGCATGGCTGGGGATCATACTCTCCCCAGTCACAGATCAGGGTCCGCGCCTGGACCTTTGATCCCGATGACGAGATATCACCAGGCTTTTTCCGGGCCCGCCTCCAGCATGCAATCAGATCGAGAGATCCTCTGGCGGCGGGACGCAATACAATGGCCTACCGACTGGTGAACGCCGAATCAGATGGCTTGCCGGGAGTGATTGTGGATCGCTATGCCGAATTTCTTGTTTGCCAGTTTCTGACAGCGGGGGCCGAATACTGGAGGCATACCATAGTGACCATGCTTGACGATCTGATCCCCAATGCCGGCATCTATGAGCGTTCGGATGTTGATGTGCGAGAGAAGGAGGGCTTGCCATTGCGGAAAGGAGTCTTCTCAGGGCAGGAGCCTCCGGATTTAATAGAAATTCGAGAAGGACAGTACCGTTTCTTGGTAGATATAAAACGAGGGCAGAAGACGGGCTTTTATCTCGACCAGCGTGAAAACCGTGCATGCGTGGCCGAGTATACAGCCGGTGCAGTGGTATTGAACTGTTTTGCTTACACAGGGGGATTCGGGATAGCGTCACTAAAGGCGGGGGCACATAGGGTTTTTAACGTGGAGTCGTCCTCTGCTGCACTGGCACTGGCTCAACGTAACATCGAGCTCAATGGATGTGACATGGAGAGGGTAGAGCACATAGAGGATAATGTCTTCGGGCTCCTGCGTCGGTACCGTAGTTCACACAAGGACTTCGATGTCATTATCCTCGATCCACCTAGATTCGCCGAATCTCGCAGCCAGCTTGAACAGGCCAGCCGAGGATACAAGGATATCAACTTCTTGGCCTTCAAGCTGCTCAAGCCAAACGGTGTGTTGATCACTTTCTCATGCTCGGGTCTTGTGGATAGGGGCCTGTTTCATAAGATTGTAGCCGATGCGGCATTGGACGCTAAGCGCGATGTGCAGATCGTACGGTGGCTCGCTCAGGCACCAGACCATCCTTCGGCATTGCACTTTCCGGAGGGAAGCTACCTTAAGGGGCTGGTGTGCAAGGTGTGGTGAGCCCGGTCAATTCGGGGCTTTCATGACCGTAATGAATGCATGGTCTCAGGTGGGATTTATCATGGAGAGGCATTGTCCGCCGAGAGATACTGGCCTTCCACGCACGGCTGGCGTTACACCATTTGAGGCCTTCCCGGCGTTTCAGGTGAAATGGTTGGGTCGAGGTTCCTAAGAAGAATAAGGCCCGGGCGGGTATTGAAGATGAGAGGAGCGAATTGCCATGCCGTGTTTTCCTGATCCTAGGGTCGTTCTAAACGAAGTTTATGCATAATGGAAGATAGGGCTAAAGATCTTTCTTCAGAGGTTCTCAGGATCTATCAAGAGATTGATCAGAAGACAACGCGTTTGCAGTGGGCCTTTGGGCTTCGCTGCCCTTCCCTCTGTGGTGCCTGTTGCGATAGCAGCGAAGTAGAGGCTACCGTCCTTGAAACCCTTCCTCTCGCGGAGGAGATCTACCGGAGGGAAGAGCAAGAGGCGGTCCTAGGTTCACTCGAGGAGAGGGAAAATCAGGCCGATTTCAGATGCGTGCTCTTCCGGGCGAACCCCGGTGTTCCGGGAAGCGGGAGGTGCCTCTATTATGAGTTGCGTCCCCTGGTATGCCGACTCTTCGGATTTGCATTTCGAAGAAATAAGTACGGGAACCTCGAGTTGTCAACGTGCAAGGTCATCAAGGAAAGGACCCCTGAGGCGATACACAGCGCTGAGACAGGAATTCCTGAGGGCCTGGATGTTCCCGTGTATCAGGATAGCTTCATGAGGATAGCATCGATGGATCCAGGCATGGGATATCGCAGGCTTCCCATCAACCTGGCGCTCAAAGAGGCCTTGGAGCGTGTGTACTGGAAAACACGGAGGTGTCTTAAGGATACCTTATATTCCCCCTGTCAAGGGGAAAAATAAATTCATATTTCTTACCTTGACCATCGAGTGGGTTTCTTCTATAGTTCTCTGCCTTATAGATCCATTTACCAACAAATAGTAAAAAGTAGAGGTTATGGAGGTTTCAGGTGAGAGTTGTTCTTTTGGGAGCACCGGGTGCTGGCAAGGGGACCGTTGCGAACCTGCTATCCGAGTATGATGGATCGGTGCAGATCTCAACGGGGGATATCCTCCGCGCGGCAGTGAAGGAGGGAACGGAACTGGGCACGCAGGCGAAGGGGTATATGGACAGGGGCGACCTCGTTCCCGACTCACTGATCATGAGGATGATGGAAGAACGCCTCCAGGCCGGGGATTGTGAAAAGGGCTTTATCCTTGATGGCTTTCCTCGAACGATCCCTCAGGCCGAGGAGCTCAAGAAGCTGCTTAAGAGGCTGCGCATCACGCTCGATCTGGTGGTGAACCTCGAGGTGCCCAAGGAGGTCGTCCTGGATCGCCTCACCACGAGGAGGACCTGCTCGAATCCCGACTGCCAGGCCATCTACAACATAAAGAGCAATCCGCCCATGGAAGATGGAAGGTGCAAGATATGCGGGAGTCCAGTGATCCAGAGGGATGATGAGACCGAAGAGGCCATCATGAACAGGCTGGAGACGTATAATGAGAAGACGGCGCCGCTTATCTCATTTTACCAAAAGGAAGGCCTCCTCAAGAACATCCTCTCCCTGAAGAGTCAGGAGACGGTTGAGAAAATCAAGGCAGCGCTTCAGACTTGAAAAGATTATCGGAAATAGATATCTATTAGGGGCACCCTTTTTGTTGCCCCACATGTTGAGAAAGAATCCCGCCAGGATACCGATCGACCGAATCATGGATGTGCTTCATAAGAGGAGCTACGGTGCGCGCTTTTTCCAGGCGGATGTTGCACGCTCGGATGAGGCCTCCGCCGTGTTGTTTCTCGTGGGCGAGCACTGCGAAGAGCACGCGGTCTTGCCTGAGCCCTGCGTGGTGTTCAATAAGCGATCCATGAAGGTGAGGCAGCCTGGTGATCTTTGTTTCCCAGGTGGAAGGATTGCGCCGCGGCTGGATTCCCTTCTCTCGAAGCTCCTCACCTTGCCGCTATTTCCCCTGGCACGATGGCCTTACTGGTCAAAGTGGTGTGATCTGCAAGGAGAGGATGCGGAATACCTGGCCCTGCTCCTGGCCACAAGCCTAAGGGAAAGCCTCGAGGAGATGGGGTTGAATCCCCTTGGAGTAAAGTTTCTGGGGCCTCTTCCGCCGGAGGATCTCCAGATGTTCAACCGTGTCATCTACCCCATGGTGGGTTGGGTCGCCCGTCAACGACATTTCCTGCTCAACTGGGAGGTGCAGAGGATGGTGTATATCCCGATTCGAAATCTCTTGAATCCCGACCACTATGCCATCTACAGGCTAAACATGGCACCACGTGGCGAGGAGGCCCAGGATTTCCCCTGCTTTCGGCATCAGAGCCGAGACGGGGAAGAAGTGCTTTGGGGTGCGACCTACCGCATCGTGATGGTGTTTCTGGAACTCGTCTATGGCTTTAAAGCCCCGGGTCTCGACACATTGCCTATTATCTATGGGTATCTGGATAAGCGCTACTTCAACCGCGGAAGATAGGCCCCTGAGGTGAAGCGGGCGGTATGAATGGATTATTAAAGCACCTGAAAAACGATACGACATGGGTGCGCGTACCGAGGAAGGAATGGCATTATGGCTAAAGGAAAATTCATCAAGGTAAGGCCCGATGAGGTGGACGTATACTCACCCGCAGGCCACAGGGATACCCGTAATCGTCGGCTGATTGGACCGGCAGCGGGCTCAACGCATGTCGAGCTCATTCTGGGGGAGATGGGCCCACAGGGGATTGGCGAGGCCCATGCCCATGAGGGCTGCGACCAGATTTTTTATCTCCTGGAGGGGAGGTTAAAGGTAATCTCCGACGGAGTAGAGGAGATGCTGGATCCAGGCGACCTTGGATTTATCCCCAAGGCCGTGCCCCATGAGGTGATTTGCATCTCGGAAGGGGCCAGATTTCTCGTGCTTTTTGCCCCGCCAATGGAATAGCATCATTGTTATTAGAGCAGAAGTTTTCTCTTGGAGGAGAAGAAGTATTCCTCAAATTCCAGAGACTTACCGGATGAAAGAAACGAGAACAAGATCGGGGAAGGAGCTTCTGAGGTGACGAAGAATCGTGTTTCCGTTATCGATGGCCATGCTCACCTTGATGGGCTGGAAGACCTTGAGAAGGCCCTTGTGGAGGCAAAAAAGGAGGGTGTGGCTGCCATTATCGGCGTGGGGATGGGTAGGGAATCCAACGAGAAGATCCTCTCCATTGCGGAGAAGTACCCCGGATTTGTCCTTCCCGCAATCGGGTATCATCCGTGGGAGATCAGGAAGCCTGAGATCGAGGAGAATCTCGCGTTCATTGAAGAGAACCTGAACCGTTGCATCGCCATCGGTGAGGTAGGGTTGGATTACAGGATCAAGGTGAAACGAGATCTCCAGAAAGAGGCCTTCGATGAGATCGTGAGGCTCTCCTCTGAACACCGAAAACCCATGATCCTCCACTGTAGGGGCTCACACCGTGATGTCTTTTCCATGATATTGAAGATGGGAGTAGAAAAAGCGGTGTTCCACTGGTACTCCGCATCCCTTGATCTGCTCGGGGAGATCATGGAAGCGGGTTACCATATATCGGGAACCCCTGCACTCACAAACAGCCCTCCTCATCAGGAGGCCATCAGGGAGGCGCCTTTAGAGAGGATACTGCTCGAAACCGATTGCCCTGTCGAGCACCAGGGCCGCGCCACGGGGCCAAGGGATGTGTTCATCTCGCTGAGGGAGGTGTCGAGGCTCAAGGGATTACCTTTGGAGGAGGTTGCAGAGCGCACCACACGTAATATGATAAGCCTTTTCGGGCTTGTGCGATAAATAGGATGAATCCGTCCTGCCAGATAAAGAGGAGCGCTCCAGCCGCTCACTCAGGTTGCACATGGTAGCTATCACATATCGCGGCCGGGGCGCTCATAGGGGGTATCATGAAAAAGGATGGCTGAAGTGTTTCTAGACCCCTCAGCGCATTTATGTTTCACTTTATTCCTATCCATTGCGAGGAAATTATTCAATGAGGATTTTTACCCAAATTCACCACATTCGCACTCATTTATGCGTGGGGATAGCACTTCTCTGTGAATATTCCCTATATCGCTGGATAAAACTACCTAATCGGCGGAGGACCCCGGGCCCAAGCCCGTGGATGAATGCGGTAATGATAAGAGCGACCTTGATGTCTTTTCTTCCGTTCCAAGGCTCCCGCCAGTCACTCAGAAAAGACATCAAGGTCTGTTTTGGCTTCAAGTGCCATGGGCGAAAGCCCGGGGCAGGTACTATAGAAAGGCGTTATGAAAGTCATGAAAGGGTATAGAAACACAATAGTGGCAATGGTAATTTGTGTGTCATTTTTCTTTGTTAATTCATATGCCGCAACCGAAAAAGATAATGAGATTACGATTGTGATACCAGGCGGGGTTTTGCAGGAATTCATCAATGAGGTACTGCCCGTCGAGATCACCACGCATGAACGGATTTCGGGAGTTCTCTGGATTAGATCAATAAAAAATTTAAAGCTCGGGTTGGACAAGGTCTGGTTTACCGCTGCTATCCATGGTGAGAACATTGCTTACAGCGGTAAGATTGGAGGTCTGCCCGCCAACCTGCGCTTTGGCGCTATTGATAGCACCTTAAATTGTGAAGCATCGATTCGATATGACAGTGCTAAGAGGCTACTCTATGTAAGGCCAAAGGTAGTGGAGGAGGGAAAGAAGGGGGATGTCCTGTCGCTGGTACTTGTGCCGCTTTTAAGCGGAAGAGAATATCCGGTGGAGGTTCAAGAACTCAAACCAATAGCAGCGAGATTCAGCAATAAAACGGTCGAAATAAATATGGATATCATCAATATCTACACCACAAACGATAGGCTCTTTATCGCGTTGAAGCCCAGCGTAAGCGGCTGAAAAGAGTAGGGATATTCATTGCCTTCATGCACTAGCGCAACCATCCAATCACTCGAACTCGATGCCTTCCGTTAAATGGTGCTTCAGCCTGTCAAGGGCCTTAAAGAAGTTATCCCCCTCTGCGGTAAAGGCAGCTGCTGAGGGATGGCCCCCTCCAGTGGTGAGCTCAACCTCGCCCTTCATCCCTTCCACCAGAGAGGCCAGGTTTGTGCTGCAATCAATACCCCTTCGAAGCTCACAATAGAATCTCCGCTTCCATCTCTGCCAGATGCCCACCACGAGATCCGGATGCCTCCACCGCAGCTCAGATGCGATAAGGCCGCAAAGGCGCATCTGGCTCTCTATTTTCTTCAGGATAAATCTCGGGCTCGCGAGCCTCCTTATGTCCGCCTTGAGCCTCTTGATCAGCCAGCTTTTCTCGTTTTGTATCAGGTCATAGATATTCTCCAGGATATGGTACTGATCAAGGGTTTTTAATTGTTCGACGCCGAGGCCGGCTTCAGATGCCCTCATGAGAAACTCCAGTGCGTAGTGGGTGGTGCTCATACCCTGGATCAAAAAACTGGCATGCACCCTTTTGGCAACCTCCTTGAGTTGATCCTTGCGGGAGGGGCTGAACTCCTCAAAGAGAAACGCCCTCTCGAGCCACGTCTCGGTAAAGAGGCCCATGAACAGGATTTCCTTTTCGAATTCGGCCTTTTCTTGTAGGAGTTCCCACCCAAAGAGCGCCGTGGGGAATGCCTCGCCCTTTTGATGGATCACGGGGTTGATGTAGAGCACGTTGGCGTTATCACCGCACACTTCACATATGCCGGGGTAGTGGTGGTCATAGAGAAACACATTGCCATGAGAGCCGAGGGTTTCTATCAATCTGGGCCGGTTGTATACGGGCATGTCGAGGAATATGGAAAGGGCGGGAGTGTGGCGAGATATGTAGTCTTGGGCCTTGAAAAAATCGAAATCAGGTGTGGCAACCCAGTAACAAAGAACCGGGAGGCCGATATACTTTTTCAGGAAATAGGCGGCACAACAGCCGTCCCCATCTCCATGGTATGCGATGAGGATAGGATTTTTGCCCTGGCTCGTGTTTGAGGGGAGGCGTGAGCCGATGAAATCCCTTGCCCTCTGTAGCAGTTGTTCGTCGAAGAAGGCCATGTGCTAAGAACTCGAGCTCCTAGACCGGGCCATCCGGACCCGGGAGGATTTCGGCCATTGGAGGCCTTGCATGAGCCTGAAATCTATCAAAGGATGTCCGTTTTTGCATTATTAAAACGCGAGGTATCGGAAAAATCTCGGGGCACTTATGATGCCATATGTTGAAATTTAACAATAAGGTCTTATTATGGAGGAATACAAAGCAAGGAGGTTTACACGAAATGAAACGGCACGTAATCATTATACTTATCATCGGGATGGCAGTGATATTGGCGGCATCGGTTGCGTTCGCGTCAGCGAGACAGAAGCTCTCCCCCGACACACCGAAAAGCGAGATTATGAATATGGATCCAAAGGATATAGATCCCTCGCTGCTCCCCCTTGACTCCATCGAGGAACTTCACACTACCGGGACTCCCCAACAGGTGAATATCCATACCTGGGCTCTCCAGGTGAAGGGCACGAAGGTGAAGTATCCCCAATCCCTTCGCTACGAGGATCTAAAGGCAATGGAGATGGTGACAAAAAAGGTGATCTTGATCTGCCCCGGTTTTTTCGTTGACTATGTTGAGTGGGAGGGTGTTCGGCTTTCGGCTATCCTTGAGAAGGTTGGACTTCAAAGAGGCTACAGGACGATCACCTTTCACGGGCTTGACGGGTATTCAAGCAGGTTCAGTCGTGAGGAGGTGGAGTCTCACCTGCTATTCCTGGCCCTGAAGGTGAACGGAAAAACGCTTCCCAAGGATCATGGATTCCCCGTGAGGCTTGTAGCCGAAGATATCTTGGGGGGCAGATGGGTGAAATGGGTATCAAGAATTGAGGTGGAATAGGATAAAGGCGCATCGAAACGGATTAATCAGCCGGTATCCGTTATCTGGGAGCGGGCCTACTACCATCTCTAAAAGGAAGATCGGTTTTGTGAAAGTGAAGATGGAGGCATCAGTGGAAGGGATAACGGAGAGATTTACCATTGAGGTCACCGAGGGTGGCCTTGTTATCACCAGTGGAAAAGGATTGAGCCTGGAGTTCACCGCATGTGAGGCCTTGATGCTGCTCGATATCCTCACCGAAGAACAGAAGCGGTTGCGGCACATGGCTCAGGAGGCCTCACCCGCCCCCATCAAGATCCAGGTGTAATCACTATTTTTACGAAGAATGTCACTCAAGCCTGTCCATGGGACAGGCATTCCGGCATTTTTCGTCACATCAATTGCATACCTTCTATGCATCATTTCGAGTGAAATCCGATCTCGTCGAATTTTTCCCTTGACAATATCGTAAAGATTGCATAATGTCGACATTATGCAATCTATCTTTGATAATGTCAACCCCGAATTGTTTGCCCCACCCAAACCCCTTTGGCTTAAGGTCTTTGAATTCTTGAGGGACGCCATCGTGAAGGGTGACATTAAGCCCGGGGAAAAGCTCAACGAGGTGCTTATTGCCTCGAAATTGGGCCTGAGCAGGTCACCGGTACGAGAAGCAATCAGGGTGTTGGAGTCGGAGAACTTCGTCGAAACAATTGCCCACAGGGGCCCCTTCGTGAAGCCACTCTCAATCAAGGAGATCGAAGAAATATATGTCGTTTTAAAATTTCTCCAAGTGCCTGCTGTTCAGCTCGCTGTAATCAATATGAATGAGGAAAGAAAAGAGGAACTAGCTTCCATAATAAAGGAGTTAGAGGAAAAGAGTGGGACAAACGATATTGAGGAACTCATGTCAGTGTCAAGACGGTTTCACACATTCATCATGAAGGCCAGCGAAAACGATCTCCTCATTCGAATCAACGAATCCCTGCTGATTCAACAGGAAAGGGTTAGGTTATGGGGTGTCAGTACCGAACCA
This sequence comes from uncultured Desulfobacteraceae bacterium, assembly GCA_964549945.1. GTDB lineage: Bacteria > Desulfobacterota > DSM-4660 > Desulfatiglandales > B25-G16 > B25-G16. Next base: position 24,837 of record CAZJXD010000008.1, on the reverse strand, counting down.
AGTGACATTGCAGCAATATACAAAGAACACCTCTTAATTTCAAAAGCGCTTCTTAAGCAAGATTCAAGAGAAGCAGAACAGTTGATGGCAGACCATATTGAAAAAGCCCGTTTACGATTTCTAAAGGCCGTATCTAAAAGAGGGTAAGATTTCCGGTAATCCTGACATAAGGATTGGATCCCACATGAAATTGGTTGAATTACGTTAAACTTTTATGTTGGTCCGGAGTGTGGCCAAGCCAGGTCAGCAATAATATAGTTTCCCATAATTGTAGGGTGTGCCAAGCAGCTCCCTTGAGGGAGCATGGAATGAAAACTAAAATAAGGAGGCTGACAATGTCACGAGAGACTATTTCAATGTTAGGCATTATGGCGCTATTGATCCTTTTCGCAGGGTCAGGGCAAGGGGCAGATTTAAATCTGCGACTGGGGTCTCCCGCTCCACCGAACAGCGAACAGTACAACTTGGCGGTGAAATTTACCAAGAACCTTGAAGACCTTTCAAAGGGGGCAATTCACACGGAGGTAATCGGCGGGGGTCTCCTCGGTGACCCCAAGCAGACTCTGGCGCAACTGCGCGCGGGAAAGCTCGACTTCTGGTTCATGCCCATTGAGTCGCCCATGTTTGCGAAGGAATGCAAGGAATTCTTCGTTTTCTTTGCACCGTTCCTTTTCCGGGATCAAGAACACTACCGCAGGTTTCTGGACAGCGACGTGTTCAAGGAGATGATCAACGGCGCGGAAAAAAAGGTCAATATTCGATACGTTGGCATAATTGTAGACCGCGCTCCCCGGAGCCTCTCCACCGTAAAGCGGCCTGTTGCGTCTCCCGATGACATGAAAGGGCTGAAGATGCGGATTCCCGGCCTTCCTTTTATTGCAGAGGTGTGGAAAGCCTGGGGGGCGAGCCCTACACCCCTGAAAGGATCTGATATCTATCAAGCCCTCCAGACCGGGATGGTGGACGGCGACGACAATGGAATCGTCACCCTTTTCGAAAGGGGGCTGATGGAGATTCTGAAATACCACACACCCATAAACTATGTGCATTCCGGGCTATGCATTTACGTGAGCGGCACGACCTGGAAAAAGCTCGATGACAAGCAACAGGCATGGGCGGAGAAGGCCACGGTCATGGTAGACCAGGAACAAGAATCGTACGATCAGATGATGAAGAGATATTACGACAAGGCCAAGGCCAAGGGCATCACCATCGTAGAGCCGGATATGGGCAAATTCCAGGCACCTGTAAATGAGATTCTGGCCAAATTCGATGGCAAATTCTGGCCCAACGGTCTGTATCAGAAAATTCACACTATGCCGTAGCCTCCGGGACCTCTGTCCGAAGCCGCGCTCCGTTAAGGTAGAGACCCATCTTCATAGGACACTCACGCATTGGATCGCCTCTCAAGAGCAAGGGATAAATTAGGGAAGTTTGCGATGACCCGATTTCGGAACATCGTGGTGCGATGTCTGAATGCCACACTCGGCACATGCGTCATGGCCATGACAGGGCTGGCCGTTCTTCAGGTCGTCCTTCGCTATGTCTTTTCCGCGTCCCTCATATGGGTCGAGGAGGTCTCTGTTATCATCATGCTTTGGATGACCTGGCTGGGAGTGACAGTCCTATGGCTGACCCAAAGCCACATCGCTGTGGATTTTTTGACCGGCCGCTTATCGCAGCGCAGTAATAGGGTTCTTGCCGTGATCTTTGACGTGATCGCAATCATCATTGCCGGGGCGCTCCTTTGGGTTTCCAGGGAAACATTGAGCACCATGGTCGGCATGGAACTCGACACGCTGGCAGTCGATTTGAGCATCAAGTATTGCCCTATCCCCGTGGGTGCAATAGGCCTCGGACTCGCCGCGTTCCTTGATCTTTGTCACAAGCTTCGTAACCAAGGGGCAACGGCATGATCTGGGAGCTTACGGTCCTTTTCGGTGTCATGCTTATCTTTATGGTCCTGGGGACACCGGTATTCATTGCCATGGCCCTGGCCGAGGCCGCCTATGTCATCGGTTTTTGGCCGAATGTCCCCATCATGGTCGTGACCCAGGGCTTCATCAAAGGCCTCAACAACTATCATTTTGCGGCGATTGTTTTCTTCTTCCTGGCGGGCGAGATCATGAACGCGGGGGGAATTACTGATCGATTGCTGAGGTTTGCCCGGGCTTGCTTCGGATCTATTCCGGGCGGCCTCAGCCATGTAAACATTCTGTCGAGCATGGTCTTTGCAGGCGTATCAGGCTCTGTTATGGCCGACGCCTCGGCCATTGGATCGATCATGATTCCGGCCATGAAGCGGGAAGGCTATCCGGGCGATTATTCTGCGGCGGTCACCTCTGCATCAGCAACCATCGGACCGGTGATTCCCCCCTCTATACCCCTGGTCCTTTTCGGCCTGTTTGCGATGACCTCCATTGGTCGCCTGTTTGTCGCCGGTATTATTCCGGGAATATTAATGGGTGTGTTCCTGCTTGTCGCCTCCTACATAATCAGCCGGGCAAGAAACTATCCGGCCACACAGTGGGTCGGACTTACAGAGCTCTTCCGGGCCACCATGGGTGCCGGACTGGCGCTGCTGATGCCCTTGATCGTGGTCGTAGGACTCGTGGGCGGAGTGGCCACAGTAACCGAGGTGGGAGCTGTGGCCGCGGCTTATGCCCTCATCGTGAGCATGTTCATCTATCGTGAACTCAGTCTCGATAGATTGTGGCAGGTGATGTGCAAGGTCGGTATCGATGGGTCGAAGGTTCTCATCATCGTTACCGTTGCAGGTCTTTTCATCTGGATCATCGGCAATATGAATGTAGGCAAGGTGCTGGCCGATTGGATCAGTGGCGTCACCACCAATCCCACCCTGATCTTGGGTCTCATGGCGCTGGTCCTTCTTATCGGCGGCATGTTTCTCGACCCGATTACCGTTTTTGTGATCTTTGTGCCGATGATGGTGCCGACGGCCGCTGCAGCGGGTATCAACCTTACTCAGATGGGAGTTGTGGCTGTTCTGGCGAACTTGCTTGGTCTTGGCACGCCACCGGTGGGGATGGTTGTGTTCCTCTGCGCAGCCCAAGCCGAAGCCCATGTACACCATGTGTTCAAGGAGATCATGCCCTTTCTGGGAGCCCTTTTTGTGCTCCTTGTGCTTTTGATCATATTCCCTCAGTTCAGTCTCTGGCTACCGCAACTTCTGATGGATTGAAAATGCCATACTTACCTTACAGGGTTCCTTTAAGAACCCAAAAGGCCCTGTTGCCATGGGTCATTCGCATGTTTAATGTAGTCGGTTTTTCAGCCTGAAATCGTAGCCGGGATTTCAGCTGTACATAGGATTCTGGAGGATAAAGGCAATGGCTTATCGAATATTGGCCCCCTGTGCCGGTCTCGGGTTCGGGTTTCCGGCATTTTCTTTCAGGGAGGCCTTGAAAAAGAGGTTCGATCTCATCGCAGCGGATGCGGGATCCATCGACCCAGGACCCTACTATTTGGGCAAGGGGGTCTCTTTCATGGAAAAGCCCCAGACCAAACGGGATTTTTCGCTCATGCTGGAAGCGGCACTCCAGCAAAGCTGTCCCCTTATCATCGGTAGTTGCGGCCTGGCTGGGGATACGCCCCACCTGGAATTCATGCTGGACATTGTAAGGGAGATCTTTGAGGAAAAGGCCCTCATGGATGTTCGGGTCGCGGTCATCAGCGGGCACGTGGACAACGATCTAATTATCGGATGTGTCGATGATCTGAAGCCACTGGGTCACATGCCTCCCTTGACGGAAGCCATGATTCGAACCAGCGCCATTGTGGGGCAGATGGGGATTGCGCCCCTGATCAAAGCCCTTGAAGAAGGCGCACAGGTGATCCTGGCCGGGAGATCCTGCGATGTAGCGATTTTTGCGGCAGATCCCATTCGGCGGGGCATTGATCCAGGATTGGCTTTCCACGCTGCTCACATCCTTGAATGTGGCGCCGCGGCTGCAGAGCCATCTTCCGGAATGGATTGCCTTATAGGGGAGTTCCAGGATGACGGGAGCGTTCTTTTCATTGCCCCCAACCCAAATCGAAGAACAACAATCCAGTCCATCGCTGCACACAGTCTTTTTGAAGAGTCCCATCCCCTTCTGCAATTTTATCCGGAAGGAGTCCTCACGCTATTGGAGACCGAATACTTCCAGCACGATGCAAAGACCGCAGGACTGAGAAAAAGCGGCTTTGTCCATCGGCGACTCAGCGTGAAGCTCGAAGGAAGTGAGCGAGTGGGGGATCGTGTTCTCTCTCTGCTCTTTTGTAAGAATCTTGACGCTATTCCACCTGAGTACATAGTCTATGGCCGCAATGGGGTCGAAGAAACACCTGTTTCAGAGGAGGATTCTGAAATTGGAGTTCTGATAAAAGTCTCCAGTGGCGAACCAGGCGTGGTAGAGCCAGTCGGCACGGTCCTCAAAGGTCACTTCCTCCATTTCGATTATGAAGGATGCATATCAACCGCCGGCAATATGGCCTTCCCCCTCTCGCCATCCGAGATCAATTTCCAGGATGAGCACGGGCGATACATCTGCGTGATAATCGGCGGAACGAGAGATCCCTTTTTCCAGAGGAGACTGGACGAAATCAAGGCCACAGCGTACGCATCGGTCCAGAGCATGTTGGCCAAATACGCGGACCGGTGCGATATTGAGATTCTCATTGCGGATAGGGATAGACCCCTCCTTTTTTTTGAAACCATCGACCAAACCGTAGAGAAGGCCAAGGAAAAACATCAGGAGGGCCTCGAAGGGATTGAAGCCTTTGTGGATGAAACGCAGCCTTCCATTCGAAGTATCTATGCAGGTGATGCTTTTACATGGAGCATTTACCACCTCCTGGAAGACGAGACCCTGATTAGGGAACGCCTCTTTCCGATAGCGCTCTTCAAGGCGGACGGCCGGAACTGGCGGCGCCTGAAACAGATTCAGGGCGACTATAGGCCGATCGGGCTCGAACACTACAAGGGAGTTCTGGAAGAGGAGAAGCTGGCACTCGTCGAGGTGGTAGCCCACCCCGGCAGAACGGCTGAATCCAGGCCCCTCATCGAAATGGCCAGCGTGATTCGCTCAAAGAACGCGGGTGTGAACCGGATCACCTATGAAATCTATTTCCATTCAGAAGACGAATACAGTCAGGCCCTTGACTCTGGCCTCTTTGAAAGACGTACGATTGCTAGAATACTCCAAATTCCTCTGAAGCTCATGGTTGGCAGCTTTCGCGCCGAGGCATGCCATGCCATAAAAATAACCGCTCATAGGGCTATTCTTTCAGGCACTCCCGGAGATAGGGACGTATTTGGTGCACAACAACACATGAAATTAGTGTCAATGGAGGTGCCTATCTATTGATCTTCTTGTAGGGCAATACTTCACTTGACAGCTTCTGTGCCCTAATTCAAAAGCTTTTTTAAAAAAAGCATGGCTTAAAAATCAAGCAATGGCTCCAGTCCCTTACGCCTGCGGATGGCCTCCAGCACGCCGGCTGTTCCGGTCATCATGTTATCCCCCAGGGGAGCTCCCAGTAGGATCGGCAACCGAGTGTTCTCGAGCATCCCGCGTTTGGGACCGGTGGCCACGATAATCTCCCCGGCCCCAAACCCGAAGGCCTTTCGGACGTAGGCGCCGTGCCCGCCTTCCTTCAATATCCCTGCGTGATCGAGGTTTCCGGCGGCCAGCTGGGGCAACAGCGTTTCCAGCCGTTCGATGGTTATATCGCGCGTGTGGTATTCGAAGAATCCGCAGATTTCCCCTCGCTCAAGGGCCGCGCCCACGGTATGAGAGGTGGCCACATCCAGGGTAAGCACCCTCTCTTTTCGCGATGCCTGGGGATCCAGGGTTGTCCCGAGAATGGCTGCCATTCCGCTGTCCATGACGTAGATCTCATCGACGGGCAACGCCTTGGCGCTGTGTGCGATGGCGGTGAGGCGGGTGAAGGTGGCGGGGAGCTCATCGTTTCTGTAGAGCAGGGCATGGGGATGGGGATTTTCGTCGAGGCGCTCCTTGAAGATTTCATGGCGGTAATCGAGGTGGGATACGCCCTTGGGAGGCGTTCCATGATCTTGGGCGCAGATGCCGACCACATCAAATGAAAAGGAGACACCCAATCCCTGGAGGAGGTGCCTCAGCCTATCTGTATCGAGGTCGCCAATGGTGAGGTGGCTGAAGCCCTTGTCGCCCCGCATTGCCTCTGCTTCCGCATCATCGGTCACTCTTATGCCCAAGGAGCGCACCCTATCCACCTCGTGGTGGACCGTGGCGGCAGCGGAGGCGGACATTACCACCTGGGTTTCCTTCGCCTTCTGAATCAGGGCCTCCGAGATGGGTCCGCCGCCCATCTCACATCCGGTGACGAGTAAATCGTTTTTCAGGCTCGCGACCTCTTGGGCCAGGGAAAGGACGGGTGACTTGGCAACGGCCTTGTAGCTCAGGCCTGTTTCGGAATTCCAGAAGAGGACATCCATGGTCCCTGCCCCGATGTCAAGGATCAGGAATCTGCTCATGGATCGGGACCTCCCCAATTAGGTGAAATAGTCCGAGAAGATGGTGGATTAAGAGTCCCTTATTGCCAGGCCTTCTGTCAAGGGAAATGGTCTGAAGGGCTGAAATGAATTTATCAGCACATGGTTTCTCGCTGAAAGGGGTATCCATGATCGATAGGGCAATGGCCCAACATGGTTTGACAAATATAGGATATCTATTAAAAATATGTGACTACTCAGGTAGATAGGTTGTCCTTCGACCATGCTCAGGATGGTGAGTCGTTCGACCTTGCTCACGACCATGAGCGTGTCGAATGGCTTGTCGAACCATAGGCTGAAGACTGTTAGGAAATAACGGGGATACGGCGTATTTTGAAGACATGTTTGGTACCAAAAGCTAATGTTTCTTCAACAAAGTTCAGCAATAGTACTCCTCTGATCACTTTAAGCCTTTGGTTCGGCTTCGCTCACCATCCTGAGCAAAGTCGAAGGACAGTCTAAACAGCTTCAGTCTGACTACGTGAGTAGTTACAAAAATATTCAAGTTAGGCGGAGGATCTCTGTGCACAACGTTCTTGACATTCGGGAGGCCATCTGAGAACGTAAGCCATCGCCGAAGCGAGTACGGTTAAGCAATACAGCAGCGGAATATATGCAGGTTTCAGGGAGAACTCGATGAAGTGCACCAACCACCCTAAAGAGGATGCGATCGCAATCTGTGCGAAGTGCAAGAAATTCCTATGCACTATATGTGCAGTGCCCCAGAGAGACGGCTCTTATCTGTGTGATGAGTGCGCCATGCTTTCCACCCTTCAGCAGATGAGCGGGATGGTTGAGGAGAAGCAGGCCACAAAGGAGCAAAAGAAAGAGCTTGAGAAGGGTAAGAAGAAGAAACGGTTCATTGTTCGGACCCTCATCATCATCTGTGTGGGGATGGTGATCGGGGCTGTGGAGCTATTCTATTATTTTCAATTCTCCAAGCCCGAGGCAGAGGAATTCATCCCATCAAAAGACCACGTGACGATGGCCATGATAATCGATCAGGCAATCCGGGATTACAAGAACAATAACGGGGGCATCCTGCCATTTAAACTGACTGATTTACTGGGCACCTACCTTCCCGCCGATAAGGTCGGGCCAAATGATTTGGCCGACTTCATCTATATCAGGAGCTCACCCACCACCTATGAGCTCATACCGAAGAACCTCAAAACCGGCACCCGCCCCATCCCTGAGTTCCTCTTCACCGATGAGGGACTGGAGGTCGTCCAGTAGGGGAGGGAAAATGAGGGAGATGATCATATGATGAGACCCATGTATTACGAGGAGAGATCGCCCTGGACACCGCAGTAGAGAAGGGCGTGAAGATCCCGCCTTATTAAGTGAGCAGGAGACGGGGTGAGGCGGGGAGACGGAGAAGATTGGCATGGAGTAGCATGACGGGTGAGACAATGGGCGGCGAGAACTACATCCTCGCCATAGACCTGGGCACCTCGGGTGCAAAATCGGCAGTAGTATCCTCGGGCGGTGAGGTGGTGGATAGCGAGTTCAAGGAGACGACGCTCCTGCTTCTGCCCAATGGAGGTGCCGAGCAGAGCCCCGATGAGTGGTGGGATGCGATCATGGATACTGCCAAGAGGGTGCTCGGCAGGGCCTCGATACCCCTGGAGGACGTGGTGGCCGTGAACTGCACCGCACAGTGGTCGGGAACGGTGGCGGTTGGCGAGAATGGCGTTCATTTGATGAACGCTATTATCTGGATGGATTCCAGGGGAGCTGGATACATCAGGGAGATCACCGGTGGGCCCATCAAGGTCGCAGGCTATGGGATCGCCAAGCTCCTACGATGGCTCACGCTCACAGGGGGAGCGCCCGAGCATTCGGGGAAAGGCCCGCTCGCCCATATCCTCTACGTCAAAAACGAGTATCCCCACATCTATGAGAAGACCTCACAGTTTCTGGAGCCAAAGGATTACATCAACCTGCGGCTCACCGGCAGAGCCGCCGCATCGTACGATTCCATCGCCCTCCACTGGCTGACCGATAACAGGAACATCTCCCACGTCGCCTACAATGACCGGCTGATAGGGATGGTGGGGCTGGATGGGAAGAAGTTTCCGCCGCTCAAGCGCTCCGTTGATATCCTGGGGCCGATCAAGAAGGAGGTCGCCAGTGAACTGGGATTGCGCGAGGGGGTGCCTGTGGTGATGGGAGCCCCTGATGTCACCTCAGCGGCAATAGGCTCCGGGGCGGTGAAGGACTTCGAGGCTCACCTCTACATCGGGACTTCCTCCTGGTTGACGTGCCATGTGCCCTTCAAGAAAACGGATATATTCCACAACATGGCCTCCCTGCCGTCCGCAATACCGGGCAGATATTTCGTGGCGAACGAGCAGGAGTCAGCAGGCGCGTGCCTCACCTACCTTCGTGATAACATCCTCTTTCACAGGGATGAGTTGCTCAAGGAGGCCCCTCAGGAGAATGTCTTGACGATTTTCGACAGGATCGTGGAGGATGTCCCTGCGGGGAGCGAGAAGCTGATATTCACCCCCTGGCTCTATGGCGAGAGGACACCGATAGAGAATCATTCAGTTCGGGCCGGGATATTCAACCAATCCCTCACCACCACCAGAGAACACCTCCTGAGGGCGGTGTACGAGGGTGTTGCCTACAACTCGAGGTGGCTTTTACGGTATGTGGAGAGGTTCATCAAAGGGCGATTGGACCCAATTACCATGATCGGCGGCGGTGCGAATTCCGATGTCTGGTGTCAGATTCACGCAGACGTGTTGGATCGGACCATCAGGCAGGTCAAGGATCCGATACAGGCAAACCTTAGAGGCGCGGCGCTGCTGGCTTCCGTTGCCCTTGAGCTTCTCAGCTTCGAGCAGATTCCCGGGCTTATTCCCATCGCGAATACCTATACACCCAATCCCGAAAATCGTCGGATTTACGATGAGCTATTCAGGGAATTCCTGAATATCTACCAGCGCACCAAGGGGATCCATGCGAGATTAAACAAGACGTAAGGCCTGGAGTGCCCTTTGGCCCATGGGCTGAACAAAGCGGAGGTACGAGATGGACCTGAAGCACTTTGTTATGCGTGGTATCGAGTGGATACACCCGAGCATTATCTCGGGATTGTTTAAGTGCGTTGAGCCGATTCCCGCTGTCAAGAAGAGGATAGAGGGGGAATACGAGAGCATCATGGGGGAGCTGGAGAAGGCCGTGAAACCTTACAGGGATAGCGGAATGCGATTTCAGGAGATTCCCGATCAGGGCCTTGGGAGGGAGGAAGTCCTGGAGGAGATGCGGCGGCTTCAGGGGCTCGAGGATGCGAAATGGAAGGATGGCTACGTGTCAGGTGCCGTGTATCACGGCGATGAATCGCATATAGGATTTCTCAATGAGGCGTACGCGATCAATTCCCAGAGCAACCCGCTCCACTCCGATGTGTGGCCAAGCAGCGCCAAGTACGAGGCAGAGGTGGTATCCATGGCCGGGAATATGTTAGGCGCCAAGGCTGCTTCGGACACGGATGGGGAGATATGCGGGGTAGTTACCTCTGGCGGTACGGAGAGCATACTGCTTGCCATGAAGGCATACAGGGATTGGGCCAGGGATCGGAGGAAGATCACAAGACCCGAGATGATCATACCCGCCACTGCCCACGCGGCCTTTGATAAGGCTGCCCAGTATTTCAATATCCGGTGCATCCGTATCCCCGTGGATGAGGACTACAGGGCAGACGTGGAGTCAACCGCGAAGGCAATCACCAAGAATACCGTCGTCCTTGTTGGCTCGGCACCGACATTTCCCCATGGCATCATCGACCCCATCGAGGAGCTGTCCGAGTTGGCGAGGCAAAGGGGTGTGGGCTTCCACACCGACGCTTGCCTCGGCGGGTTTGTGCTTCCCTGGGCCGAGCGGTTGGGATATGCGATCCCTCCCTTCGACTTTCGATTGCCCGGGGTCACCTCTCTTTCCGCTGACACCCACAAATATGGCTACGCCTCAAAGGGGACCTCGGTGATCCTTTATCGCGGACTGGGGCTGCGCCACTCTCAGTATTACAAAAGCACGGAGTGGCCTGGAGGCCTGTATTGCTCGCCCACCTTTGCGGGGAGCCGGCCAGGCGCGCTGAGCGCCGCGTGCTGGGCGGCGATGGTGTCCATGGGAGCCAGGGGTTATCTGGAGGCAACAAAAAGGATCCTGGAAACAGCCGCGTCCATAAAGAGCGGAATCCAGCGCATCCCAGATCTCTCCATACTCGGGGATCCTCTGTGGGTGATCGCATTCGGATCGGAGAGGCTGGATATCTACAGGGTGCTGGATTTTATGTCCGGGCGAAAGTGGGCCCTGAACCCGCTCCATAAGCCGCCGTGCATCCACCTCTGCGTAACCCTGAGACATACCGAGCAAGGCGTAGCAGAACGATTCATCGATGACCTGGGCTCAGCTGTCGAGTATGTCAAAGAAAATTCGGATGTGAAGGGTGGTATGGCCCCTGTATACGGTATGGCGGCCAGGCTGCCACTGAGGGGAGTGGTGGGAGATCTTTTGGAGAGGTACATGGATCTCTTATACAAGGTGTAAGCACCTATGGGATTTTTTCTTAGGTATACGATTTCGTTGAATTCTAATCGTTGAGCAGGCAAGAAGTGCTTCAGCGGAATGTATGGTAATGCACCGGAGAATGAATAGGCGTATGTTTCAGGCATGGATTCACATTTTCCAGCAGGGCAGCTTTAAAAGATTGAAAAAGTACGCCATTCTTGCTAAGCTTCATAAGGGCTGAAGAGGGCCAACAAGCGTATTGCTTGGCCGTCGTTGGTTTAGCCTGTGAGCGAGGTTAGGCCTGAGGGATCGGAGGTTGAACTTGGAGCAGTTGTATATCATAGATGGTCCGATGAGGGGAAATTCCTTTCCCCTCAATGAGGGCGTTACCACAATAGGGAGGGCTGCTGACAACGATATTCGCATCTTGGAGAAGGATATCTCCCGGCATCATGCCCAATTGATAAAAAAAGAGGATAAGATCTTCGTGTTGGATCTTGCGAGCCTTCTGGGCGTGTTTATAGACGGAGAACAGATAGATCCGGGGGTGGAGGTGGAGATAGCAAAGGAGAGCAGGGTTAAGATAGGGAGAACCATCCTGACCTTCCAGAAGCAATCCCCGGTAAAAAGACCGCCGGCAGAGCCATTGGAGGATGTTTCTAGGAACTACGTCCGCAGCCTGGAGTTACTGCTGAACGTATCGAATATTCTCGCTCAATCCCTGGATAGAAGCGAGATCTTCGATAAGGTGGTGGAACATATTTTTAACCTCCTGAAGAGAATTGATCGAGGCGCCATACTCTTGATGGACAAGGACACGGGCAAATTGAGGGAGGTGGTTTCAAAGGTCAGGGCGGAACATGAGAAAGACCTCTCCTCCACGATTCACTACAGCAGGACCATCGTAAGGAGGACTATAAACAGGGGAAAGCCCATAATGATGTCCGATACGAGTTACGCGAATAAGACCGAGCTCTCAGACAGCATAGAAAAGATGAATGTGCGGTCTATCATGTGCGTGCCGCTCACCTACAAGGGTGAGACCAAAGGGGTAGTGTATGTGGACACTATCGGATTGCCCGAGGGCTTCAGAAAGGACGATCTCAAGGTACTCACTGCCTTGAGCAACACGGCGGCCATTGCCATTGAGAACGCGCGCCTGTATGAGGAATTGAGGCAGGAGTTGACTGAGCGAAGGCGGGCGGAAAGAGAGCTACAAAAAGCTCGCAAGGAGCTCGAAAAGGAGATCGAGAAGCGAACTGACGAGCTCTCGAAAACCGTCGAGTTTCTCAAGCAGGAAATATCCGATCACATGCAGGCAGAGGAAGCCCTTCGAGAGAGCGAGGAAAAGTACCGATCGCTATTCCAGGAGTCACGAGATGCGGTCTATATCACCACCCGCGATGGGGCATTTGTTGAAGTGAATCAATCCTTCAGGGACCTCTTCGGCTACACCAAAAAAGAGATGGCCGGTCTGAAGGTCCAGGATACCTACTCCGATCTCGATGATCGCTCGAGGTTTCAACGAGAGATAGAGGGTAAGGAATCGGTGAGGGACTTTAAAGTAAGGCTCCGCAGGAAGGACGGTACGGATATGGACTGCCTGATCACCGCCGCCGTAAGAAAGACCGATGAGGGGCGCATTCTGGGCTACCACGGCATTATACGCGAGATCACGGAGCAAGAGCGTGCGGGGAAAAAGCAGGGCAAGCCTTAAATCCTGCAATCTTACCACCATGGGGTATCTGAAGACCCACAATTGATCCTCCCACCGCTTCAAACCTCCCATATCCCTCTCTAACAGCGTTATACGAAACAACGTGCTTTAATTAAGAATGCTCTTATAAATGTGAAAAAAGACCTCTCCATGCTCAACCTTACGCTTCTTTCATGAATAACCCTCAGGCGAAGTCGGGATCATTCGCTGAGGAGCTCACGCAATAATCTTCCACCAATCGGCAAAGGACCCCGGGCCCAAGCCCGGGGATGAATGCAGTAATGATAAGAGCGACCTTGATGTCTTTTCTTCCGTTCCAAGGCTCCCGGCCTGGTCTTTTCAACGACTTATCCACGGGGGAGTCCTGCCCCCTCCGCATTCCCCTCGACAGGCTCGGGGCTGCGGTTTCCCCCGCTGATAAGTCGCGAAAAGGACGAAGGCCTCCCGTCAGTCACTCAGAAAAGACATCAAGGTCTATACTTGTCTCAGAGTGCCATGGGCCCAAGCCCGTGGGAACCAGCCTTTGAATTATGTGATGCGGGGGTGGGTATCTCTTAGCCTTATCGGGGTGACAGGGGATTCCCATTGCATGAGCATTGCCGCCGATGAGGCTTGATTTTGCCGAAGATGGTTATTATCTTCGATACTACAGGGCGAGCTTTGATCCCTGCGGCGAAGGAACCACCATTGGTTGTGGAGAAGTTTAACGGATCCCAAGGCCGTTGGGGTGCTGAAAGGCTTGTTCGGCAAAGGAGAAATCAAATCATGGGATGCATGTAATCAAACAATGAAATAGATGAGAGGAGGGGATCATGGAAAGGTCATGGTCGCATAAGGATTACCAGATACAGGAGGGGCTCAAGCCTGGAAGCACCCACTTCCAGTATTTCTTTGTCGTATCCAGGGGCGGGGAGAATAGGTGCAAGTACTGTGTGTGGATAGAAAATGAGGCCCTTTCTAGATTCGATGAGTCGAAGGACTTTAAGGCGATCGCTTCCGCAAGGAGCAGTGAATGGGATGAATGGGTAAAGCACAAGATCGATCAAGAGGACTTCAGGGATGTGGTATTGAAGTTTGACAAGGAGGGAGAGAAGGAGATCGACCTCAGTGAAATGGATGAGAGACTTCGAATGGATTAACTATCATCTGCGTGCAGGGGCTTATATCGGCATCAAGGATTGGCTGAGATTGTACAAGGCGATAGCGAGTTTTAGGAGGGCTAATGAGACCTGATAAGGAAGGCATCGAGTCATCAGAGGCAACTGGTGTCTTGAAACGACTCGCCCTACTCCCTCCATGTCTTTTCGTAGTATGGAGCCTTCCTTCATGTCTGAATGGCGCAATTCACGGGAGGAGAAAATGAAGGTGAGAATTGACTATGACCTATGCATGGGAGACCGCAACTGCAACAATGTGTGTTCAGAGGTCTTCCAGTATGATGAAGACCAGATGGTTTCTCGCGTTCTCGTTGACGAGGTTCCCGGCCAGCTGGAGGAACTTGTGAGAAAAGCTGCACGGGAATGTGTGCCAGGTGCTATTATCATTGAGGAATAACTGAACCACTGGTCGAAGGCTATCAGGTGGAAAGGGAGGAGACGACCTTTCCCTCACGATCAAGTCAAAAGAAAGAGAGTAAAAAAGTGGTAGCGTTTAAAGGCAGCAAAACGGAAAAAAATCTCCTGACCGCTTTTGCAGGAGAATTCCAGGCTCGAAACCGTTACACTTACTTCGCCGAGCAGGCGAGAACTGGTAAGGTATCAAGCTCGATTCTCTTGCCTAGGGTAAGAGAAAGGATCTATAGTGAGCATGCATGGTACAGGGTACCACTCGATTGCGTGGTTCCGGGGCAGGCCATGGATTTTTGAGAGGTCCGATCAAAAAAAAGATGGAAGGGTGATAACCTATGAGGGGATTGGACACCGATGAGATTATGCGAATTGCACTGGATTTGGCGGGATTCTCTGAGATCCCGGAGGATTCAGGTATCCATGTGCCCGGAAGCGGTATCAGGAGGGTTCTCCTCGCCATGGATGTAAACGTGGGCCTGCTCCACATGGCAAAGCAGATGGGGTTTGACGCGGTGGTTGGCCATCATCCCTGCGGCGTGCTGCTTCACCAGGGGGAGGTCTACCGAAGACACATAGATCTCCTGGAGAAACACGGGATATCAAGGAAAGAGGCCTTGGATGCCCTTGGGGAGTCCATTGACTCAGCAGTGCGTCGTACGGAGAACCTCCGCTTTCGAATGATGTACTTTGAGTCGCCAAATCAAACCGTGCTCGAGGTGGATGCGGCGCGGGTTCTCGAACTCCCTTTCATGAACGTCCACAACCCGCTGGACGAGACGGGCAGGAGGATCCTTCAGGAGCGGATTGATGACGCAGCCTCTCGGAATCCCCAGTGGAAATTACGCGATGTGCTGGCGTTGATCGAGGAACTGCCGGAGGCACGCCGCGCGAAAGATCGGTACGGCATCTCACCTCGCATATTTATTGGAGATCCCGACTCTTCGGCCTCAAAGGTCGTGTTCGTTCACGGGGCGAAGTCTGCGCCGAGCGCGGAGATCGTTAAATTTTGCTGGGAAAATGGCTTTAAGACCCTCGTCGTGCTCCACGTCGAATTCGGAAACCTCGAGAGGCTGACAGGGGGTGGGGGCAATCTGATCTGTACGGGACACTTTCTCGGCGACTCCCTAGGGGCAACGCCCTTTATCCGGGCATTGCGCGAGAGGGGCCTTGAGGTGGTCTGCATGGGCGGCATTATCGATATCGAGCGCTAGCTAAGTCCTTGGATTTAGAAATCCCCTCAACAATCGGCAGAGGATCCCATGGGTACCTGCTTTACTGATTTCCCATATCTTTCTGGCGAATCCCTCTTTTCGAGTTCGTACCGTCCAAGGAGCTCGGTTGATCTTTGAAGCGAGCCAACGATAGTGCTCTCCTTGGTAACGCATTCTTCCAGTATGCTCCATGAGATAAAATAAAGCCTTTTTATTTCTTAAAGATAAAAAATAATTATTTAATTATTTTATTTGACATCTAATTATAATTCTATTATAATACATTTACAAAATTAATCAGTTTTCCTACTATATGTTGATGATAACATTGATTAATTACTACATAGAGTGAGGAGGCGCTCTATGTGGGGGGCACAACGCCGGGGCTTCAATGCAGATAATTCCCCGGATAGATCCCGAGGTAGTCAAGGGGGGCACACGCATGAAAGTATCCAATCATGCCAACAAACGATCTCAGCAGAGAGGAATCCCCAAGGATTATATCGATTTGATCCTCGAGTACGGAACCCCAGTGAGGAGGCAGGGTGATACATTGGAGTATAGGTTGCACAAGAAGGACAGGGACCGCCTCGTCAAACACCTGAAGCAGTTAATCAATTCTATCGACAGATGCACCAACAAAGCCGTTCTGGTTGACTCTGACATGAAGGAAATCGTGACAGTCTATAACCTGATGTGAAGCTGGGATCAAGAGCATCCATAGAATAGACCTTCAATCCAGCAGAGGGATGCCGAAGGCAAGCCTCTGCTCTCAAGGATAATACATCCGGGGTAATCCCCATGCAAGGATGTAGATTCTCGGCATTTATACTCTCTTTTCCGCCCCCCTCTCTATTGATAAGCCAGCACTAACGTGATACTCTTCACTACTCGGGGCTCAAAGAATGGGATTCCATGAACTACTTTTCCTATGGCGTGAGCATGGATTGTGAGAAAATGAGGGAATGGGACATGGAGTTCTCACAGAGGAATCGCGCTACACTCCATGGATACCGATTGGAATTCAACAAGGTCTCATCGGAAAATCCGGATGAAGGGTATGCGAATATAGTTCAATTCGAGAATGGAATTGTAGAGGGCGTGCTCTATGAGATAAGAGATACGGATCTCTCCAAGCTGGATGAACACCAGGGATGCCCGGATCAATACGAGAGAATACGGCTAGAAGTTGTATTGGCCGGGCAAAGGGCGAAGGCCTTTGCCTACAAGGCCCGGCCTGAGAAGGTGAAGTTTGGATTGAAGCCGACCATGGAGCACATGGGGCATCTCATGGCAGCGGGTAGCCTCCTTTCGGAATCATACAGGAGGAAGCTTTCGGTCTGGGAGACCCTGGACAGGTAGGCGAGCATTCATAGATAAAGGCACATATAGGGAGCGGTGAAGCACGTGAGGAGATACCTTGAGCTAATCGTTATCCTGCCGGTACTTTCGTTGGCAATGCCAGCCCTCTCCCGGGCAGGACAATTCAAGATCACCGAGGTCTATGATGCGAGAACCGTGAGGGCCGAGCGCTACGATACCGACTGCCTTCCCTGAAACGACCTAGTAATGGAGGTCAGGTTGGCCGGAATAGCCACGCCGCAGGGCGTGCGGGGAAGGGGAAGCCAAGGGGCAAGCCTTGGTCAAAAAGCGAGAGGATACTTGGAGGAATTAATCCTCAATAAGATCGTCAGCGTCAGGGCCTATGGCACGGACATGGAGGATCGAGTGGTGGCAGAACTATATCTCGATGGCAGGAACATCAACCTCGAGATGATCCGTGCGGGATTTGCTGAGGTGTACAGTGAAAGATTACATAAGTATCTCGATCTGGAGCCATACCGGAGAGCAGAGGAAGAGGCCAGGAAGGCAGGACGCGGCATGTGGGCATTGGTTGGGAGGTAGAGGGGCGGTATCCCTCAAATCCTCGATGATCGGGGCACTGTCCTCCTTCAGGCCCTACTAACATTTCCGCTTGTCTTTCGTAGCCAAAAGATGATAGAAACAGAGCGGAGGTACATCTCACATGCCGCTTTATGAGTACGAATGCAGAGAGTGCAAGGAGAAGTTCGAGGTAATCCAGAGTATCCACGATGATGAGAGCACGGTGCGATGTCCCAAGTGCAACGCGGATATGCCCAAGAGAGTGCTCTCGATCTTCAGCTCTGCCTCCGGTAAATCAACTTCCATAGGCTGTGGTCCCACAGGGTCCACCTGAGCCCTCTAGCATGAGGGGATCGTGTATCCCCTAGTCCAGGGGTCGAACCCCGACCATTGATTAAGTTCAATAAATCCTGCCTGCTCGTTTCGATAATTGCCTGCCCTTAAGGGGCCTCCTTTGAATTCGTTCATGGCAGGAGCTGCCCTCTCCCCGCCTATCCCGCCCGGGTCGTGAAGGCCCTTCTTTGTTGAGTGAGCCGAGATTCATCCAGCGGGTAATCTTGTCAATAGTCGAGTTTGGCCCTTATTAGTCGCACACGCACTGAAGGTATTCCACCCCATTAAGATAGATAGGAGCACCGTACTGGCTGGTACCGTCAGGACACCCGCAGGAGGCGAGCACCGTCCCGCCATAACTACAGCCATCCGCATCGCAGTAGCATAGGTCGGAGTAGGTGGGGCAACCGCTGCCACCACCACCGCCGCCACCATCGCCTGTGCCGGTATATGGCACGGCATTGACCTCCTCTGAAGCATCACCCTCGCCATAGATGGTTTCCGCGGTTACCACGTAGTAATAGGTATTATCGGCAAGGTCAGTGTGGGTGTATGAGGTGGTTGTCACACAGGAGATCTTGCCTTCATAGGTTGTGGTTGAAACCCCACTCGATGTTGCCCAATAGATGTTATACCCGATCGCCTCGGGTATAGTGAGCCAACTCAGGGCAATATAGCCTTCCCCGGCATTGGCCTCTACACCCGTAGGTGCCGGAAACGAGGGGGTCAAGGTGCCCGCGCAGCTTGTTGCGTATTTGAGATAGGTGTTATTATAATAGCTTATGTGTACGCAGTCGTTTGAATCCAATGCGATGGAGTTATGTGGCTGTGAGCCACCAAATGAGTCTATCTCGTAGGGAGCCCAGGAACCGGAGGCATTGGTGGTGTAGGTAAGGCTGCTGCTGTCATCGTCATAGTAGCTGATGTGCACGTGATCGGCTGAGTCCAGGGCTATGGAGTTATAGCCGTACAGGCTTTCCCCAAAGCTCTTGATGGTCTCAAAAGCCCAGTCGTCAGAGGCGTTGGTGGCGTATCCGAGGATATCGTTGGTTGAGTCATGATAGCATATGTGGATGTGGTCAGATGAGTCTACGGCGAGGGAGGTGCGGTAATACCCATTATCCACCGTGAGTATGCTTTCTAAAACCCAGTCGCCCGAGGCATTGGTGGCGTACCCGAGGGCACCCAAATTGCCGTTATAGCTGATATGAACCTTGTCGTTCGAGTCCACGCCAATGGAGTTAAACAACCCCACATCACCCACGCTGTCTATGGTTTCAGAAACCCAGTCGCCCGAGGCATTGGTGGCGTATTTTAGATCCTTGTTGCCCAGATCGTAATAGCTGATATGAACTACGTTGTTTGAATCCACGGCAATGGAGGTGTAATACCCCACATCACCCACGCTGTCTATGGTGGAGGTTACCCAGGAGCCCGAGGCATTGGTGGCGTATCTGAGGCCGTCGGTGCCCGCATAGCTGATATGCACCTTGTCGTTCGAGTCCACGGCTATGGAGGTATACCCCCGAACCCCTTCGCTGTCTATGGTCTCAAAAACCCAGGAGCCCGAGGCATTGGTGGCGTATCTGAGGCTGTCGTTGGTTACATCATAATAGCTGATATGCACGCCGTCTGTTGAATCTATGGCTATGGAGTTATCGGCTCCCGCGTCCTCATTATTATCCAAGGTAATGGTTGCCCATGAATTGGCCCCGGTTGGCGTAGCCGACACCTCGCTGGACTCATCGCTCTCGCCGGAGCTGGAAACCGCGGTCACCAAATAGTAGTATGTTACCCCGCTCGTAAGGCCCGTGTGCGTGTAAGAGGTGGAGGTAATATTCAAGATCATGGTGCATTGTAACTTTGTCACCCCGGAGGTTGCAGACCAGTAAATAGTATATGAATCGGCATCTGTGACGCTCTCCCAGCTAAGGGTTATCTCGCCTTCTCCGCCAATTGCAATTACCCCCGTGGGAGGCGACGGCGGATTGGCGGTTTCCCCATCGGTGCCTGTATTCCCTGTCGCATTACCGGTGCTGCTCTCTCCTCCTCCACTACCGCCTCCTGAGCCGAGAATACTTATCGCTCCGAAGGCGAGAACACATGAGAGGAAGATATAGAGGAAAAGCCTATGGATCATCTTTGTTCTTTTGGCCTCCATACGAATCTCCTTTTCATCTTGATTTTACGGATTAAATAAGCCATTCAGGTGCTCCTTGTAGTGGACGCCGGATTAAAAGATCAGTATATCACAAGGTCGGGTAAAGTCGTAATCCGTAGTTTGATCCGGCAGCCGCACAAAAAAATGCTTCAGCTCCAGTGAAAATCCTTTCATTTTAAGTGTAGGGCAGTTAATCTACGAACCGTGAAGTCTTGGCATCCGGCAGGAATATATGCCCCTTGAGTTATAGATTTCGATAGCAGCCTGCTTTTCGATCGGAGATAAAGGGGTCTTATGATGAGATCATGCAAAAAAAGCATGGAATATGCCGCAGTATACTAAAGGCACGGAGGAGAAATGATGAGATTGCATCACGTGGGCCTGGTGTGCAGTTCCCAGGAAAGGGCAGACCGATTCTACGAGGGAATCCTGGGGTTGGCGAAGATCAAAACCTTGGAGCTTCCCGAGGATTTCACGGAGCGAATATTTCACACCTCTCAGCGATGCCTTGTTATCTCCTATAGCAATGATGGACTTGCGGTTGAGGTATTCGTGGCGGAGGAACCCCCGGGAGGGAAGGACCCTTTTATACACCTTTGCATTGAGATTGAAGACAGAGATTCATTTCTCAAGAAGTGCCATGAAAACGGCCTTGAGGTGCGCCGTATTCCAAAGGGCGATACGTTTCTCGCATTCGTAGCGGATTTCGACGGGAACTTGTTTGAGATAAAAGAGACCCTCTAAGATCGTTGATAATAGAAGGCGAAAACCGTATCATTTTTTCATGCCTGAGCTTCTGTTGATCCCATACAGAGGAGATTGAACATGCCTGTATACGAGTTTATCTGTGAGAAGTGCAGGAGGCCCTTTACGCTCACCATGCCGTTTTCCGAGTATGAAAAGAAGAAATTCACGTGCCCGAAGTGCAAGAGCACCAAGGTACGGCAGCAGGTTACCCCCTTTCAGTCTATCACCTCCAAAAAGAGCTAGAACCGAGCTCGCCGATCTCCGCTATGAACCGATTGTAGAATCTTCCTTATAGTGAAAAGCTTGGCAAAAACATGCTTTCCTCTTGCCGCTTCGCCCTGAAGCCGCTGGTTTGCAGTTGCTATCTATTGAACTGAGCCAAGAATTCGGAGGGTTCGAAGACCTTCAGGGCAGACCCTGCGAAGTCCTTCGTATTTCTGGTGACAATAGAATCAACCCCGGCCATTTGACCGGCCTCGTCCAGCACCGCATCCTCGAAATCGTGGATCTTGCTCCCGAGGGCGCGCTCGATCACTGGCCTGTTTACAGTGGCAATTTCAAAGAGGCCGATGAGTTTCCGCAGGACATCCCGCGCTTTGGAGACTGAAAGGGACTGGGTAAGCAGGTAGTCCACCGTTGTGATGGTCGTAGCACAAAGAAACGCGTCAATTTGAGACTCCTCGACGAGACAAAATATGGCCACCGCAGTCCGTACAAAAGGCTCACGCGCAAGCAGCACATCAAGCACGACATTGGTATCCAGGATCACTTTCAAAGGTACTTCTCCCGGAGATGCGCCTTGTAATCAGCTTCCGAGACCCTTTTCCCCTTCAGGATCCCGATTAGTGAAGCCGTCGTCGGTGGCAGGGGCTTTTCGGTAACCGGTCGAGAACCGATTGACTCAATAAATTCGGCTACCATACGGGATACGGATTTACCCCGGCGCTTTGCCTCCATTTTGGCCTTCTGCACAACGGCCTCTTCCATTCGCAATGTAAGTTTCGTATTCATGACGTATAGGTTAATCCCTAATGTACGTCAAAGTCAAGTATTTTCCCTGTGAACGTATAGTATATACTGAAACCATAATATCTACTATTCATTGCTTCCAGATTGACCTTTTAGATCTTTAACGTTTCATGTTTTAGTACCTCTTTCGAGGATGGTTGAAACCCATAGCCTTGCCCGTCCCGACCAGGCACGGGGCGGGCATATGCCTTGGCTCTCTATCGTTTGTAGATTAATGCCCCCTAAGCTTTTCATTAGTGAAGTAGGCTATAGCACGAATCATCCTTGAAATGGCCGCAGCGAAGACGCGCCACCTCAAAGCCATTGTAGCTCTGGATACTTTTTACCCATCTGGATACCCTTCTAACCCTGGATTGTATACTTTGTATCCATTTTTCGATCAACAGCTCCGGGTATTTTAGCCTGAATTCAGTAAACTGAATGAGGTAGGGGGCCCGCTATATCAATGCCTTCTTTATACATCGCTTGACATAAGCATAAGAAGTATTACATTCCGTTTATTGCCACAATGTGGCATATACTTTGCTATTATAAAAACCAACTGGTGAAAACCACCATGAACTATCCCACTCCGAAAAGGATGGGGAAGAGAAATTACACTATAAGGAGGTAGAGCGATGAGACCACTAACTAAAACACTGGCAATTGCATTATTGATCGGCGCGTTAGCAGTTCCTGTTTACGCCTGGGCCCATGATTGGGGAAGCGGCCATCCCATGATGGGTCCCTGGGCCAGGGGCGGTTACTATGAGCGAGGCTACGGGAACATAACCGAGGAGCAGCGGAGCCAGCTCGCAGCGCTTGACAGAAAGTTCTACGCTGAAACGGCCAACCTCAGAGATGAGATCCGGACAAAGTCGGATGAACTCAATGCACTGCTCAATAGCCCGAATCCTGATCTGGAAAAGGCCAAGGCCCTTCAAAAAGAGATCGGTGATCTTCGGACCGCACTGGGTGCGAAACGGCTCAGCTACGAGCTGGAGGCCCGTAAAATAAACCCTGACCTACGATTCGGCAGAGCATACGGCAGGGGTTATTACGGACGTCACATGGAAGGCTATGGTCCTGGCATGGGTCCTGGCATGGGCTTCGGCTGGCACAGGGGAGGTTACGGCCCTGGCAGTTGCTGGGATTAAACAAAGCGTACGGGGGTGGACCACACTTCACCCCCGTTTATGATCTAAGAGTACCAGGAGTAACTTCCTTAATCCAAAGAAAGGAGGGTTAACCATGGCACGACTAGCAACAACAACTAATACTGCGGAACAGCCTATGATTGATCCGGTCTGCCACATGAAGGTGGACCCGATGAAAACAAACCTGATCACTTCTTATCAAGGAAAAGACTACTACTTTTGCGCCCAGGCCTGCCGCAGGGCCTTTGAGAAAAACCCTGAAAAGTATCTGGAATCCAAGCCTGTCAAGCATATCTGGCCTGCGGGACGGTGGGGACGGTATCTCAGGCGAATGGCAAAGGCAAACAAGGAACTCTTTGGAGAGCGACCATCATGTCACTGAGCCTGGGAATGCAATAAAGACTATGTGTCACTTAATCTTCTTTTTGCCCGTTTTCGCATTACCAGTCTTCTGGATCTTGCCTCTAGGCACTGCTCTGCCCGTTTACCTCTTTATTTTTGCGATCTCCTTGTTTCTCTATTTTAAGGTCTTTCAAGCAATGCGATCAAAAGTTCAGACAGGTCAAGAGGAAATGGTGGGAAAGAGGGGCCTTGTGGTCGAGGACATCGACCCACAAGGAAAGATCGAATATGCCAGTGAGATCTGGGATGCAATGACTGAAGGAAAATGGCTTCCAAAAGGGGAACAAGTCATGATTATTGGATTTCAGGGATTAGGACTCTTGGTGGTCGAGATACCTGATGAAAGTATCATGGAATAAGGGTACAGCAAGAAAACCTATAAGGGGATGTCTAAAATATGATGAGGTTTGAGCCATGATGAGACTTATTCCTTCGTGTAGGGTTCTGTTCCACAGGGAAAACCCTGAGGGACAGAACCATTTGATTCTCCCTATTAACGAACAGATCAAGGCCTGGCATAAGGCTAATCGCAAAATGCACTGGGGCATTATGGAAGAGGAATTTGAAACCATCGATTCTCCCCCTTTATTAGCTGAAATAGATCGGCGTGAACGTTTTAGTGGGGTAGCCCTGTTCTACGGCTTTGGGGATGATGGTTTGGGGAATGCCGACCCGGTGCTTTCTGGAAAACTGGCCTGGGAGTATGCCCGCAAGGGGAAGTGGAGGAAGACATGGCAGTGCGAATACATTGATTTCGATAGGCCAGATGATATGCGGCTACGTCCCGGAGCGCCGGGTAGACCCAAGGGTTTCTATTTCGCGAAGCTGCAGCTGGGAAAAAAATACCAAACTCTTTCAGTAGCACAGGCTCGTAAGTGTTTTGACAAAGAAACGGGCCTTGGCTCTGAAGGGCTCCAATTCTTGGTGATAACCCACCCTCATTTTCAACGTTTGATGGACGGTCGAAAGATATCTTTTATGGCGTTTGCCGATTATGATGTCGCCCCCTATGGATTCAACGATTTTTTCGACGCGGCGCAAATGTTTTGCAGTCTCGGTACTCTCGGCCTCGGCATCGGACACGTGGAGCGGAACTATCCCCTGTTCGGAATCCCCACCCTTCGCTTTGACCGTCTGCTGAGGACTACAAATCTCACAACCCGAGCGAGTAACGGGGAGTAGAATATAGTCTCTTTTTCCTCGGCGCTGCGAAGGATTGACGCCAGTGTCGCGTATGCGATCTGGTTCGGTGTCAATACCGCTCAACGGCAATGAGATAAGGATGTAAACGGTGGCGCTCTCAAAGCAAGAGATCTGCTCTAGTTATGACTCTGGAGCGAGGTATTACAACTTCGTTTTGAAGCTCTATGGACTGATTGGTATTCGTAAAGCCTATCGTTTAGGTGCAGTAAACCTCTTACGGCTTAAACGGGGAGACTGCGTTGTGGAGCTCGGCTACGGGACCGGCATAAACTTTCCGTTTATTCCTGGTGATCTTGAGTTCAGTTATCGCCTCGCCCGTTTGTGCAAAGGGCGGGGCAAAGGGGGCGGTGGTAAAGATATTCACCGTATACAATGACTATGACTACGATG
>CAZJXD010000007.1:0-97443 GCA_964549945.1 uncultured Desulfobacteraceae bacterium | reverse complement strand
TGGACTTTCACCACCTACTCCATGCCGGCTTTGCCGGCGCTTTCCGAGCGTCCCCTCTTTACTCCCGTATGGGCAAGCTCCGCAAGTCTGTGTGCGAGCTCTCGATGCGATAACATCAATTCCCGAAGCTTGTTTTTGTTTTCTTATAGCTCCCCGATTGCGACCGCTTTATATTCGCCAATAAGGCCTTCATCTGCAAAGCTGAAGTAGCGGTTATCGCCGATAATGATATGATCAAAGAAGCTGATGCCCGTTGCCTGTGCTGCCATCATGAGGCTTTTGGTAAATCTCTTATCGGATTCACTCGGGGTTATAGAACCAGACGGGTGATTGTGGGCCACGATGATCGAGGGGGCATTGTAGCGGATTGCCATCTGAATGATATCACGAATGTAGGGATTGGCTTGATCAACCGTGCCGTACTCGATATCCGTGACCTCTGATATGACGTTTCGCTTATCGAGCAAGAGCAGCATGAACCGCTCCTTTTTCAAATTCCCCATGAGGGGCATCAGGAAGCCCACCACATCAGAGGATGATTTGACCGGCCCTTCAAGGGCCTTCTCCTCACTCAGCATTCTCCTCCCCAGTTCAATAGCTGCCCTGATCTGGGCGATCTTCGCGTTCTTGAGGCCGGTAATTTTCCTGAATTCCGATACATCTACGCCGCTCATTGAACGAAGGGATTTGAATTTATGGAGCAGCTCCCTGCCAATATCAACCGCGCTTTTCCCTGGTGCGCCTGTTCTGATCATAATGGCCAGCAGCTCGGCATTGCTCAGGGTATGCTCTCCATACTTGAGCAGCTTCTCCCGGGGCCGATCATCCACAGACCATTCCCGTATGGGCATGGGGTACCTAGCGCGTTTCGGGTTACCTGTTTTCACTGTTTCCTGTTACCGCCCACTTGCTCCGCTCGTTCGAGACGCAGAAAGCGCTGAGGTTAGTATTTCTTTTTCCCTTCTGCTGAGATGGCAGAAAGGAAAAAACCACATCCCTGCAGGAAGGTTTTGGGCCAAATGTCTGATATCAGTTCATTAGGCCTTTTTTTGACTTTTCTTTCTTGCCATAGCTAGCTTGTAGCTCCTTGACTTCAAATCCTATCTTTCTTTTTGGCTTACTCTCAATATCTATGAGTTTCTTTATTGCATCAAATACAACCTTGAACTGACGGTCGTATTTCCTTTCCATGGCCTCGCCTTTTCTCCTCAAATCCTCGTGAGTAGATAGCATTTCCCGTAATTTAGTGAAAGCTCTCATGACCTGAATGTTTACCTGAATAGCCCTGTCGCTATTAAGAACACTTGATAACATAGCCATGCCTTGCTCCGTGAAAGCCATAGGGCTGTATCGTAAACCCTTTTTATCTCGATTGGAGGTCACAAATTGTGACCTCCAATTTTTAAATTCCTCTTTTGTTAGCTCAAACATGAAATCCTTGGGAAAACGTTTAATGTTTCGTCTTACGGCTTGCTTCAGCGCTTTCGTTTCCACTCCATAAAGAGCAGCAAGATCTCTATCAAGCATAACCCTGATATCCCGGATGAGATAGATCATGCTGGCGATCCTTTCGATCGGGATAATATCTGGCATTCCAAAACCTCCGCCTTGCTCAATGTAAAGCAGCTGTTACGAAGAATAAGAGGGCCTCATGCTCTATGAGCACATAGGGAGGGTACTTCCGGTTTTGTCCGCGCTTTAAGGTCTCATTTTGCGATCTTAAACCTTGAAGCTTCTCCATTGTCAAGGTTATTGGAAGCTAATAGAAGAAAGTGAGAAATTCTAGAATTCAAAGCGAAGATAACCAGATCGCAGAGCTTGAAGTGAAAAGCTTGTTGTCTACAGCTAATGGCAGGCATCTCATAGCCTGGTTTTTGCGTTGATATGATTGAGAGAAGGAAATCGTTATTTTAGTACCAGAAGAGATATGAAAAAGCAACCTAATATTTGCTGGTAGATACGGAGGAGATATGGGTATTGTAGGCTCAGGGTTCAGGGCTCTAGGAAGCGCTATGCAGGCCCATTTCCAACATCGATTTCTATCAGTACTATATCACCAACCTGAAGCGACAAGAGATCCTTGAGCCTTTCTTCGGCGATGATCTCTAATTTGGATTCGGGATAATCATCCACGAGAGGAATAACGATTGCCCCCCTTACCCTTCCGCATATCAACACATGAAAGCACTTTGCTGAACAGAATCCCTGTTCCATCGGGTGTATCTCAATGCCTGGCCGGGTCTTGACCTCCTTAAGCATGTCGAGGTCTCGAGGATCCTTGAACTCCAGGTTAAGGGTCCCCGGGTATGGATCAATGCCCAGCTTCCCTATGAATTGCTCTCTGACCCAAGGGATACCCATGAAAAGGCCTGATTCCCTTAATCCCTCGACCAGCGTTCCCTTTATTGCGACTTTTCCGGAAGCTGAAGGCTTCATAGTCTTTCAGAGTGAGGAGCGAAAGGTATGTAACCGTGTTCGAATCTCTTGCTCCAGGCGGGCTCCTCCATACTGGAAAATCCGTGCCAGGACATTGCACAATTCGTCTCTGATCCTGGCTTTTACCTCATCTGGAAGATTGGCATACATCGTCTCCAAATTGCTCACCCAGTTAGAAAGGGGCTCTATCTTCTCTCTTTCATAGAGATATCCCTCCATTGAGCCTGCCTTCGCGGCAAACTTGAAAAGCGCTTCATATTCTTCCGTGGTAGGTCCCCCCAGTTTTATGAAATTCAGGTAGGTGACTCAAAAGCTCACTTATTTCATCCACCATGTAGTCAGGTCCTTCCTCGGCAAGAAGCTCTCTACCGGCAACGCCAGTCTGAATGCCTACAGTCAGCAATCCTGCCTTTTTGCCGGCCCTGATATCAAGCCGTGAATCCCCAATATACACGCAATCCTCTGCCTCAAGCCCTAATGCCTTCACACACAAGATCAAGCCATCCGGGGCAGGTTTCGCAGGTGCCTCGGCAGCGGTAACCATGGCATCCACATACTGATCAATATGCAACCTGCGAAGCTCGCGCCACTTACCGTCACCCTTGCCCATTCTTCCGGTGACTATCCCTATCTTGACTCCCCTCTCCTTCAGCGAACAGAGGGTCCGCCTCACTCCCGACTTCAACACCACATTCTCGGGCTCCAATTCCAGATAGGCCTTCCGTATCTCATCCTCACATGCCTTCCGGGCATCCTCTTCATTGAAGACGGAAGGGAATTCCTCGAAAAGCATCTTCCCCATCCGCCAGCCATTATCCAAAAAAGAGGTCAGCTTCTCCTGGGCAACAGGGGCCAGCCCAAAGCGCTCAACCCCTCTATTAAAGGCCTCGATGAAGGCCTGCAAAGAATCAATGAGCGTTTGATCCAAGTCAAAAATGACGCCCCTTATTTCTCGTGCAGGTGATGCCACCATCACAGATCCTTTTTTTTAGCGTTCAGGTCTAGCTCGCCGGTTTCCCTATAGATGGTAAAAATTTCCGCCCCTTGAGCTGGCAATGCACAATGCCCTTCTGCCTTGATATTTCATCTCATGAGGCGAGTCAAGGGATATTGGGGCTCCAAGGCATGGAGGAGAAGCCCTTCAATCTTCCCTGATCCTGCAAAATCTGGCGCCCTGGGCCATGGACGGGGTTTTGCAGCTACCCCTGTGGGGACTCTCAAGAAATGAGGTGGTTGCGCCGCTTTCTTCCAACGACAGAAGGCATGGATTAATCATCAGCACAGCCCTTTTACTTCCAACCTCATTAAGGTATACTGGCCCGACCCAAGATGAGCATGGCGTGATGATCCGAAAAACAAAGATAATAAGGAGCGTTTTCAACGATGTTGGAAATTGTGGAAAGATTTCAACCCTTGTTTCACCCCAATTCAGTTGCCTTTATCGGCGCGTCAAATAAGCCTGACAAGTGGGGCTCCATTATCCTGTCCAACCTGATCAGCGGCGGCTTCAAAGGCCCCATATACCCCGTAAACCCCGGCGAGGCTGAGATTCAAGGATTGAAATCCTATCCCAGGATCGCCCACGTTCCAGACACCCCCGATCTGGCTGTTATCGTCGTGCCGCCTCCGTCCGTTCCACAGGTGATCGGGGAATGCGTGACCAAAGGGGTCCGGGCCGGAGTAGTGATCACAGCCGGATTCGCGGAAGTGGGGAATGAGGGGGAGGATCTGCAACTGGAGATGGTAAACCGAGCTCGCGCCGGGGGAATGATCCTGGTCGGGCCCAACTGCAACGGCATCATCTGTCCCCAGGCGAACCTCCACGTGGCCATGCCGCCCCTTTTCCTACCGCCCGGGCAGGTAGCCGTGGTCGCCCAAAGCGGAAACGTGGCCACCTCCATTGCCCGACGGGTCATGAAAAAGGGCCTCGGCATAAGCTGCTTCGTGAGCAGCGGTAACGAGGCTGACCTGCACTGTGAGGACTTCTTCCAGTATCTGGCCGAGGATCCTGAAACCAAAGTCATCTTGTCCTACATCGAAGGGTTCAGGGACGGAAAGCGTTTTTTCGAGATCGCCAGAGAGGTAATCAAGAAAAAGCCGATCATCATGCTCAAAGCAGGAAGCACCAATGCCGGCGCCAAAGCAGCCATGTCCCACACTGCCGCTCTGGCTGGCTCTGATTCCGCCTTCGACGGCGTGCGCAGGCAGACAGGGATCATACGCGCAAAGAGCATAGATGACGTAACCAATATCGGCGTTGGATTTATTCGGCAGCCCTTGCCCAGGGGGAGGCGTGTGGGCGTCGTTACAGCCGGAGGCGGTTGGGGCGTGCTTGCCGCAGATGCATGCGCCGAGGCCGGCCTGGAGGTATTGTCCCTGCCTGAGGAGACCATCGCCGAACTCGACGCCTTTATGCCCGCGTGGTGGAACCGAGCAAATCCCGTGGATCTGGTTGCAGCCCTTCGGCCCGACCACCTGTGGAAAGCCTTGGGGTGTCTGCTTCGGTGCAGCGAAATTGATGGAGTCATATTGCTGGGCATCATGCCCGCCCTGCCCTTGAGACCCCTGCCACCGTCTGCCAGCCCACAGGAAATCGAAAAGCAGCTCCAAGAAACCCTAACGGGCATACGGGATGCTTTTCAGGAGTCCCTGAGCCTTGCCGATCGATATCAGAAGCCGGTGATAGTCGCCTCGGAGTTTCCGACCACCTCCGTGGACATAGAGAGTCGAATGGACGGCATGTTGGGGAAAATGGGAGGAGTCTGCTACTTCACACCTGAAGATGCGGCCATGGTCATGGCTAGCCTTGCTAACTACGCAGAGCATATCTTGGGTTCGGAGCCTTAGGGAACGATACGGACCATAATCCTCCACACAGAAGGCTGAACCCACTGAGCGGTTCAAAGGAGCCCAAAGCCTCCCGTACCAGTATTTATAGGTTAGCCTTTAGCCCTGTTTGTGGGGCGTAGCGTCCGGAACTTTAGCCGATCATAGAAGACGATTCCAAAATGTTTATGAAAAAACCGGGATAGAGGTTACCGGTCGAGCAAAGGTCGAATGTCTGTCTGGCTAAAATCTTTACCTTTGAAAAGTAGCGGTTCACCAGAATATTTTGCCAGTGCATATCGACAACCACTACCGGGGAACCCCCACGGAATCATAACCCAAAATTTCATCGGAAGACTGCTGGTCCCGATCGGAAATGGCACTGCACCGTTTAAAGATTTTTAATATTTCTTACGCCAAATCAGGAGCGGTGGAGCGCCCGTGGACAAGCTCCAGCCTTTCATCGCTATTGAAAATCGTTTGAAATCGGCCCTCATCGGGAGTAGCCTCTTCTGATGAGGGCTTTTCTTTTGGCTATCCATACATCGCTCTGACACGAGGCTAAAAGATGATCATCAGCGCCAGCCGCCGCACAGACATACCCGCCTTCTATTCCGATTGGTTCATGAACCGGTTGCAGGAGGGATACTGCCTGGTGCCCAACCCCTTTAATCCCGGGCAGGTTGCGCGCATCTCGCTCGTGCCTGAATCCGTGGACGCCATAGTGTGCTGGTCAAAAAATCCCGCGCCCATGCTCCGCTTTCTTCCAAAGGTGGAAGGCATGGGCTACCGTTTCTACTTCCTGTTTACCTTGAACGACTATCCCAAGGCCCTGGAGCCCAACCTGCCGCCCTTGGAGGAGCGCATCTCCACATTCATCGAGCTTAGCGAGAGGATCGGGCCGCGCCGCGTGATCTGGCGCTACGATCCCATTATCCTTTCCAACAGGACCGATGCTTCCTATCACCGCAAGGCCTTTGAGAACCTGTGCCAGCAGCTCGCAGGGCGCACCCAAAGGGTAATCATCAGCATCATCACCTTATATAGGAAGACCGTGCGCAACCTTGCACCCCTGGAAACACAGGGATACGTCTTCGACAAGGAGCCCAGGAGAAACCCGGAAACAGTGGCGCTCCTTTCACACGTGGCCAAGACCGCGGCCGGGCACGGACTGGGGATCGTTGCCTGCGCAGAGGCGAGGGATTACACCTATCTGGGCATCAAGCCTTCGAGCTGTATCGACGCCGCGCTCATCCGCGAGCTTTGGGGTATCCCGGTATCATCCGAAAAAGACCCGGGGCAGCGTGAACACTGCGGCTGCGCCCTGAGCCGCGACATCGGTATGACTGACACCTGCCCCCACGGCTGCCCGTACTGCTACTCAAACATGAATCCGAAAATCGCCCTGACACGATACAACACCCACGATCCCTACTCTACCGCACTCATCGGAAGCCCCGAACCTCCTTAAAACAACCCAAGCGAAATCGAGCGTTCTCTCATCTGAAGTACGGGTTACCGGCCTTGGATGATTTGAGACAAGGGATCCCAACGGTTTTTTATGCTGTCGTCTTTGCACTTCTCCACGAGCTCTTGGACTGGGTGCCTTTGTTTCATTTCTGCTATTGTAAAGCATGATTTGCCCATTGTATTTCTACGTTTATGTAAATAAATATAATTTACATAACATTATTGTTTTTTTATCTGTAGCCACCAAGCGTTCTGCCTGGTAGCCTTTTCTCCTAACCTATTGAAATTCCGCAGAGCATTCTTATAAGGGCGCGCCTTCAAATTCTTTGTACATACATTGCGGTCCATAAAAGATATGGTGGTGCACGACGAGTAGAAACAGGCCGCCACTCGCATCATTTCTTTACCCACGTATGGTGTTCCCCGAAATAAGACAAGAAATCATCTTTTTTAATCCTTGTCAGGGAATCAGGGTTAGTATATAAAGGCCGATACATAGGGAATATCAGCAACCTGAATCTTAAACGCAACAAAGAAAAGCAAGACAGAAGGATCGATCATGCCAGGATTTGAGTTATTCGATGATGAGGAGCGAAGAGAGGTCCAGGAGGTCCTCGATACAGGGGTACTTTTTCGCTACGGTTTTGATCAGGCACGAAAGGGGCGCTGGAAAGCAAAGACATTTGAGGCGGAACTGGCAAAACGTATTGGAGCGAGATATTGCCATCTGTGTTCCAGTGGAACCGCATCGCTTTGCACAGCGCTAGCCTCCTGCGGGATCGGGGCAGGAGATGAGGTTATAGTGCCTCCCTTTACCTTCATCGCTACCATAGAAGCGATCTTGCAGGCCGGTGCAGTACCCGTGTTCGCTGAAATAGACGAAACCCTTTGCCTTGACCCTGAAGCGATCGAGGCAGTCATTACGCCCCGCACCAAGGCCGTGGTGCCTGTTCATATGTGCGGAGCCATGGCCCGTATTGATGCTATTAAAGACCTATGCCAACAGAAGGGCCTTATCCTGATAGAGGATGCCTGTCAGGCGTTCGGCGCTACGTTGAAGGGAAAAGCCTTGGGCACATTCGGACAGGCGGGGTGCTTTTCGTTTGACCCGGTCAAGACGATTACCTGCGGTGAAGGCGGTGCCATGGTAACGGACGATGAGGCAATATATAAAGCCATGGATAGTTACGCCGACCATGGCCATGACCATAGGGGCAACGACAGGGGGCTTGAGGGCCACTCCATTCTCGGCACCAACTATCGCATCAGCGAATTGAATGCGGCGGTAGGGCTAGCTCAGCTAAGAAAGCTCGATTTCATACTGGAAAAACAGCGTGCCCATAAGAAACAAATAAAAGAGGCTCTCGCCCAGTTTTCCGAAATAACATTTCGTAAGGTTCCAGACGAACAAGGGGATTCCGCCACATTCTTCAGCTTTCTTCTGCCGGATGAGTCAGGGGCAAGGGAGGCGGCCAGAAGCCTTTCGCGGGCAGGCGTTGACGGGTGTTTCTACTGGTATGACAACAACTGGCATTACATCCGCA
Organism: uncultured Desulfobacteraceae bacterium; assembly: GCA_964549945.1. Classification (GTDB taxonomy): domain Bacteria; phylum Desulfobacterota; class DSM-4660; order Desulfatiglandales; family B25-G16; genus B25-G16. The sequence goes on along the minus strand of CAZJXD010000007.1, from coordinate 89,167 downwards.
ACTGGGATCATCTTAAAAAGTTGAGGTCTGCGGCAAAGCTCCCTATCGCACTGCTTCCGCTTTACCCCGACTACGAACAGGTGCAGCTTCTTCAGTCAGATAGCGTAATGATGAGGACGATTTCACTCCTGATCAAGATTTCCTGGACACAAACAGAGCTTGTGCATCGGATTGAGAGAATGGTGAATGCCTTAAAGGCTCAAGGTGTCTCCTGAATGGAGAAGGCATAGGGCTTTACCATGGTCTCGATACTGCTTCAGGGAGTTTTCCTGTGATGAAAAACCTCAAGAATGTTTCCCATATCCTTTTTGGCAGAGGCTGTTTTGACCAGCTTGGTGAAATACTCGCTGAAAAATGCCGGGGCCATGATTCCTTTATGCTCTTCCTGGTAGATGATGTGTTTTTGCAGAGCCCTTTGAGGGAAAGAATACCTTTAAGGCCGCAGGATTCACTCCTGTGGGTCAATGTTGATGAGGAGCCCAAAACAGTATATGTGGATGAACTCACGCAGAGAACCAAGCGCTTCTCAGGTCACTTGCCAGAAGCTGTCATAGGAATAGGCGGGGGGAGCACCATGGATATTGCCAAGGCCATATCCCTTATGCTCACAAACCCCGGATCTTCGGAGGATTACCAGGGATGGGATCTGGTTGAGAACCCTGCGGTGTATCATGTAGGTATCCCGACCCTTTCTGGAACCGGTGCCGAGGTATCCCGCACCACGGTGCTCAATGGTCCTCAGAAGAAACTCGGGATCAATTCCAACTACACCGTATTTGACCAGATTTTGCTCGACCCTGAGCTCACCACTGATGTGCCTCCAGAACAGGGCTTCTATACGGGGATGGATTGCTATATCCACTGCGTGGAATCCTTAAATGGCACTTACCTCAATGCCTTTGCCAAGTCTTATGGGGAAAAGGCCTTTGGCCTTTGTCGGGAGGTTTTCTTAGAGGGCGGCCCAGAGAGTGACGACAAGATGATGATGGCATCCTATTTTGGGGGCATGAGTATAACCTATTCACAGGTTGGCATATGCCATGCCCTGTCATACGGCCTGTCTTTTGTCCTCGAGATTCATCACGGAATCGGCAACTGCATGGCCTTTAATTGCCTTGATGAATACTATCCGGAAAGTGTTCGCGAATTCCATTCCATGATGGAAAAACATGAAATAGTGTTGCCTCACGACCTCCTGGTGGATATTGACAATGACAAGCTTGAAAAGATGATCGATGTTGCCCTTATGCTTGAGCCGCTTTGGGAAAATGCCCTCGGAGCCGACTGGAGAAGAATAATGACGAGGGAGAGGATTAAGGAACTCTATTTAAGAATGTGAGGGGGAAGGCCTTTTGTTCTGAACCTGATAGAGCTAGCCCAAATTCATACAGAGACCTATGAAACGGAAGCTCTCGGCTGTCCGAAGTGCAAGGAAAAATGAGAAGTATCGCCTTCATTGAAGATGAAGAAGGCATAAACAAGATCCTCGAGCATCTGGGTTTATTTGATATTAACCTTCCGCACTTTTGTCGGGTATAGTCCCGATCTCTCGCTCCTGGCTGCCTTTCGCCAAACCACCAATCCCTCCCAGCAAAACCCCTCCTTCTCGTGAGGTAGCTCCAAGAGGGCTCAATTAGGTCGCAGAATTTCATATGCGAAGGCATCACACAATTTATTCCCTTGATTCCCTCTATCACATCTGTTCGGCAAACCTCTGCTTGGGGATTGCATGGAAGATCTCAAATCTATTGTGTTTTCAGGCCCTATTTGCTAAGAGTTATTGGTGTGAGAGGATATCTATGATAGATGCCGGTGTCATGAAAAAGACAGAGGAGCTCACGCTTCTCTATGAGATCACCAAGGCCCTCAGCGAGAGCCTTGATCTGAGGAGATCTCTTTACAAGGTCCTCGACATCCTTTCCGCCTCAATGGACATGGTGCGGGGTACGGTTACCATCCTTAACCCCCTTCGAAACGAGATCAGGATCGAGGTGGCCCATGGCATGTCCAGGGTTGCCATGGAGAGGGGGAAATACCAGGTAGGCGAAGGCGTGACAGGAAGGGTAATCCAGACCGGAAAGGGCTTTATCGTGCCGAAAATCAGCCAAGAACCCCTCTTTCTGGACCGAACAGCTACCAGAAGGATTCTCCGTGATCAAGAGCTCTCCTTTATCTGTGTTCCCATAAAAAAGGGGGATCAGGTGGTGGGGACGCTGAGCGTCGATAGGCCATATAATGAAGCCTATTCTCTAAAAGAAGGAGAGAGGCTCCTCTCGATTGTCGCAACAATGATAGCTCAGCATGTGATCAACCTCGAGAGCATTCAGCTCGAAAGCGAGAAGCTTAGAGAAGAAAACCGAAGATTGAGGGATGAGCTTTCCCGGAAATACCGGATCACCAACATAGTCGGCACCAGCAACAAGATGAGAGAGGTCTTTCAGATGATCTCTCAGGTCTGCAGGAGCAATGCAACGGTATTGATCAGGGGCGAGAGCGGCACCGGAAAAGAGCTGGCGGCCAACGCCATCCATTACAACAGTCAAAGGGCGAAACAGCCCTTTGTAAAGGTAAACTGCGCTGCGCTGCCGGCAAATCTGATCGAAAGCGAGCTCTTCGGGCATGAAAAAGGTGCATTTACAGGGGCAATTCGCCAAAAACTGGGGAAATTCGAGCTCGCCAACAAGGGCACGGTTTTCCTGGATGAAATAGGCTCCGTCGACATGGAAGTTCAGGTGAAGCTCCTCAGGGTGCTTCAGGAAAAAGAGTTAGAGAGGGTGGGCGGACACCATACCATCAAAGTAGATATCAGGATCATAGCGGCAACAAGCAAGAATCTGGAACAAGCTGTGGCGGAAGAGGCATTTAGAAGCGATCTTTACTATCGTCTCAATGTCTTTCCCATCTATATGCCCCCCTTGAGGGAACGAAAAACCGACATATTGCTTTTGGCCGACTACTTCTTGGAAAAGTATTCGAAAGAAAACCGAAAGGACATCAGAAGATTGTCTACCCCCGCAATTGACATGCTCATGCAGTACCACTGGCCGGGCAATGTGCGCGAGCTCGAGAACTGCATTGAACGGGCGGTGCTGCTCTGTGAGGAGCATGTGATTCATAGCTATCACCTGCCTCCAACGCTCCAGACCGGTGAGCAGTCGGACACGATTCCCGCCCTGTCTTTGGAAGAAGCCGTGGGAAACCTCGAAAAGGAGATGATCATCGACGCCCTTAAAAACACCCATGGCAATATGTCAAAGGCGGCCCAGATGCTGCATATAACCGAGCGGAAATTCACCTATAAGACAAAAAAATACGGGGTGGATTACCGGACCTATCGATGAAAAAAGGACCCCTTCCGAGAACTGATCCACATCAAGCAGGCTGCCTTGAGAAGTACGCCTTTCGGGCAGTCGAAATTATTCCCTCTGTTATGTAACACTTTTGTAGTTTATAGTCTTATTTCTTGCCTTTTTGTTACCTTATTCATTGGATTCCTACAAAAATGTATTTCCATCTCGATCCCACTCTCTTCAACTATTCCAATATTTTACGTAATATCAACATATTAGCACCCTAGTCAAGTTTTGGCATTTGTCTTGCTTTTTCCCAACCCATACCCTGTTGATGAAAGAACGCGGAGGTGCGAGATGAATTCAGGCGATACGGTATGGGTGTTGGCTTCAACGGCCCTGGTCTTTATCATGACGCCTGGCGTGGCCTTTTTTTACGGGGGCATGGCGCGCAGGAAGAATATCCTCTCCATCCTCATGCAGTGCTTTATCATCATGTGCCTGATCAGTCTGCAATGGGTGATGTACGGGTACTCGATATCCTTTGGGCCCGACACCGGTCATGGGATTATCGGGAGCTTGGATTGGGTCGGCCTCAAGGGGGTAGGGCTCCAGCCAAGCCCTGACTACGCCGGCACTATTCCCCATCTGGCCTTCATGATATTCCAGGCGATGTTTGCAATCCTCACACCGGCGCTGATCGTCGGCGCCTTTGCGGAAAGGATCAAGTTCTCTGCATTCGCCTTTTTAATGCTTCTCTGGGCAACCTTTGTCTACGACCCAATCGCTCACTGGGTCTGGTCAACGGGCGGCTGGCTGAAAAAAATAGGTGCTCTTGACTTTGCCGGAGGAATCGTTGTTCACGTGAGTTCAGGCGTCTCGGCCCTCGTGATGGCAACCCTGATCGGAAGGAGGCTGGGTTACGAAAAACAGGCGTTCACGCCCCACAATCTGCCGATCACCGTGTTAGGCGGTGGCCTTCTGTGGTTCGGGTGGTTTGGCTTTAACGCAGGCAGCGCCCTCCAGGCCGGAGGGATTGCCGCAAATGCATTCGTGACCACAAATATATCGGCCGCCGCCGCCGGCCTCACGTGGGCGCTCATCGAGTGGCAGCAGCTCGGCGCGCCCACCGTATTGGGAATCGTGACTGGCGCTGTCGCGGGGCTCGTGTCCATAACTCCAGCGTGTGGCTTTGTGGGGCCTTTATCCGCGGTAGCAATCGGAATTTTTGGGGGTATCTTCTCCTATCTGGCGGTAACGGCGCTCAAGCCGAAGGTGGGCTATGATGATTCCCTCGATGTGTTCGGTGTCCATGGCATCGGGGGTATGTGGGGAACCCTCGCAACGGGGCTCTTCGCGCAAAAGGCCGTCAATGAAGCCGGGGCGAACGGGCTCTTTTTCGGAAGCACCAGGCTGTTCCTGATCCAGGGCGTGTATCTCCTCGTGTGCGTCGCTTATGCGGCGGCAATGACATGGATGCTCTTCGCCTTGGTTGACGCCTTGTTCGGGATGAGGGTTACAAGAGAGGATGAAATGGTAGGCCTTGATCTCGCCCAGCACCATGAAGCTGCATATACCGTGTTGGAATAGGAGGGCGAAAATGAAATATATCATCGCGATTATCCAGCCCCATAGGCTTGAAGAGGTGAAGAAGGCATTAGAGGACGCGGATGTGCATCTCATGACCGTTTCAAATGCCCTGGGACGGGGGAGGCAAATGGGCTTCACAGAGGTCTACAGGGGGGCAAAGGAGGTCGGCAGCCTGCTCAAGAAGGTGAAGATTGAGGTGGCCTGCAACGAGGATTTCGTGGAGCCGGTTATTGAGGCCATAATCAAGGGCGCGAGAACCGGAAACATAGGCGACGGCAAGATATTTGTCCTGGATTTGCCACACTGTATCAGGATAAGGACCATGGAGAGGGGGCCAAAGGCCATTGGGTAATAGAACTTCACCAAGGAGGTAGCATTATGGTAGGCTTCTGGATCGGGTTAGGCATAATAGTAATCCTAGTGATTCTCGCCTTTATCAAGGCGAATCTTAGGGTCTGCCATCCAAACGAGATCTTGGTTTTCTCCGGCAGGAAGAGAAGGCTCAAGGATGGCACAGAGGTGGGATACAGGATTATAAAGGGAGGAAGAGGCCTCAGGATCCCCATTATCGAGTCGGTAACCAGGATGCCGCTGAATATCATACCCATTGACTTAGAGCTCACCGGTGCGCTCACAAATGGTGTAATCCCCATCAACATCCAGGCTATGGCGAACGTGAAGATAGCGGGAAGCGAGGAAGAGGGGCTCTCGAATGCCCTGGAGAGATTTTTAGGAAAAAATATCAGCGACCTATCCCAGGTGGCAAGGGAGAACATTGAGGGAAGCCTTCGCGGCGTCCTTGCTACCCTAACCCCGGAGGAGGCGAACAGCAACAGGCTTGAGTTCGCGGAACGGGTGGTGGCTGAGGCGAGAAGCGATCTTATGAGGCTCGGCTTAGTCCTGGATACCTTTAAGATCAAGCATATCTCCGACGACCAGGGGTATCTCGAGGCCGTTGGACGGAGAAAGAACGCGGAGGTGCGGAGGGATGCCAGGATAACCGAGGCCAATGCTGAGGCCGAGGCACGGCTTGTGGCCGCCGAGGCGAAGAAGAAGGGAAATGTCGCAGAGGCCGTGGCGGACATGTCCATAGTGGAGGCTGAAAACGAGCTGAGGGTAAAGAAGGCGGACTTGACCGCGGTGGCAAACAGGGCCGAAGCCAGGGCTAAGGTGGCCGGTGATATCGCGAGGGTCTCCGAAGAACAGAAGCTCGAGGAGCAGAGGGTCAAGATGAACAGGAGCAAGTACGAGGCTGAGGTGATCGTGCCCGCCAGGGCGGAAAAGGAGGCCAAAGAACTAAGGGCTGTGGGCGATGCCGCACGGATAGCCGAAGACGGCAGGGCAACGGCCGAGGCGGTGAGGGTGTTGAGAGAGCAGTGGGAGAAAGAGGATACCAGGGAGCTTTTCTTGATCCAACAGCTGCCCGACATACTGGATAAGGTTACCAAGGTGGTTGCCGACAACCTACGGATCGATAAAATAACCATAGTTGATAATGGTAATGGACATGGGATGCCGAACTATGTTAAGGGTATAACCGGATCCATTGTGGCGATATTCGAAGAGATAAAAAACGCTACTGGCCTTGATATACCCGAAATCCTCAGGGCAAGAAAGAACACTGGTTGAACCTATAGAGCAAGGAAAGGCAACCCATGCTATGTAAAACGAAGAATGACGTCATTAAGATCGTCAAGGAGAGGGATGTCAGCTTTATCCAGTTCTGGTTTCCTGATGTACTCGGCATCCTGAAGAGCTTTGCCGTTACCCCCTCTGAGCTTGAGGAGGGGCTTGAGGAGGGAATGGGGTTCGACGGATCCTCCATCGAGGGTTTTGCGAGGATCGAGGAGAGCGATATGATCGCCATGCCCGAGCCGAGCACCTTTCAGTTCCTCCCCTGGAGGCCCCAGGATAAGCCGGTGGCCAGGATGTTTTGCGATATCCTTCAGCCGGATGGGAGCCACTATGAAGGGGACCCTCGATATGTGTTGAAGCGGATGACCAAAAAGCTCGCCGAGATGGGGTTAAAGGCCTATATGGGACCGGAGCTCGAGTTCTTCTGTTTTGAAGGCCAAACCTCGCCAAAGCCCCTTGACAAAGGCGGGTATTTCGACAACCGCCCCCTGGACATGGGCAGTGATCTGAGAAGGGAGATGATCTTCGCCCTCCAGGATATGGGGATCAGGGTGGAATACAGCCACCACGAGGTGGCTCCCAGCCAGCACGAGATTGACCTCAGATACGACGAGGCCCTGGCCATGGCCGACAAGACCATGACCTACAGGATAGTAGCAAAGGAGATCGCAAGGAAGATGGGCCATTATGCTACCTTTATGCCTAAACCCGTCTTCGGTGAAAACGGAAGCGGCATGCACGTCCACCAATCGCTGTTCAGGGGCGATATCAATGCCTTCTACGATCGAGGGGACACCTACCATCTTTCATCAGTGGGGAAATCTTACATAGCGGGCATCATGAGACATGCGAGGGAGATAACCGCGGTCACGAACCAATGGGTAAATTCCTACAAAAGGCTGGTCCCCGGCTATGAGGCTCCTGTCTATATTTCCTGGGCAAGGCGCAACCGCTCGGCCATGATCAGGGTGCCCATGTACAAGCCGGGCAAGGAACAGGCAACGAGGATCGAGTTCAGATCCCCTGATCCGGCCTGCAACCCCTATCTTGCATTCGCCGTCATGCTCGCGGCCGGGCTAAAGGGGATGGAGGAGAACTATCCGCTCCCGGATCCGATCGAGGAGGACATCTACGAGATGGACGAGGGGGCACGAGAGCGAGCCGGCATTACATCCCTGCCGGGAAACCTCTTTGAGGCGCTTCGGGAGGTGGAAAAGAGCGAGCTCGTTCGCGAGACCCTTGGCGATCATATCTTTAATAAGTTCGTGGCCAATAAAAAGATCGAGTGGGACAGGTACAGGATTCATGTAAGCCAGTACGAGATCGAGAAATATCTAACCATACTCTAAGAGAGCGAGCAGATGAAAGACGAAGGAACAATCGGAATCGGAGATGCCCTGTTTGGCTTCCAGGCAGCGCTGAAGCAGGGAGGATCGAGCCTTCAGGAATACATAGAGAAATATTACTATCAAAAGTGGATGGGGGACACCCTTCTTGCCGCCATAGCCGTGAGGGCAACTCTCGTGACTGCCATGCACCAATTCCTGGCCGATGAGGGGCTCTGCAATCTCGAGAGGGTGCAACTAAGTCCCCTCACGGATCCCCTGGCCCATGATGTAGAGCACGTGCCTTCAATATCCTACAAGGGCCTTCATTATGTTCTCACGCACAGCATGATATACGCCAAGTTTCTCGCATGCCATCACCCCAGGTTAAAGGGCATATTCGTGGACTCTCCCAATATCAGGCTCGAGGTGGAGAGCCCCGACAGGGTTCAGCGGGGGAAGTACATCGTCGATTTCAGCCAGATGGACATAGAGTTGAGAAGAAACAGGGGTATCGACCTCGATACCTATCTCTCAAAGCAGGGTATGGTAACGGAGATCCTGAGGGAGGACATGAACATCGCCATGGATTTCTTCGAGAGGCTTATCATCTACAGCCTGGAAAGGGTGGTGGAAAGAAACGCGGAAGAGCTGAAGGAGCTCGGCGTCGCCATAGAGGTCCCAAAGCAGCCATTTCCCGCCTTCGCCTTTGATGAAGCAAAGACAAAATATGGACCTAAAGAGTATGAATCGGGGGCAGGAAAGGAGACGCAATCTCAGTTCTTCTGGATCACTGGCATCCCAAGGGAGAATTATGATCTTATCTACCCATACCTAAAACAGGGGGGAAAGATAGAGCGGCCTGAGGTTACCTCCGATATGGTATACAACTATGACATCTGCGCCAAGAGCATCCTTCGCGACACCGGTGAGCAGACCGAGGCCCGGGAGCTTCTCTCAGGGGCCATAAGGGAATGGCTCTACGAGCCCATTGTGGAACGACTGCTGGATAACAAGGTTATACCCGTAAGGCCCATAATCTCTGAGGGCAACATCGAGAACATCAATCAACTCGATGGATATGGGCCGTTTCTGTTAGCGGCAAGCATGAAAGATCGGGAGGGGAAACCTACCTTTCCGGATACCTACGGCGGGGGCATAGGGGTAGAGCGGACACTGTATACGCTCCTTCGAGGGCCAAAGGTGGACAAAATCGACGATGTTACCTTCTTTGGAAAGAATCCCGACAGCCACCAGATATACCTTTTTTAAGGCGTGCTTCCCGGAAGCGTAGGGAATATCACCTGCACCTCGCCGCACACGATCGAGGATACCCTTCCGCCTTCCTCCTCGATGAGAAGGGCTCCGTTTCTATCGATTCCCGTCACCTTGGCCCTTTTGCCCTCTCCTTCCGGATCGATCAAAACCTCCTTCCCGATTACCATGGAATGCTTATTCCATCGATCGCGGATGGGGGCATCCTCTCCCCTCAGAAGGCATTCGTAGTTGCTCTCCAGTTTCTCAAGGATCCGTGAGAGGAGGGCAACCCTAGAGACAGGGTGACCCACCTCTTTCATCAGGCTTGTGGCCATTCGTTCAAGCTCCGGCCTGTCGCGTATGTCCCAGTTCACATTAAGCCCGATACCCACCACCACATACTCTATGCCCCTGGCATCCGCCGAAAACTCCGTGAGAACGCCTGCCATCTTCCTGCCGTTACAGTAGATATCGTTGGGCCACTTTATCAACGCTCGCAGCCCGGTCATCTCCCGGATTGCATCCACAAGGGAAACGGCCGAGAGCATGGTGAGGGAGAAGGCCATGCCGATGGAAATCGGCGGTCTGAACAAGGCGGAGAACAGGAGGTTTGTCCCTGAAGGGGAGTGCCACTGCCTGCCCAGCCTGCCCTTCCCCTTCGTCTGTTTCTCTGTTATCACCAGGGCCCCTTCCGGTTCTCCCCCTTTGGCCAGCGCCGTTAAATATGAATTGGTCGATCCGAGAAGGGGAAAGTAGTGTACAATCCGTGTGAAAAGAGAGCCTGGCAGGCTCTCCCTGAGTATCTCGGGCAATGGGCTGTCTCCTTGTTGATTCATCGCGGCCGTTCCTTACCCCTCCAACTCCCCTTTAAGCTGCCGTGTCATGAGATCCCTAACCGCCTCGCGCGGATCCTTGCCCTCGTAGATAATACGGTACACCTCGGCCGTGATGGGCATCTCAACCCCCACCCTCTGCGCCAGCATGTAGGCTGCTCTAGAGGTCTTTATCCCCTCGGCGATCATCCTCATCGAGGAGACGATCGCCTCAGCGGGCACACCCTCTGCTATCTTGAGGCCCACCATCCGGTTTCTGCTGAGATCCCCGGTGCAGGTGAGCACCAGGTCCCCCAGCCCCGCGAGCCCCGAGAAGGTGAGCGGCTCTGCTCCCATGGCCACGCCGAGCCTGGTAATCTCCGCCAGGCCCCTTGTGATAAGCGCAGCCCGTGCGTTGAACCCGAAGCCAAGCCCGTCCGAGGTGCCCGCGGCGATGGCGATCACGTTCTTGAGCGCGCCCCCGAGCTCCACCCCTATCACGTCATTGGTGGTGTAAACCCTGAAGTACTCGGTGGAAAGAAATTCCTGGAGCATGGTGGCGAGTTCGGTGTTCCTCGATGCGAGGGTGACCGCGGTGGGGTGTTGTTCGCAGACCTCCTTTGCAAAGCTCGGGCCTGAGAGGCAGGCAAATACGTCCTCGCACCCTTTTCCCCGCACCGAGGCCACCACCTGTGACATGGTCATGAGGGTGGTGTTCTCAATGCCCTTGGTTGCCACCAGAAGGGGGATTGAAGGAAGGAGAAGTGGGGCGATCTCGGTGACGATGGTCCTGAAGAACTGAGAGGGCACCGCGATGACGAGAAAGGCCTTGTTGCTGGTCACCTCCCCTAGTGATCGGACGGGATGTATCCTTGGGGAGAGGGATACTCCAGGCAGAAATTCCTCGTTTATCCCTCTGCTCTCTATCTGGAGGCGCACCTCCTCTTCCCTCACCCATAGATCGACATCGCCTCCCTTGAGGGCCATGAGGTGCGCGAGCGCAGTGCCCCAGCCCCCTCCGCCCACAACCCCTATCCTGGCCATTGTTCCACCCCTATGTCTCCATGAACCTCGCCACGGCAACCACCTTCTCAGGGGCCTCGAGGTTAATCAGCTTTACTCCCTGGGTGTGGCGCCCGATCACGGAGATGTCCGCCACCCTGATCCGGATGATTTTCCCCTCTCCGGAGAGAATCATCAACTCATCGTTCTCCGCTACCTGGTTTGCGCTTACCACCAGGCCGTTTCTTTCCGATGTCTTTATGGAGAAGACCCCCTTGCCGCCCCTCTTCTGTGCCCTATATTCCTTGGTTGCCGTCCTCTTTCCGTAGCCATTCTCCGTAATGGTGAGTACGGTTGCGCCCTCATGCAACGTTTCCACGCTCACCACCTGGTCTCCTCGGTCGAGCCGGATTCCCGTATTTCCAGCGGCCACCCTTCCCATGCTCCGCAGCTCGCTCTCGTGAAACCGTATCGCCTTTCCCTGCCTCGAGCTCAGGAAGATATCCTGCTCTCCGTTGGTTACCCTTACCCCTATCAACTCATCACCCTCATTGATCTTTAGCGCGGTAATCCCCGTTGCCCTGGGCCTGCTATAGGCGGAGAGCGGTGTTTTCTTCACAAGGCCGTTTTTGGTCGCCATCACGACGTACTTTCCCTCTTCAAAGCCCTTTACGGTCAGGGTTGTGGCTATCGTTTCGGTCGGTTGAAGATCCAACAGATTTACAATCGCGGTGCCTTTCGCGGCTCTGCCTGCCTCCGGTATCTCGTGCACCTTTCTCCAGTAAAGGCGCCCCGTGGTCATAAAGAACATGAGATAATCATGGGTCGAGGCCACGAACATGGCTGCCGCAAAGTCCTCTTCTCTTGTCTTTGTCCCCGCCACCCCCTTGCCTCCTCTCCGTTGCGCCCGGTAAAGGCTTATAGGGGTCCTCTTGACGTACCCTGCATGGCTCACCGTGATGACCATGTCTTCATCGACGATCAGGTCTTCAATGTCTATTTCCCGAACGTCTCTGATAATCTCGGTTCGACGCTCATCGCCGTATTTCCTTTGAATCTCCCTCGTTTCCTCCTTGATAATATCCAGTACAAGCGCCTCATTGCCCAGGATAGCCCTGTACCGCTCTATATCCTTGATGGTGGTGTTGTACTCATCGCCGATCTTATCCCTCTCAAGGCCGGTAAGCCTCTGTAGTCTCATGTCCAGAATGGCCTGTGCCTGGATCTCCGAGAGCTGAAACTCCTCGACAAGGTTCTGCTTTGCGTCTGAGGGCGTGGCCGAAGAACGGATTACCTCCACGACCCGATCCAGGTGATCTAATGCCACCTTCAGCCCCTCCAGCACATGGGCCCTCGCCTCTGCCCTTTTGAGCTCAAATGAGGTTCGCCGAACGATTATCTCTTTTCGATGGTTGATGAAGTGCTGTATTATACCCTTAATGGTGAGGGTCTCCGGTCTCCCGTTTACAATGGCCAGCATGATAATCCCAAAGGATGTCTCCATCTGGGTGAACTTATAGAGGCGGTTGAGCAGCACCGAGGCGTTGGACCCCCGCTTGATATCGATGGCCACCCTTAACCCATCGCGGTCCGACTCATCTCGTATATCGGAAACGCCCTCTATCTTCTTATTCTTGACCAGTTCTCCAATGCTCTTCAGCAGGTTCGCCTTATTGACTTGATAGGGAATTTCGGTGATAATTATACGCTCCTTGTTCTCTCCGATCTTCTCCACGAAAGCCCGGGCACGGACCTTTATAATCCCCCTGCCCGTTGAATATGCCTCGGTAATCCCCTCATCCCCGTAAATAAAACCCGCTGTGGGAAAATCCGGGCCTGGCAGGTCATTCATGATCTCGTCCAGGGTGATGCCCGGGTTATCGATGGTATGGATGATCGCATCGGCCACCTCATGAAGGTTGTGCGGCGGTATGTTCGTGGTCATGCCTACCGCAATCCCGGATGAGCCGCTGATGAGCAGATTTGGGATGTTGGTGGGCAGGATCACGGGCTCCATGAGAGAGCCATCATAATTAGGGACAAAGTCAACCGTCTCCCTTTCCACATCTGTCAAGAACTCCTCGGCCACTTTGTGCATCCTTATCTCCGTATACCTCATGGCCGCAGGCGGGTCGCCATCCACCGATCCGAAGTTGCCCTGCCCATCAACCAATGGGTACCTCATGGAAAAGGGCTGGGCCATCCTCACAACCGTATCGTACACGGCAGCATCACCGTGGGGATGGTACTTACCGATCACATCTCCTACCACCCTGGCTGACTTCTTGTACGGCCTGTCGTGATAGTTCTTTAACTGTTCCATGGCGTAGAGGACTCTCCTGTGCACGGGCTTAAGCCCATCACGTATATCCGGTATAGCCCTCCCAACGATTACGCTCATTGCATATTCAAGATAGGATCTCTTCATCTCCTCTTCTATGGTGACAGAGCTTGTATCGCTTGCCTTCATTGAACTCCTCTCTTCTTCTTGTTAACCACTACCGCGATAAAACATGGAAGTCTCATTCGCCGAATTGTGCGTTGAAGGTTTGTGATGGGGCGGGCTTAGCGTACAGAGCTAACTCCATACATGTGAGAAGTCCATAAAAAATCTTTCGTCCGGTAGGTGTCGAGCAAAAACCGAGATCGTCTATATATCTAACTCCTGTACCTCCAAGGCGTTGTTTTGAATAAACTCCCTTCTGGGCTCGACCTTGTCGCCCATAAGGAGGGTAAAGATCTCATCCGCGGCGACAGCGTCCTCAATCGTAACCTTTATCAAACTCCTCCGTTCCGGGTCCATTGTCGTCTGCCACAGTTGTGCGGGGTTCATCTCGCCCAAGCCCTTGTATCTCTGGATTGTGATCCCCTTCTTTGCCTTCTCCACGAGATGTTGAACGAGTTCTTCCTTTGTCTCTATCCTCATTTGGCCCTTGCCATCGCCACCCAGAAAGAAAGGGCCATCCAGATCTCCTAGCGTCTGGTTGAGGCTTACTAGTTTCTTAAACTCCGGAGACCTTAGAAGCTCCCAATTAAACCTAAAGGCGGGACCATTGCCTTTCTGATCACGCAATAACAGCTCATACCGATTGTGCTCTTCATCGAAGAGTATATCCTCGGTAATAAAGCCCTCCTTCTCTAATTCCCTTGAGAGGGAGAGAATCATATCTCTGCTCTTCATGTGGTCTTTGGTGATATCCTTTCGGCATAAGAGGTTGAGAAACCTACTATTATACCCCTTTTTTATGAGGATGTTTGTTTTATCGAGGTAGTCTATCATTGCATACAACAAGGATTGAAGTTTTTTCCCTGAAATCCTCTTTCGCCCATCGACCCGCACCGTTTCCTTTTCGGAAATCCTATCAATCAGGTAGGAGCTGTAAGTGTCCTCGTGGTGGAAGAATATCTCCGTTTTTCCATCCTTCAATCGATAGAGGGGGGGATTTGCTACATACAGATGTCCTTCTTCCACCAGATCGGGCATCTGTCTGTAGAAGAATGTGAGAAGCAGGGTCCTTATGTGTGAACCATCGACGTCGGCATCCGTCATGATAATTACCTTATCGTAACGGAGCTTCGAGAGATCATACTCGTCTTGTCCTATGCCTGCCCCAAGTGCCGAAATAATTGTCCTGATCTCAGTGCTTGAGAGCATCTTGTCGAATCGTGCCTTCTCTATATTCAGGATCTTGCCCCTTAAGGGCAAAATTGCCTGAAACCTCCTGTCCCTCCCTTGCTTGGCGGAACCACCTGCTGAATCGCCCTCCACTAAAAACACCTCTGCCTTGCTGGGATCCTTTTCCTGACAGTCGGCGAGTTTTCCAGGAAGAAAGGTATCGGAGAGAACCCCCTTTCTTCTCGTTAACTCCCTTGCTTTCTGTGCCGCCTCCCGTACAGTGGCGGCCTCGATCACCTTGTTTAGGATGTTCTTGATAATAGATGGATGTTCCTCAAATAGTATGGTGAGTTTCTCGTTCACCAAGTTCTCGACTAAACCTTTTACTTCGCTATTTCCAAGCCTACCCTTTGTCTGCCCCTCGAACTGAGCCTCTCTCAACTTAACGCTGATAACGGCCGTCAATCCTTCCCTTACATCGTCACCGGTAAGCTTTATGTTTCTATTCTGCTGGGTTGCCTGAAGGTAGGAGTTTATACTCCTCGTTAAGGCAGCCTTAAAACCGATTAAATGGCTGCCCCCCTCCTTTGTGTTGATATTATTGGCGAATGAAAATATCTTCTGGATGTAAGACTGGCTGTACTGAAAGGCGATATCAATACTCACGCCATTCCTTTCTCCTTGAATAAATATGGGTTTAGCATGTACGAGATCCTGGTTTTGGTTTAGGTACTCCACAAAGGAAACGATACCGCCTTTGTAATAAAACTCCTTCTGCCTCTGGGTCCTGTCATCAGATACATTTATCTTAAGCCCAGTATTAAGGAACGCGAGCTCCCTCATTCGCTGGCAGATGATATCAAAGCTAAATTCAATGCTCTCGAATATTCCTTCATCCGGACGGAAGTGAATGCTCGTGCCCCTCCTCTTCGTCTTTCCTATTACCTCTAGCGGGCTTGCCGTAACGCCCCGCTCGTATCTCTGGTGGTACACGGAATTCTTTAGGTATACCTCTACCTCGAGATATTCTGAGAGCGCGTTTACCACCGAGACCCCGACACCATGCAAGCCCCCTGAAACCTTATAGCTCTTATTATCGAACTTACCGCCTGCATGGAGTTTGGTCATCACCACCTCGAGAGCGGGTAATTTCTCTTGCTTATGGAAACCTACAGGTATTCCCCTCCCGTTGTCCGTGACGATAATACTGTTATCGCCCAATATCTCGATATCTATCTTATTACAGTATCCGGCGAGCGCCTCATCCACACTGTTGTCCACGACCTCATATAAGATATGGTGAAGCCCCTCTGTTGAGGTATTTCCAATATACATAGCCGGTCTTTTCCTGACGGCAGTGAGATCCTTTAAAACCTTTATGCTTGAAGCAGTGTATTTATTGGTATTAGTTGCCATTACCTATAACCTCATCGGCATAATCAGACCCAAGAAACCCTCGTCTTGGTCTCCAGTAATCAAACATGGGCCTGTCTGATCCTTGATATTAAGGTAAACGATATCGCTATCCATGGGTTGAAGGGCGTCTATGAAATATTTCGGGTTAAACCCCACCTCAATTGGCTCGCCAATGTATTTGATCTCCACCCTCTCCTCCACGTTACCTAAGTCTGGATTTACCGAAGTCATCTCTATATAATTCTCCCCTACACTCATTTTCACGCCTTGGTATTGGTCACTTCTGATAATCATCATTCTTCTCATAGCATCTAAAAGGGGTTGCTTATTAACGGTAATTATGTTTTTTTCCTCCTTGTCTGCGGCAGGTATTACGTTCTTGTAATCAGGGAACTTCGTCTCTAATAATCGTATCACAATCAGTGCCTTGCCTTTTTTCGCCACGAGGTTATTCTGTTTTAACCCTAATAATATATTCTCTTCCTCTGAAGATAGTTTATTTAGCTCTACCATCCCCTTCTTCGGGATCATAACACCGCTTCCTATCTCCATCTTTTGAACATCAGGTACTTTTTTATCGATCAAGGAAAGCCTGTGACCATCGGTAGCCGTCATCCTTAAGAAGCCCTCTCCTCCCTTATCCACCCTCTCCATAAAGACGCCTGACAGCTTAAATCCCGCCTCTTCAATAGTTACTGAGTAGATAGTTTTACTGATCATCTCTCCGAGAACCTTACCATCGAGATCTATCATAATGGTTCCCTCCGGCTCGGTCAGGACTGGAAACTCGTCCGCAGGGAGGCAGGAGAGATTGTAATGGGCATTGCTGTCTGAGATGTATACCCAGTTATTCTCCTTTTCAGAAATATAGATTTTAGGGCTATTCGTCTCCCGGGTAATATCAAGGAGTTTCTTACCTGATATGGTGATGCTTCCAGGTTGAATAACTTCAGCTGGGTAGCTGTTCTGAAAGCCTATCTCCAGATCAGTAGCTGATAACTCAAAATCATTGCCCTTTGTCGCTAAGAGCACTGTAGAGAGGATGGGCATATGGCTTCTTTTCTCCAGGATACCTTGGACACGGGAGATGGCCTTAAAAAGGGTTTCTCTATCTACTTTTATCTCCATTTCCTCACCAAATTATTAATTATAGTTAACTATATAAATAGTAATAGTAAGACAATAAGGAATTGTTGATACTATAGATAATATGTTTATTTAATTGTATATTCCCGTTTAACGTAATGTATATTTCTCTCTGATATCCCATATCAAACCTTACCTGAGATCGTAAATTTCAGTATAGATAGGTATACTTCTATCGAGTTTCCCTCCTTTTTCACGCCTGAATTATCACTTTTAAACAATTCGTGTGAGTATAGAATATTTCACGCCCCCTATAATGTGCTACAGGAAGGCCCAAACCCAGTGCTCTATCTATTTGCCTTTCTGATCCCTAATTGATCCTGTGCGATAATAAACTTGCAGATATTATGCGATCCCTCTACCATTGCATAAGGGGGTGCGTCTCGGTAATATCTGGCTACCGGATATTCAGTTGAATAACCGTAAGCCCCAAGGATGCTCATGGCGTACCGAGAGCATTTATAGGCTATCTCACCGGCTAGATACTTGGCTTGCGCAACCTCTAAGTTGTTGCCCAACACCCCTTGATCCTTCTGCCACGCGGCCTTATAACAGCACAGCCTTGCAGCCTCAATCTCACTCACCATCTGTGCGATCATATCCTGGTTCATCTGAAACGTTCCAATAGGTTGCCCGAATTGCTCTCGCTCCATGGCATACTTGGTCACCGCCTCTAAACAGGCCTGTGCGAGACCGACGCCCCCGGCCGCACACGAGAGCCGGGAATTAGAGAGGGACCCGAAGAGGATCTTCACGCCACCCCCCGGCTTCCCAACGATGTTCTCCTTGGGAACCCTGGTGTTCTCTAGGATAATTTCGCCGGTTGGTGTGGCGTGGGTACCTGTCTTATCCAGATCGGTGGTGGTGATGCCGTTGAAGTTCTTCGGCTCTATTACAAAGGCGGAGAGCCCTTTGGCTCCCGCGGAGCGATCGGTGTAAGCGTAGTAAAGAACCGTGTCGGCAACGCGCGCGTTGGAGATCCATGTCTTATACCCGTTTAAGAGCCAGTGGTCGCCCTTGTCCTCTGCGGTGGATTTCATGGAGAGAACATCAGAGCCCGCGTTGGGTTCGGTCATCGCGAAGGCCCCCACACACTCCGCGCTCACCAGTTTAGGAATATATTTTCTCTTTACCTCCTCGCCGCCATAGTGATAAATAGTGAAAGCATTCCCCGTGGTCTGCATATTAATCTGCACCCTTAGTGCACTTGAACCTCGGGCGATTTCCTCGGTTAGTATTATTGCTGCCAGCCAGCCCATGTCATTCCCTCCATACTCCTCAGGGATAACTGTTCCAAAAAAACCCAACTCGCCCATTGGTTTGATGGCCTCTTCGTAAGGGAAATGGTGTTTTTCTTCCCATTCATCCGCAAATGGAGCAATTTTCTCATCCACAAAGTCACGAACGGTGTCTCTGAGCATCTGAAGCTCCTCTGGTAATTCAAAATTCATCTCATGTTCCTCCTTATTGTATGGTTACCGTGTTTGAGATAACGCCAACCCCCCGCTCCACTGCATTCCGTGCCTAGGCATGAGCAATCCCCCATCTCTCCCCGCGGACGTAAAGCGCTAATCACGCCATGTTTTCAGTAAGGCCATCCGTGTTTAAGTGATGGTGAAGGATAAGGATTAATGAATTTTTATTGGCTTTGAAGTATAACCCATTACCCTTATTTTTACAATCAAATTATCGGTTCAGGTACGCACAATCTGGATTGATTATTTACCCAAACAAAACCTGCTAAAGATGCCATCGATCACCTCTTCGTTTGTCTTGTGTCCTGTTATCTCATCTATCGAGTTTCTCGCCCACATGAGATCCGCAGCTGCTATCTCTAAGGGATGTCCATCCTTTAAATTCCTTACTGCCTTCTCAAGGCAATCGCCGGCTTGTTGGAGCGCGAGAGTGTGTCGCATGTTGGGGATAATGGGGGTAGAGGGCATAACGATGGTGCTCCTCATAATAAGCGTATAGATGGCTTTCGTGAGGTCGTTGAAGCCTTCCCCTGTAAGGGCTGAAACATAAGCCCTCGGAAGGTTCCCGAATACCGTTTCGATCTTTTTCTCGCTTACCTTTCGGGCAAGATCGACCTTGTTTATGACGACAATAACGGCTTTTTTATTGGCTTTGCTCAGGGGATCGAGATCATACTTATTAAGGGCCCTGCTCCTATCGATTACCAGAAGGATAATATCGGCTGAGGAAATGCGGGCCTTTGTTAAGGCTACCCCTTTTTTCTCAACCATTCCCCTCACCTTCCGCATCCCCGCCGTATCCACCAACCATATAGGGATTCCCCCGATGCTTATTCCGGATTCAAGGATATCCCGTGTTGTGCCGGGTATGGGAGTAACAAGGGCCCGCTCCTTCTGGAGCAGCTTGTTGAAGATGCTGGATTTACCGACATTCACTCGCCCCACTATCACAACGGCTATTCCCTCGTGCCATACCTTTCGCTGTGAATAGGCGGATATCAATTCTCCGGTCGGTTCGAGGATGGCTGTATGGATACGATCTATTAGACGTTGCCGGTCTATTCTTGTAGCCTGCTCATCGGGAAAATCGATGGAAGCCTCTATTTCAACGAGGATTTCGATAAGTTGCCTTCTGATTTCCTCGAGTCGCGTCAGGAACCCACCGGCAAGCTGGTGCGCGGCTAAGCGCAATGAGATTTCACTTTTGGCGTTGATAAGGTCAACAATGGCCTCGGCTTGCGTTAAATCAATCCTGCCATTAAGGAAGGCCCGAAAGGTGAATTCCCCTGGTTGGGCCAGCCGAGCGCCAGATTGGAGGATTATTTGGAGTACCCTGGAAAGGATCGTGTAGCCGCTGTGGGAATTGATCTCAACCACATCCTCTCTGGTGTACGAGAGGGGGCCTCGCATGATAGACATCAGGACCTCATCGGTGGGAAGGCCCGAGTTCGGGTCGATTATATGACCCAGGTAGAGCCGGAAATTCTCGAACGATTTGATGGGACGCCTTGGCCGAAAGACCTTTTGCGCGATACCTGCCGCGAGCTTTCCGCTGATCTTTATTATCCCTATTCCGCCTATACCCACTGGCGTGGCTATGGCAGCAATGGTCTCATCCTTGTAGTCCATGCCAAAAGGGAAATTCGAGCTTACTCACCCTGTTTTTCATCCACCCTCACGTTATCTGGAATAATCAGGATTTTTTTGTAGAAGCCTTCCCCCTTGCTCTTCGTTTGAATCCCGCGATCTCCTTTGAGGGCAAGGTGGACTATTCTTCTCTCGTGAGGATTCATGGGGCTTGTGATAACGGGCTTTCCCGTCTTCCTGGCCTTCTCTCCCATCTCAAAAGCAAGCCTCTTGAGCGATTCCTCCCTGCGCTTGCGGTAATTTTCGGTATCCACGATCACCCTTATCTTTTTCTCTGATACCCTATTCACCGCCTTATTGATGATAAACTCCAAGGCCTCAAGGGTCTTGCCCTGAGAACCGATAAGTATTCCGGGGTTATTTCCCGTAAGGGTTAAGAGTATATCATCACCCCTT
The DNA here is from genome assembly GCA_964549945.1 of uncultured Desulfobacteraceae bacterium. GTDB lineage: Bacteria > Desulfobacterota > DSM-4660 > Desulfatiglandales > B25-G16 > B25-G16. The sequence continues at coordinate 68,560 of CAZJXD010000007.1, read as the reverse complement.
CTTTCCGCGGAAACCGTGGTATTTGGAGAGATGAGCGAGATTATTTTCGTCAAGACCTCTCGGGCGAGCTTTATGCTCGGATCACCTTTAGGTGTGGCCCTGATCTTGGCCTTCCTGTTTCCCGCGATTCCGAAAATACCACCGGATCTGCTTTCCAAGACCTCTATATCGAGCTCCTCCTGGCTCATTTGAAAATGTTCGCAGGCCTTTTCTATTGCCTCTTGTGTTGTTCTGGCCTCTATCTCGATAGATGACATAAAGCTTCCTCCTGACATTAACCCACTTATCTATTAATCCTATATTGTTGGGCAATCGATAGCAAATTGTTAGTTAACCAGTAAAGCACCAAACCAGATGGAAAATTGATGAATAAAAACGTAAACACGATTGGCAGCATCATCATCATCTTTGCCTGAGCGGGGTCACCCGGAGAGGGTGTCATTTTTTGCTGGAGAAACATGGATGCACCCATCAACAGGGTCAAGACCGGGATACCGTAAGGAGGGGCCATAAAGGGTATTTTAAAGGAGAAAGAAAAGAGCCTTTCAGGCGCGGACAGATCGTTGATCCACAGCACAAAAGGGGCGTGTCGCAGCTCTATTGAGCTGGGCAGTATTCGGTAAAAGGCGAAGAAGACGGGTATCTGCACCACCATGGGCAAGCAGCCCCCCATGGGATTTATCTTATAGGTCTTGTAGAGGTTCATGAGCTGTTTCTGCATTTCCTGCTTATTGTTTTTGTACTTTTCCCTTATCTTGGCCATCATGGGCTGGAGCTTCCTCATTTCCTTCATGGATTGATAGCTCTTACGGGTGAGCGGCCAAAACAGTATCTTGATGAGGATGGTGAGCAGGATGATGGAAACGCCGTAATTCGAGACATATTTATTAAAAAAGCGGAGCGTGACCAACAGGGGTTTGGCGATTATATCGAACCACCCGAAGTTGATTGCCTTTTCAAGTTTTTTTCCTAACCCTTTCAGCACATAGAGATCCCTTGGACCCAGGTAGAGGGCGAAATTCTTGGTGATCCTTTCCAAGGGTTTCACGTTGAGGGAGGGGGTTATGTAAGATACCCTGATTTCTCCGTCGGAGAGCGTGGTGCCCTTTGCGGTGAGCCCGGTATCGTTTTCGTTGGCTATGGCGGTCATGAAGTACGGTTCCTCATAGGCTACCCATGGTATCCGGCCCTCGAACTGCTTTTCCTTTACTTTGCCTTCCTTGATCTCCTTGAGCTTGTCGCCGAGCAAAAGGGCCATACCCTCGAATGCGCCATACGCCTTCTTGCCCTCCCGGGGAAGATGTGCGATGTGGAGCAAAAGGGCGTCATCAATGAGGTGCCCGGACCCGTTATTGACGGTGACCGCGAGGTCGATGTTGTACTTGTCGGCGTGGAAGAGGAATCGTGTTTGTATGTCTACTCCTTGAGGGGACTTCCATTCATAGACCAACTCCTCAGGTTGATCGCCCTTTTTCAGGGTGATATTTTTTCTCTTTACTGTATACGCTGACCAGTTGATATTCGGTATGTTTTGACCGGAGAAACCGAGGTTGAACCCATAGCCCTCTTTATTGTTCACGTGGATTAGCTCCTTTAAAGGGGAGTCCTTTTCAACGGTAGCCCGGTATTTTTTTAATTTGAATCCCTTGATCATTGGGCCGGAACCGGAAAAAAGAGCGGAGTAGAGTTCCGTTTCGACCTTGATGTCCTTTGCTTCAGATACTGCCTCCAGCATCAGTTCTTTTTGGGGGCCCAGGGGTTTCGTTCTCTCCGGCAAAACCCGCTGCTCCTGCCCTTTTTCCGGGGTCGGGGGTTTCTCGGCCGTTTTGTCCGTTGGTTTTGGTCCAAAAAGGAGAGACCAGACGAGAAAGACGAGAAACGACAGGATCAAGGCCAATAATGTTCTTTTATCCATTGAAAAATCCAGCATTAATCAGATTAAATCATAATCACTTGCACCACAATTAGCAACGTATGATGCCCGGTGAGCGAGTAAAAGAGGCCACCATATATGCGAAATGCGCCGGTAAAAAGAAAGGTGTGCGTGCCCTGTAGGAATTGCCCATCTGTTCGCCCATTCGCTGTCTGCTCGGGCTCTCTTCTTTCACCGCGGGGATAATACACGCATAAGACTCTCGCTGGGCTCACCTGAGGGGATCATACCCGCCTGGATGAAAGGGGTGGCATTTAAGTATCCTTGTTGCCGCGAGGAACCCTCCTTTAATGACCCCGTATTTCTTAATGGCAAGGGAGGCATAAGTAGAACATGTGGGCATAAATCGACACGAGGCCGGCAAAAAAGACGATAGTGCTATTTGATAACACCTGATTAACGCTATTATCCACGTGCTCGGTTTAAGAAAGGAATTCGCCATTTTTTATTAATGCGTTACCCAACTCCTCATATATCTTAGAAAGGCTCGGCGCTTCGATTTCATGCATGGGGACGATTACCACATCGTATCCTTTCGGCATTTCGTGCTTGTGTAGCCGGAAGAATTCCCTAATCAATCGTTTCACGCGGTTTCTCTTTGCGGAATTTCCCACCCTCTTGCTGACCGTTACACCCAGTCTCGTCACATCCCTGCCGTTTGGTTGTGCAACAATGGTGAAATTTTCTGTGCGAAACCTCTTGCCGTGAAGATTAATGTCGGTGAAATCGGCCCTCTTGAGAATCCGCTCCCTTTTCGTAAGCGAAAATGATCTCATCTCAAGGCATCACCGTATAGAGAATGGGCGAGATCCGTAACCCCTGTATAAGACCGAACCATACGGCGTGTTACACAGCAAGCCTTTTCCGGCCCTTAGCCCTCCTTCTTTTGAGAACCCTTCTTCCGCCCTTGCTGCTCATCCTCGCACGAAAGCCATGGACACGGGACCGCTTTATATTGCTTGGTTGAAACGTTTGCTTCATAGAGAAATACTTCCCTTCCGCCAGAAATAACTCATCTTACTAATCATAGCTCTTATACGTTGTCAAGACAAAAGAGGGCCTTGGATTGAATCCTATGGCGAGCATACTGCCGCTCCTTTATTGAGGTAGGCGCTATTTTTATTGATAAATCTCTTAAAATTATTTAAGCTAATCAAGGTATGAGATTTTGAAAGGAGATATCGATGTTACTAGATCCTCTCTTTGGTTGGTTCTCAAACGACCTGGCCATTGACCTGGGTACTGCCAACACATTGGTATATGTGAAAGGCAAGGGGATAGTGCTGAACGAGCCTTCGGTGGTTGCGATAAAGAAAGGAGATCGGGGAGGAAACAAGATTTTGGCGGTGGGAAAAGAGGCGAAGACAATGCTTGGCCGAACGCCCGGGGATATCGTGGCAACAAGGCCCATGAAGGATGGGGTCATTGCCGATTTCGATATTACCGAGACGATGCTACGGTATTTCATTAGAAAGGTCCACAACAGGAGGTCCCTGGTGCGGCCTCGCATTATAATATCCGTGCCCTCGGGAGTCACTCAGGTGGAGAAGAGGGCTGTTCGAGAGTCGGCGGAGTCCGCCGGGGCTCGGGAGGTGTATTTAATCGAGGAGCCCATGGCTGCGGCGATAGGGGCGGATTTACCCATTACTGAGCCCACGAGCAACATAGTAGTAGACATCGGGGGAGGAACCACGGAGGTAGCCGTTATCTCCTTGGCCGGAACCGTGTATTCTCGTTCGGTAAGGGTGGGAGGCGATAAGATGGATGAAGCCATCCTGCAGCATATCAAGAGAAAATATAATCTCTTAATAGGCCTTCAGACAGCTGAGCTCATCAAGATTACTGTGGGAAACGCCTATCCAATGGATGAGCCGGAATTCATTGAGGTTAAGGGCAGGGATCTGGTCACCGGCATTCCGAAGATACTCACCATAGACTCAGAGGAGGTGAGAAAGGCCATATCAGAGCAAGTGGAGACCATAGTTGAAACGGTGAGGATTGCCTTGGAACAAACCCCTCCCGAGTTATCCGCCGATGTGGTTGACAAGGGAATAGTCTTGACCGGTGGCGGTGCACTGCTGAAAAACCTCGATGCCTTGCTGAGAGAGGAAACCAGACTGCCAATAACGATTACAGATGATCCCCTCACCACAGTGGTCATAGGAGCCGGAAAGGCCTTGGATAATTTATCGCTATTGAAGGAGATTCTGGTTAAGTAATAAAGGAGTTCAGGCTAGCGGCAATTGACCATCTTTTTAGAGCATAAGCCGAAATGGGTTGCCTATATCTTTTTGGTGATATCCGTGATCTTGCTGTCCCTCAGCATCGGCAAGGGGCAAGAGTGGAATCCAGCCGAAAGGCTCGCTATTGAAGTAACCGCTCCCATTCAAAAGCTCTTCATCGGCACAGTACGCTTCATAAGGGATATCTGGAGCAACTATTTCTTCCTGGTGGAGGCTCGTCAGGGGAACCTTCAACTCAAGGCGCAGATCGAGCTGCTCGAGCTCGAAAACAGCAGGTATCGAGAGGTATTGTTAACCAACAAGCGCCTGCAAGACCTCCTCAAATTTCAAGACAACGCCGATGACCCGCTCCTGCCGGCAATGGTGACGGGATGGGACTCCAGCGGCATGTTTAAATCCATTATTATCGATAAGGGTGCCCATGAGGGCGTTGCGATCAACATGGCAGTGGTGAACTCCGAGGGGGTTGTCGGAAGGGTGGTTTCGGTCTCGCCCCATTATTCCCAGGTCTTGTTGGTTACGGATCAAAACTCCGCTATTGACGGATTAGTCCAGAGCTCAAGGGGAAGAGGTATGCTAAAGGGAAGTGGATCGGGCGAGTGCTATTTCGATTACGTAATAAAGACATGTGAGATAAGGCCGGGCGATGCTATTGTGACCTCAGGCCTGGGAGGCGTATTCCCAAAGGGCCTTCATCTGGGCCGGGTCAAGCGGGTTGACGACTCCCCCTATAAGCTTTTCAAGGATGTGCGGGTCATTCCCGCTGTGGATTTCAACAAATTAGAGGAGGTTCTCATAATCCTGACGCGGAACTTCCTTCCCCTTCGAAAGGGCAAAGCCCAAGGGATGACGAACTCAGCGCGGTAAGGCAGGGAAATGGGGACTGGAAATTTTATAGAAAACTTGAGAGAGGGCGGGGGGGTTTTGTTTTCCCTCATCTGTGTAATGAGCGGCATTTTTGTTCTCCTACGGGGAAGCATCGGCCACCTCTTGGGGATTGAGTGGCTGGATATCGATCTCATCCCAATCGTTCTCATCTATATCCTCGGCAAGAATCAGGAGTTGAGAGCGGGATGCCTCGCCTTTTGTATGGGGATCTTAACCGATGTGCTGGCTCCAAGTCAGCTTGGATTGTTTGCCTTTGTGTATTCAGCTATCATCTTTGGGATGTTCCGTTGCCGCCAATTTTTGGATTTCAACAACATAAAGACATCAACGCTATTTGTAGCCATTTTCCTTTTTGCCAAGTGGGCCTTTCTCCTGGTTATATTGAGGCTCTTTTCGGCTGGGCAATTTATGCCGTCAATGCCCTTCGTTTTCATGCTGTTATCCGCCTTAATAACGAGCCTCCTTGCTCCGCCCTTGTTCTATTTCCTGGATATAATAGGGGGACCGGAGGGCCTAGGCTATGCCCAGGAGAAGCCTCAGGCTCCCCTATAGCGATCTCGGGTGATAATCATGGTAGGGCGTTCTGGCTTTGACCCTGTAGAGACCGATATATTTCAAAGGCGACTCACCAAGCTTACCTTCTTTATCCTTATTGTCTTCGGTGTGTTATTCGTGCGATTGTGGTTTATGCAGATCATTCACGGCGCAAAATTCAGGACACAATCGGAGAACAACAGGATAGACCTTCGCGATGTATTGCCCTTTCGGGGGTTAATCTACGACAGGAATGGCGAGCTATTGGTCGATAATCGACCTCTGTTCATACTGGGGGCTATTCCCGAGGACATAGGGGATTTGGATGGCCTGTTGACCGGGCTACGGGGATTGGTTGAGATAGACGATGGCTCAGCAAGTAAGAGGATAAGAAGGGCCCAGAAGCTTAATCCCTTTAATCCCATCTACATAAAGAGGGGCCTCACCCGCGATGAGTTGGCCAGCGTGGAGACGAATGCGTTCAGCTTGCCCGGTGTGGTGATAGATGTGAAGGCGAGGAGGCATTACCTCTATGGCCCCTTTGCCTCTCACCTCATTGGCTATCTGGGAGAAATTGATAGGGAACAGCTGAACAGCGGAGAGTACGCACAGAATAGGCTCGGGGACTTTGTGGGAAAATTCGGCATCGAGAGAAAGTGGCAGAAGCAGCTGAATGGCGTCAGGGGAGGGCAACAGGTCGAGGTAGATGCTTATGGCAGGAGGCTGCGGGTGCTCTACCAGAGGGATGCGGAGCCGGGTTTGAATGTCACGTTGACCATAGACAAGAATATTCAGATGTTGGCCGAGAAGGCCCTTGAGGATAAAGCAGGCGCGATCGTCGCCATGAATCCCATGAATGGGGAAATATTGGCAATGGCGAGCAGCCCCACATTTGATCCAAATGACTTCGCAATGGGGATGGACAGGAAAGGGTGGGAAAGCCTCGTTTCCAACCTCCGTTTTCCACTGCAAAACAGGGCGACAACGGGACAGTATCCGCCGGGCTCGCTTTTCAAGATAGTGGTGGCCCTCGCAGGGCTGGAGGAGGGAATAATCGATCCCCAAGAGAAGGTAATCTGCACAGGAAACTACTACTTTCAGGGCAGGCTATATCGCGATTGGAAGGAGGGAGGCCACGGTGCGGTAGATCTCCACAGGGCGTTAGTTGAGTCGTGTGATGTGTACTTTTACAAAATGGGTCAAAGGATAGGCATAGATACCATCGCGAGATACGCCAGGTTACTCGGCTTTGGCTCGAGAACAGGCCTTCGATTGGGAGACGAGAAATCGGGGCTCGTCCCGGACAGGGATTGGAAGCTCACGCATTGGCATGTTCCATGGCAGGAAGGGGAAACCCTGTCTGTGGCCGTTGGGCAGAGCTTTACCCTTATTACGCCGATCCAAATGACGCGATTTATCTCGGCCCTGTTTAACGGGGGAATCCTCTATAGGCCCCAGGTAACGAAATTGGTAGGCAAGGAGGACGGGAACGCGGTCTTTCGGTTTAAGCCCGATACCTTGGGGCGCTGGAACCTTAGAAAGGAGAACATGGAATTGATCAGAAGGGCCCTGCTCGGGGTGGTCAACGAGCCAACGGGAACGGGAAGAAGGGCGAGGCCTGATGCCCTACAGGTCGCCGGCAAAACGGGCACTTCCCAGGTGATAGCCCTGCCCGAAGAGGGAGAGGTCATCGAAGAAGAGGAGGTTCCCTATAAATTCCGTGACCATTCGTGGTTCGTGGCGGTTGCACCTGCGGAGAGCCCGGTGATCGCGCTGAGCATAGTAATAGAACACGGAGGCACGGGAGGGGCGACGGCAGCCCCTATCGCGAAGATGATACTCGAGGGCTATTTCAATTCAAGGACCTAATGAGGGCAATGGAGCGATAAGGCTACATGTTTGATCGACGATTGTTGGATAACTTCGACTGGATTCTCTTGGCCATCTTGATGATGATTGGGTTGCTGAGCGTGGTTAACCTTTACAGCGCCACGTACTCAATCAGATCCATCGGGGGAAGCGGGATCTACGTGAAGCAGATTTGTTGGTACGGGATTGGCTTCCTGGTACTGCTGCTCATGACGACCTTCGATTATCACATACTCGACAGGCTCGCGTATCCCCTGTTTATTCTATGCATGATACTTCTGGTGGCCGTTTTCTATATAGGCAAGGTAACACATGGCTCCCAACGTTGGCTACACCTGGGATTCTTTTCGGTGCAGCCCTCGGAGATGGTGAAGGTCTCCGTTGTCCTGGTGCTCGCGAAGTATTTTTCCACCTCACCAAAGACGGGAAACTATAGGATGAGGGATATATGGAAACCCTTAGCGATGATCGCCTTACCGTTTGTGATGATCGTCTCCCAACCAGACCTGGGCACTGCCCTGGTGTTGGTAATCGTCTCTTTCTCGATTATCCTCTTCGTCCATGTGAACCGGAGATCAATGCTCATCTTTTTTTCCATCGCCTGTATTTCAGCCCCCTTTTTCTGGCTGAGCCTTCAGGGTTACCAGAAAAAGCGGATCATCGCGTTTTTAAGACCCGAGACGGACCCCCTTGGCTCCGCCTATCACGTGACACAGTCTAAGATTGCCATTGGCTCGGGCCTGTTCTGGGGGAAGGGGTATCTCAAGGGGACCCAGACGAGCCTAAATTTTCTGCCCCAGCAACATACCGACTTTTTGTTTTCCGTTTTGGCGGAGGAGTGGGGTTTCATAGGTTCGGCAGCGCTATTGACGCTCTACCTGTTCTTGATACTATGGTGTCTTAATATAGCCAGGAACAGCAAGGACAGATTTGGCACCCTTTTGGTGGTAGGCGTGGTCGCATTGATCTTCTGGCACCTTGTAATCAATGTGTGCATGGTGACGGGCCTGCTTCCCGTGGTAGGGATCCCATTGGTGCTGTTTAGCTACGGGGGATCATCCGTGGTTTCCGCATTGGCCGCCATGGGCCTGGCAATGAATGTGAGCATGAGGAGGTTTATGTTTCAGAAATGATGGACTACGGCCACATAATCGATCCCTCTCGCGGGAACTTAGAACACCTTCGCTCGTGAAAGCGGGAGGTCCAACCAATGACCCGCTGTTAAACCTTCCCTGTACGCATCAGGTGGAGCAGACCAACTAAAAAAAGCGGCCTTTCCGACCAAATCGATCCCCCCTCTCTCCTGGATAGCGAATGCCCGTTGATTGAAAGTCCGGACAATTTTTCTTGCAATCGACGATGAGACTATGGTATGTAGCCGCAGAAAAAAATGCAAAGTGGAGAGCAATCCATGAGGAAATCCAAGGATGAGATAAACGCATTTTTAGGGAAGGATACGGAATTCGAGGGCAAGTTTTCCTTCACCGGCGCCGTGAGGATAGACGGGAAGTTCTCAGGGGAGATTTTTTCCAGCGGGACCCTGATCGTTGGCGAGAGCGCGGTGATCAAGTCCAGGGTTCGCGTTGGTGACATGATAATAAGCGGAGAGGTTCGCGGCGATATCGTTGCGGAAAACAAGATAGAGATCAATGTTCCCGGTAAGCTTTTTGGCAATATCCAGACCCCGAAATTGGTCATTGAGGAAGGGGTCATCTTTGAGGGAAATTGCATGATGCAGGCCTTAGAGGAAGAGATAAAATACGATATTACCCTGCCTTCTAAAAAGACTGAAAGCCTTTCCATCTTAAAGTAGTATTCCCCTAAAAAAAGACCATACCAGCAAGAGAGGTTTAGGATGATCGTAGAATCCCTGCACAAGATAAAGAATGCGGAGAACGAGGCGAGGAAGAGGTCGGAGAATGCCAGGGAAGAGGCGGGTAGCGTGGTGGAGAATGCCAAGGCCGAGGCGGAAAAGCTCATTGCGGAGAGGATTGGCAACGCCCAAGATCAAGCGGAGAAGATGAGGGAGTTTGCTGAGAAGGACGCGCGAGAGGAGTGCCGGAATATTACCGAGGAATGGAACAAGGACATCGAGAAACTCAGAAAAGATGCCCAAAGGAATTTGGGAAAGGCAAGGGAATTCATATTGCGAACGCTGTTAGGCTGATATCATGCTGAGACCAATCAGGATGAAAAAGATACAGATCCTCGCCTTAGAGGACTACCGATATGAGGTAGTCAAGAGATTACAGGAGCTCGGCACGGTCCATCTGACCGATTATTCTGAAAAGGTTGCTGACCCTGCGTTAGGCGATCTCTTGAGGCCTCACCCCCTTTCCCCCACTATACGGAAGATAGCTGCTCAGAATATTGCAGTGAATCGGCTTTTGGATCTTTTCGAACGCTATGATCCAGAGCCGAAACAGGGCTTTATCAAGGGGATCTTCGCCCCCTTGCCGCCGAAGAGGCTCGAGACAAGGGAGATCTACGGCAGCGAACTTATTGAGGTGGTTGACGGGAGCATAGAGAAGATCGAACGAGAGGCTGAGGGAGCGGTGAGGGAGTTGGAGAGAATCGAGGAGGAGATTGTTGATCTGGAGAGGGCACGGGGGTTATTGGAGCTCGTGTTGCCCTTAGAGGTAGATCTGGGTGATATCGGAGAGTCCGAATTCCTCTCCGTCTTGCTGGGGATAGCGTCAAGGGAGGAGATCGATAGCATAAGGGAGCGGCTTGAAGAGGTGACCGATGGCAACTTCTACCTCGGGATATCGGAACTGCCCGATAACAGAGGGATAACGCTCGTAATCTGCCTCAAAGAACAGTCTTCGCTGGTGTTGGCGAACCTCCGGCGCTTGAATTGGGAGAGAGTTGAGCTGGAGGGCCAGCGCGGAAGGCCACGGGAGGCGATGGAGTCCGTTGATAATCGGTTGAAGGCCTTAGCCGATGAGAAATCAAGGCATGAGGCAGTGATCGTGGGTATTGCGGGAAGATGGAGGGATGAGCTCCAAAAGTACCAGGAGTTCCTCTCGGCCGAGAGGCAGAGGGAAGAGAGCCAGAACAAATTCGCCTCCATGGAGCACGTGGTGGTCATTGAGGGATGGATTCCGGAAGGGCGTTACGCACAAGCCGACCAGGAGATACGGGAGGTCACCCATGAAGCTTGTGTAGTAGAGGCATCCGATCCCGAGCAGGGCGATGATGTGCCGGTACAGCTGCGAAACCCGAAGTTCTTCAGGAGCTTTGAGCTCTTGACGCGGCTCTACGGTCTGCCGGACTATAACGGGGTTGATCCAACTATATTTCTCGTTCCCGGGTTCCTGTTGTTTTTCTCGATCATGCTCACCGACGCCCTGTATGGGGTAATTGCCCTTGCCCTGGGCCTCCTGTTAATACGAGGGGGAGGAAGATACAATCAGACGATACGAGATGGGGGAATCATACTTTTTGCGGCCGGGGGCGCCACGATTATCATTGGGGCCCTCTCAGGAGGGTGGTTCGGCAGTTTTGGGCTAAAGCTGCCTATTCTGGAGGCGATGCAGGTATTCGATCCCATGGCCCAAGTGACGGCCTTTCTCATCATAGCCCTCGCCGTTGGTGCAGCTCACGTGAACACGGGAGTGGTGATAAACGTAGTGGACAACCTCAAGAGGGGACAGCCGTGGAGCGCGCTTACCGGCAATCTCTGGTTTTTATTCGCACAGCCGGGAATTGTGTTCTACCTTCTTGGCTACAAGTCAGCGGGCCTCGCCTTCATTGCGTTCTCCCTCGCATTGCTCTTGATGGGACACAAGGCAATGGCCATGTTTCAGATAACGGGGTTCATGGGCGATATCCTTTCCTATGCGAGGCTCATGGCCTTGGGATTATGTACCACGGGGATTGCCATGACCGTCAATGTGCTTGCCGGCATGCTCTACATGCTGGGTACGATCGGGGTGCTGGTCGCAATTCCCGTCTTTTTCATCGGCCACCTGTTCAACTTCGTGATTAACGCCATGGGAGGCTTTGTCCATGGGCTTCGATTACACTATGTGGAGTTCTTCACTAAATTTTATCGGAGCGGGGGGTCGGAGTTCACCCCCCTTAAGATGAACTATGAGGTAGCGAAGATCAAATAACAAGGAGGTATTTTCTATGGAACTGTCTATGGGAGCAGTGTTGGCAATCATAGGGGCAGCGATTTCTATGGGCGTGGCTGCTATTAGCGCAGGGGTTGGAGTTGGGCTGGCTGGTGTTGCGGGGGCCGGCGTGATATCGGAGGACCCAAAGAAGTTCGGGCCCGTGCTGGTGCTCCAAGCCCTCCCCCAGACCCAGGGGATCTATGGATTCCTGGGGGCCGTGTTGATCCTTATCGGGGTTGGCGTGCTCGGCGGTGCGGCAAAGGAGGTCCCCCTGGAGATGGGCTACGCCGCCCTCGGGGGAGGGATTGTAATCGGGCTGAGCAGTATTACGGCCGTTGCCCAGGGCGCTATTTCTGCGAGCGGCATGGGCGCCGTAGCGAAGAGGGCGGAGACCTTCGGTCAGGCAGTGGTCCTCGCCGTCATGGCGGAGACCTTTGCTATTTTCGGACTGCTTGTCGCCATTTTGATCTTTGTGGGAACAAAGATCATGGGTGGTTGATCCCAGTGGTTGCCGATAACGTCCGTTCTTCCTAATCGAGGAGAAATATGTCGGATAAAGGCGTTGACAGGATAATATCCTACATCGAGGCCGGTGCGGAAAGGGAGATATCGGAGACACTTCAAAAGGCCCAGGCAGAGGCCGAGAGCATCAAGGAGGCTGCCCAGCAAAAGGCGGAGGCAGAGGAGCAAAGGGTTCTTTCACGGGGAAAGAGGATTGCCGCCCTCGAAGGCCAAAGGATAATCGCCGAGACGAAACTAGAGGTGAGACGAAAGAAGATGGATGCGCAAGAAGAGGCGATTTCCGTCTCTTTTAAGGGCGCCACCAAGTTCTTGGAGGAATTGGCTGAAAAGGGGAAGAAGGATAAACTCGTGTACAAGGATATCATATTCAACCTCGTGGCCGGTGCCTGTGAGATCGTGGTCGGAGACAAGGTGGAGCTCGCCTTTAACAAACGGGACAGCGGCAGATTCGACCAGAAGATGACAGGGGAACTCCATAGCTTTGTGAAAAAGATGACGGGAAGGGATATCTCCCTGTCCCTTGCGAAGGCGGCAATTCCATGTCTCGGAGGCGTCATAGTGAGGGACCTGGAAAGGCAGGTTGAGGTTGACAACACCATCGAGGCAAAATTGAACCGCCTGAGGGAGGGTATAAGGGTCGATGTTGCCAAGCTGCTGTTTGGGGATAAACTGTGATCAGGGATGTCCTCTCATATCTTTACGTAAACGCGAAGGTCATGGCAAAGGAGGGGAAGTTCATCTCTCCGATGAGATGGGATGATCTATGGGGTTGTACCTCTCCAGCAGAGGTAGCCTCCCTGTTGGAGGGAACGGACTATTTTCCCTACCTCTCGGAGGGGGCGGCGCACGAGGCCAGGGAGCTAGAAAGGGCTATCCTGGAGGAATTCTCCGCCTTGGCGAAAGAACTCTCAACTATCATGCCCAAGGGCGCATGGCCGATAAGGCAATACCTCTTGGGAAGATGGGATGTGATGAACCTGAGAACGATCATGCGGGGAATCCACGGGGAGGCGAGAAAGGAGGAGATCGTGGAATCCCTGGTTGAGGGGGGCGAGCTGGACTTCGTGTTCCTGAAGGGTCTCATCGACGCGGAGGGAGTGGACGGCTTCGCCGCGCTCTTGACGAGAACCCCCTATCAAGGGCTCAGCGAGGGGCTCGCCAACTATCACGCGACGCACAACCTGTTTCACCTGGAGGCCTTGTTAGACAAGATCTTCTGGGAAGACCTCTTGGCAAAGGCCTTGAAGATGAAGGGCATGAGGGAATTCAGGGACTTCATCGAGGTATGCGCGCAGGTCCATAACCTCAAGATGATCCTAAGGGCGAAGAAGGACGGCCTCTCCCTGGATGAGGTGAGCCCCTTTTTGGTCCCCGAGTTCGCGCTCACGCACGAGATAACCACTGCCTTTGATGAGGAGGAACTATCGGGCCTCATCTCGCTCCTGGAGGGCACCATCTATTATGAGCCTCTGTTGAGCGCTCAGCCGGAATACGAGAGGACTGAGTCGGTCTTTTCATTTGAAGCAGCCCTCGACAACCTCCTGTCAAAGAAGGCAGAGGATATCAGGAAGAAGAAGCCTTTCGGGCCCGGGCCTCTCATCGGGTTTATCGTATCCAAGGAGGCGGAGGTCAATGGCCTCATGGCCGTAGTGAGAAGCACCGAAGTCGATCTTGACAGGGAGGATATAAGGGAGACGGTGACGAGGTAGCCATGGAAATTGCCTTGATAGGGGACAGATACGCGGTTCATGGTTTCAAACTGGCGGGTATCCGGAGGACGTTTCTGCTCGATGAGGTCAGAAGAGGAGATAGAAGGGCCTTGCTGAGGGAGCTCTTCAGTGGAGAGGTTGCCCTCATGTTGATTACCGAAAGGGTAGCGGAGGAGCTGGGAGAGGAGCTGGAGGAGGCTGCGAGGCTTAAAAAGGGGATAATGCCTATCCTGGTTGAGATTCCAGATAGCGGAGGGCCCCTGGTCACGAGGCCCGACCCTATACGAGCGCTTATCAAGAAAACCGTTGGGTTTGAAATAGCATAGAGAGGAGATTATGGCAGAGGGAGGCACAGGGAAGATCCAGAGCATTGCTGGCCCACTGGTCATCGCAAAGGGCATGCGGGGCTGCGAGATGTATGAGGTGGTGAGGGTGGGCCAGGAAGGGCTGATGGGGGAAACGATAAAGCTCATAGGAGAGTTGGCGTATATACAGGTCTACGAGGATACTACCGGGCTGAAGCCGGGGGAAGAGGTGGTGAGGACAGGTGCCCCCCTTTCGGTCGAGCTTGGTCCGGGCATCATCACCAATTTTTATGATGGAATACAGAGGCCGTTGTTAGAGATCAGGAACCAGACAGGGGACTACATAACAAGGGGAATAAACGTTCCAGGCCTCGATCCCAATCGGAAATGGGATTTCACCCCCACCATAAAGAAAGGCGATGAGCTCGTCGAGGGCGATATCCTAGGGGAGGTGCAGGAATCAAAGGTGATACTCCATAAGGTGATGGTACCGCCTGGGAAAAGGGGGAAGGCGGTAGAGATAAAGAGCGGAAGTTTTTCGGTTGATGAGGTTATCGCCGTTCTCGAAGATGAGGGCGAGAGGATTGAGTTGACGATGAAGCAAAAGTGGCCGGTAAGAATAGGGAGGCCCCTGAAGGAGAAGCTCGACCCCGAGGTGCCCTTGCTCACGGGCCAGAGGATATACGACACCTTTTTCCCGATAGCCAAGGGCGGCACCGCGGCCATTCCCGGGGGCTTTGGAACCGGCAAAACGGTGAGCCAACACCAGCTCGCGAAGTGGGCTGACTCACAGGTCGTCGTATACGTCGGCTGTGGGGAGAGGGGCAATGAGATGACCGAGGTGTTGCTCACCTTCCCGGAGCTCGATGATCCAAACACCGGAGAGAAATTGATGGAGCGATCCACCTTGATCGCCAATACCTCAAATATGCCGGTGGCAGCGAGAGAGGCCTCGATCTATACAGGAGTGACCATTGCCGAGTATTACAGGGATATGGGATATGACGTCGCCCTGATGGCCGACTCGACTTCCCGGTGGGCCGAGGCGCTCAGAGAGATCTCCGGAAGGCTTGAGGAGATGCCAGGCGAGGAGGGGTTTCCCGCATATTTGGGCACGAGGCTTGCCGACTTCTATGAAAGGGCGGGCAGGGTAGTGACCATGGGCAAGGAAAAGAGGTTCGGGTCCGTTTCGATTATTGGAGCTGTGTCCCCTCCAGGGGGGGATTTCTCTGAACCGGTTGCTCAAAACACCCTAAGGGTAGTGAGCTCCTTCTGGGCATTGGACACCAACCTCGCAGACCGCAGGCATTTCCCGGCAATCAACTGGTTGACGAGCTACTCGCTCTACCTGGACTTCGTGAGGCCGTGGTTTGATGAGAACGTGGATAAGGAGTTTCAGGCGCTCAGAGGGGATATGATGACCATTTTGGAGAAGGAGGCAGAGCTTCAGGAGATCGTTCAGCTGGTTGGCCAAGATGCCTTGCCTGAGGCGGACAGGGCGCTGTTGGAGGTGGCGAGGATGATCAGGGAAGACTACCTCCAGCAACACGCTTACCACGAGATAGATTCTTACTGCTCGAAGGAGAAGCAGTATCTCATGCTGAGGATCATTAAGCGATTCTATGAGGAGGTCAACAAGGCGATCAGCTCTGGCATTATGGCGAGCAGGATCGCGGCGATGAAGGTTAAGGATGAGATAGCAAGGATGAAGTATACCCCAAACCCCGATTTTCCACAGAGGTATGAACAACTTATAAAGTCTATCGAGGGCGAATTCGAATCACTGGGGGATCAGAAATGAAAGAGAAGGCACGGGATATCAAAGCGAGGGAATATCGGTCCGTCACCCAGGTCGCGGGCCCCCTCATGATCGTCGAAGGGGTGGAAGAGGTGGCCTATGGCGAGGTGGTGAATATACGTACCCCCGAGGGCGAGAACAGAATGGGACAGGTATTGGAATCACAGGAAAACCTGGCCATTGTCCAGGTGTTCGAGGGGACAAGGGGGCTCGACACGGATCAGACGAGGGTGAGGTTCTCCGGGGACATCATGAGGCTCTCGGTCTCAAAGGAGATGCTCGGACGGTCTTTCGATGGGCTGGGCCGGCCAATCGACGGGGGCCCAGAGATTATCCCGGAGGCACGGCTTCCTATTATCGGCGCCGCTATCAACCCAACGGCGAGGGACTACCCGAACGAGTTCATCCAGACCGGTGTTTCCACCATCGATGGAATGAATACCCTGGTGAGGGGACAAAAGCTCCCCATCTTTTCCGGCGCGGGCTTACCGCATAACGAGCTCGCCGCGCAGATCGCGCGGCAGGCAACGGTCTTGGGTTCGGAAGAACCGTTCAGCGTGATATTCGCGGCCATGGGAATCACCCATGAGGAGGCAAACTTCTTCATGAATAGCTTCGAATCCTCCGGGGCCCTGGAAAGGATCGTTTCGTTCATCAACCTCGCAGATGATCCCGCCATCGAGAGGATTATCACACCAAGAATGGCGCTCACAGCAGCGGAGTTCCTTGCCTTCAATTATGACACCCATGTGCTGGTGATCCTTACGGATATGACCAACTACTGCGAAGCGTTGAGGGAGATCTCCTCGGCACGAGAAGAGGTTCCCGGGAGAAGAGGATACCCGGGATACATGTATACCGATCTCGCCACCAATTATGAGAGGGCAGGAAGGATCATAGGCAAGAAGGGCTCTATCACCCAGATGCCCATACTCTCCATGCCCGACGACGATATCACCCATCCCGTGCCGGACCTTACCGGATATATCACCGAGGGGCAGTTCGTGCTCTCTCGTGAGCTGCATAGAAAAGGGATTTACCCTCCGGTGGATGTCCTGCCGAGCCTTTCGAGGCTCATGAACGAGGGCATCGGGGAGGGCAGAACGAGGGCGGATCATTTAGGGGTATCAGACCAGTGTTACTCCGCGTATGCAGAAGGAAGGGATGTCCGCAGCCTCGTGGCGGTTGTGGGCGAGGAGGCGTTAAACGAGAGGGATCGTCTCAATTTGAAGTTCGCGGATATCTTCGAGGAGAGGTTTGTCACTCAGGGGGCGGATGAAAACAGGACCATTGAACAGACGCTCGATCTGGGATGGGAACTGCTGTCCATGCTTCCAGAGGGCGAGCTTAAGAGGATAGACGAGAAGTACGTGAAGCAATACTACAAGGGAGATTCGGCGGTGAAGGCAGGGGATTAGCGCGTGACGGAGACACTGCAGAACGTAAAGCCCACCAGGATGGAGCTGCTGAAGCTCAAGAAGAGGGTAAAGCTCGCCGATAAAGGGCATAAGCTCCTGAAGGAGAAACGCGACGCGCTGATCTCCGAGTTCATGGTGGTGATCCGGGAGTATAAGGACGCGAGAAGACAGGCAGAGGAACGCTTGAAGGGCGCCTTTCACGATCTCCTTATGGCCGAAGTCCTGCTGGGTCCCCGCGACATTGAACAGATAGGCGCAATAAGCGCAAGGGACATAAGCCTGAGCCTTATGACCAAAAACATAATGGGCGTCTCGGTTCCGATTATGGAGGCTGGGGAGCTCGTGAGAAGGGTTCACGAGAGGGGCTATGGCCTATTGAGTACCAACGCGAAGCTCGATGATGCTGCCAGGAGTTTCGAGGAGGCCCTCTCGTTACTCGTGAAGCTCGCGGAAGTGGAGGAATCCGTGAGGAGAATCGCCCAGGAGGTAGAGAAGACCAAGAGGCGGGTGAATGCCTTGGAGTATATCGTAATTCCCAGGCTGAAGGCGACGATTAAGCATATAGAGATGAGGATGGAGGAGATAGAGAGGGAGAGCTTCCTTCGCTTAAAGAAGATAAAGGCATCCCTTGAGGCAAGGAAATAATGGACAGGGAGGCCGCTCATCACGTCGATCTAACACTATGCTTCAGGAGGTGTCTTCAACTGAGCAGGCGGAGACAAAACTCACCCTAAACCGCGATACTTCATAGCTCCGTACCACATGACCATACAGCGTGGAACAATAACAAAGAAGAGGCCTTATGGCCGAGCGAGGGATACCAGGGAGAAGTTGTTTTACCTCTTCTTGGTTGCCCAGATTTGCGCCATCTTCGGCATGGTCGTGGGAGTCCTCTTCTTTATAATGCGTCTCATGAAGTTGATATAATACCATCACCCTTCCCGAGAACCCCTCCCTGAACGGGCATCTGTCTTACCTTCTTATCGCTTGACTTTCTATCCAGATACGATATAGTAGAAATTATTACCATTACGCAGACCCTCATGGGATTCGATGAACTAGACCAGTTTGAACTGTTAGAACAGAAGGTAGGGTCACTTATCTCGCTGGTGAGTTCCCTGAAAGAGGAGAACGCCGCCTTAAAGAGGCAAGTGAAAGAGGCGGGAGAGGAACTTCGCTCGCTCGCCCAGGAGATGGAGGGCCTAAAGGCCGATAGAGAGGCTGTTCGGGAGAGAGTAGCCGCTCTGCTGAGGAGAATAGAGGAGCTTGCCTGATTGTGTGACCTAATGAGCACCGTGAACGAGACAATTACGATCAAGATAAGGGATAGGGAGTATGCCATAAGGGGCGCGGATGATAAGGAACGGATTTTAAAGGTGGCGGCGTATGTGAACCAAAAACTCAAGGAGATAAGCGGCTCAAGCAGGGGCCTAAACGATGAGAAGGCAGCCATTCTAGCCGCCCTTGATATCGCAGGAGATTTTTTTCAACTCACAAAAGAAAAGGAGGATCTACTAAGGGAAATCAATAATAGGTCCCAAAAGTTGATACTGAGCGTAAACACGGTATTGCAATAAGGTTTCCCCTGCTATGTTCGTGATTGGCGGGAATTTTTTGAGTCAACACCATAAGAAAGGGGGTTTCCACTTGTCCTTGTGTGTCTTTTCAGGCACCAAAAAAGAAGAAGACCTAATGGGGCAACGAAATGCCCACTTACGTGATCTTGGGTTCAAGAAGAACCGCTGACACGGCATTGAAGCGGGGGAATTCGAAAAGAGTGGATTGATAGTCTAAGGCTTAAAGAATACATTTCCGCTTGGATGTATGCTATATCAGGGAAAGATATCTATATTGAACCACAAAAAGCGAAGGTGAAGAGCGTCCCTCTAGAAATAGACCCTAGCTCAAAGCCCCCGAACTCGCCATGTTCCGTTGAATACTATCCGAGAAACGCTCATTCCGCCCTTAGCACCCTGTCATTCCCCTAAGCCTCTATCAATTCCTCTTTTCCCATAAAAACTCCAGGACCAATGTAAAAGGTGGTGATGAGACAATGGTAATCACTTATTTGAGTATTGTCGCGCTGGCAGGGATCATCATTGGAGGAGCGATAGGTGTCATAGCTCGCAAGAAGATAGTAGAGCGCAGGCTTGATTCCGCAGAGGAGTATTCAAAAAAGGTTATACTCGAAGCCAGCAAGCAGGCTGAGACGATCAGAAAAGAGGCCCAGCTACAGGCCAAGGACAAGCTTTATCAAATGAAGATCGATTTCGAAGAGGAGACGAGATCGAGGCGGAAAGAGCTCCAGAATCAAGAGAGAAGGTTATTTCAGAGAGAGGAATCCCTGGAAAGGAAGATGGAGCAGCTCGAGCAGCGGGAGTCGGGAATAGCCAAAAAAGAGGGGAGCCTTGCAAATCGAGAGGACGAGATAAAGAGCAAGGCTGAGGAATTTGATAACCTCATTGAGGATGAGAGGAGGAAGCTGGAGAGGATTGCGGGGATTTCCGCGGCTGACGCAAAGGATATGCTCGTTTCTTCGATGGAGTCAGAGGCACGTCATGAGGCCTCCAAACTCATTAAGAAGATAGAGGCCGAAACCCGGGAAATATCCAACAGAAAGGCACAGGAGATCTTGGCTTTGGCCATCAAGAGATACGCAGGTGATTACGTGGCAGAGGAGTGCGTGTCGGTGGTGAACCTGCCAAACGATGAGATGAAGGGAAGGATTATCGGGAGGGAGGGCAGGAATATTAGGGCGCTCGAGGCCGCAACCGGAATAGACCTAATTATCGATGATACGCCAGAGGCCGTGGTGCTCTCCGGGTTCAATCCCGTCAGGAGAGAGGTAGCCAAGGTTGCCCTTGAGAGGCTGATAGAGGACGGCAGGATTCACCCGGCTCGAATCGAGGAGGTGGTTGAAAGGGTGGGCAGGGAGATTGAGACGAACATCAAGGAGGCCGGGGAACAGGCTACCTTTGATATTGGCCTCCATGGGATCCACCCGGAATTGATTAAGGTAATCGGTCGGCTAAAATACAGATCAAGCTATGCGCAAAACGTCCTCCAACACTCAATTGAGGTAGCCTTCTTGTGCGGCATAATGGCCTCGGAGTTGGGGTTAGACGAGAAACAGGCCAGGAGGATAGGGTTGCTTCACGATATCGGTAAGGCAGTAGACCACGAGGTCGAGGGGACCCATGCGCATATAGGCGCCGAGCTCGCGAAAAAATACGGTGAATCCGAAGAGGTAGTTCACGCGATCGCGGCACATCACGAGGACATACAGGCTGCTTCCGTCATGGACGTGCTTCTCCAGGCGGCCGATACGTTATCCGGTGCACGGCCTGGCGCCCGAAGGGAGATGTTCGAGTCCTACGTGAAGAGACTGGAGGACATGGAAGGTATCGCCAATTCTCTCAAGGGGGTAAATAAATCATACGCGATTCAGGCAGGCAGGGAATTGAGGATAATAGTGGAGAGCGATAAAGTCGATGATTCCGAGTCAGCGATGATATGTAGGGAGATAGCAAAGAAGATAGAAAGGGATCTCACGTACCCTGGACAGATAAAGGTGACGGTAATCAGGGAAACAAGAGCCATTGAATACGCAAAATGAGATACCGAGACAAGGGCCCGCCTATGCTCAGAGCCCACTCCCCATGCTCGATGAATAGCACCTTGACATCTTTCAGCCCTTATTCTAAATAGCAAAGCAGTTGACGTATACAAGTTGCTGGCCTCTTAACGACCTACCATTGCTTTCGTAGAAGAGAAGCCGTTGACTAACTCCGGCAACCGGAGACTCACGTATCCGGACCCAAGAGGCGTTTACCCCATACCCCTCTCCCGAGGATATGGGTTTAGATAAACCTTAGTTTTGGGCCTTGTGTTCCTGAGATTAGCCCCTCAGTTTGGGTGAGATGATCCAGCTCTTTCATGTGTACAAAAGCTTTGGCTCGGAAAATCCCGCGCTCATAGACGTGAGCCTGACGATTGAGAAGGGGGAATTCGTGTTCATCACAGGGTCCAGCGGTGCGGGGAAGACCACATTGCTAAAGATCATCTTATGCGCCGAGAGGCCAACGAGCGGCCATGCATTGGTGAACGGAAGAAACCTTAACAGGATAAAGGATAAAGAGCTTGCGCTGCTGCGAAGAAGAATGGGGATGGTCTTTCAAGATTTCAAGCTGCTTCCCAATCGCACTGTTTTTGAGAACGTGGCCCTCGCCTTGGAGATAATGGGCGCTCCCTTTTCAACCATACGCAAGAGGGTTCATCAGGCCCTCAGGTACCTCGAGTTAGGGGGAAAGGAGGGGTATTGCCCTCCTCAACTATCAGGGGGAGAACAGCAGAGGGTCGCCATAGCGCGGGCCATTATAAATAGCCCTCTGATTCTATTGGCAGATGAGCCTACTGGAAACCTGGATCAAGACCTGACTATCGAGATAATGGCCCTCTTGAAGCGGATACATATCAGGGGTACCACGGTAATCGTGGCAACCCATAACCAGGCACTGCTGAAGGATACGAGGAGAAGGGTGGTCACCCTCAATAAGGGCAGGGTAGTGTAGCAGACGGAGAAGAAGAGAATGAAAGAAGAAGAATCCAGCCTTTATGGGCGGGATTGTATATGATATGTACCCATGAGACTCATTATTAAATTTTCAATACCCCGACCGCTTGCGGCGGGGTTGCCGTTTAAAATAGGGTCCAGGGCTTGCCCTGGGGTTTAATACCTTTTATTTACCGATTGATACGTGAGAGGGTTTGTTTCAGGTGAGAGCTACATTGCTTCGTTACTCCATGCGGCGAGCGCTGGCGAACATCTCTGAGAATCGATTGGTTCACCTGATAGGCATCGGCACGATGGCTATCGCATTTCTCATCTTTGACGTCTTTCTCCTCGTGTTCCTTAATATCAATTATTGGATTGAGGAGCAGGGAAGCTCGTTGACCATGTCCATATATTTCAAGGGGAATGCCGATAAGGTTGCCGTTGAGAGGGTCACCGAGGAGCTGCTCCAGTATCCCGAGGTGACTGTCAAGGAGTTTATTTCAAAAAGCGATGCCATGAGAAACCTCAAGAAAAGATTGGGCGATAAAGCCGGACTCCTTGATGGCCTAAAGGATAACCCTTTGCCTGCCTCCCTTGAGATCATTCTCTCCGGAGGGAAGACCGAGGATTTCCCCCGGCAATTAAAAACGAGGCTCGAGAGGCTCGAGGTAGTGGATGAGGTACACTACAGCCACGAATGGATAGAGAAGATACAGGCCATAATGGGGGCGGTGAGGTTGATTGGCATAATCTTCGGGGGATTGCTTTTTTTAGCGGCCCTTTTCATTATTATCAACACGATAAAATTGACTATCTACTCCAGGCATGATGAGGTCGAGATACTAAAGCTCGTGGGTGCGACCAATCGACTTGTAAAAGCTCCTTTCCTCATCGAGGGCTCGATCCAGGGGCTTCTCGGAGGATTAACCGCCCTGGTGATCTTATTCCTGTGTTACCTGGCGGTCATCTACAGAATAGATCTCAGGGTTGGGTTTAGCTCTCTCGAGATCGTTTTTCTCTCGCCACGTTTTATCCTGCTCTTGTTGCTTATGAGCATTATCGTTGGGTTTCTTGGAAGCATGATTTCATTGAGTCGTTTTTTTAGAATATGAACACAAAGATCGCTGGTCTCTTATCATTCTTTCTCGGCCTTTATGCCATACTCGCGGCCTGTCTATGGGCGGAGCCCTCGGCCGAGGAGAGGAAATCCCTCATCGAGGCTACTCGCTCCCAGATCAAGGAGATCGAAAAGCACCTCTCAGAGCAGCAGGGGGAACTGCTCAGCGTTGATCTAAGGGAGAAAGATATCCTGGGGGAGATAGAACGATTGGAAATGGAGTTGGCGAAGAACAGGGGTGCATTGCGTGAGTTATCGAGCCGGATCCGGGAGACAGAAGATGCTATCGAGGATGGCCAAAGAAGGGTCCAGAAGCTGAACCACTCGCTCCATGATGTCGAGGACTACTTTACCAGACGCCTCGTCGCCTTCTACAAATTCGGGAGAGCCGGCTATATAGCCCTTCTCATGGGGGCCGATAGCCTTCAGGAGCTTGAGAAGACAATTCGGTACATGAGCTCCATTATGGATCGGGATAGAGAGGTTCTCGATATGGTAGAGGAAAAGAGGAGTCAGGTTGAACAGGAACTGGTCGGGCTCGAGGAGAATAAGGCCGCTCTCGAGGTACTGAAGAAGGCCAAGGACGCAAGGGGAGCCCTCCTTGAGAGGTATATTGAGGGAAAGGTATATGTGCTCATGAAGTCACGCAGGGAAAAGGAATTTTATGCAAAGGCGGTGAGGGAGTTGAAACAGGCCGCTCAGGCGCTCAATCAGACCATAATACGACTCGAGACGGATGAGAAACAGAATTTTCCCCTGAAAGGGCTCGCGCATATGAAGGGGGAATTACCCCTGCCGTTAAAGGGAAAGATCATAGGGGATCTTCATAAATCCGGATCAAACCCATTCATGCATACAAAAGGGGTGTACATAACCGGGTCTGCGGGTGAAGAGGTTCGATCGGTGTTTCCAGGCAAAGTGGATTATTCCGGTTGGTTTAAGGGGTATGGGCAGCTAATGGTCGTTAATCACGGGGCACATTATTTCACCCTCTTCGCTCATCTCCAAGAGAGGGCAAAGCAGAAGGGGGAGATGATTTCAGAAGGAGAGCCAGTGGGTATCGCAGGAGATCCTGGATGGAATCTGGGGCCAGGGGTGTATTTTGAGATCAGAAAAGGAGGGGAAAATCTTGACCCGGAGAAATGGCTCAAGGTAAAGTAGGTAGAAAAAGCAGAGCGCTCAAACCGGATCTATGAGCATCCATGAGGGCGTTACGTGTTCCAACCCAGCGAGCCCGATCGATGCAGTAAATACGACGAGAGGAGAGAGGAGATGATAAGAACAAAGACCAACATTTTTTTTCAACAGGCGCTCACGATTGTGTTCGTGATCTTCTTGATGTTTACCGGCGCCGGCTCCAAAGATGTGTATGCGGGCACAGAGGAGGTATACAAGAACATTGAGGTGCTGACCGAGGTTTTGCGGAAGATCGAGAAGAACTACGTTGAGGGCACGGAGCCGAAGAAACTTATCTACGGGGCGATAAAGGGTATGGTGGGGACACTGGATCCCCACTCCTTTTTCATGGACCCGGATGAATACAGGGAATTAATGATAGAGACAAAGGGGAGCTTTACCGGGGTAGGGATCGAGATAACCATTCGAAACAATGTCCTCACCGTTGTCTCTCCCATAGAGGGCACACCCGCATTTAGGGCTGGCATAAAGGCGGGGGACCAGATAATTAAGATAGGCGACAAGGCCACAAAAGATTTTTCCATCATGGAAGCGGTGAAGCTCATTCGAGGGCCTAAGGGAACCAAGGTTGGGTTGACCATCAGACGGGAGGAGGTGGAAAAGCCGATCGAGTTTGTCATCACAAGGGATGTAATTCCCATCAGAAGCGTTCGCTCGCTGATGCTTCCCCATGATATCGGTTATGTGAGGATTTCGAACTTCCAAAGCAACACCGGCCAGGAACTATCCAAGGCACTGAGTGAGATGGGGGCCAAAGAGGGCCTCAAGGGGCTTATTTTGGATCTGAGAAACAACCCAGGCGGTTTGCTCTCTCAGGCCGTGGAGGTGGCCGATGAATTTCTGGATTCAGGCGTGATTGTTTCGATCAAGGGAAGGGACCAAAAGGAGGAAAAGACGTATGCCCAAAGCGGCGATCGTGCACGGGGATATCCGATAGTGACCTTGATAAACGGCGGGAGCGCAAGTGCATCGGAGATCGTGGCCGGTGCATTACAGGACAATCGAAGGGCGCTCATATTGGGCACCACCTCCTTTGGGAAGGGCTCCGTGCAAACCCTTTTCCCCCTCTCAGATGGATCGGGGTTACGCCTCACCACGGCCCTGTACTATACCCCTAACGGAAGATCGATACAGGCCAGCGGCATTACGCCTGATATCGAAGTCGCCTTCCAACCACCAAAGGAAGTGCCAAAAGAGGAAACGAGACCTATGATAAGGGAGAAGGATTTGGAGGGCCACATCGAAAAGAAGGTCGGGGAGCAAGAGGAGGGCGAGATTCCCTCAGATGAGGAATCTCGCATTCAAAGCCTTATCACAAACGATAATCAACTGAGAAGTGCGATACAGGTGCTCCAATCCTGGGAGATTTTTTCGGTCATGGAGCGCCGAAAACCAAGGCAATGAGCACTGAGCCCAGCTTTTAGCTTCTTACATGCTGATTATTTGACTCCATGGGTCAGACATCTTGCGTGTTCAGGGTTCAGTGGGGCAGGAGCCATGAAAGGGAGGGGATCTTTCCTGAACACTGAACGCTGAACCCCTAAATACACTCATTACGATCAACGTTGATTCAAGGTTGAAGCGAATTTCAACTATGTTTGCTGGGGGCTCATGGGTAAGCGCAGAAAAGATGGATCAGGGAAAATATACCTCACCTTCATTGGGTTTGCCCTGGCGAGCACTCTCATCCTCGTAGCCATATATTATCCGCCGAGATTCCATACACGAGGAACCGTTCCTCCCTTTGAAGAAATGCCCCCCTCTCCGGAGAGGTCTATCACCTATGAAATCCCGATTTCACCTCATCGAGCGACATGCCCAAGGATCGCTATTATCATAGATGACTTGGGTTACGATAACTCCCTTGCCAGGGGGTTTATAGACCTTGATTTACCGCTCACCCTATCGATATTGCCCTTCACCCCCTATACGCGCTCCATTGCACACATGGCTAAGACAGGAGGGCGGGAGATCATGCTTCATCTTCCCATGGAACCGAGGAGCTATCCTCGCATTAATCCGGGGGATGGGGTAGTGCTGGTCTCCATGGAAAACGACACCATCCTGAAGGTTCTCCATAGGGATTTGGGCGAGATACCCTTTGTGGTGGGCGTGAATAATCACATGGGGTCGAGATTCACCGAGAACAAGGAAAAGATGGTGGTGGTGCTTGAGGAGCTGAAGAGAAGAGGACTTTACTTCGTTGATAGCAGGACAAGCCGCAGTAGCGTGGCCTTCGATCTCGCGAAGCAGATGGAGATCAGGGCTGCTCGCAGGGATATCTTTCTGGACAACGATCTCTCAGAGGGCGCCCTCAGACTACAAATGGATAGGCTGCTTAACTTAGCGAGAAACAGGGGTCACGCCATAGGGATAGGGCACCCCCACAGGGAAACCCTAGGGTTTTTGACGAAGCTTCAGTTGAGCCTCAAAGAGGAGGCAGAGGTAGTGCCCGTGTCCAGCTTGGTGAGCTATTGACATTTCGTGAGCAGCCATGAGATTTTTACTTTCTTTTCGCCTATTCCATGGTATAAAGCCGCCAGGGGCAGGTCAGCGTTGATAAGGAGGAAACGAGAGGGGAAGAGGGCCATGATCGATGATTTTGTTACCTTCCACCAAAGGCCTAGACTAGAGAATCCAGCGCTGATTGCTGGATTCGGGGATTGGTCAAATGCAGGCAATGTCGCCCTGAAATCGATTGAATACGTAATTCGAAAGAAGGGTGCTACGCTGCTGGCCGAAGTCAAAACCGACCCTTTCTACCACTTCACCCAAAACCGACCGGTTGTCTCTATCAGGGAGGGGAGGCTTCAACGCCTCAATTTAAAGCGGATATCTTTCTATGCCTGGTCCAATAACGAGGGAGGAAATGATCTTATCCTTTTAAAGGCCCAGGAGCCGGATTATCGGTGGCACACATTCGTTGATATCCTGTTTGACCTGTGTGTGCACTGGAAGGCCCACCTGATAGTCAGCCTTGGGGGGATGTATGATGATGTCCTTCATACCGAGGCCATTATCTCTGGGATTTATTCATTGGAGAAGTGGAAGGGCACCTTAACGGAACACGGCATTAGTCTCGTCGATTATGAAGGCCCCTCTGGCGTGCATTCTCTGATCATGCAGAGGGCACAAAGGGAACAATATCCATATATTGGGCTGTGGGGTCACTCGCCACTATACCTCAGGGGGACCAATTTCAGGGTATTGAATCGAATGATATCCATAATGTCCTCCCTCCTTTCCTTTTCCATAGAAACCCTTGAGCTTGAGAGGTCTTTAAAGGAGTTCGAGCACCAGATGGAGGAGGTTCTGGGCAAGAACGCGGAATTACAAGAGTACGTAAAGAAGATTAAGAAACTCAGAAGCGGCAAGCTTCAAAAAAAGGATATCCCAAAGGTCGTCAATATACAGGATTTTCTCAGACATAGGGATTCGGAATAAGGTTGGATTTTTTCATGGTCCATCATATCTCCTCAACGCGAGCGAGACAGCGAGGGGAGAGGGATTTTTTAAGGTAGGTACCTATGGCTACAGTTGTCGTTGTAGGCACGCAGTGGGGCGATGAGGGCAAGGGAAAGATAGTTGATCTTCTCAGCGCGCATGCGGATAAGGTGGTACGGTTTCAAGGGGGAAATAACGCGGGCCACACGCTCGTGGTGAACGGTCAACGATCGATTTTCCATCTCATTCCCTCTGGAATACTCTATCAAAATACGAGGTGTCTCATTGGCAATGGCGTGGTGGTGGACCCCGAGGTCCTCCTGGGGGAGATCGAAGACCTGGACAAGAGGGGGATAGACGTTGACCCTCGACGACTGGGCATGAGCGAGCGAGCCCATCTAATCATGCCATACCACAAGGCAATTGATGTAGCGCGTGAAGAGGCAAAGGGTACCTCCAGGATCGGGACGACCGGAAGGGGCATAGGGCCTTGTTATGAGGACAAGGTAGCCAGAGTGGGGATAAGAGCTTGTGATCTAAAGGATCCTGGTGCGCTGAGGGACAAGATCAAGGCCAACCTTGAGGAGAAGAATTTTTGCCTCACGAAGCTCTTTGGCTCTGAACCCCTTGAGTATGGTCCAATAGTAGCGCGATATCTCGCAATAGCCGACGAGATCTCACCCTTTATCGTCGATGTGTCCGCGGAACTGGATGAGGCGATCAAGGGCGGGGAGAACATCCTCTTCGAGGGCGCTCAAGGAACCCTGTTGGATGTTGACCACGGCACCTACCCGTTTGTTACCTCTTCTAATCCCGTGGCGGCAACTGCAAGCATAGGAGCGGGGATAGGGCCGAGGAGCCTGGAGACCGTCTTGGGCGTTGTGAAGGCATACACCACAAGGGTTGGCGCTGGACCATTTGTGAGCGAGCTTGTCGATGAGACCGGCGATTACCTTCAGGAAAAGGGACAGGAATTCGGTGCCACCACGGGCAGACGCCGGAGGTGTGGTTGGCTCGATCTCGTGGTAGTGAGGTACTCTGCCCGCCTCAACGGGCTCACCCATCTGGCGATCACAAAGCTCGATGTGTTAACGGGACTGGATGTGCTCAAGCTCTGTATTGCGTACGAACACCAGGGAGCGAGACTGGGGAGCGTTCCTCCTCAACTATCTACGCTTGAAAACTGCATCCCCCTCTATGAGGAAATGGAGGGGTGGCACCAGGATATCTCCGGGGCGCGCTCCTTCGAGGAGTTGCCCGACAATGCCCAGGGTTATATCAGGAGAATAGAGGAGTTCATTGGGGTGCCGGTTTCCATTATCTCAGTAGGATCGGGCAGAGACGAGACGATTATCACCCACAACCCCTTTATTGAAGGCTAGCGGTCACCCCTCAACACTAAGGATCCCGCAATAATAAACCCCATACATTGCAGATTAGGTTCCAGGATACATGCGTGCGCCGGCGGCATGTTACTCCTTCGGTTGAGCATCCGTTTCCGAAACCTTATTGCGCAAACAATGGCGGCTTTTTCTCTCAGGAGGCGCCATAATGAAGGTGATGATTACTGCCACGGCAAAGCCAGTATATACTACCGTGAATAGCCATGCGGGGGCGTCGTAGAAGAGAATGGAATCTACGAGGCTGGCGATGAATGAGACCCTCTCCTGAAAGGGACCGGTGGGGCATCTGAGCCTGAACTCCAGCACCGTGAGGGGGCAATTTACCCCAAGGATCGCCTCAATAGCGACCGCGATGATTGCTGCCAGGTGCGGGAATCGAAACCAGGGGTTTCGTATCCACCGCCACCTAAAGAAAATCCCCGCAACGATGAACATGAACCCCACTATTACGAAGACAACGTAGCCGAGGTGGATAATGGCAACGATGTCGGCCAGGCATACGGTAAGCATGGTGAGTGTAATTTATATGACCAGGTTCATGGAAGGTTCTTCTCAGGCCTATAAGTGTAGCATACTTTTTTAAGAATTAGGGCAATGAATGGAGTTGACATTTTTCATTTCATGATTTTCGGGAAAATTCTTGATTTTTTCCCCTTAAGAGTATAGAAATGTAATGTATCTATAATGATGAGGATTTTTACATCGCAACGGAAAGGAGGTGAAGGGGAGTTTATCCTTTAAATAAAGGTGCTACATAACCTTTAGCGAAGGGAGGGCAAAAGCCATGAATTCATTATGGGTATTATTATGGTGGGTAATAATTGTTGTGATCGGCTACTGGGTATATGCGAGGTGGGCGGCAAGGAGAGTGTTTGAGGTTGATGCTGGGAGAGCGACCCCGGCCAAGATGTATATGGACGGTGTTGACTTTATGCCGGCAAATAAGAATGTGCTCTATGGGTTCCAGCTTAACTCGATAGCGGGGGCCGCACCGATCATAGGCCCTATTGTGGCAATTCAATGGGGATGGATGCCCGCGCTCCTGTGGTTAGGACTGGGCGTTTTTTTCATCGGGTGGCTCCATGACTTCTCGAGCGCCATGGTATCCATAAGGAACGATGGGGATACCTTCGGGGCCCTGGGATATAAGTTGATATCTCCCCGGGCAAGGAAGATACTGCTTACCTTCATTTACTTTTACCTGCTCCTGATTGCTACGGCCTTTGGGCATGTAATTACCGCGGGGGTAAGTGGAAATCCAGTACTCCCCTTTCCCTTGCTGGTGGTTATTGGGGTGGCATTTCTCGTGGGCCATATGATCTATAAGGCGAGAACGAACATCGTCACGACCACTATCATCGCTATCGTATTGATCTTCTTCTCTATCTGGTTAGGCACGGTTTGGACCATGAAGTTTTCCTATACCACGATCCTCGTATGCGTTTTGATATTCGGCTATTTTAGCTCGATTCTGCCCGTATGGCGCTTCATTCAGCCCTACAACTACTCCTCGGTTTACGTGGTATACTTCGGGATCATAGCAGGTGTGATAGGGATAATCATCGGCCATAAGCCCATGACGCTCCCTGCCTTTACCAGCTGGAGTATCGGCATGGGACCCCTCTGGCCCCTTCTCTTTGTCACTATCGCCTGCGGTGCTATCTCCGGGTGGCACAGCCTGGTATCCAGCACCGCCACATCACGGCAGCTCGAGAACGAGCTGGACGCTAGACCGGTCACAGCAGGGGCAATGTTTGCGGAGTTTACCATCTCTATCATTGCGGTGATAGTATGCGCCACGGCATTCGCCGATAAGGCGGCCTATGTTGCAAAGGTCAGTAATCCTACAGCCATCTTTGTGGGAGGCCTTGGAGGGGCAATTACCTCCCTTGGACTGCCAATGTCGTATGCCGGTGCCCTGGCGGGCATGATGATCATCATACTCGCCCTTACCATTATAAACCTGGTGTTCCGTTTTATGAAGGTCGCGAGCGCCGAGGTTCTGGGTGATGCATGGTCTGTTGCAAAGAACCCCCATGTAGCGACCATTGTGGCCCTTATAATCAC
This sequence comes from uncultured Desulfobacteraceae bacterium, assembly GCA_964549945.1. Lineage (GTDB taxonomy): Bacteria > Desulfobacterota > DSM-4660 > Desulfatiglandales > B25-G16 > B25-G16. The sequence goes on along the minus strand of CAZJXD010000007.1, from coordinate 37,437 downwards.
CTTTGTACTGATAAAAACAGGAACCTGGCTTTACGTATGGGTACTTTTTGGCGGCGCCAATCAATTGATGGCATCCTTTGCGCTTCTCCTTGTAACTCTGTTTCTGGTGCAGAAGGCGAAGAACTATAAGATCGCCATCTACCCGATGTTTTTCATGTATGCTACAACGGTGAGCGCCTTGTTTTACACCTCCTTTTTCAAGCTGATACCCGCGGCATTTGCCGGCAAAAAGGTGTTTGGGAATCTCTTTGCTGCGGCAGTAGCCATTCTGCTTATCATCTGTGCCCTGATCCTTGCCTATGACGGATGGAAGGCCTTCAAGAAATATAAATCAGGGGAAGCGGCAGAGGCCCCTGCTGAGGCGGAAAAGGCACCAGCATAAGATTAGGACCTTAACGTAGTGTTCCAAAAGGGGATATAGTACCCAGGATAGGGTTATAAACCTGGGAATATATCCCCTTGTCTTCTTCACATGATAAGGAAGTGAAACACCCCTGGATACAGGCTATAAAGGATTATGCAAAAGGGTTTTTTCTTTACGACCTGATAGGGGGGATATACAAAGAAAAGCGTTGTTTGGATGATCTTTTTATGGTAGCCATCGTTGGAAAGGTAATTGGGGTTCCCTGCCTTTTTAACTACTACCATCTGAGACTTTTTCCTTACTGTGTAAAGAGAATTGGGCCATGGAAGAGGAGGATGGTAAGGGAAAGGGATTTCTTTGATCAGATAAGGGATTAATTGTAACTATTCAGGTAGATAGGTTGTAGGCTGAGGACTGTTAGGAAAAAACGGGGATACGGCGCATTTTGAAGCCATGTTTGGTACGAGAAGCTACTGTTTCTTCAACAAAGTGCGGCAATAGTGCTATTCTGACCACTTTAAGCCTTCAGTCTAAACAGCTTCAGGCTGACTACGTGAGTAGTCAAGAATAATTTTAAAAGAGATCGTAGTCATGGAAGAGAAAAAGAAGAAAAAATCAGGGGGCATAATAGGTTTTGTAAGGGATTTCACGTATGGCATGGCAACCCATGGAATGGCAAGGCATGCCCTGAAAACACGCTCCAGCATGGAGCACCTTTTTATCCTCATCACCATGGGCGACATGCTTGGCATTCCCATACTTCCGCCTTACTATTCACTCCGTTTGCTTCCCCATGTTGTGCCCCAGATCACTACCTGGAAGCGCAGGATGCTGAGGGAGAAGGATTTCATGGATAGCATGTATTAATGTTCCTTGAGTTCGGAGAGTTTTAATAAAAGAACCCGAGAAACCCAATAAACGATAAAGGAGGACCTATGCCCCTTGTCGATTTCTTTCAACAGTATCCCAACAAAAGATACATTATGTACGGAGGCAAGGGAGGGCTTGGCAAGACAACCTTTTCAGCGGCAACAGCCTATTACCTTGCAAAGAAGGGGAAAAGGGTGCTCGTCTTCTCCGTTGACCCACAGGCATCGCTGAGCGATATCTTCGAGCGCGATATCTTTGGCAAGGGAAATGTTGAGATAATGGAAAATCTCTTTGCCTGTGAGGTCGATGCTGATAAGAGGGTTCATGACTATCAGGAGGAGATACGGCAAAAGATCATATCAATGTACGGCATGAAGAAGATCCCCGAGGAAATAGAAGACTATATAAGGGCCTCCTCAGCTGAGCCGGCCATGGAGGAAAGCGCCATCTTCGATGCAGTGGTTGATATTGTGGTGAAAGGTGGTTTCGACTACTACATTTACGATCTCGTTCCCCTGGGCCATGCCCTTTATTATTTGAGCATGGCATCCATCTATGATGCCTGGCTGGAAAAGATAACAAGCCTGAGGGAGCAGATGAAAGAATATGACAAGGCTATTGCTACCATGAAGCGGGAGGAGGAGACAGAGGAAGACGAGATATATAATGAATTGATGTACATAAAGGATCGGATAGGACGTTCCTCCAAGATCATGACGGATACTGAAAGGACCGCCTTTTTCTTCGTGCTTACCCCGGAAGAGATGACCATAGTGGATACTGAAAAGGCGGCACAGCTTTTTGCCAAGTATAAGGTGCCCCTTTCTGGATATATAGTAAATCGAGTCATTAACAGGGAATTGTTGAAGGATAACATACCAACATATCTCAAAAACAGGATCGAGATGCAGGCAGGCGCCCTCGAGATGATAGACGAAAAGTTCGGCTCTTCTGTGCTTTCAGCTGTTCCGGAATTCGATTCCGAGATAAAAGGGCTTGATGTGATCAGAGATCTTGCACACGTGATGTTTGAGGAGAAATCATCATGAATGCTACCATGGAGGATTTTTTTAAGAAACATCCACAAATGAGATATCTTTACTTTGGGGGAAAAGGAGGGGTGGGCAAGACGGTTGTTGCAGCAGCTGTATCACTGTGGATGGCAGGGCAGGGTAAAAGGACCCTCCTGGCCTCTACAAATCCTGTGCATAGCCTATCAAACCTTTTCAAACAAGACGTCTTTGGGAAACCCGTATTGATACCAGGAACACAAAACCTATTTGTACAGGAGATAGACACCAAAGACACCATAGAAAAATCAAAGAACGAGATAAGGGAGAAGATAAGCTGGTTTCTCAAGTTTGCCGATATTCCCACAAGGGCCGATGAGTTTATAGAGTCGGCCACCATGAACCCCGCCTTTGAAGAGTCGGCTATGTTCGAGAACATGATAAATATTATATTTGAAAATGCCTTTGAGTTTTATGTGTTTGATACCGCCCCCACGGCAAATGCAAGAAGGCTCTTGGGCATGTCCAAGGTCTATACCCTCTGGGTGGATAAGATGTACAAGAGCCGGCAGGAGGCAGCGGCTATGAGGCTGAGCCTATCCTTCAGAAAAAAGAAGGTAGCAGAGGAAGAGGACCCACTGCTTGACTACCTCACCTCGTTTAAGGATAGAATAGAGCATATGAGGGTTATTTTAACAGATGAGGAAAAAAGCGCCTTTTTCTTTGTAACCCTCCTCGAGTCTCTTCCCATTGCGGTAATCCGACGCTTCATTGGCTGGTTCGAGGACTTTGGAATCCCCATAGGGGGTGTCATTATCAACGAGGTCATCGATAAATCTGAAGTGGGAAAAGACTCCGCTCAATTTATCATTAACCGCGTCAAGATGCAGGATAAGTATCGGGAAGAAGCGTACCAATCCTTTGATAATGTCTGCGGCGAGATCCCTCTTTTTGAAAAAGAGGTTAGAGGCTTGGATATGGTAAGAAAGGTGGCTCAGGCCCTGTTTTCACACGCCCTTTAAGGCCCTTTTCGAAAAGGGATCTTTACACGCAATCGAGCGATTCGTTCGACTTAGCTCTCAGCCACAATCGGACGTACCTCTGTAATCCTGAACCGAATAGCTGCGTGGATCATATCAGCTGCCTGCTGGCCTGCCGCCTTGGCTATGCCATGCTTGATTTCCTCGTAGAACTCGCCGCTGGTTTCCATATCAATTGCCTCAAGATAAACTCTCGCCCCCTTCCAATCCATAACCGTTTCTCCTGGCTCCATGACGATAAAGACAGCCTTGGGATTTCTTTGAAGGTTCCGAAAAGATCGATTTTGGCCAATCCCCATAACCACGGTGTTTTCATCGATCATCCGAGGTGACCCGAAGACGGCTACATTGACGTCCCCTAATTTGTTGGCAGTACTGAGCGTGCCAATCCTGGGCTGTTTGTTGAACAATGTCATCAATTCCCTTCGGTCCATAACATTCCTCCTCCTGAATTCTACTGCCCTCATCCCTTGATAAAGCCCCTATGGAAATAGGGGTCCCCAAATACATTCTCGGGACTAGGCTAGATATATACTCCGCCCGCAAGAACGATATAGGATTGGGGAAAATAGAGCAAGCCCTAAAGATTCCGGGATCCATATCTTGTAAATAAAAGAATATAGGTTATATTACTAGCGTTGATATGAAATTTCGCATAATTCATAGTATGGTGAGATTATAGATGAATCCGGTAATTCTCGAAGTGGTAGCTCCCATGCTCTCAACTGTGGAGATGAGTTGTCGGGGATGCGGCTTCATCTTCGGTTATGTAGGCCTAAGAGGCAAATATCGTAATGCCTGCACAAACGAATATCCTGATGAATGGAAGCAGGCTGTGGGTTACCTGTCACAATGGCTCCGGGAAATTTCGTCCCTGTATCGTCATAGGATTAAAATCCGTGTGATTGATGCACAGTCTCCCCTGGGTATCTGGAAGCAGATACGACACAGGGTCTTTCGGTTTCCAGCCTTCATCGTCGATAGAAGATGCACTTACATAGGATGGGATTCGGATCAATTAGAGGCCCTTATTGACGAACGCATACATCAAGCCGCATAGGAAAAACGGTCCTTAATAGACATGCAAAAAGGGCACTGGTTGCCTTTTTAAGCTGCAAGAAGGATAGAGCGCTCATGTCTGGTCACTTTTCCATTCATATGACTACCCTCGTATTAATTCGCCCATTAAAAAGGAAGACAGCGAGATTCTATTAGAGACCATGATCCGCCTTTGATTAGATGATTATCGTTATCCCGAATACGAAATCCGGTATTTTGGAAAGGGTGTAAGGATGAGAAAAGGAAGAAGGCTGGGCCTGGCCCTGGGCGGCGGCGGGGCAAGGGGCTTTGCCCATATAGGGGTCTTGAAGATTCTGGAGAGAGAGAACGTCAGGCCCGATATTATTGTGGGAACGAGCGTAGGCTCGATTGTCGGTGGCGCGTTGGCAAGCGGCATGACGGCTGAGGAGCTAGAGCAAAGGGCATATTCTTTTTTGGAAAGTGATCTGTTCAAATCCTCCGAGCTCAAAGCAATGGGCGATGCGGAGAGCGGGGCTGAAAAGAGGCTGAGCAGCAGGATTCAAAACTATTTCATGACGAAAATACGATTAGCCAGTGCGCTCTATAAGCCCGGCATCTTGCCGCCTGAGGATATGGAGGAGTTTATCAACTACTTTATACCTGACATCGATATAGAAGAAACGGCGATACCCTTTCGGGCTGTAGCAACAGACCTAAGAAGCGGTGAGTGCGTCATCTTGAAAGAAGGCTCTTTGAGACGCTCACTATTGGCAAGTTCTGCCGTTCCCGGGGCCTTTCCGCCCGTAGAAATGAACAGCAGACAGTTGTCTGACGGTGCTATTATCTGCACGGTACCTGTAGGATGTGCCCTCAAAGAAGGGGCCAATGTGGTGATAGCCATTGCTATCGATAGGGATTTAATCTTGTCCTCAGAGCTTCACACGGCAGTGGACATCTATGTGAGGGCTGGCGAGATCCAAGGGTTCCACCTTGAGGAACACGATTTGGAGCGTGCCGATCTCGTGATCAGGCCGGAGCTAGGCGGTATCCATTGGACGGATTTTTCCCAATCCAGGGAGCTGATCTCTCTGGGTGAGGCAGCCGCTGCTCACAGCCTCCCGGAGATAAGGAGGCTGGTGAAATCGATTACTGGGTGGGTCTTCATTGCCGGGATGAAGAGGGCAGCCAGGAGGCTTTTTATTTCGCAGCCAACAAGAAATGGGTGATTATGCTCAGGTATATCAAGAGCCCGAGGATATCATTTGATGTGGTGATGAATGGCCCGGCGGCCAGTGCAGGGTCGATCTTGAGTTTTTTAAGGAAGAAAGGAATAGATGCCCCGTAGGAACCGGAAAAGAGTATCACGGCGATCAGGCTGACCCCAATGCCTATACCCAAACGGGGATCAGAGATCCAGAGGGCTACCACCACTCCTAACAGGATGCCGCAGAGGATACCATTTATCAAGGCGGCGCACAGCTCAGTGAGAAGTCTCTTACCGGTGTGAACTATGCTTATTTCGCCTGTGGCAAGGCCTCTGATGACAACTGTAGCTGCTTGATTGCCCGTGCTTCCCCCCATTGCCATTACCACTGGTATGAAAAATGACAGAGCAAGGATCTTTTCTATTGAGCCATGAAAATGATTAATTATTAATGCCGAGAAGAGCTCTCCCAAGAGGCATAAAAGGAGCCATGGAAGGCGTGCCCTGGAGATCTTTAATGCGGAGCCTTCACTGATTTCCTGATCCATAACACCTGCCATCAAGGAGAAATCCTCACTGGCCTCCGCTTCGATGACGTCGATGATATCATCGTTAGTAATTCTCCCTATCAGCTTGTGATGACCATTCACGACCGGTACGTGGGTGAGATCGTATTGTTTGATGATCCTAGCTACCTCTTCCTGGTCAGTTTTTGCATTTACACTGATAACATCGGAGTGCATTATATCCTTGATTTTGGTATCGATTGGCTCGAGGAGCAGGTCTTTCATGGACACCACACCCAGCAATGTATCATCATCATCAACCACCCACACATAATAGAGTTTTTCAACCTCTTCTCTTTTTTCCCTTATTCTTTCAATAGCTTCTCGGATAGTGGAGTTGGCATTGACGGACACAAATTCCAGGGCCATGATCCCGCCGGCTGTATCCTTTTTATACCGGACAAGGCTATGCAATTCCTCGGACACATCTGGCTTCACCAATCCGATTATATCCTCAGCCCTTTCTTGGGAAAGGTGGCTGAAGATATCGGCGGCATCATCTGAATTAAGTTCGTTTAGAACACGGGTGAGCCTCTGGTTATCGAGTTCATTGGTAAGGCTCTCCTGGATGGGGGGTGATATTTGGGCCAGGACTTCGCCGGCCCTTTCAGGGGTGAGCAGTGAGAGCACGCTGTGCCTTTCCTCGCTCTCCAGGTGTTCTAACAAGTCCGCCAGATCTGCTGGATGAAGCGGACTTAACAGCCTTTTGAGTTTTTGAAAGGCCTTCTCCTCGATCATGGTCTCTACATCATCGAGAAGCGTTTTGTAATCGGCTTGGCTCATTTGTAATCCTTGAGATGGGTGTGTATCCTACATAAGGGGAATCAAAGAAACGAAGCAGCGCCTTACCTGAAAGGCTCGTCAAGCATATCATGATCCTCTCTTGGCATCCCTGGATATTAATTCGGAGACTTTTCTCCCCGAAAGGAGCATCCCACCGAATATGGGGCCCATACGAGGACCGCCGAACACGTTGTTAGCTGCCATTCCGGCGACATAAAGGCCGGGAAAGACCTCGCCCGTATTGGCTACTGTAAATTGTTCGCCTTTCTCCGCCCACAAGGGCATTTCCCCCACCACATCCCCGGTTCTTGTATTCAGCTTCACGCCCATTTTTCGTGTTACGATCCTACAGATCTCAGCCGGATGGCCGGTTCCGTCCACAACAAAAGAAGCCTCGAGGCCAAGCGGGTCTACATGGAGTCCGAGGTTTTCCACGGGGGACCAGTTCACGACGAGACCGGAAACCCTGGGCCTCCCGTTCTGCTCCCTGAACAGCACGTCCGTTGCCTTTACCAGATTGAAGATCACGGTCCCTGATTGGACGCACTTGGATATAAGGGTAGAAGCCGTCTCCACGCTGTCCATAGTGGAATGGCCATCTCCTTTCGAGTGAATCCCGATTCCCATCTCATCAACGATGGGCATGGCATCATCCTGGACGACGATTTCGTTAAACATCATGCCGCCGCCCCAAATTCCCCCGCCTGGAGCGAGTTTTGACTCGAATATCGCTGCCTTGAGCCCTTCCTTGGCTAGGTAATACCCGGCTACGAGATTTGAGGGACCTGCTCCAACGAGTGCTACATCCAGCTGAAGCGAGCCCAGGAGCTTTTCCATATAGGACCCGATGATGGATCTTGAAATGGTGAGATCGTCTATTTTCATTTTTCGTCCTCCAGGAGAAATCCTCACATTACCGGACCATTACTTGCCCGGAGCACATATGGTGTCTAAGAGCGCCTAAATAAAGCCGGCTTTTCAAAGGAGCCGGCTTCATGATCGGTGGAAATTGAATTTCTTTATGACCCTCATCGATCAGGGTCCTTTGAGACAAAATTTTGATAGCAAGAGAAATCGATTTCTCACCAAAATAACCGACTCTTACACCTATTAGATTCTATTTCGCTGCCCCAATCTTATGGATAATTTGGGGTATTGTATTGAGCCCTCGATCAATACCCTCGCGGAGCCATAAGGGGCGCTGCCGCCAATGCAAGGCGAAAAAGCATCATTCGATTGCCCCAATATAACGCCTGTTTGTTTTCTTTCAGCAGAGGATCGAAGGATAAGGCGTAGGGCAGTCGGTTCGATGGATCAGGATACCTTTTTTAAGCCTTAAGTCAACCAAATATTGACATTGACTTGATAAATTTTATCTGATATTTAGAAAAATTTGATTTCACAGATCGCAAGAATTTACTCATATACGACGTTAACGCCATACGAGTGAGCCACATAATGGATTACAAGAAGACACTCAATCTGCCGAACACCGAATTCCCTATGAAGGCGAATTTGGTCCAGAGAGAACCCGAGATTTTGAGGAAATGGGATCAAGACGATGTGTACTCCCTCATCAGGGATGCGTCAAAGGGACGGCCCACCTACATCCTGCATGACGGCCCTCCTTATGCAAACGGCAATATTCATATGGGCACGGCTTTTAATAAGATCTTAAAGGATATCGTCATTAAATCGAAGCAGATGGACGGCTACGATGTTCCCTATGTGCCTGGATGGGATTGTCATGGCCTGCCCATTGAGTGGCAGGTGGACCATGAACTGGGAGACAAGAAGCTGGAGATGACGCAGTCGGAGGTCAGAAGGAGATGCCGCGCGTTTGCCGATCGTTTCATAAAGATCCAGAGGGAGGAATTCAAGAGGCTGGGTGTGTTAGGCGAGTGGGATAACCCGTATCTCACCATGGACTACCGATATGAGGCTACGATTGTGAGGGAGTTCGCCAAGTTCGCGCTGAACGGCAGCCTGATTAAAAGCAAGAAACCAGTCTACTGGTGCAATTCCTGCGGCACAGCCCTCGCAGAGGCGGAGGTTGAATACGAGGATCATACGTCCCCGTCTATCTATGTGAGGTTTCCCTTTCTCTCCGACCTCACCAAGGACCATCCATCCCTTGCGGGAAAGGATGTGTATATTGCCATATGGACCACCACTCCGTGGACCATACCGGCTAACCTGGCGGTGGCCCTCCATCCGGATTTGCCGTATGTGGCAATCGATACTCCCGACTACGGCGTTCTCATGCTGGCCGAAGGGCTGCTGGAGGATTTCACGCAGAATATTGGCATCCGGGAATATGCTGTTTTGGATCGGTTCGATGCCCGGGAACTTGAGGGATTAAAGGCAAAGCACCCCATTTATGATAGGGAGTCCGTGATCATACTCGCCGACTACGTCACGTTGGATATCGGCACCGGATGCGTTCACACCGCCCCGGGACATGGTCAGGAGGACTATGAGAGCGGGCTTCAATACAATCTCGATATCTACTCCCCCCTCGATGATAAGGGGAGGTTCACGGAGGATGTGGAGTTCTTCGCCGGTCAGGAGGTGTTTGAGGCCAACAGACCGGTCGTGGAGAAGTTGGCTAAACTCGGGATGCTGCTCAAGGAGGAGGAGTATACCCATTCCTATCCGAATTGCTGGAGGTGCAAGAACCCCGTCATATTCAGGGCCACGGAGCAATGGTTTATCTCGATGGATAAGGCCGGCTTGAGAAAGAAGGCCCTCGAGGCCATACGGGGCGTTGAGTGGATCCCACAATGGGGGGAGGAGAGGATCTACGGCCTCGTGGAGAATCGGCCTGACTGGTGTATCTCCAGGCAGCGGTCATGGGGGGTGCCGATAACGGTCTTTTACTGCTTGAAGTGTGGAAACTATCTCATCAACCAGCAGATAGTGGACCATGTGGCCCAGCTCGTCGAGGAAAAGGGGACCGATGTATGGTTTGACCTCTCCGCCCATGAGCTTTTGCCGGAGGGAACAGCCTGCCCACACTGCGGTGGAGACAGGTTCAGGAAGGAAACGGATATCCTGGATGTGTGGTTTGACTCAGGGGTCAGCTTTACCGTTCTTGAACGAAGGAAGCACTACCTGACCTATCCCGCCGATATGTATCTGGAGGGAAGCGATCAACACAGGGGATGGTTTCACAGCTCGCTTTTATGTTCCGTGGGCACGAGGGGGAAAGCCCCCTTCAAATCCGTTCTCACGCACGGATTTGTGGTGGACGGAGAGGGAAGGAAGATGTCCAAATCGAGGGGCAATGTCATTCAGCCAGAAGAGGTCATCAACAGATACGGGGCGGAGATACTGCGGCTGTGGGTAGCATCCGAGGACTACAGGGGTGACATAAGGCTCTCCCAGGAGATCCTGGATAGATTAACCGAGGCGTATCGCCGACTCAGGAACACCTTCCGATACCTGCTCGGGAACCTCTACGATTTTAATCCCCCGGAGGACCGTGTCCCCTATGATGAGCTGCTGGAGCTTGACAAGTGGGCCCTTCATCGGCTTCAGGAATTAGCGGAAAAGGTGCTGCAATCATACAGGATATTCGAGTATCACTCCATGTATCAGGTCATCTATAATTTCTGCACCCTCACCCTCTCCTCGTTTTACCTGGATATATTGAAGGACAGGCTCTATGTCTCAGGCCCAAAGTCGAAGGAGAGGAGGTCCGCGCAGACGGTATTGAGCGAGATCCTGGAGTACCTGGTGAGGATTGTTGCTCCTGTCATCCCCTTTACGGCCGATGAGGTGTGGGGTTATCTTCCCGCCAATGGAAGGCCCTCAAGCGTCCACGCCGATACGTTCCTTTCCATAAAAGAGGAGTGTAAGGATGCAGCGCTCATGGAACGCTGGGAGTTGTTGTTGAACGTGCGGAGGGAGGTAACCAAGGCGCTGGAGATAGCAAGGAAGGATAAGATCATCGGTCATTCCCTGGATGCTTCGGTGCGCCTCGCGATTCCGCGGAACCTCTCAAGGGACCTGAAGGGCTACCGTGAGGAGCTTCGCTCTATCTGTATCGTCTCAACCATGGAATTCGTGGATGAGGGAGGACTTGCAGGAGGCTACGAGAGCGGGGACTACCCTGGATTGTCGATCAAGGTCATGCCCTCGCCGCATCCGAAATGTGAGAGGTGTTGGGTTCACGATTCCACCGTTGGGCATAACAGGAAGCATCCCGACCTGTGCGAGCGATGCGCGGATATCGTAAAGGAATTAGACCTTAGCAAATGACCCCGACACCTCGCTTCAGGGTTATCCATGAAAGAAACTCACTGTTGAGCATGGGGGTGTCTTTTTTTGCTGCATGCCCTTCAGCAGGGGGCCTCAGCGTGCCCCATAAATCGGGGCACACGCGCAACGCGGACTTGACTATGATACGACACGGCGGTGGGTGCCCCGATTTATTGGGGCCTGCTGGTGCATTAAGTAGAGGCCTGCCCTGGCGCGACTTGGCTGGAACATTTAAGGGAAACGGCAATAAAGAAGCTGTGTAATCCATAGAACTCAGCCTTTGCATGCCAGGTCTGGGCCGGGGGCATGAGACAAAAAAAGACACCCCCATGCTCTTTTGCGAACAGTCAGTTTCTTAGAGGGCCTTAAGCATTGAAAAGGAATTACGCCTTATTTATCGGGCTGGCCCTGATTGTGGTGCTCATCGATCAGGTTTCCAAATGGCTGGCCTCAAGCCACCTCACACCACACCAAATCATTTCCGTAATCCCAGGATTCTTTAATATCGTGTTGGTGAAGAACAGGGGAATGGCCTTTGGCATTTTCAACCAGACGAAACCGGGTTTTGCCTGTATTTTTTTGCTCGCCACCACGATCGCTGCCATAGGCGTGATCCTTTTCTTCCTCTGGGCAAAGAGGAACCACATATGGCTGACGATTGGACTTTCTCTTATCCTCGGAGGGGCCTTGGGAAACCTGATAGACAGGGTTCGAATGGGGCATGTGATCGATTTTTTAGATTTCCACTTAGCCGACTACCATTGGCCCGCCTTTAACATGGCCGACTCCGCGGTCACGGTGGGCACCTTCTGGCTTTTATTCAATGTGATCAAGGGCAGGCGCCTCTGATCGCTCTCATAAGGTGTCTGTACTGCCATTTGCTCATCGCATCGAGCGCTCGTCATCCCGACGGCCAACCGACAATACCCTGGCACCCTACGCGAGCAGATGCACGTTGCCAATCCTGGCCCGGGTTAACCCCGCTTCCCTGGCCGCCTCAAGGCATTCCCCTGCCTGAGCCCTCGTGGTAGTCGGAAGGTCGGACATCATGAAGTGGGGGTAGAATCCCAACAGGGAATAGGGGATATCGGGACTATAGCCCGAGATAAACGAGGCGATTCGGAAAACCTCCTCAGCATCGATATATCCGGGCACGAGAAGGGTGCTCGCCACGAGCAGTGGTACCTCCGGCCTTTTTTCGATATGTTGAGCCACAATCCCGAAGTTATCCAGGGTCCTCCCATTGACCGCCCCGCACAAGGCGATGTGGAGGTTCTCCGTCCATGCCTTGAGGTCGAATTTGATACATCCGCCGGACTCCAGGGCGATATCGATTGCCCTTGAGAGCAACGCCGGGTTCATGGAGCCGTTCGTCTCCCAGCAAATCCTGACGATCCTGTCGCCCTTCTCCTGCATGGCCTTTTTGGCTGTGTTGATGGAATGCACCAGGTGAGGGGTGGGGTCACCCCCAAAGTAACAGATGCACGAGGTCTCCTCGTCCACGCGCCCAGCAAGCTCGTCTGCCGGCACCCTTCCGCCCCTACGGGCCCTCTCCCTGAAGTGCCAGTTCTGGCAATAGAGACAGTCGAAGGAGCAACCGTTGTAGAAGACGGCGAGGTTTTTAAAGCCGTATTCCGGCCCTCGTGCATAGGCAAACCGTGGGTAGCCTGCACCTGTGCCCCCCGGGCAAACCCAATCCGCCACGCAATTGGTGGGCAGAGGATCGTGGTACCACTCCACATTAGCCTTTGCCGTGCCGCCCCTAATCTTGCCGCCTTTGTTTGACCTGATGCCGCAATATCCGACGCGGCCTTCCGCGATTCGGCAGGAATTTGCGCAGAGGGTGCAGGCGATCCCCTTTGGATCTCGCGGCGGCATACCGGGCAGATCAAAGCGTTCGCGTGATTTCCGGTGAACTTCGCGAAGGTGATCACCAAGGCCCTCAAAGCCCGCCCGAAGACATGGCAGGCAGACGCCAATGGCCCCTGAGATGAGGGGTGAAGAAGCGCCGCAATTTCTACATACGCCCATGGTGAGGTGCCTTATGAGAACCCTAAAATTTCCTTCATTCTCCTCGCGTTCTTCACGGCGTAACCATGGTAATCGTTGTCGAAGTAGAGATAGGTGTCCTTGGCCCAATCCCTGATTTTTCGGGCATAGCCCTCCAGTTCCCCCTCGGAGTATTCAGAGGCGTAGAGTTGTTGGGAGCCATGCAGCCTGATATAGAAGAACGAGGCCGTATTCTCTTCGATATAAGGGTAGCGGCCCGCGGTATCGGAAACACAGAGGGCCATGTTGTGATCCCTGAGTATCTCGATCGCCTTTTGGTGTTCCCAGCTCGGATGCCTCACCTCGAGGGCGTGAAGGCGACCTATCTTGAGGTGCTGACAAAACCGGCTGAATACCTCCTCGTGAAAGGCTAGGCTGGGCGGCAGCTGAAAGAGGATTGGACCCAGTTTCTCCTCCAGTATCTCAACGGAGCCGTAGAGCCTCTCAAGTGGCTCTTCCACCTCCCTGAGCCTCTTTACGTGGGTGATGTACCTGCTGGCCTTTACCGCCCACAGGAAATCATCGGGCGTCCTTTGCCTCCAGTTCTCAAAGGTCTTGGGCTTGGGGAGCCGGTAAAAGCTGGCGTTCAACTCAACGGTACTGAAATGCCCTGCATAAAACTCCAGCCACCTCCCCTTGGGACAATCCTTTGGGTAGAATACCTCAGCCCAGTGGTTGTAAATCCAACCCGAGGTGCCAATGTAGATTCGGGGATTCATTAATCAAGTGTATTGGGATGCAACGGATTAGTCAATCCCTGAGCGAGGAGGGGTTTCCTGGCTTCTTGGCACTTTCTTAATGGCTAGAAGTGCCTCCGCATGCGGATTAAATTGAATTGAGATATGATTTCAGCGGCGCTATGGCAGTGACGCTAGCAAGGGATTTCTATCTCAAATAAGGGCGGGTATTGCTGTGATCCAAGAAGGTCGCTCTCACCAGGGGTTCCGCTCGGACGATTCCTTTTAAGGGTAAATTTTATTGCGAACCCTGGATCATATTCCACAAAGTCAGAGATCTGTTCGATTGGAATGCCATAAAGTCTCGCAATGTTTTCCCTTGTGATAGCCTTGCTCGATTTCACAAGGTCGTAGTTTTCCTTATCCCTGAAGATTATGTCAAAGGTGATATGATCTACCCCAGCATTCTTACTTCGGATTGTCTTCGCCAAATCAACCAATTTTTTTCCCATTTCTTTCCTCCCTAAACACCAACCTCCTCGGTCTTAATAGTGAATATCTCCAAAGGATCATCTAAGGGCAAAACATGATTGATGGTCCATTCATAGCCATCTTTTCCCCTGAGCACCTCATCCATCATGAGGGCTGCTGTTCCAGCAGTACCTCGTACCTCGGGGAGCCGGGCGTAGAACAGGTTTCTCGTGCCGAGGGCACAGATCGACTCCGCATCTTTGAATTTGCTAGCTATGGCTTCAACAACGACACAGATTTCCCGAGGAAGATCTTCTTTCTCCGGTTCCCAGGGGCCCATAACCCCATCCCTTCCATAGATGTGATAGTAAAGCTGGTATGTATCTCCCGCCTCACCCCACCGTTCTCTCACCTTGCCCCTTGCCCAGGCTATCACCATATCCATATGTTTTATAGTGTATGGATCTCTAATCCCGGCAATGGAAAGGGCTCGTTCCCCAACCTTTCCCGCTCCCTCGAGTTTCACCTTATATACTGGATCATCGTGAAACGAAAAGCCGGTAATTCTAGTCGTTTTTTCATCTGCTTGTTCGTACTGGCAATTGGTCATGTCAAGGTAGCCCCCTGCCACCTGCTCATAAAAGGGATCCCTTCTCTCATACATGGCGTGACTCGCAATTGAGGCTACGGTACACCGCTGATCAGGGTGCATGGGGGTCACGTACACCTCATCCCGGGTTATGGTGCCTATGATGGATTCTTTTCCCATAAAGGGTTCCGCTGCAAAAGAAGCGCATTCCAACACCTTGCCCATGTAGTAGGCGGTTGCCTTAGGGAAACCAGCTCGTATGGCAGGGGCAGCAAAGATACAGGAGTCACTTGATCGGCCTGCAATGATCACATCGGCGTCGAGGTCTAAGGCCTTGATGATCGGCTCAACTCCCATAAGGGCGACGATGTGATTTGTCCGATCGAGTTGTTCAAGGGTGAGCTTAGGACGATCCCCCAAACCTTTTACCTCAATACCCGATTCGATTTTTTTCCTTAAGGTATTCTTCGAAACCTCCGAATAGATATACCCCAATGTAAATCGGGGAAGCCCATGGATTTCGGCCAACTTTTTTATAATCCCCACATACTGATCAACACCCTTATCAGCACCCGTATCGGAAGCAGAACCCACAATCATGGTGCTCCCTGACCTTCTGGACTCAAGCAACATCACCTCAAGATCATGTCTCTGCCATTCCTCAGGGCTCGCATGCTCATTTGAGCCCAGTGGATGGGGGCCAATATCACAGCTTCCTGAATCAGCGATGACGTAATCGGGCCGTTTTTTCATCCCATCATAGAAGCTGCCCTTTTCTATGGGGGTAAACCCTAGGTGTCCGGTAGGGGAGATGAATGTCATTTTTTCCATTCTACATAACTCCTTATCGCATCTTTTTTCTTGACTTTAAAACAGGGCAAAGATAAATTTATATTACCAGTCATACCAATATTACCAATATTCTCCATTACAAGGGGTGTGTCAAGATGTTTTTTCAAAAGATCAGAGATTTTGGCGGAAGAAAGAAAAGCAGTCTAGTTGCAGAGGAGATTCTTGAAGCCATATCGCGGGGTGTATTCAAGGAAGGGGATCGCCTGCCGGCCGAACGGAAGATTGCCGAGGAGATGGGAACGAGTCGGCCGCCGGTGAGGGAGGCCTTGAGCGCATTACAGATTGTGGGAGCGGTTGAGAGTCTCGCCGGTGATGGAACGTATGTGAAGGGAAAGGTAAAGAATCAGCTTCTCCGTTCCAAGGCCATTGCCGTCCTAGAGGAGAATGAGAGCCCATTTGAGGCTCTTAGAGCAAGGAAGGCCATTGAGTCGGCTATAGTGGAGTTAGTAATCTCCGAAGTTCAACAAGCAGATCTTGAGATCATGCATGGAATAGTGGCAGAGATGAGACAGGCCATCGAAGCACATGATCTCGATGGTTATTTTGAGAGCAACAAGAAATTCCACCTGGCTATAGCTGAGGCAACCCACAATTCACTTTTTGTCAAGATTTTAGAATATCTCCTTAGTATTGCGGACCAGCCACTTTGGATAGCAGCCGTCCAAAGGTACTTTTCAGACTACCACCATATAAAGGCGTACTTCTATGAACATGAAAAGATAGTAAAGGCCATTGAAACGAAGGACTTAGAAAGCGCAAAAACCCTTATCCGTGACCATTTTGACCGTACAGTAAAGGAGGTAAAGGATTATTTGTAATTTGAGGATCGTTGGATGTTCGATATTGGTGAAATGGGTGAAGGAGATATCCTCAGGGAAGTATCTGAGAACATTGATCGGCTGATAACCGTGGACCTTCCCTTCAGGACAGTGTCAGGTAGGCTTTACCGCCATACTCGTGCGCTTTACGATAATCCCCTCACGTTCCTGACTGCAAAATGCCTCCATGAGTCATTCCAGGAGGGGGGGGTTGTTCTTATTGCTACTGGTTGGCCAGACAGGCCACATGTGAGCCCTGACATTGCTGAGACAGATGGACCACCAGGAGCTGCATTATTGGGAATGGCTTTACATAGGGCAAGGAATGCTATTGTCATGTTCCTTATAGAGGAGAGGCTTATTGCACCGATGGAGAAGGTATGCGCGTCTGCTGGTTTTAAAGTGGTTTCTTCCGAAGAAGAGCTCATGACTGCTACTGAATCTCAGGCTCCCTTGCACGCTGCTTCGGTTTTGGGTTTTCCCACGGAGCCCATAGAGGCAGAAGAAGTATCAAACAAATTACTTACCGCATACCCCGTTCGGGCAGCGATCTCCATTGAGAAGGGGGGAATGAATGAGAGGGGCATTATCCATACGAGCCGGGGAGATGATACTACGTGGCCGATGGCGAAGATAGATATCCTCATAAGAAAGGCCAAGGAAAGAGGAATCCTCACTATCGGTATTGGCGATGGAGGGAACGAGATAGGCATGGGAGTCATCGCTGATGAGCTTCGGCGATGGCTCCCTTACGGCAAGAAATGTAGATGTCCTTGTGGGGGAAGCATCGTGCCAACCACAAAAACAGACTTGCTGGTTCCCGCAGCTGTCTCGAATTGGGGAGCCTATGGCATCTCGGCGATGTTAGCGCTGCTTGAGGGAAATCGTGAGATCTTTCACTCCCCGAAGATTGAGCAGCAAGTGCTCCATGCCTGTGTAGACGCGGGACTTATAGATGGAGGGAGCGGGTATGTGAGTGGCGGCGTCGATTCTCTGCCGATGAGCGTTCACATGAGTATGGTAGATCTTTTAGGAGCCTTGGTTGACAAAGGGATTGCTGTCAAACGGGCTTGTCCTTAGGGGAAAAATGGGGGTTTCTCATACCTTACTCCAGATCGTAATTAACGGCATTCTATTGGGAGGAGTCTATGCATTGATGGCCTCGGGCCTCTCCCTTATCTTCGGGGTCGTTAGGGTTCTTCAAATCTCCCACACTATGTTGATTATCCTTGGTTGTTACTTCAGCTATACAATTGCCACAAAACTATCCTTGGATCCCTTTGTATCGATACTGATTACGGCGCCCCTTCTCTCGCTTTTAGGAGTTGCGCTCTATAGATTCATTGTAGCTCCCTTAAAAAGTGGACCACCAATGGCTGTTCTCTTGGCATTTTTTGGCGTAATTTTAATCCTTGAGAATACCGCGGGAATCATTTGGACAACGAACTACACTGCTATCTATTCAGTCTATCAGGGGAAAAGCATCACGGTTTTCGGATTCACTATATCGATTTCCAGGGCTATGGCCTTCGCGGTGGCCACCGTAGTGATATCCGCGCTATTGCTGTTTTTAAAGAAGACAGAGACAGGACGGGCTATACGGGCTGTGAGCCAGGATCGGGAGACAGCACAGGTTCTCGGAGTGGATGTGGATCGAGTCTTCATTATTGTCTTCGGTATATCAACGGCAATGGCGGCAGTAGGTGGCTCCCTAATGGGAATCATCTATTCTTTTTATCCCGCCTTGCACTGGCAATGGTTAGGGGTAGTCTTTAGCGTCATTGTCTTGGGAGGTTTGGGACAAGTAAACGGTGCTATACTGGCGGCTTTAATAATTGGAACGGCTGAATCTATATCATCGTATTATTTCGGATCCCAGTGGGGGCCTATGGTTGCATTTGCAATTCTCATCATCACACTCGTTCAAAGGCCACAGGGGCTTTTAGGCACTAAAGGAGCCCGTATATGACCTTCAAGGTGATATATGTATTGAAGTACCGGAATTTTCTTGTGATTTTATCGCTCTTAAGCCTCCTGCTGGTTCCCGTCTTCGTCCGTAATCGATATCTGCTTCATGTAATGATCGTAATCTTTGTCTATATTACACTGGTGGAGTCATGGAATTTGCCGGGTGGCTATGCGGGTTATATATCCTTCGGCCATGTTCTCTTCTTTGGAGTTGGAGGCTACAGCACCGCTATGCTTATCACTGTTTGGGATATGCCCGCATTTGCGACCTATTTTTTTGGTGGTATTGTAGGGGCCTTGATAGCCCTTATTTTCGGCTATATATCGCTCCGATTGAGAGGTCCGTACTTCGCCATCGCTACCCTTGCCCTCGCGACAATAGGAAGGTATGTTTTTCTGAATTTTGATATCTTCGGTGGAGCAGAGGGATTGCTCCTTCCCGTAAGTTCGTGGACTCTCGAGTTTGAGAAGATTCCTTACTACTACGGCACACTCGCCATAGCCACTCTCACCATCCTTACCGTCTATTTCATTACAAAAACTAGATTAGGCATAGGGTTAATGGCTATTAGGGAAGATGAGGAAAAGGCGGAGGGATTGGGGATTAACACCACTAAACACAAGGTGTTTGCTTTCATGGTGAGCGCGTTCTTCCCCGGCATGGTAGGAGGCGTCTTTGCATCGTATCTGGAATATGTGAATCCCGATTCATGTTTTAGTATCCTGTACAGCGCTAATATTCTTCTAATGGCCATATTAGGGGGATTAGGGACCGTTTCCGGGCCTATTATTGGAGCGACTATTATTGTAGTGGCCTCTGAGATTCTTAGTTTTACTATCGGCCATCAAGTTCGGCTCGTCGTGTTCGGGTTTATTTTGGTAACCTTTGCCATTTTCCTTCCCGGTGGCCTTCTATCTCTCAAAGAGAGAATCTATGGAGGAAAGCAAAGGGGGTTTATGCTCAGAGAGGGCTAAGGTTTAGCCACAAAGCTTCTAAGGCGGGTACAATATATCAGGATGGATTCATGAGTTTGGTGGTAAAGGATGTAATAAAGGATTTCGGAGGAATACGAGCTATTGACCGTGTGAGCTTTCAGACATCTCAGGGCTCCATTACCGGCCTTATTGGCCCTAATGGATCTGGAAAAACGACATTGTTCAACCTTATGACAGGGTTTTTACCTGTTGATGGGGGTGAGATCTGGTATAAAGAGCATCGCATTGATGGGCTTAGGCCTCATCAGGTGGTGAAGCTGGGGATTATACGCACCTTTCAGATCACCCGGATCTTTCCGAAACTTACCGTATTAGAGAATATGTTGGTTCCCGCGAGGAATAATAGCCTCTCCCATCTCGTGAGGAGCCCAAAAAGGGATGGACGCCCGGCTAGGGCACTTCGGCTCTTGGAATCTATTGGGCTCGCTACCTATAGGGATGATCCGGCAGCCTCTCTTTCCTATGGGCAAAGCAAACTATTGGAGTTGGCGCTTTCGTTCATGGTAGATGCTGAGATCATCTTGCTGGACGAACCCTCTTCAGGAATAAATCCCTCATTACAGGTAAGCATTAATGAATGGATCGTGGAAGAAAATAGGCAAGGAAAGGAGTTTTTTATTATTGAACACAACATGGATGTTATTATGAGCCTCTGTCATCACATTGTGGTGCTGCATCACGGACAGAAGCTGGCCGAAGGAAAGCCGAGTGCGATTCAGCAAAATGATAAGGTCTTGGAGGCTTATCTTGGCGACTGAGATGCTTAGGCTCGATGAAGTGGAAGCATCATACCAAAAGGGCGTTAAGATTCTCCAACGTATCTCCCTGAACATCACCCAGAGGGATATAATTTGTCTTATTGGCCCAAACGGCGCAGGAAAGTCAACAGTGTTGAAGGCCATTATGGGTTTGGTTACTATTGAATGCGGCTCCATCACCCTTAATGGGGAAGACATAACCAACTCTAAGGCGAATAGAACTATGCGCAAGGGGGTCTCTTATGTTCCTCAAGGCAGAACAGTATTCCCGGATATGACTGTATGGGAAAATTTACGAATGGGGGGATTCATACTCAAAGATAAAAGCATGGTAGAGGCCCGTATAAAGCTCATCTACGAAATATTTCCAATCTTGGAGGGCTATCGAAGTCGGAAGGCGTATACCCTTAGTGGGGGCGAGCAACAGATGGTAGAGATCGGTCGTGTACTTGTCCTGGACCCAAAGTACATGCTCATCGATGAACCGTCCCTCGGCCTCGCTCCCATGATACGCAAGATGATCTTTAAAAAAATACAAACCTTAAACCAAGAAAAGAAGATAGGGGTCTTAATGGTCGAGCAGAATGCGGTTCAAGGATTGGAAGCGGCGGACTTTGGCTATGTGCTGGACATGGGAAGGATCCGGTTTCAGGGAAGCGGGGTTGAATTACTGGAGGATACTAGAGTCCGCCAGCTCTATTTGGGGGGAGGTGGTAGCAAAACGAGTGATTTGTAACATGAACAGGCTATGGCAATCAAACATTCATCAAAAAGGGGGGACAAAAATGAAAATGAGGTATTTGAAACTATCGTCCTTGGCTCTGTTGTTGGGGTTCTTTGCCCTCACCATAAATGGAACACCAGCACGGGCTGCTGAGCCTATAAAGATTGGATTCACCATCTCCCAGTCAGGCCGGTATGCTGACTCAGGATCCTACTATGAGGAAGCCTACTTAATGTGGGAGGATGATGTCAATACGAAAGGCGGGCTTTTAGACAGGCCGGTCAAGCTCATCATTTACGATGATGAGAGCTCGGCAGATAAGGCTGTTGGTCTTTATGAGCGGCTCATTAATACCGATAAGGTCGATCTCCTGCTGGGGCCTTACAGCAGCACCATCATATATCCTGTGGGCAGGATTGCGGAGAAGTACAAAATGGTGTTACTCCAAGGCGGGGGCACTGCGAGCAAGATCTTTGAGGCCGGATTTAAGTACATGTTCCTTACTTTACCTGGCTTTTCTGAGCAACACGCCATTGGCTTTTTCGAGTATCTTAACACTATTCCGAAAGACCAGTGGCCGAAAAAGGCAGCGGTAATCTATGGAGATAAATCCGCGAGCATTGCAAATGCCAAAGGGGAAAAGGATCTGGCCATTAAAAACGGAATTCCGGTAGTCCTTGATGAAAAATATCCACCCGATGCTACAGATCTAACCTCTGTGATTACCAAAGCAAAGGACCTAGATGCCGATCTGCTCATGGCAGGGACGTACTTTCCCGATGCAGTCCTCATTGCGCGGACAATAGCTGAGCTAAATTTCAAACCAAAGTACGTGCTGCTCACTGCAGGCGTCTCGGATTATAAGTATGGAGAAAATTTAGGAGCTCTAGCCAACAATATAATGGGTACTGCCTGGTGGCATGACTCAGTCACGTTTTCCAGTGAATGGACTATGAGATACAAGGACCGCTTCGGCCGTCTCCCAGACTATCATGGAGCTGGTGCCTATGCCGCTGCCCAGATAATCGCGGAGGCCGTGAGAGCAACGGGAAGTATAGATAACACTGTTCTCCGGGACTTCATCGTCAGCCATTCCTTTGATACGGTGATTGCGCAAAACCTCAACTTCGATGAAAGAGGCGTGCCGAGCTACTCGATGGTTACGTTACAGTGGCAGGATGGAAAGCTCAAGGTAATCTGGCCACTTGCTGCCCAGACTTCAAAACCAAGGCCATATGCACAGTAGAAAAAATGCCGGCTGTGGATCAGGCCCGGGTTTCACAGCCGGCACCCAAAGATAGAGACAGAAGCCTTTTACTTAGCCTGCCTTTGGAAAAATCCCTCTTTACCCGAAACTTCTTTGAATCATATGCGTCATTGTGTATATACGCGTGTTTGAATAGGGGCGAAATTAGGTAAAGAACGCAACTGAATTCAAGTATTATCAAGCTATCTTTCGGGGTAGAGGAATACCTTTAAGCATCTTGTTGAGAATCGAGCTATGAAAGCGCAAGATGAACAATATTGGAGCAAATGTGCTCGTACGTATAATAGCGATCAAGAGTATATTATCGGAAAGACAGTTCTGCACGCAATTACTGAGAAATTATATGAAGAGGGTGAACTGGGGGATGTAGTGGAATTCGGTTGTGGAGTGGGAAATTTCACCGGGGCAATAGCGAAGAACGCGAGACATGTGATTGCCACCGATCTTTCGGATGAGATGTTGAAAATGGCAAGGGTTCACTTGCAGGGGTTTCAGAAAATAACTATCCAGAAGGCCAACTGTGAGGATACCTATTTCCCTTCGGGAAGGTTTGATACGGTTTTTATCGCCAATTTGATATATGTGGTTGAGAATCCAATCAAGGTCTTGCAGGAAAGCCATCAAATAGTAAGAAATGGAGGATTATTGCTCGTGGTAGATTTCACGGGCTACGGCATGAACTGGTTTGAAAGGATGAAATTGGCCGTTCGATATCTCAAGAGGTGGGGTATGCCACCGCGCCATGGCCGAGACAAATTATCCCCTGATGAGCTTGTCTCCTTTGTGGAAGAGGTGGGTTTTCGTGTGGATGAGCTAGAGCTTCTGGGGGATAGGACAAAGGCGATCTATTTGAGGGCGAGAAAGCAATAATGGGAGCGTGTAGCTGATCGTAGCTGGCTTCACCGTGCTTTAGGATGCCCCGTTAGTGGTTATATTCAAGGTATGCTCAGGACTGGGGAATGAAAACTCACGCCTCTTTCATTTTAGAAGGGCATAGGCTTCCTCCTGCCGTGCTGGAGATTTCACGGAGGCTTACGGGAGATGGCTACCAGGCCTTTCTCGTGGGAGGGGCCATACGGGATTCCATGCTCGGTTTTCAGGCCAAGGATTGGGATGTGGCCACCAATGCGACGCCGGAGATAATCCGCGATCTTTTCCCCGCCACCAAGAGCTTTCACCTTAAACATGGAACAATAACGTTGGTGATCGGGGGCAGACACTTTGAGGTGACCACCTTTCGTGGTCCAGAAGGTGGAATCAGCTCAAGCATTGAGGAGGATCTCGCGCACCGGGATTTCACCATCAATGCCATGGCATATGACTTCATGGAGGGAATAATCATTGATCCCTTTGGCGGGAGGCAAGATATCAGGCGGAAGGTGGTTCGGGCAGTGCTCAACCCGAAAGAGAGGTTTCAAGAAGACCCGTTGAGGATGATGAGGGCGATACGGTTCTCCCTGGAGCTCCGATACTCCATTGATCCCGAAACGCTCATGGCCATCACGAGCTTCTCCCACGCCATTCGCGGGGTGGCGGTAGAGAGGATACGGGATGAGCTCGTAGGGGTGCTCATGGTCGAACGGCCGTCGGTTGGATTCAATCTGATGAGGAGAACGGGCCTTCTCCAGGTGATCCTGCCGGAGCTCGTTGAGGGGTACAGAAGGCGTCAAAACAATTTCCATAGGTATACGATATACCGGCACATCATGGAGACCGTTGACGCGATTGAGCGGGACCTTGTGTTGAGGCTTTCCGCCCTGTTTCACGATATCGCCAAGCCTCGGGTGAGGAAGCGGATCGAGGGAAGGTGGCGCTTTTTTTCTCACGCCGATGCAAGCGCCGAGCTTACCAGGCAGATCATGATGAGGTTGAGGTTTAGCAATGAGTTGACCTCCCGCGTGTCGATCATGGTCGCACATCACATGTTTGACTACAAAAAGGAGCTGAGCGAAAGGGCGATACGGCGATTTATTAAGAGGGTGGGGGCGGAACGCGTCGATGACCTCATACGCCTGAGAAAGGCCGATGATGCGGCACATGGGTGGGAGAGAAATGATGGGAATAGGATTGAGGAATTCAGGGAAAGGGTTCACGCCCAGATGAGAAGATCGCCCGCGCTCACCATCTCCGATTTAGCGCTCAACGGTCATGAGGTAATGGCGATAACGGGCTTACCTTCCGGCCCAAGGGTCGGACAAATCCTCAACAAGCTCCTTGAAGCGGTCCTCGAGAATCCGGAGCACAACCAAAGGCAAAAGCTCATAGAGATGCTAGGGAAAATAGAGAAATAGGGCTCACCATGGGAAATAGAGGGCCGAGATACTCGATGATTCACCACAAATTTCCTCTTTGCACACCACGGCAAGAGCAAAGCGGAACATTATTTCATGGATTTTAGGTGAGGAGTTCTCGCTATGCAGATACGTATCCTTTATTTTTTGCCCTTCGCAGCAATCCTCCTGTTTGATGAACTTAGAACCTACTTTGATATAGCTGGGTGTATTATGGATACCGTTATAATCTGATGTAAGAGGAGATCGACTTTATGGAACGCAGGATTATAATCGAGGCCGGAGACGTCAAAGGCGAGGCTATCTTGGGCGAGAGCGATGCGGCCACGGCGATTTGGGATTCCCTTCCCATTGAATCCACGTGTAATACATGGGGGGACGAGGTCTATTTCGCCATATTCACCTCCCTTTCCCTGGATGAGACCGCGAGAGAGATCGTGGATATGGGGGATGTGGGATATTGGCCGCCGGGAACGGCGCTGTGCATCTTCTTCGGCCCAACGCCCGCGAGCAGGAAAGATGAGATACGTCCCGCCAGTGCGGTCAACATCGTGGGCAAGATTGTAGGTGACCCTGGGGTATTCAAGAGGGTACCCGCGGGCACGAAGGTCGAGGTAAAAAGGGCGAGATAGAGGACCTGATTCCCTGTTTGACATCTCAAAGGAGGGATAGAGATGAGGTACCCAGAAATAAAAACCGATCTTCCTGGCCCGCTGGCATCCAAGTTGGTCAACACGGACACGAAGTACGTTTCCCCTTCCTATACGAGGATCTATCCCCTTGTGGTCAGAGAAGGGCAGGGCCTCTGGGTAAGGGATGTGGATGACAATCTATTCCTGGATTTCACCGCGGGCATTGCCGTGTGCGCCACGGGGCATTGCCATCCCAGGGTGGTGCAGGCCATAAAGGAGCAGGCGGAGCGGCTTTTACATATGTCGGGCACGGACTTTTACTACGTGCCCCAGATTGCCCTGGCGGAAAAGCTGGCATCCGTGACCCCGGGTGAAGGCATCAAGAAGGTCTACTTCGGGAATTCAGGGGCGGAAGCGGTGGAAGCCGCCTTTAAGCTCGCACGGTGGCACACCCGGGGGGAGCTGAACATCGCCTTCTTCGGGGCCTTCCATGGCCGCACCATGGGGGCCCTGTCTCTGACGGCGAGCAAGACCATTCAGAAGAAACATTACTACCCCTTTGTGCCGGGGATTACTCATATTCCCTACGCTTACTGCTACCGATGTCCCTATAATCTCAGCTATCCCGAATGCGGCCTGGAGTGCGTGCATTGGGTCGAGGACACGCTTTTCCGGACCACCATGCCCCCGGAGGAGGTGGCCGCCATATTCGTGGAGCCGGTCCAGGGAGAGGGAGGCTACATCGTTCCTCCGCCGGAGTTTCACAGGGAGCTCCACGAGATCGCCAAGAAATACCACATCCTCTACGTGGTCGATGAGGTCCAGTCGGGCATGGGGCGCACCGGCAAGATGTTCGCGATAGAACACTACGGAGTAGCCCCGGACATTATCGCCCTGGCCAAGGGGATTGCCTCGGGCATGCCGCTCGGGGCAATGATCGCACGGGAGGATATTATGACCTGGGAGGCCGGCTCCCATGCCTCAACGTTCGGCGGAAATCCGGTCTCCTGCCAGGCGGCGCTGACCACGATTCAATTGCTCGAAGAGGGGCTCATGACAAACGCGAAGCTCCAGGGGGAGCGCCTGATCAAGGGGCTCCGGGAGCTCCAGAAATCCCATGAGTGCATGGGTGATGTTCGAGGATTAGGCCTTATGGTGGGAGTTGAATTGGTCAAGGACCGCGAGACCAAGGAACGTGCCGGGGAGTTGCGAAACAAGCTCATCCACGAGGCCTTTCACAGGGGATTGCTGCTCCTTGGGTGCGGCGAGAACACCATTCGCTTCTGTCCGGCCCTCACGGTATCGGAGGAGGAGATTGACGTATGCCTGTCCATGTTCGGCGATCTCATCAAAGAGGTAGGATGGTGAGCGGTAGTTTCTCAGGAGAATTCGCAAACCCACACCCCATCCTTTTGGGATGCGAAGGAATTGGGTTCCGATTAAAGAATTGATAGTGGTATCATGTCCTCAAAAAGAACAGGGAAATTGCCACGCTCACTCTTACAGGTACACAAATATTTGTTCGTGAGGGTGGCGGGGTAGAGCGCCCGTTTTGTACACGTGGGCTGGTCAAGCATGCGGTGGTGGTATGGCAAGCGTAGAAGACACAAAAGGAGTGATCTTTAATATCCAACATTATTCCATTCACGACGGCCCCGGCATTCGAACAACGGTATTTCTCAAGGGCTGCCCCCTCAGGTGTTTCTGGTGTCAGAATCCCGAATCGCAAGCATCCCAACCTCAAATATTCTTTAACGCCGAGAAGTGCACGGGATGCGGAAAGTGCGTAGATTCGTGCCCTGAAGGCGCCATCCAGCTCATAGAAGGCAAATCCCAGACGGATCGGAGCCTTTGCAAGGGTATCGGAAAATGTGCTGAAATTTGTCCAAATGAAGCCAGAAGCCTCATGGGTCGTTATGTTACCGCCGGTGAGGTATTCAAAGAGGTGAATGGTGATGCCCTCTTCTACCGAAATTCGGGCGGAGGGGTCACCCTCTCAGGCGGGGATCCTATAGACCAACCCGATTTTACGA
This sequence comes from uncultured Desulfobacteraceae bacterium, assembly GCA_964549945.1. Lineage (GTDB taxonomy): Bacteria > Desulfobacterota > DSM-4660 > Desulfatiglandales > B25-G16 > B25-G16. Next base: position 10,192 of record CAZJXD010000007.1, on the reverse strand, counting down.
TCAGCATTCTTACGCTATGCAGGGATGCCGGCCTCCATACCGCGATCGATACCTGCGGATACGCACCATGGGAAACCTTGAGACGTATCTTGGAGTATGTCGATCTGGTGCTCTACGATCTTAAACATATGGATCCCGCTTCACATAAGCGATACACCGGTGTTTCAAACGAGCTTATCCTGGAGAACGCGAAAAGGATTCATGGTGACCTTGGCCTGGACATGCTCGCACGGGTGCCCATAGTGCCGGGGTATAATGATTCCCTTGAGAACCTTAAAAGGACTGCCGTATTCATTGCGAATGAACTTGGAACGGGCATTGGGGTCCGTCTTTTGCCCTACCACCGACTTGGCGAGGCAAAATATGAAAGGCTGGAAGAGCCCGAGAAGTCCGCTCCCATTCATCCTCCCGGTGATGAGCATGTGGAGGAGATAAAGGAGATCTTTGAGTCATTTGGCTTGAGGGTGAATCTGGGAGGTTGAAGCCATCAGCTGTGTGAGTATTTCCAAGGGCTTTTATTTGGGGAGTCGCTGTGAATAAAAGGGTAAAGGGATTAAAGGAACGCCTTCAGTTAGAGCAATATCCTATCTGCGCGGAGAAGGCTCGTCTGGTTATGGAGTCGTATAGGCAGACGGAGGGTGAGCAGGCAGTGGTGAGAAGGGCCAAGGCAACGGCCCACTATCTGGATAACAAAACCATATTCATCGAAGACGATGAACTCATTGTGGGCAACGTGGCAAGCAAACCAATGGGGCTTGAGGCCGGCTCCCTGGGCCCGACATGGCCTGAAGAAGACATAGATGACCTGAAAAAGGCGGGATTAATGCTTTCCCAGGAGGATGAGGCCCTGTTGCGATCCATGGATGACTACTGGAGGGGCAAGGGCAGGACCCTTGATGAGAGACAGGGGCAGTTCTATGACGATGAGAGGTTATGGCCATTCATCCAATCGGGAATCCTTTGCCCGCCGTGGAAGAAGAAGGACGAGGGACGAGGGACCGGGGCAGCCGGGGTTGGCTGGGGTTTAGGACTGGGCCTGAGCCTCATTGTGGTGGACTATGCGAAGGTGCTCAATGAAGGCCTTAACAGGCTGATACAGGACGCGGAGGAGGAGTTAAGGGGTCTGAGGTTTATGAGCGCCGATGCGGTCAAAAAGGCGGATTTTCTTACCTCAGTCATCACAGCCCTCACGGCTATTGTGCGCATTGCCGAGAGATTCGGTGAGCTGGCAGAAGCAATGGCCTCTGGAGAAAGGGAGGCAGCCCGAAAGGCGGAGCTGGAGAGGATCGCGGAAACGTGCCGCTGGGTGCCTGGCAACCCGGCACGGAGCTTTTATGAGGCGATACAATCCTTCTGGTTTATCTGGATAATGATCGCGAGCGGCACCACGCCGGGGGGCAGGTTTGACCAGTTCATGTATCCCTTCTACAGGAAAGACAGGGAAGCAGGGAGAATCACCGATGATGAGGTGCTGGAATTACTGGAATGCCTTCGGATCAAGGTGATGCAGTATAACTTCGTCGGAGGCGGTAAGCTCCAGCGGGCTAAATGGGCGGGGCTGGCCAGGTGGCACAATTGGATTATCGGTGGCCTCACACCCGACGGCGAGGACGCGACCAACGAGCTGTCCTACCTCATCCTGGAAGCCGCCAGGGATTGTCAGACCCCCCATCACACCATCACGGTGAGGGTCCATGAGGGAACCCCTGAAGCCCTTATGCTGAAGGCCCTCGAGGTAGTGAAGACAGGAATCGGGATGCCGGCATTTGTGGGCGACAAGTCCTATATAGAGTACCTGGTGAGCCATGGTGTCCCCCTTCGAGATGCACGGGATTACGCGTTGGCCGGGTGCCTCGATGTCAATATACCCGGTAAATCACGCATTAACGCCTTTGGCATGTTCATTGTGCCGCGTGTTTTCGAGATCTTCATGAACAACGGCCTTGACCCGAGACTCGGAATGCACCTGGGGCCCAGAACAGGAGAGGTTGAGAGTTTTGAAACGTTTGATGACTTCATGAAGGCGTTCAAGGAGCAGCTCGCCTATTTCATGGGTCTGGCGGCAGAGGAGCACAACATTCTCTTGCGGGCGCAGACCGAACTCTTCCCCGACACGGTTCACTCTTCCCTGATGGTTGACGCGATAAAGGAGGGCAGAGATGCCCTGGATCGCACGATGCCCTTTGAGAACGGCTCGGCGCTGAACGGAGTGGGCATGATAAACGTGGCTGACTCGATGGCGGCCATAAAGAAGCTCGTCTTTGACGAGAACAAGGTCACCATGAGGGAATTGAAGGCGGCTCTGGATGCGAACTGGCAGGGGAAGGGATACGGGGAAATGAGGAAGATGTGCCTGGCAGCGCCGAAGTATGGAAATGGCGATCCCTATGTGGACTCCATAGCCAGAGAGCTCTACCAGTTTTGGGCGGATACGGCGGTGACGTTTCCCACCGCGTGGGGGGGGACAACGAAACCCACGGGCATCTCGATTACGGCACATGCACCGGGCGGGGCCTTAACCGGCGCGACCCCTGACGGCAGATATGCCGGTGAAACCCTGGCCGATGGGACAATGTCGGCTGCCCAAGGCAGGGATACCCACGGGCCTACCGCACTCATGAGAAGTGCTATGGCAATAAACCAGGTGCCCTTCCAGGCCACGTTGCTGAACATGAAGTTTCATTCATCGGCCTTGAAAAGCGAGGAAGATATGAAGAAATTGTCTATCCTCATCAGGACGTACTTCAGCCAGGGTGGAAAGCATGTCCAGTTTAATGTGGTGAACAGGGAAACCCTGGCGGATGCCCAGGAGCATCCGGAAATCCACCGTGATCTTATCGTAAGGGTGGCCGGTTACAGCGCCTACTTCATAACACTGGGCAAACCGGTGCAAGATGAGATCATCAAGCGGACCGAGTACGCAACGATAGGATGAATGAAGCTGAAGCTGGAGAGAGAATTGATGTCCGAGACAATCGAACCCTTCATAAGAACATGGTCTGATAAATGAAAGCCTGGGGATTACCATAATGGATCGTATGACGTTCTTTGCGATGTAGGTAATCAAGGCCCCATGTATGCCGGGGCTGGTCTCCCTGATATACCCCAGTATATGGATTTTCCCTTGACTTGAGAGGCCTTTTGTCGTTTCATCCGATGATGATTCACCTTTGCGGGTTATGCTGAATTTTGCGGCTATGCCCATTAGTAAAGGCCTCTTTTTTTTAAGCGTCTCGGCCTTCACAATATCTCGTGAATTTCGCTGGGAGCCCAAAAGCCGCCGTAATAAAGCTAAGCCATTTGAGTATTGTTACCTCACGGCCTCTCTTGCCCAATCAGAAAGTCCTAGTGCAAAACACATAGTAGGGGGATTGCATGAACCGAAGAATAGAGAAACTAAAGGAGGGTATTCGTCCGGAGAAATACCCGCTATGCATCGAAAAATCTCGACTATGGACGGAATCGTATAAGGAGACGGAGGGTGAGCCGGAAACCCTGAGAAGGGCAAAGGCCCTTGCCAACATCCTGGATAAGATCACCATATTCATTGAAGATGGTGAGCTTATCGTGGGCAATGGGGCAAGTAAACCCATGGGATCAGAAATCACTTACTGGGGTGGAACATGGTATCAAGAGGAGATCGATGGGCTTAAGGAAGAAGGATATACCATATCCGAGGAGGATGAGGCTGAGGTACGGTCCCTGAATGAGTACTGGGAGGATAAGACCTTCCGCGAAAGGCAGGAGCTATTATTGGACGAGGAGAGATTGTGGCCGTTCATGCAATCAGGGATAAATCTTCCTCCGTGGACAAAGGAAAGGGGGCCGGGAGGCGGTTGGGCCGAGGGCGGCATGGGTTTAGGCCCAAGCCCTTTACTGTACACCGTGGACTATGCGGAGGTGCTCAATGGCGGTCTTAACCGTATAGTGGAGGAGGCGGAGCAGGAGCTGCGAACTACCAGGATCATGAGCGCGGATGCGGTGAAAAAGACCTATTATTTAAAGGCGGTGATTATTGCCCACAAAGCCGTTATTCGCTTTGCCCATAGATACGCCGTCCTGGCAGCGGAGCTGGCGGACAAAGAGACAGACCCCTCACGAAAGAAAGAGCTGGAGAGGATCGCGGCAACATGCCTCCGGGTGCCTGGCAACCCGGCAAGGGATTTCCGTGAGGCCATGCAGTTCTTTTGGTTTCTTTACTTGATGCTGCAACCATCTCTGGCGGGAGCCGGGAGGTTTGACCAATACATGTACCCCTTTTACAGGAAAGACATCGAAGGAGGAAAGATCACCGAAGAGGAAGTCCTGGAGTTATTGCAGTGCCTGCGGATCAAGGATATGGCCTTGAACACGACTTCCGCCAGGGGCCAGCGGGAAAAGTGGGCGGGGATGGCAAAGTGGCACAATTGGGTTATTGGAGGCCAAACACCTGACGGCGAAGACACCACCAACGAGCTCTCCTTCCTTATTCTGGAGGCGGCGAGGAGATGCCAGACCCCTCATCACACCATCACGATGAGGGTCCATGAGGGGACCCCTGAAAGCCTTATGCTGAAGGCCCTCGAGGTGGTGAAAACCGGAATTGGCATGCCGGCGTTCGTGGGGGATAAGTCCTACATCGAGTACATGCTCACCCAGGGTGTGCCGCTTGAGAAGGCACGGGATTACGTAGTAGCCGGTTGCATTGATGCCACCCTCCCAGGGCAATCGCGGATCGTCGCCTTTTCCATGTTCGTTATGGCGCTCGTTTTTGAGATCTTCATGCACAATGGCGTGGAACCACGGACCGGCAGGCAACTCGGGCCGAAAACAGGGGAACTTGAAAGCTTTGAAACGTTTGATGACCTGATGAAGGCGTTTAAGGAACAGCTTGCCTATTTCCTGGGTCTTCAGGCGGAGAATAACAACATTTTGGTGCAGGTAACCGGTGAAATAGCCCCCAGGCCGTTTGAGTCCTCGCTGATGATGAACGGGATTAAGGAGGGCAAGGACTTGCTCGATCGCACCTTCCCGCTTGAGAATGTCGCAGTGGTAAACGCGGTGGGCATGATTAACGTGGCTGACTCGCTGGCGGCCATAAAGAAGCTTGTCTTTGACGAGAACAAGGTCACCATGAGGAAATTGAAGGCGGCTCTCGCGGCAAACTGGCAGGGGAACGGATATGCAGAGATGAGGAAGATGTGCCTGACCGCGCCGAAATATGGAAACGATGATGATTATGTGGACTCCATAGCCAGAGAGCTCTACCGATTCTCGGCTGATACGATAGCCACGCTTGATACCGTGCTCGGGGGGAAACACAAACCATCAGCCATCTCCATCTCGGCCCAATGGCCGGGGGGAGCGTTAACCGGAGCCACACCTGACGGGAGGTATGCCGGTGAGTGCCTTGCCGATGGAGCGGTGTCGGCCATGAGGGGAAGGGATACCCATGGGCCCATAGCAGTGATCAAGAGCGCCTCCAAGATAGACCAGGTGCCATACTCCTCTGCATTGATGAACATGAAGTTCCACCCATCAGCCTTGAATACGACGGAAGATATGAGGAAACTGTCAGCCCTGATCAGGACTTACTTTGCTATGAATGGAAGTCACATCCAGTTTAATATTGTTAACAGGGAGACCCTGCTGGAGGCACAAGAGCACCCGGAGAACTATCCTGACCTGATCGTGAGGGTAGCGGGGTATAGCGCCTACTTTGTGCAGCTGGGAAAGGCAGTTCAAGACGAGGTCATCGGACGAACGGAGCATGAGCTAGCATGATGAAATGGGAAGGGAACAATAGAGTGAGTTTAAACCTAATGGCTCATGGTTCCCTAAGAAACTACATGTTTAAAAGAGCATGGGAGTGTCTTTTTTTCAATCATGCCCTCTAACAGGGGGCCTCAGCGTGCCCCGTAAATCGGGGCACACGCGCAACGCGGATTTGACTATGATACGACACGGCGGTGGGTGCCCCGATTTATCGGGGTCTGCCGGTGCACTACGTATAGGGCATGATTGAAAAAAAGACACTCCCATGCTCAAGGTATACGTTTCTTCCATCTATAACCCTGAAGTGAAGAGTCGGGCTCTTGTGCTAATATCTTAAAAGAGGAGGATAGGCCTATGAACGCATGGTAGCAGTATACGATTGGTAAAAAGGAGCAAAATGGAGGGGGTTAAAAACAGAATAATTGAGTAAATAAGGAGGGTTAGGAATGAAGACCAAAAGATTGATTATGTGTGTTCTGGTGGGAGCGGCGGTATCGGTTGCCCCGATCGTGGCTGCCCATGCCGCATCAAATCCCGCACAAACCATCAAATTAACCTTTGGCAGCCCTTTCCCCAAGGCTCATCCAAACAGCGTGGCTGATATAAACTGGATGGAGAAGATAAAGAAGGAAACCAATGGACGGGTTCTTATCACGCCATATTGGGCAGGAGCGTTAGTCTCCGTCAAGGAGGCCTTCGCTGAGATCTCCCGAGGTGTTGCCGATAGTGGCTCTTGTTCACTTAGCTACAGCCCTGCCGGTTTCGATTTGAGCGTAAAGGAGCAATTGTTCTATTATGGAGTCCCCAGCGTGGAGATCCAGCGGCGTGTGTACCGTGAAGTCCGATCGAAATTTCCCACGGACGCGAAACTCGCTGAGGTAAAGGTCCTGGCGAACGCTGCAATGCCGCCTTATCACGCGTTGACCAAGAAGCCCGTTCGCAGGTTGCAGGATTTCAAGGGCTTGTCCTTAAAGGCCTTGCGGCATCTCATTGGTCCGCTTAAAGAACTCGGGGGCGAGGGAGTATCCATGTCCATGTTTGACGTCTATGTTGCCTTAGAAAAAGGGACAATAGATGGTCTGTTCGGTCCCTATGAGGCACTTAAGTCATTAAGGCTTGGCGAGGTAGTGGACTATTGCACCGCGTTGAACATTGCAAACGGGCTTTCGGCGCAGAGGATAATGAACCTGAATAGCTGGAATAGGCTGCCGGGTGATATCAAGAAGGTATTTGAAGATAATATCGAGTGGTGGGGCTACGAGATCCAGAAAAGCCTGAGGGATGCCGACCAGGCCGGTATCGACTACGCAAAAGAGCAGGGCGTTGAGTTTATCGAACTTCCACCGGAGGACCTGAAAAAGTTTTATAGCCTTCTAGAGACCGTAGCCATGAAAGACGCGGCCGAACTTGACGCCAAGGGGCTTCCAGGCACAAAGATTTTTAAGGAGACGCGTCGTCTCATAGAGCTATATAGCAAGTGAGATTTACCTGGAATTAGGGGGCATAGGGCCTCTCTCATAGAGCAGTAAGAATCCGTAGCATTGGGGGGACGGTGAAAGAAAGAATTCCGCTCCTGGTGGGCAGGACTGTAAGCTCTTTTGTCGATTGTATTTACTGGATAAGCGGCAAAGGCACGGTTCTATCAGTCGGCACCCTGATAGGGATAATGCTCCTCGTGGTGGCGAATATCATCGCTCGATTTTTTGGAACGGTTATTATTGGCACGATCGAGCTCGTTGAGCTCATGATAGTGGTAACCGTTGCCTTTGCCTTCGGTTATACGGCACAAAGGCAAGGCCATGTTGTTGTCAAGGTTGTTGTCTCTCGATTTTCACCGAGGGTTCAGGCAGTTCTTGCCATATTCACTAATGCTCTTTCCATAGGTGTATGTGCGTTGATAGTCTGGGCGAGCGCTGGAATTATGTATGAAAGGGCGCTTTTAGGAGAAAGAACCGAGTTGCTCAAGGTTCCTTCCTTCCCGTTCAGGTTTATCTGGGTGTTCGGCTTGATTCTGTTCTGCTTTGTTCTGCTGATCGACTTGTGTAAAGCGATATCCGGAGCAGCGAGAAAATGAGCCCGATTATCGTCGGCGTTCTTGGCTTTGTTGTCCTCTTTGCCCTCTTTGCCCTCGGGTTGCCAATTGGTTTTGGCATGGCCTTAGTGGGCTTTGCCGGGTTTTCCTATTTGGTGTCGGAAGGTGCAGCCATTGCCAAGATGGGATTTGTCCCCTTTAATGCGGTAGCCAGTTATGATACGGCCGTCCTGCCCCTTTTCATTCTAATGGCTCAAATTACCTTTGTTTCCGGTTTGAGCGGAGATCTGTATAACCTCGCGGCGAAGTGGCTGGGTCGCCGGCCCGGCGGCTTGGCTATGGCCACCGCGGGAGCATGTGCGGGGTTTGCCGCTGTCAGCGCCTCCAGTCTGGCCACCGCAGCTACTATGGGCCTGGTGGCCCTACCGGAGATGAAGAAGTATAAATACGACCCGGCGTTGGCTACAGGCTGTGTCGCCGCCGGGGGTACTATGGGCGTGCTGATCCCCCCCAGCGCCGGCCTTATCCTGTATGGGATATTGACCGAACAATCCATAGGCAAGCTTTTTATGGCTGGCGTGATTCCCGGAATACTTGAGGCCCTCTTTTATATCGGTACTATTTATATCCTTTGCAGGCTGAAGCCCGAGCTTGGTCCGAGAGGGCCTCGCTCAACTTTTAGGGAAAAGGTGGCGGCACTTGGGAACTGCGGAGAGATTATAGCGTTGGTTATCCTTATCCTGGGGGGCCTTTTCATTGGCTGGTTTACCCCGACCGAGGCGGGGGCAGTGGGCGCTTTCGGGGCCATTGTTTTCTCCATGTTTAGAGGGCGGCTCGATTGGGGGAAATTCAGGCGGGCCTGTTTTGAGACGGCCCGAATGACGGGCATGATTTATTTGATCCTGATCGGCGCCCTTATCTTCAACTACTTCCTGGCGGTGACCACGATTCCGTCATGGCTGGCCGGGGTAATAGAAGGGCTGCCCCTGCCCCCGCTCGCCATTATTGTACTCGTCCTGATCGTGTACATATTCCTCGGCTGCTTTGTTGACACACTGGCGATGATCCTGCTTACCATACCCATTTTCTATCCGCTGGTTATGGGCCTGGGTTTTCACCCCATATGGTTCGGGGTTATATTGGTGAGAATGTCCGAGATAGCACTGATTACCCCGCCTATAGGCATGAACGTATATATTATCGCAGGAGTGGCCCAGGATGTGCCCATGGAAACCATCTTCAAGGGGATTTTCCCGTTCCTCATAGCAGACACAGTGCACGTGGCCCTTTTATTATTTGTGCCCTCAATCGTCCTGTTTTTGCCCAGCATTACCTGAATGCATAAGAAATCTTTTTTATGGACCTAGGTATACAGGGTGTTTTCTATTATGTGTCAATGATAGCGGTAGTGGCCTGTGGTAGTTGCCTTTGCTGGTCCATGCAGGGTTTTCATTTTACGATAATCGACCCCCAACGATGAGTGACACTTCCATGACACCAACACGGTTTTTCTTTTTTGCACCAACTAACAAGACATGGGAAAGGAGACAATTGATGGCAAAAATCCTGGTTATCTACCACAGCCAGCAGTTCGGAAATACGGGGATCCTCGCAGAGGCCCTTGCCCAAGGGGCGCGCGGGGAGGGAGCAGAGGTTACGCTCATCAACACCAACGAGCACCGCGTTACGCTCGATGAGTTTTTGGCTGCCGATGCGGTTGGGCTCGGCTCACCGGATTATTTCTCTTACGTGGCAGGAACGATCAAGACGTTCTTTGACGATATCTACCAGTGGGACAAGGCGGGAGAGACGGTAAAGGGAAAACAGGCCGCCCTTTTCTTCTCCCACGGGGGCGGCGGTAGGGGAAGGAGGCCTCTGGAGCAGCTTGCGGAGAGGTTTTTCGAGCTGGTGGGTGAGACAGTGACAAGCCCTCGTCCCATCACCGATGATGCCAAGGACCAATGCGGTGCCCTTGGCAGGGGACTCGTACGAAGAATAAAATAAACAAGTACATGGCTTCAGGAACTAAAAATTCGATCTCTCGCTTCATCGATTAATATTCTATCCTCACTGGGCATGAGACAATTATCCCTTTACTGGCCTTTATGGTCTATACGGAATACATAGTTGACAATGGTGCCAACATTATTTCGGTTTTCATAAAGGTGGGTCGGGATACTAAGAAGATGTCCTTCAAGATAGTTAACTATGTACTTTCCAAAACCAAGGGCAGGCTATTTTATGGGTGGATAGTGGTTGGTGTCTCCCTAATTATTTTCGCACTTATTTTTGGGACCCGTTACTGCTTTGGTGTCTTTTTTAAATCCATAGGTAATGAATTTGGCCTGACTCGGACGGCCACCTCGATCCTCTTCTCCATCTATATGATGTTATGTCCTGTATTTG
>CAZJXD010000006.1:0-102755 GCA_964549945.1 uncultured Desulfobacteraceae bacterium | reverse complement strand
CATCTCCGAAAAGCTGATGATCCTTTACCTCGTTATCCCTTATTAACCAATCTAGTGCCATAATTATCCTCGTCGTTTATAGATAAGTTACTTATTCGTTTGGCCTGAAAGTCGGTGCCAAGATAAATTTCTTGGATTTGTAGATCGCGTTATGAAAATCGCCAAATGTTTTCCACTGGATTGTAAATTATTTCATCTTTAAGTGCCTGACCAAGAGGGTTCCCTCTTCTCAAAGAAGGCCTTCATTCCTTCTTTTCCGTCTCTGGTCAAAAAGGTCAAGATGCTCATCATGGCTTCATAATTTTCTCCAACATAAAATGGCATTTCACGCTCGGCCCGGATAATGTACTTGGCAAAAGCAATACCTATAGGTGCATTGACCAGGATCTTTTTTATGAGGGATTTGGATTCATGCAATAGATCTTCCGGTTTGACAACCTTGTTAACTAATCCCACCTCTTTTGCTTCACCTGCACCTATGGTAGCAGCTGTCAATACCAGTTCCATGGCCTTGGTTTGTCCCACCAGTCTTGCCAGTCTGAAGATACCACCCCATCCAGGAATCAACCCTATCTTAATTTCCGGCACTCCGATTTTTGCATTGGTTGAGGCAACCCTTAGGTCGCAGGACATAGCGATTTCTCCTCCAGCCCCCACCGCCGCACCATTTATAGCTGCAATAGTGGGTTTCCGGCATCGCTGAATTTTCTCATTCATTCTAAGCCCGGCCATAAGAAATTCGGCATATTCCTTTCCCTCAATAGACTCCATGAGCTTGATATCTGCTCCTACACAGAAATACTTATCCCCTTCGGCAGTGAGAATCATACCCTTGATGGTTTCGTCATGCTCAAGACGATACAGCACATCCTCCATCTCTTTAATAGTGCTCCAATCGAAGGGATTGCCCTTTTCAGGACGATTCAGGATTGCGATGCCTATTCCCTCTTCAATTTCAAATACTATTTGTTTCTCCATCATTGACCCACCTCTCAGCACATATTTAATCCTCCGTTGACACTAAGGGCCTGACCGGTGATATAGCCTGCCTCATCGGAAGCGAGCCATACAATGGCATTAGCCTGGTCCTCGGGGGTGGCCACTCTCCTCATCGGTATTGTTTTTTTAATAGCTTCCACTACCTTGGGCATGGTATTGACGACATCTTCAAACAATGGAGTCTGAGTCGGACCAGGGCAGGTGCTATTGACACGGATATTAAACCTCACCATCTCACGAGCGATTGACTTGGTAAAAGAATAAATTCCTCCCTTGGTTGCTGAATAGACCGCTTCACCGGTGCTTCCCACCTTCGCAGCATCTGAGACCACGTTGACAATAGCTCCCCCCGTATCCTGCTTTATCATGTATTCGAGAACCGCCCTCGTCACGTGTATGGGGCCTTTGAGGTTTATATCAATGAGCTTGTACCAGAGCTCGGGGCTGTTATCCATAAATGGCTCAATCTTGTCCCAGGCGGCATTGTTTATGAGCACGTCGATTTTTCCGAAGCGATCATAAACATTTTTAGCCATTTGCTTAACTTGCTCATAGTCAGAGATATCCGTCTTGACCACCAAAACATCATTGCCCTTTTCTCTTACCTCACCTGCTACCTTGTTGGCAGAATCCTCGTTGATATCGACGATAGCTATCTTTGCGCCCAATCCCGCAAGCTTTAATACGGTTGCATGCCCTATACCGCTTCCTCCACCTGTAACGATTGCAACCTTTCCATCAAAATTCATCGCAGTCCTCCTTGAAGTATTAGATTACTGTCCTTAAAAACTATGAGTGATTAACAGCACATTTTCTCTTATTTCATCTGCGTTGTACCTTTGTACAAAAGTTATTGACGTTTTAAATAGCCTAAGATTGCTCTATCCCCTAGCGGCTCCGCTCACATAATATGCTAAGAGCATACCAACTACGCTAATTTGATATCTCATTGAATTTATTAATATTATTAAATGCTCGACTAAGAGCTGAATTGCAAGTATCTTTCAATCATGAAAAAAAACTTTCAAGGAATGATGGCTTCCATCAACAGTAGAAGCCGTCTCGTTCTAAAAAGCTTGCATGAAACAATAAACTCAAAACGTATGTCTCTTTAAGAAATCTAATACGAACATGAGGTATTCTTTAGGCTTATCTTTATAAGTGTTGTGACCGCAGTCTGGAATCACTGCAAGTTCTCCTTTAGTAAGGTTGCGATAGGATTCAACGCCCTGCTCAACATCAAAGATAGGACTCCTGTCAGGATATAGGACAAGGGTCGGGCAGGTTACCAATGACAATTGATCTCTCAGGTCAAACAATCCTCTGCCGTAAGCTCCGCCTCCACCATATTTGCTGAATAGATTGTAATATGTTTCAGCATACGCCTTACCCTGCCAATATATTATATCTTCCTTGAACTTTGGATTGAGGTCTCCATATGGTTTTGGGAAGTTCATTTTGTTAAATTTATCCATAGGTAGCTTGTTGTAACACTGGGTACTTGAAATGACCATCGTCTTAACCTGATGAGGGTACTTGACCGCATAATCTACGCCTATGACGCCTCCCTCACACTGCGCAATGATATTAAACGTACCGATATTTAGCCCCTCCATCAGTTCGGCCAAGGTCCTAACATTTTCAGATCGAAATCTGTCACTTATATAAAATTCTTCAAAATCGGTCTTCTCTGATTGGCCATACCCTCTTCTATCGTACATGACTACCCTGTAGCCTTTTTCTACCAAACGGGGATATATGCCGCTCCACATCTTGCTAGAACCGAAGCCATGATTGAGCAGTACAATGGTCTCACCATCTCCATGCACTTCAAAATAAATCTTTGTTCTATTTATCTCTGCAAAAGGCACTTAGATTAACCGTACTTTGTCAAAAAAGCTGACATAGGAAAATTGTCAGGTTTTGGGTAATGTCACCTAATCATTGTTGTTTTTTTCTTGCTATCCTCCCTTCACGATAGAATCACGAACATTTTTGAAGGGCGTAGTTAAAGATGATAGAACTTTGTAACTCCTTATGCCCCGATACAACGTGCAAGGATTATGGAATGAGGGGAACGGAGAACAGTACAACCAGCGCTCTATGGTCAGAATAAGACCCATTCGAGCACGGAAACCGGGGTACCTTCCAGGACCAATATAAACAAGCCACCGCCTCTGGCGGCGGCAATTTGACTTTGATCAGAGCTTTATAAAATCAGGATGTCTTTTTTCAAAAAAAGCTGATATGCCCTCTTTGAATTCCTTTGTGCCGCCGCAGCTTATGACCGCTTCCTTTTCTACCTCTAACTGTGTCTCTAGATTGTTGTATGACGCCACATCAAGCACACTTTTTGCCAAACCTATCGCAAAGGCAGGGCCATTCGCTATTCTTACTGCCAATCGTTCTGCCTCGAGGATGAGAGAATCGGTTGGCACAACGCGACTAAAAAGCCCCAACCGAAACGCCTCATGAGCATCCAGGGGTTCTGATGTAAGATATAATTCAACCGCTTTATAACGGCCAAGCTTTTGCGTGAGGAAAAAACTGTTTCCTCCATCGGGAACAAGGCCTATTTTCACATTGGGCACATGAAGCTTGGCGCTTTCCGCACCAATAAGGATGTCACATGCCTGCGCAAGCCCTGCACCCCCCCCGCTGCAAAATCCGTTTAATGCCGCAATTACAGGTTTCCTGAGTTTTCGGATAGCCAGCAGAACCTGATTAACAGCGGAAACTAGGGCTTCAAGTATCTTGCCCGGATTATCTTGGGGGTGTGCCGTGAAAAAATTCCTCATGTCATACACGTCACCGCCAGAGCAAAATGCCTTGCCAGTTCCCGTGAGTATTATAGCCCTGATCTCGTCATCACACTCGCATTGTGTGATTGCATCCATCAATTCGTTGCACATCGTGACATTTAGCGCATTCAAACGTTCTGGCCGATTAAGGGTGATCGTTGCAATAAATTCCTTTTTTTCAAATCTGATCGTTTTGTATTTCATAGGTTATCCATATTTTCATAATCCCTAAATTTTTGAAAAAACGGCTTTTATCACTTCACTTTTTTCAATTTTCCAAGGAAATTTCTTTGCCCATTTTTTCTCCGTTGGCATGATGCTTTTATCTACCCTTGTAATTTGGCTTGCGCTTCTCTAGAAAAGCACGAACACCTTCCTGGCAATCCTCTGTGCTTTCATTCTCAGCAAACAGTCTCCAGGTAAGCTCCGTTGCCTGCTGATCTTCTAGTGCTCTTCCCTTATAAAAAAGCTCTTTTGCCTTCCTTATAGCTGTAGGCGCATTAGCACAGATCTTTTCAGCCAGCTCGATAGCCTTACTCATTACTTTATCCTTAGGAATAATGAAATTTACAAAACCCATCTCGTAGGCTCGCTGGGCGTTGATTCTGTCGCCAATGAGAAGAAGCTCCAAGGCGTGCCCAGGGGTCAAATACCTGGATAAGGAAGCGGTAAATGCCGGCATAAGGCCCCACTTCACCTGGGTTATGCCAAATTCGGCATCATCAGCAGCAACCCTTAGGTCACATTCCTGGGCTATCCACCACCCCCCGGCGAGACAGTAGCCCTTTATCGCGGCAATGGTTGGCTTCCAAATATTATGTGCAGTGGGTACGGTATCAATAGACTCCATGGCTGCGGATAATGTGAGGGCCTCTGGGGAAACTTCATATCCCACGGAGAATGCCTTTTCGCCAGCCCCGGTGATGATCGCCACCAGTGCACTTCGATCATCACGGTATCTCTGCCAGGCCTTGGCCAACTCCTTAGCAGATTGTGGATCGAGCGTGTTCATTTTCTCAGGGCGATTGATCGTAATGAAGGCGATCCTGTCTTTTAGCTCATATCTTATCGAGGACTCAGAGTGCATGTCTGATTCCACCCCGTTTCCCTCCTAAGGCTAAAACTCAAAATCAATATGAAAAGGGCCAAAGCCTGTAGGTCGACTTGATTATCTCCCACCTATGACTGAGCCCTCTCGGTTCAAAGATAAGGAACAGCACTATTGCCAGCCCCAGTGCAATGTGGGATATTCCCGTACTCATCCCCACTGACAAGACCGACGGCAAAGCCGATGCAAGGTTGGCGAACCAAAGGCGGGTAGCTTCCTGGAGACACACGATAAATACAGTGCCCAATATGCTTCCGACAATGCTTCCCATACCACCCACGATGACCATGGCGAGATACCATACCGAGTGTACGAGGGTGAATAAATCGGGCATTAACCAACGAAAATAGAGAGCATACAGGGAACCAGCGATTCCGGCATAAATGGAGGAGATGAGGAACGCAGTCAGCTTTGTCTTGGTGAGCGCTATCCCCATTACCTCGGCGGCCAGATCGTTATCCCTGACCGCAATAAACGACCTACCTGTCTTGGTTCTGGCAATACTCTTTGCAAAATAGGCAAGGGCGACAACGGAGGCAATGCAGAGGTAAGCAACTTTCAATCTTGTATCAAAGCTAATCCCAAAGAACTTTACTGCCGGGATGGCCAGTCCAAATCCGCCGCCCGTAAGGGCATCGGCCTTAAACAGCAGCCAGTAAACGATAAACTGGAACGCTATGGTCGATAGCGCTAGATAGAAACCTTTGAGCCTCACAGAGGGGAGGCCGACTAAAATTCCAGAGATAGCGGAAACAATCATTGCGCCTACGATGGCAACCGGAAAAGGCACGCCATACTTCGCGTAAAGAATGCCAGCCGTATAGGCCCCTATCGCGACGAAAGCGGATTGACCTATTGATATCTGGCCGCAATACCCGGTCAGGAGATTGAGGCCAAACACCACAATCATATTGATGGAGATAAGGGCAATAAAATTGTTGAGGTAGTCCGTCATCAGTAAGGGAAGGACAAACAGAGCGCTCAGGCCGAGCACTGAAATAATCCATTGGGCCTTCGTTTTTACGATAGCTATTGCCTGACCATAGGTTTCGTCGCGGACACCGGCTGGGGTAGCTAAGCTCATTTATCTATATCCTCTCTATCCGTTGCCACCCAAAGAACCCATAGGGCTTCGCAATTAGAACGATCAGCAAGAACAGGTAGGGAGCTACTTGTCGAAACCCCCCACCGATGATTGGATCAATGAAGGTGGCTGAAATCATCTCCACGAGCCCAACGATGAGCCCCGCTACGAGGGCGCCTCCAATGGACTCCAGTCCACCCAGTATTATTACTGGGATGACCATGAACACGAATTCATTTAAGTAGAGACCAACGCTTCCCGTCATGCCAATTAATACGCCCGAAATGACCGCACATATGCAGGCGACAGCCCACACCATAGAGAGGACTCTTTTCACATCGATGCCCACACTTTGAGCAATCACGTGACTCTCGCAGATCGCCTGCACCTGCTTGCCGGAGGCAGTAAATCGAAAATACGTGGTGAAGAGGATGAAGAAAAGAATCGCCGTAATGAGGATCAAGGCATTTGCTTGTCCGATAACGATTTCACCAATTACCCAATGTCCCATGGCCATAAATTTGGGAAAGCTCACAATGCCTCTTTGGCCCCAGACAACCTGATAGATCCCTAAAAAGAGCATTGAGAGGCCGAGGGTCATCATAATGCCAGATAGAATGGGTTGCCCCAGCAAAGGCCTCATAGCAAGGTATTCAACGGCCAGACCTATAACTGTGACAGCCACGAGTGTCACAATGATGCAGGCCCATAGGGGTAATGCCGCTAAGGTTATGAAGGTCCAAAATATTAGGGCGCCCACCAAGATGACAGCTCCGTGGGCAAAATTGAAGATACCCGAGGATCGATAGATTATCACAATCCCCATGGCAACCAGGGCATAGCTTCCACCAGCCAAAATCCCGGATACAATTGCCTGTAATAGGGGTTGCAGCATCCTTTCATGTCTCCTTTCTCACCGTAATCAAAGCCGGAAATGGATACCAAGAGATTAACTCGTCTCCACCTCTCTTACTTTCACGAAGGCCCTCATGATAGCCTTTCTCCCGTCTTGGTACGTAACTTCGCTCTCAACCGGGATTCTATCTTCCCCTGTGTACATCGCGGAGATGATGTGCTTGTAACGTTCTTCCACAAATGAGCGACGGATTTTCCTGGTCCTTGTGAGTTCTGCCTCATCGGCATCAAATTCCTTATGCAGGCAAATGAACCGTTTGATTCGTGTGTCGGCCGGCAAGACCCGATTCACATCTTCAATGTCTCTTTTTATCAACTCGGCTGTATCATCCTTTTGGGAGATATCAAAAAAGGTGGTGTATGAGATATGATGAGTCTCCGCCCACTTACCAACATTATCGAAATCTATGTTGATAATAGCGGCTACGGACTCGTTCTCTTCAGATCCAATGACCAGGGCATCTCTAATATAAGGGGAGAACCTCAGTCGCACTTCAGAAAACTGAGGGGAATACTTCTTCCCCCCGGCGAGTTCCTTGAGATCCGACATGCGATCGATCACGATGAGATGACCATTGTCATCCATGTGACCGAAGTCTCCGGTGTGGAACCATCCCTCATCGTCGACCTTTTCACTTTTCGCCTCAGGGTCTTTAAAGTAGCCCAAAAACATGCTGTCCGTCCTTATCAAGATTTCTCCATCATGGGACGTTCTCACCTCATTATATGGTAGGGGCGGGCCTGAGGTAGCCGGGTTAATATCCCCGTCACGGTGACAGGTGTTGACCCCTGTTTCGGACAGCCCGTAGAGCTGTTTGATATTAATGCCCATGGCCTGGAAAAAACGGATGATGTCGGGGCTGACGCCCGCACCGGCGGTGTAGCAATAGCATACCCTATTTAAGCCCAATTTATTTCTCAGCGGCCTAAGGATTAGTAGATTGGCCAATTTCCCTATCAAGCCCTGCATCGCGCCAATCCGTTGTCCCCCTAATTTCATATCCGTATACTTGTAACCTATAGCCAAGAAGAGCCTGTGCATAACTCGATTAATCCAGGCGGCGTCTTCCATCTTCACATGGATCATCGCGTGGATACTCTCCCACTGCCGCGCACCATAGAACAGGACTTGAGGTTCTATTTCTCTGATATTGGACTGAACTGTTTCTGCTGCCTCAGGGAAATTCACGATGAATTTGGAAATAAGCCCCCCAGCTACACCTAGATATTGCTCTGTGGCCCAGGCAGGGGAAAGAAAAGAAAGGTAATTGTCTCCTTCGAGGCAGGGATCAATTTCTAGCCATGCTTTTCTGTTTCTCATCAACGTCTTGTGGCTGAGCATTGCCCCTTTCGGTAGTCCGGTGGTCCCCGAGGTGTAACATATTACGGCACATTCATCCTGCGTTCCCTGGATTATGCTTTTCTCAAAGAATTCAACACGCCTTTGCCCAAATTCTCGACCTAACTCCTTTACCTTTTCGAAGCTGAGGAGCATCGTATCATTATAAAACCAGAGCCCCTTTGGGTCCCAGTAGACCACTTTCTTTACAAGGGGGAGCTCATTTCGGATCTGTAGAATCTTGTCAACCTGTTCTTGATCGTGGGCGATTACAAAGGAGGAATCACTGTGATGCAGGATGTAGGCTATCTCTGATGGGATCGCGTCAACAAAGATACCGACACACACGCCGCCGAGGGATTGGGCCGCCAACTCGCCCCAATACCAGGGGGGTTGGTTTTCACCGATGATTGCGATCGTATCGCCCCGCTGGAAGCCCAAGGCGGCCAAGCCCAATGCAAATTCCTCGACGTTGTGGTAGTAATCGGCCCAGGAATAGGTCTTCCAGATCCCGAAGTTCTTGAATCGGAGCGCAATTTTATCGGGAACGGTTTCGTAATTCTCTCTTAGCAATTGCGGCAGCGTTCCCGGTTCATTTGCATTCATTGGATGCGCCCTGAAGGTATGCTTACCTACTCTTTGTGCCCGGCTCCCCTACCGAGATAGGCTTCGATAACAGTAGGGTCGGACTTAATCTCATCCGGCGTTCCCTCAGCAATGAGAATTCCGAAATTGAGGACAAGTATCCTGTCCGCGATATCCATTATCACACCCATGTCATGCTCCACGAGCACGATAGGTAGTTTCTTCAGCTCATAGATATCAATAACAAAGCGTGCGATGTCCTCTTTTTCCTCGGCATTCATGCCGGCCATGGGCTCGTCCAGCAAGAGCACCTGCGGCTCTTGCGCCAAGGCCCTTCCCAAATCAACGCGCTTGCGTAATCCGTAAGGCAGGGCACCCACGACCTCCGTCCTTATTGATTCAAGTTCGAGAAAATCAATGATTTCCTCAACAAATGCGCGATTTTCTATCTCTTCTCTGCGAGCTGGACCGAAGAACAGGGCGCCTTGCGGCCAGCTGTGTCGCATTTTTATATATCTGCCGGCCATCAGATTATCGACTGTGTTCAGTCCGGTAAATAGCTGGATGTTCTGAAAAGTACGCGCAATGCCCAGGCGAGCGATCTTGTCAGGGCGAAGGTTCGTGATGTTATGGCCTTTGTAATGGATCGTGCCTTTGTACGGACGGTAAAAGCCATTGAGGCAGTTCAAAATAGAGGTCTTTCCCGCGCCGTTAGGCCCTATAATGGCAAGGATTTCCTGCTCTCCGATCTCAAAGCTAATGCCCCTGAGAGCCTCTACACCGCCGAATCTCAGTCTAATGTCGTCAACTATTATGGCTGGTTTGGTTTCTCCCATTTACACTGCACTCTCTTTGGTGGAAAGCCTGTCCGTGAAACCTCGTAAACAGCTCCACTAAACGGACTGATACAGATGGCTTATCACCTCTCAGGCTAAGTCCTTCGATTCATAAATTCGACGTGGTAAATAAGCAAAATACGTTACTGTATTTGCGAATGAAGTACTAAGCGATATCCCCGGCCTTAACCAAGCCATCTCTTGCGCCGTCTGTAATGCTTGACCTCACGATAGCTTTTCCTCTGGCCCACCTGACTGAGACCTAAATAGAATTCCTTGATGTCTTCGTTCTCCTTTATGTTATCAGCGGTATCGTCCAGCACGATATGTCCGTTTTCCATTACATAACCGTAGTCAGCCATTGAAAGGGCTGCCGCTGCATTCTGCTCCACAATGAGAATTGACGTTTTTTCGTTCTCATTAATCCGTTTGATGATGGAAAAGATTGTATCAACTAATCCCGGAGCCATGCCCATTGATGGTTCATCGAGAAGCATGAGGGTGGGATGAGACATGAGAGCGCGTCCAATCACTAGCATTTGCTGCTCGCCGCCGGAGAGATAACCGCTCACCCTTCGGCGAAGGTCTCTTAAGGCCGGGAAATAGGTATATACCATGTCCAAATCTCGCCGCAGACGCGCCCTGTCTCTAAAAATAGAGCCACCAATGATAAGGTTGTCCTCTAGGGTGAGGTGCTCAAAGATTTTCCTTCCTTCCATCACCTGTATGATGCCCATCAGAACAGCCCTTCTGGGATCGCCGTTCTCAATGTGTTCATCATCAAAAACAATGCTGCCTCTTGTTACCTCCCCGAGCTCAGGTTTAAGAAGCCCGGATATCGCCTTCAGGGAGGTGCTCTTACCAGCGCCGTTAGCTCCAAGGAGCGAGACGATTCTTCCATCTGGCACCTCCAGGGAGACGCCCTTCAGGACCAAAATCACGTTGCTGTAAACCACCTCGATATTGTTAACTGTTAACATGGCTCTTCGTCTTCACGAAGAGATGATATCTCACCCCTTCGTGAAGCAGTATTACTCACAAGACTACCCTTCTCGTTTATTGAGACCCTAATGACGGGATATCAAACCAGGGTATAGCTCCCTGCACATGCCCGTTTACCATGCGAAGCACACAACCTTTGGTGCTTCCTCGCCTGACATTCGACCCGTAGGTAATGGGCTGCATCAGATCCCCAAACATCTGGAAATTCTCAATCCGCTCAAACCCATGCTTCGCCAGATTTGGCCCATCTAGTTCGTCGAAGCTGACCTTCTCTAAAGCAAGTTGAATTGCCTTGGTAAGTATGAATACGCCAACTGCTCCGGAGTTCCCGGATTCATCACAAGCCCTCCCAGAATTTGCCTTTGTCCACGCAGCCCATTTCTTAGATCCGTCATGTGCTTCTGGGTTAGAGAGCAAACAGTATCCATACACCCCATTGAGCTGTTCTTTTGGTACCACCAAGGTGGTCGATTCGGTAAAGCCCCCCCATAATGGGAGAGACCATTTGGTCATACCCTTGACCCCGGATGTCTCCGCCTGTGTCAATACGCTCTTGATCTGGCCACCCGTAAGGGAAAGGAGAACCCAATCAGGCTTCTTTGCCTTTATCCTGGCAATTGCCTCACTGAAATCAACGGTGGTGGGAGCAACGATTGATATAGGATCGATCTCCCACCCGATATCCGGGCCATATTTCTTTGCAGCACTAATAGGCACCCTCCCAGAAGGTGTCTCAAAGGAGATAAGGCCCAACCGGGGAGGCTTCGCCTCTTTCCAAGCAGACTTAACCGCCTTCAAGAACCCGACTAGGATTTCCTCATAAGGGGGGTTAACCCCGAAAACGTATTCTGAGGGGGGGTAGATAAAGGTTCGGTTTGTCGTGAGTGCTACAAAGGGTTTTTTGTCTTGTTCAACAAACGGCCTGAGGGCGCTGCATCCTGAAGTATCGTATCCAGCAAAGGCGAGGAATTTGCTCTTAACTGACTGGTAAGCGTTTAAGCCAACGGTGGCATTCAGTTGATCGTCAGCGACGATAAGCTTCAGCTCTATATCCCTGCCCAGTAGTCCCTCCTTGTTTACGAAATCAAGTGCTTGTTCAGCACCAAAAACACAGGTGTTGCCTATCACGGCTTGAGGGCCTGAGATGCAGCTCAGCAGTCCAATCGTAATAGTCCTTTTGGGAGCCCCATACGCTGTCGAATAGCCACCGAAAACACCCAGGCTGACCATACACAGAACAGCCCCCAACACAAGGAAAAAGCTCCTAAGATGACTTCTTTTTCTCATTTTCAACAATCCTCCTTTTTATGGTGAAGTCCCTTGATGTCGATTCTGTCAAACGTCACCTCCTGTGCTCAAATCATCATACGCATCAATCACCTCCTTCCCCCTTTTGTTTCTGACCTCAGCACACCCTATTCCCACCTTCGCTCATCCTTCAAAGCCTTGACGTCTGAACCTATGCTCCCCTTTGGACAAAACTCAACTCCATCGATTTTCAGACGACAGACATCTCTAAAAGTACTTTCCAACCGTCGAGAGACGTGCTTCTTGTCTGCGCTTTCGTCTTCAAGCTCTAGTTTGAAAGTGAGCTTGTCTCTTTGCTTTTCTCGGGTAATGACAAGGACACCTTTTCCAACTCCCTCAATTCTCTGGAGCACATCTTTCACCTGAGGCTCATGAACAAACATGCCCCTTACCTTGAAGGAATCCCCCACTCTTCCCACAATTTCACTGAGCCGGGGGGAAGTGCGGCCGCACGGACACGGTTCAACCTTTACATAAGAAAGATCCCCAGTTCCAAATCGAATCAGTGGAAACGTACGATCAAAGTGAGTGGCCACTATTTCGCCGACCTCTCCATCAGGAACCCTTTGGCCGGTCTCTGGATCGACAATCTCAACATAGACTTCTTCGGCCACATGCATCCCGCATTTTTCTGAGCATTCATAGGCGTACAGACCTATCTCGGCACCTCCATAGGCTTCCCCTGTATTGACCCGGTAGTCATCTTCGAAGGCTGCCCTCAAGGATTTCGGGACTTTCTCTCCTGTTAGAAGGGCGGTTCTGAGCAATATCTCACGCCCAAATGGGCATCCCACCTCCTCGGCCTTTTTGATGAGGTTCATCAAGAATGTGGCTGTGCCTATATAGCCATTCACGTTGAGGTCTCGCATGATAGTTACTTGGAGTTCCGTATTGCCCACGCCGGCAGGTATGACCGTTGCCCCCAGCTCTCTTAACGCTTTATCAAAAAGAAGGCCTGCTGGAACCAAATGGTATGAAAAGGTTTCCATCACACAATCACCAGGCCTAAAACCTACTGCGTACAATGCCTTGGATTCTTTGACCCGACTTTCACCCTTAGCCTCCGGATCATACATGGGGCCAGGGGAAACATAGATTCTCTGAAGATCTTCTGGAGGAACAGCAATGAGATCACCAAAGGGAGGAAACTGCTTGTGCGCCTCTCTAATTGCCTGCTTTTGTACGATAGGGGCTTTTGGCAGATCCTCAGGACCAATTATTTCATCTGGCTTCAGTCCAACGGCATCGAAGTGCCTCTTCATGAAGGGAGATTTTTCGTATGCATATTTGACGATTTCTCTAATGTTTTTTGCATAAAAGCGCTGCCTCTCCTCTGGAGGCATCGTTTCGGTGACTCCGTCAAAGTATTTGCTCATGACCATAGTCTCTTCCCTCTGAGGAAGAATATATTTTCTAATGCTACATTTGCTTCTTTCCAGAAGTGAGGCAAGAAGGATGCCAATCTTAATTAATCGTAATTTGTTGAATATATTAGAATTTCTTTAAATTGTGTAGGGGGTCAGAGGGAATAATTGAAAGGAAATTTCAATCAGTTGAAACGAACTTTCAATACATGAGGTTTAGAAATTTACTTGATAAGTTTTGCGTTCATACAGCAGAGATCAGATCTTTGGTTTTAGATCTTATACTTGTCACAATATTCGTAAATTTGTTGAGCTCCAGCTCTACCTCCTTTATTGGCATGCCCCTTGATTTAATACTCTCTCTTGCATCCTCTAGCATATCTTCTGGATCGGCATGAAGAATTTTCTTGTATGTATCCTCTCGTGGTTTAATATCCATTGACTCAGCAATCACTGCGCTGTAATGTTTTACCTTGAATGGGTAAAAGTCTTCTCGAATGGCGTACATTGAGTAACAAAGTGTACAGTCTGTCACAAGAATATCTGCACCTACCTTCTCAGCTTGGTCAAGCCGGTCTTTCCCTATTTTGGCGGTGAGTTCAGGGTGTGAGAAGTTGGTGATACCTCCACAACAGATTGATTTTTCCCGATTCCTTTCCATCTCCAGAAGTTTGATTTCAGGGATCTTTTTCAATAGCTCTCGGGTTGTATCAAAATCCCTTACTGCACGAGCGATTTTGCAACTATCGTGATAGGTAATTACTTTCCTGATTTCCTTACTAAATTCTATCTTATCCAAGTTTTGTAATAAGAACTGAGGGAAGTAGGTAAAGTCAAAGGAAAATGAGAATAACTTGGATAAGGTGCGCGTGAACTGAAAATAACATTGACCACAGGGTAGCAAAAGCTTCTGTGGTCTAAAGGCTTCGATAGTTGAAATCAGAGTTTTGGCCAGCCGATCTCCTTTTTCAAAATCATTAGCAGAGTATCCTTTAAAGCCACAGCAAAGGTCGTCATGCCACAATGTAACGAAATTGATGTTCATCCTTGCCAATATATCGGTATGAGTCAAGACTTCATGAGGAGCTCGCATGGAGTCACAACCCGGAAAAAGCACTACATCCACTGGTTCGGCGGTTCGAACCGCTTTGCTAACCCATCTCACATTCGAAGGGCTCAACTGAATGATGGAAAGCAACCGAGCGAAGTCCGAAATCAGAGGCGGGGGCTTACCTATTTCTGACAATTTCTCAACTCCTGCACGAAATATTAGTAATGGAATCAGTTTTTCTGGACAACGGGCGGTACACTCCCCACAATTTGTACAGGTAACAACCGTGTAAGCTGCCTCATCTGAGTACTTCCCGTTCGTAACCAGATCAAGAACTCTCTGCATAATCTCGTAAGGTTTTTGATCCTTAAATTTTCCTTGAGCAAAAATGGGGCATTTTCTAAGACATACTCCACACGCAGTACATGCCTCCACGAGTTCTTTCTTCTTTTTGTTTATGTAAGCCAACCTTTGTTGAGGGGACAAAACCGCCTTCTGGCTATTGCCGCTTCTAGACATGTGACTACTCCCTGAACGTCTTCACTTAGCGTTAATTACTTAATAAGGCCAGGTATGGCGAGGCTAAACCATGGGATGTAAGTAATTAGGAATAAGTCTACTAAAAGGATCAGAAAAACAGGCACTAATGATTTTACTAACAGGTCAAATTTTATGTCTGAGAACATACCGCAAGAGACATATAGACTCATTCCCACTGGAGGGGTTATATACCCAATACACAAATTGACAATGAATATAATACCAAAATGTATGGGATCAATCGCAAGCTTCTGGATCAATGGTAAAAGTAAAGGCATGAATATAATTATAGCCGAAGCTATCTCAAGAAAAGTTCCGATTACAAGAAGTAATAAGTTCACAATGAGGAAAAAGAGTAATTTAGAGGATATGTTGCCAACAATAGCATCTGCTAAGTGGGCTGGGATTTGTGCTGTAACCAAGTGATCTGCAAACGTCGCTGCTGTTCCGATAATCAGCATTACAGCGCCTGTGCTCACACCGGTATTGATTGCAATCTCTGTAAGCTCTTTTATGCCGAGGCTTCGATAAACTACCAGTTCAACAAAAAGAGCAAACACTACCGCCACAGCCCCTGCTTCAGTGGCAGAGAAGGTGCCGCTATATATGCCCACGAAAATGATGACGATTAGCACTAGAGGAAGTAGGGCACCCTTTACACTTGAAATCGATTCTTTGAGGCTTGGAAAACTGACCTTTTCTATCTTTTCTTTCCTTGCCCTATAAAAAGAATATATTCCAAGGGAGCAGACAATAAGTAGGGAAGGTAAATAGCCTGCGGCAAACATTTTAGCGATTGAAGTACCGGCTATAACAGCATATATGATCATCGGAACACTTGGAGGGACAATCATGCCGAGCGTACCTGATGTACCGATAATGCCTACGGAGAAGGTTTTTCCATACCCGCTTTTAACCAACGAAGGAACCATAATGCCCCCAATGGCAATAATAGTAGCTGTTCCAGAACCGCATATAGCCCCAAAAAGAGCACAAGCTACAATCCCTGAGATAGCCAGCCCTCCACTCATCCACCCAACGAAGGTTCGCGAGAGGCCAATAATCCTATCAGCCATTTGTCCTCTCGCCATTAGATTTCCAACAAAGATAAAAAACAATACTGCTAAGAATACAAAATTATCCAGTTTTGTAATAACATCTTGGGCCAAAACGATCAGTGGAATCCCCTTGACAAAAGCGAAGCCAATTAATGAGAGTAAAAAAAGGGTCGAAGCCACTGGAATCCCTAAAAATAGAAACAGAAAGAGAAGAAAAAAAACAAAAATTTCCATAAGAGATTATATTATCCTTTAACTTCTTAATTCTTCCTAAATTCTTCTAAAATCTTCTCGCAGTACCTATAGGCCATAATAATCCCCCCTATCACCAGAAATATTAGGGGAAGTATCCAAATAGGAAACTCTAATATTACCGATTTTGTTTCCAGTCTATATTTTATCAACATATATTTGAATCCGAGTATTACCAATCCCCCTGAAAAAATGATTGAAGCGGTATATGAAAGAATAGAAAGAAACCGTTTTGAATGAGGGAAAAATCTATGGATGACATCGACTTTTATTTCACTGCCTCTTCTAATAGAAATGATGTATCCATAAAAGATGATAAAGATTAAAAGATAGCGGCCTATTTCATCGGGCCAGGAAAGAGGAAATTTGAAAATATTTCTCATCAACACATTGAGAAATATAGCAAAAGTTGTGATAATAACACTGACGAGAACGGATATTTCCTCTAATTTTGCTAAATACTTAGTTATTTTCTCCATCACTATTTTTTTCTTTATTAATTACCTTTGAATTTAGGCCTTCGCTTTTCTAAGAATGCATTGATACCCTCTCTTGCATCCTCAGTGGCTAAGACTTTCTCTAAACAAGATAGCTCTAGCCTGTAAACATCACCTATCTTTTTATCGTACCCTTCAATGACTATTTTCTTTATCAGAGCAACAGCCTTTGTAGGGAGTTCACCCAATTTTTTGGCGAATTTAATGCTTTGAGAGAAGAGCTCCTTAGGGGGACACAATTGGTCGACGAGACCCATATCAAACGCCTCATGAGCGGTTAGACGAAAACCAAGCCCCATTTTTAATGCAAGATGCTGCCCAAATTTTCTAGCAACTCTATGGAGTCCTCCCAATGCAGGAATAAAACCTATATCAATTTCGGGCATTCCCAATTGAATCCTATTGTCATCGCTCATTATTCGAAAGTCACACGCGACAATAAATTCAAATCCACCGCCAAGGGCATGACCATTTATAGATGCGATGGTAGGTTTTGGAATTCTTTCAACTTTTTCTACAACTTTTTGTATATTACGAACGTAATCTAATTGTGAGTAAATGTCTCCTTTCGCTATCTTGTCTGCAGAAGAGCTTATATCTCCCCCTGAGAGAAAGATTTCTTTATTTAAGCTTGTTATCAACACAGATCTTATGGAATCATCTGAGCTCAAATAATCAAAAACCGCATGTAAGTCTTCAATCAGCTCCTTTTTAAAAGCATTCGCTGGAGGGCAGTTAATACTCACAATAGCTAGAAAATTCTGCTTTCTATACTTTATAGCTCTATAATTCATTTGCCCCTAGATTTCTTTTTGGTAAATCTTTGATTGAAGGCTCATGAGGATTTGCACTCACCCCCACCAATTGAAAAACCACGTCCTTAGCCTAGCCCCTTCTTGCGCGTCTGCAACAAGCAGAGTCGCCGAAAGGAAAAATTCTCTATACCGCTTTTTCGGGGCCTAGAGAAGAGTATATAGAGATTAAAAAATACACAGCGACCTTGCAGACGGGGACTCAAAAAAGTAAGAATGGAGATCCTTTCCGAGAACTCAAACCCTGAGCGAGAGCTTCTTGAAATTTGTGCTACTCCTTAAAGCCCGTTAAGTCATATAGCTTTTCCATATATGCTTTACCCATAATCCTTTCAGAATCTTCGTGTAAAGGCATTAATGCTTTCACAAACTTTGCCCTTTCATGAGGAGTAAGTGTAATGAAAACAACGCCTTTTCTGGTCTTCATCTCATTAGTAAAGTCCCTTTCTCGTTGCCTAACCCTTTTTCTTTCCTCCATAGATGCTGCATTAATAGAATCCATAACCGCCTTCTTAAGATTGTCGGGCAGGCTGTCATACCATTGTTTATTTAGGAGTTGCACGATAAAGCCACACATATGATTCGTATCCACAACATATTTGCAAACTTCTGATGTCTTATCGAGTATCATAAGCTCGCTAGTGTTGTATACCCCGTCAACAATTCCCTGCTTTAACGATGAATAAAGTTCTGTATAGGGAACTGGCATCCCGTTAACCCCCAAATAGTTACACATCTTCTTAAAGATAGGGGTTGGCTGGATCCTGAATTTAAGACCTTTTAAATCTTCCAATTTAGTGATTTTCCTTGTAGCAGCCATATCGATCATACCATAGGCAGTAATACCGACTAACATAACGCCCTTTTTTTCCAAATCTTTCTTAATGGGATCTAATAATTTGCTATTTGCAAGTCTATCCACTTTATCCCAATTATCAAATAGGAATGGCAGCATTAAGACATCCGCCTTATCAGTCCATCGAGATAGCATCATTCCACCTGTATTCATAAACTGAATGGACCCCATCTCTAATTTATTCATAATTTCTGGATCGCTGCCGAGCTGACCTTGAGGAAAAACCTGAGGGTCTATTTGTCCTTTGCTCCTTTCCTTTAATTCATCAGCAAATATTACAGCAGCATGGGTTCCTGATAGGGTGGGAGGTGGGGTAAAGGTAATTTTGCAAAAATACTCAGATGCAAATGCTGGCTCATGAGCCACAAGCCCCGAGAAAGAAAAACAACAAAGAGCCGCAACAAGGAATGCAACCATAAAGCCCGTGGTTTTGAAGTTATCTGTCTTAATCATGGCTTATATCCTCCTCCACTAATTGTTATTAGAGCGATTTCCTTCCGATTTAACCATTGTACCCTTTATCCAGATCATCCCCCCTTTCTTTTCCCCGCATTTGAAATGGGGTTCTTTTCTTTTACTGCTTGGAGAATCAAACTATCTTATTCTTGATATAGTTTTTCGAAGATTTGAGTTTTCTTTTCCGTTCTTCCCAAACTCCCTGGTGGAACCCATTCGATGAAAGGGTTCACCCTGTGAATGCGCATTTTCTCCTTGATTCTTCTCTCTACATCTTCCAACCGATTTGAATCAGTCTCTTCTCCATATTCAACTTTCAGCTTCAGAGGCGGGACTACTCTCGGCGGTCTCTCAGTCAAGACAATCTTCATGGCGCCCGTAACCTGCGGAATAAAGGAATTGATTACATCCCTAATGGTTGAAGGATAAATGTTAACTCCTTTGACAATAAGTAAGTCATCTGAACGTCCAATTACCTTAACCCTTGTTTTACCGTATTCGCACTGGCAGGAGGAAGTGAATGCCTGGACAATGTCTCCGAGGGCGTACTTAACAAGTGGCAAACCGTATCTTTCTAAGGATGTTATCACTCCTTCACCCACGGCCCCATCTTTAACTTCAATAGGCTCTTTGGTCTCTGGATCAACCAAGTCATCTGCATAAATACTGAAATCTGGGGCTACTTCATGCATTCCAGCATATTCCTTTGCATCGCAGCTGCATGCGTATGCTTCTGCCATGGGAGCCCAAAACTCATACATCTTACATTTAAAACCTTCCAATAATTTCTGCCTAACAGATGGGATTCCAAAACCGGGTTCACCACACACAATGACTTTTTCAAATCCTAGTTCAGAGGCTTCAACCCCTGCAATGGAGGATGTTCTCTCTATCAGATATTCGGCATAGGAAGGTGTGCAAAACAACACATTTGCTCCAAAAAGGTGGGTATACTCGATCAAACGTTTAGATCCCCCTTCAGCTCCTACGGGAATAAGAAAAACTCCATATCGCTCGAAAGTTGGAAGCATAGCATTCGTAACATAAGTTCCCATCCCTAAAGCGAACATAACCTTATCGCCCGGTCTAAGACCCATTCTCCAATACATTCGATGAAAACCTTCGCACCACACATCTAAATCGTGCTTTGTGAAGGTATAACTAAAAGTTGGCATTCCTGTTGTTCCAGAGGTATGATATGCGCCAATAATTTCGCTGATCGGTGCGCAGAGATGAACACCAATAGGATGCTTATGCTTTTTCATAGATTCATCTCTGCTTTTTCTTTCAACCTCTTTATTCATCAAAACAGGGATCTTACGAAAGTCTTCCCAGGTTTTGATGTCTCCAGGCTCAAATCCAGCCTCTTTGAACTTCTCCTTATAAAACGGGTTTTTCGAACAATACTCCAGCTGCTTTCTTAGTTTTTCCATTCTCATAGCCATTAATTCATCTTTTGAGATATTTTCCGCTTTTTCATTCCAAAATCTCTTTTCAGTTATCATTAACTCCTCCTAGCTACTGAACTGGATTTGAAATTAAATCACATTGTTAATTTTGATCATTTTGACCGTGATAATTTGCTTGTGGACGAAAAGGGCTTTCTCTAGGTTCGCTCTTTTGTGAATCACTTATACCGAGGCAGGATCCTATGATCTCTTCATTTTCTGCCAATCTGCAGATAAAGCCCCCCATCATGAAAGCATGATAGGCTTGCATCACCCTCATTTCTAATATCTCTAGTGGAGCGTAAATTTTTGAGGACAACGGGTTCTGGACAGAGTAGCAAGAAGCAAGAAGGATGCCAATCTTAATTAATCGTAATTTGTTGAATATATTAGAATTTTTTTAAATTGTGTAGGGGGTCAGAGGGAATAATTGAAAGGAAATTTAAATCGGTTGAAAGCAACTTTCAATGAGGGGTAGTTCTGGGATTTGAGCGAAGATTTAAGGAAATGAGGTTTTCTTAAGATTTTTTAATGTTGTATTTCTCCATCTTCTTCCGCAAAGTTGGTCTTGATATCTTTAGTAATTCGCAAGCCTTTCCCATATGACCTTTTGCATTAAGAAACGCCCTGGTGACATGCTCTTTTTCCATTTCTTGCAATGACTTAAAAGGATTTTCTGCTGCTTTTAAAGGGCTTATTTCCCTTGGCTCGATAGATATATGATTTTCCAAGATAATATCCTCCCTCGATAGAACAAGAGCACGCATTATCACATTCTCAAGTTCTCTCACATTGCCAGGCCAGTTATAGGTCATAAGTTTATCCAAGGCTTCCTTTGAGATATGATTTGGTCCTTTATGCAACTCTTTGCTGAACTTGTGAAGAAAAAAGTCTACAAGCAAAGGGATATCAGTTTTTTTTTCTACAAGGGGTGGGACATTTATCGTTATGACCTTCAGTCTGAAAAACAGGTCTTCTCTAAACTTACCCTCCTGAATCATTTGAGTAAGATTTTTATTAGTTGCTGCTATTATTCTTGCATTTGATCGCATTGTCTTTTCACCTCCCACTCTTTCAAATTCCCTTTCTTGCAAGAATCTCAATATCTTGACCTGAGTGCTTAGTGGGAGTTCTCCTACCTCATCAAGGAAGATGGTACCGCTCCCTGCCAGTTCGAATTTCCCTTTCTTTGTATAGAGCGCATGGGTAAATGCCCCCTTTTCGTGGCCAAAAAGTTCACTTTCCAGCAGGGTTTCCACCAGGGCGCTACAATTGACGCTTACAAAAGGCTCATCTTTAAGGATACCGTTATAGTGAATTGCTTTGGCAATTAATTCTTTTCCTGTCCCGCTTTCTCCCTGAATAAGTACTGTTGCCTTGTTATTGCACGTTAGGCCAATCATTTTGAATACCTGCTGCATCGGTTTGCTTTTACCAATGATAGTATCCATTTTGTATTGAACCTTTTGATCATTGATATAAATGGAAAGCTTGTTCTTAAGCTCTAGCGCTTCAAATACTTTTTGGACACTGAAATCCAGTTCTTTGATATTTATGGGCTTATGGATATAGTCATATGCACCATTCTTCATGGCCTCGATTGTCGTCTCCATATCATGAAAGGCGGTAATCATGATAACATGGGCGTGTTCATTGATGGCTCTAATGTCTTTTAAGACATCAATACCACTCAAATCCGGAAGACGGATATCAAGTATCACAATATCAGGCATCTCGGATTTAAGCTTTTCCAGTCCTTCTCGTCCATACTCTGCTGTAATAGTCTCGTAACCCTTTTCGGCGAAAAACATGGTGAGCGACTCGAGAATCGCTCTTTGATCATCTATGATTAAGACCTTCATAGTGATTGGGCTTTTTTCTTGTGTTATGAATAGATATCTATGGGGATAAAGAGGTTAAAGGAGGTTCTTTCCCCCTTTCCGCTCTCGACCTGAATGTGGCCGTGGTGGGTATCCACAATCTTTTTTACAATCGATAGGCCTAAACCAACACCATCTTTTTTGCCATTAGTGAAAAAAGGGTCAAATATATTCCTCTTCTCTTCAGGGCTAATACCTACCCCATTGTCGGTAATGGAGAGCTTAACGTATTCTTTTGAATGGTAGATCTCTTGCTTTGATTCAAGTTCAATTCTTTTATGCTTCGCGTTTTTATCCAAGGCTTCTAATGCATTTCTCAAAACATTATCTACCGCTTGCAACATTTTTTCTTTATCCACCATGATATTTGGCAGAGCGGGGTCTAATCTCTTAACTAATGACACATTGTTTTCTTTGATCCTCTGCTCAAGAAGCTTGATTGAATCATCAATTATTTCATGAACGCTGGTCAAAGCATAATTGAGCTTTAAGGGCTTAGCATATTCTAACATCTGGGAGATAATACTTTCTAATCGGGTCAATTGCTCATTGGCTATTTGCAGTCTCCTCAAGTCGTTACCTTCCAAGTCTAATTTTTCCAGCAGCAGCTCAACATTAACCTTAATGGCAGATAAAGGATTCCTGATCTCGTGCGCTATGGAGGTAGCTAGTTTCCCGATTATGGCAAGGCGATCCTGCTGCCGTATCTTTTTCTCCATTTCTATTCGGCCCGTTATATCGCTGCAAAGGCCGAGAACAGCGGGCTCACCATTATATTCGATAAGCTTGACCTTATTTTCGGTAGGGAAGCGCTGCCCGCGCTTATCTTGACGGCAATAGATATATTGGTGGTAAGGTATCTCCCCCTTGATTTGCTTTTTGAAATGTTCCATCACAATACTTCTGGAGTCTTCAGCAATCAATTGCTGACATTCTTTTCCGATTAGTTCCTCAAGCTCATATCCGTGCATTTCACAAAAAGCCTTATTGGCAAATACAATTTTGCCTCCCTTATTTAAGAAACATCCATCACTGATCTCTTCAAACAGTATTTGATAGTTCCTGCGAGACTCTTCAAGCTCGCCGGTTCTTTTTTGAACCTCCACTTCAAGCTTATGGGTATACTCTTTGAGATCTTGATCATAACTCTTCTGACAACAATCACTGATACGGAAAATGATCAGGTCAATATCATGATTTATACGGGTTAGAATCTCAGGAAGTTTAGCGTTATCATATTTTTTTACAATGATGGGAATCAGAATGTATCTGAGGTTACCGAAGGATTGCTGGAGCTCTGTGAGAGATATTCCTCGAGCTTTACAAGTATGTGTTAATGATTCAATATACTTCTCGATAGAGTTATAGCCTTCATCTGAAATAATATTGTAGAAAGCTTCAAATGCTGTGGAAGTTGATTCAATAAGGTTGCTCCTGCTCATCTCATTGTAAGCTGGCTTTAGTTTCCTTAGCCTCATTGCCCATTCCTCTATAATCGAGGCCTTCTTTTGTCTTAGGCAAGACAGGAACTCTTCACTAGTTGCCTGTTCCAGCGGAACTGAATAATTTTTTCTCTTAGATTGTTTTTTCATGGTTAAAGCTCCTTATTCTCACAATTCTGCCAGAAGTTTTCTTTCATGCCTGTGAAGATCTAGGATATCTGAGTCATTGATCACTTTTGTGAATACGTTACTCTGTTACTAATTTATTAGACAGTAAGAGGGCTTATGACAAATTGAAATTGATAGCATCTACATTGGTGATAAAGATGAATCTAACTTATCCCGCCTTCCGTTTTTCTGTCAATTAAAAAGGCGTGAAAGATTTCTTTCTATTGTTCTATACAAAATAAGTATTCTGTATAGAAATAGACTTACAGTCATCTAACGGAGTCTTATTCCTTTCGATATATAATCAGCCTATCACCTGGATAGATGCGTGCCTCGGGGTCGAGCTTATTCCAGATGAGCAGAGAGGCCAGGGAAATACCGAACTTTTCCGCAATGAGGGAGAGGTTGTCTCCCTTCTCCACGATATAGACCACCTCTTCTCTCGATGCCAGCCACTTCTCAACGAGGTCCTGATAGCGGTTGTGAAAACCCTTTGCCAAACCCTTGGGGATACGCAACTCGTGGTTTCCCTTGGGGAGGTAGTGCCCGCGAACCTCGGGATTCAGATCCTTGATGGCCTTGAAATGGGTATTGGCGGCCTGGGCAACGATACGTATCGGGATATCTTGAGGGCAGTTCAGCTGAATTACCTCAAATTCCATTGGCGGATAGAAGTCCTCATCGGATAGGTAAAAGCCGTATTGTCCTGGGTTAGAGAAGATCAGCTTCGTGGAGATGACCCGAAACACAAACCTCTGGGTTTCAATTGGGAGATAAAGATGGAAGTAGTCGCCTGCTTCCTGCTCTTGAATTTCCGCCTCAAGGGCCTCATCGCCCATATTATAGGCCGCAGCGGCCAGGGTCCACGACCCGAATTTCTCATGAAGGTCCTCGAAATACCGTATTGCCGCCCTCGTGGAGGAGACCACATTTCGTCTCTCATCGATGTGTTCGTTTATGGTGAGGCCGTACTTTAAGCCCGTTTCCCTCATAAACTGCCAGAATCCGATTGCCCCCTTTGTTGAGGATACGTGTGGCCTCAAGGCACTTTCGGCAATGGCGAGGTATTTGAGATCATCGGGCAGATTATTTTCTCGAAGCAACTTTTCTATTATAGGCAGGTAGCGACGAGACCTCTTTAACCAGAGAATCACCTGGGGTCGATCCCAGAGGGTAAGGAGGAGTTCCTTCTCGAGCCTTTCTTTGACGTCCTGAATCTCGATCGGGACCTCCTCCCCGCAAAAGGAAAGGGGAGCGGATATCCTAAGCGATGTGATCAAAGGAGGCAAATGAGTTCCCTTGAATTCCTCGCAATAAGCATTCGATGGATGAACGAGCATGAGTGCAAAAAGGATGAAAAAGAGCGTCGATTTCATGAAATTTACCCCCTTAGGTGCGCTTCTGCATTTTATCCTGATACAGGATACCATGATATGGGCCCGGTGTAAAAAGGAAGGTTCGCCTTGAATGGCCACACAGCTTGGGCAATGAAATAGCCGTGAGGCAGGGGTAGTGATGAATGTGGTTGACAACAATGGATAAAATCTACCATAGTAAGTCTCGCAATGGATCGGCAAATTAATGATATGGAGGCTGTATATGGCGGATTTTGTGGAAATCGTTCGGGGAAGGCGCAGCATCAGGAGATATCAGGACCGGGGAATTCCAGAGGAACACCTCACTACCATACTTGAGTCGGTCAAGTGGTCGCCTTCGTGGGCTAACAAACAATGCTGGGAAGTAATTGTGATTAGAGATCCGGCGATCAAGCAAAAAGTCCAGGAGACCTTGTCCTCGGGTAATCCTGCTTCTAAGGCCATAGTGGAGGCCCCGGTGGTGATTGCCCTGTGTAGTAGGTTAGCGAGCGCAGGGTATAAGAAGGGAGAAGCCACCACCAAATTCGGTGATTGGTTTATGTTCGACATGGGAATCGCCACCCAAACCCTTTGCTTGACCGCTCATTACCTGAATTTGGGAACGGTCATTGTTGGATCTTTTAATCACGATAAGGCAAAGGAGGTTTTAAGGGTGCCGGAGGGATACGAAGTGGTCTCACTGATTCCGCTCGGCTACCCTGCGCAGGAGGCCAAGGCACCTCAACGTAAGGGGATTAACGAATTTGTCCATTATGATACATTTTAATGGCATGTGGGTGAATTTTTGCTTTACCCATGGGATAAACCTTTCATAGGAAGAGTCACGAAGGGTTTGGTATTATGTACGCTGGCGGGCTTTTGAAGCGGGTCCCTGGCTTGACCTATGATAAGCTCAAATATTTTGTGCGCGCGGGCTACGTCGAACCAAAGAAGGTCAAGAAAGAGAGCCTCTACTATAGTGATTTTTCCGATGAGGACGTTGAGTTGATCAGGCGTGCGTGGACGCTCATTTCAAAGCACGACATGAGAGCAAGGGCAGCCTTTGCCAGGGCAAAGGGGCAAGGCAGAGCGTCCCAGCTCTCATTAAATTTACGAAACAGGTCCAATACATCAGAGCGATAAACAACCTTATTCTACTAGCTAAAAATGCCTCATTACTGAAATTTCACCGCTAAGTCTTTGCTTGAAACATACCTACATTGATTTCGTTCGACCGGCGCCTCCAATATGGCTCATTTGACCGAAGCCCTGAGAGATAGTGTTGTGCAGGCGAGAGCGTTGCGGGCGAGGAGCAATAGCGACGAAGCAATCTAAGTTTAAAGGGAATCGATGGCACGCAAAAGGCATGAGGAATGAAAACGAATTTGTGCAGTACCCATTTCCTATTGGTATGGCTCATAGCTGCCCTTTTGATAGCGGGCTGTTCTCCGGTAATCTCTCAGGGGGTGTTGAAGCAGGTGGATAAAGCCGTACATTTTGAGCAGCTGCTTAAAGATCCGGATGCGTATCGAGGGAGAATCGTGCTTCTGGGAGGGGAGATCATCGAGACGAGGAACCTTCCCGAGAGCACGATGATTTTTCTTCTTCAGCGGCCCCTCGGCCCGAGAGATGAGCCAGATATTAACGGGGAGTCCAAGGGACGATTCATCGTGGCCGTACCAGGTTTCCTGGATCCGGCCATATACCGCCCGGGGAGGAAGGTTACCGTTGCAGGCGCGGTTGAGGGAAGGGAGACGTATCCATTGGGAGAGATACGATACACCTACCCCGTCATCTCAAAGAGGGAGCTCTATCTCTGGCCATCAGAGGAAACCACCATGACTGAGCCCGGGGTGCAGGTCGGTGTGGGTATAGGAATAGTAATTCCAGGACGGTAGGAGATGAATATCCTATCCCCTTTATGTATCCCGATCGGTGCAAGGGCCAGGCTCCACTAAACGTATCCTGGAATGTAGGGCTCTTTTGTGAAAAACTGGCCTTCCCATGGGTTATTGCCAAGCAAGGGAGATTCCCGGCCATTTTCTCCATGTAACCTGTCCTAATATCTGATATGAGGGAGGGCGTTTCAAGGGATGTCGAGTGGCTTTGTAGTGCTGCTTACTTCCAACCCGCAAACAGAGAGCGAAGTCAATGAAGTGGGATTTCTGGCTTTTGGGGATCTGCTCCTCCAGGGTCTTTACCTACCTTGTTTCTATGACCTATGCCGCGGCGCTACCCGTGCTACAATGGGAATGGGAGATGACCGCTGCTACGGCAGGCACTATCTCAAGCGGGTTCCAGATTGGATATGCCTTCTCCCTGTTGTTCTTTTCCGCCTTGGCCGATAGGGTCGGGGCAAAACGGGTCTTCCTCCTTTCAAACTTTTTCACCGTGGTAGCTTCATTGCTTTTTGCTGCCTTTGCTCGGGGATACTACTCGGGGCTTATCCTTTATACCCTTATCGGCGTTTCCATTGGGGGGGTATATACGCCGGGGATTATGATGATCGCTGACCGCTATCCCCCAAAAGGCCGCGGAATGGCTGTGGGCGTCTTTATCGCGAGCACCTCACTAAGCTATGCCCTCTCCCTCGGAATAAGCGGGGCGGCACTGCCTTGGGGCGGATACCACAGCTCGTTTCTCCTTACGTGCCTTGGGCCTTTGGCGGGATTCTTGCTGGCATGGGCGACGCTGTCATCGATGCATAACAGGATATTTCCTCGAGGCCGGGAACAGAGGTTCTCAACTGAAGTAGTGCGCAATACCTCGGCGATGTTATTCATTGGGGCTTACGCGCTCCATAGCTGGGAGCTCTTGGGAATGTGGGCATGGACGCCGGCCTTTCTCTCCGCGTGCCTCACGGTGCGAGGATCAGGGGTGTGGGCGGCAGTTGGAAGCGGAGCCTACCTCGTTGGCCTATTCCACCTCATGGGCATAGCAGCGTCCCTGTCCATGGGTACCCTCTCCGATACACTCGGTCGAACCACTGTGATACTGTTCATCGGGAGTATTAGTACGGCATGCTCGTTTGGGATGGGATGGCTTATCGGTTTACCCATTGGCATTATCGTTGTTATCGGGATGATATACGCGTTCTCCGGCCTGGGTGATTCGCCGATCCTATCCGCGGGCATAACCGAGAGCGTCGAGCCATCCTACCTCGGGGCTGCATTTGCCCTGAGGGGCTTGCTCGGGTTCGGCGCCGGGGCCCTATCGCCCTTCGTATTTGGGGCTGTTTTAGACTGGAGGAATCCCGCCTTTCAGAGCAGGGGAATCTATGAAACCTGGGGCTGGTCTTACAGCGTACTGGGCTTAGGAGGTTTGGGGGCTGTGATTACCGCATATGTGCTCCACAGGAGGTACTCTCCAAGCTAAGGGGAAGTAATCACTCCTTTCAGGGATCTCAATCTATTGACTCTCTTCTTCTCGTAAAAATCCTGCGCATCCCCTTGGAACGCCTGAAAAGAGGATGGGTAAGTAGGTGAATCAGAAAAAAGAACGGTATCGAAGAAATCGAGCCGGGATATGACAGGCGATACTTTATCTTCAGCAATACCAAATCGGCATACCTCAGGGCCTGAACGCGAAATTGTGCAGAAGTGCCCAGAATATTGTGCATAGTTCCCATCTTTAAAGAACACGTCCCTAAATAAATACATCCAAGAGAACCCCCTATAATCGAGACAGGGGAAGAGGGTTCCTCGATATCTTTATTGGCTAAGGGTTTGATGGCCACTCAGGGATAGTTCATCAATCCCTTGTGTGTTTATTTGCTCCTTTACGAGCAGGCAGATAGTTGGCACCTTTATTGATAAAATAACATTGCTTTCGAGCTACGAAAAACCTGAACAAGGTAATCTCTTCGCGAGTATCAAACCTTTCGGTAAACAGAGCATGACCCAAAGGACAAGACTTTCGCCTTTCGTCGCACTATTCTTGGTAGCCTCCCCCTCCTGCCTGATCTCCCTATTTCTCTTTCCCGATTGCTTCTTGGCGCGGGTGGCGGTTACTCCATTAACCTCAATTCCTGAGAGACATGAATAGAGGAGATAGCCTATCATTCAGTCAGACACTGCGTACTCACTGTGATGCGATCGCGGAGCGGTGGTACCGACAGATTGCGGCTACGGGTTATGTGCCGCTCAAGGGGGCTGTAGTATGTCAGCACCTGTTGGAATTGAGCATCAAGGCAATTCGGCTTCTGCTCGTTGAACCATTCGAGCCCCAGAAGGCAGAGGAGATCGGCGAAGCCTTAGCGCGCCTTCACTACCTCCAGCCTGAAGCCCTTGGTGGAACCTTACAGGTATTAGCCGCCCACCTCGTGGAGGGCTTGCCTCCCGATAGCGTGGCGGCTCTTCAACCCCGTCTGGCTGAGATGCTGGGCAGGCTCGCGACCGGCTTTTTCCATCAGGCACGTCAGACGATCATCGAGGAGCAGGAAGAAATACAGGATGAACTCTCTGCGGAGCAGGAGAGGGCGGCGAGAGAACTGAGGATAAAGGAAAGCGCCATAGACTCATCCATTAACGGCGTTGCGATAGCTGATATGGAGGGCAACATCACGTATGTAAATCGTTCCTTCCTTGATATGTGGGGCTACGATGGTGTGGAGGGGATACTTGGAAGGCCTTTTTTGGAATTTTGGCAGAAGGAGGAGGAGGCGGAGGCAGTGCTCAAGGCGGTTCGAAGCAGAGTGAACTGGATGGGGGCACTAGTGGCCAAGAGAAGAGATGGGTCACTGTTCGATGTCTATCTGTCTGCAAGGGTGGTCGCCGATGGATATGGCAGGGCACTATGCATGACGGGCTCATTTGTGGATATCACCGAGCAAAGACGGATGGAGAAGGAGCTCATGGAGAGCCAGGCAGAGCTGGAAGAGAGGACGAGGATGCTTGAAGAGGCAAACACCACATTGAAGGTTCTGCTGCAAAGGAGGGCTGAGGATAAGAATGCACTCGTGGAGAGGGTGCAGCTCAATACAAAGGAGCTTGTCCTCCCCCTGGTAAAGAGATTGAGGAAGACCTCCTTAAACCCCCGACAACTGTCCAGCCTGGATATCATTGAGTCAAATCTCAAAAATATAACCTCTTCATTTTCACACCTGTTGTCCTCAAGGCACCAAGAGCTTACCTCCATGGAAATCCGCGTTGCGGATCTGATAAGGGAAGGAAAGAATACCAGAGAGATCGCGGAGTTGATGAACCTATCACCCCGGACTATTGAATCACACAGGGAGAGCCTGAGGAAGAAGATGGGGATCCGAGACAGGAGGGAAAACCTCAGGCTTCACCTGCTCTCGCTTTCCTAAATCTGAATTTACGAAACGGGGCGGATAGGCACGCCGTCTGTACCATCCTCACTATCATTCATCCATCTCGTGGATCTTTAGGGGAGTTTGTGATGAGTATATCTTTTCCCGCAGATCGCTCAGGTATCCCTCTGGGTCCTGTAATATTTCCCTGTAGAGCTCTCTTCCCAAGAACCTTTTCGTTTGTTGGGTGAGAAAAAATGGCCTATGCCTTCTCACCTCATGGTATACCCACTTTTTAGGCGGGAGGATCTTTCTGAAGGTACAGATCGCAATGAGATCGATGAACAGATCTTCATATCCGAATTCCTTATCCTCTGTGGATAGCTCCACCGAGAACCATAAATGACCCAGCTCATGCAGGAGGGTATACTTCCAATACTCGTGTATTTTGAAATCGCTTCTTGGAATCAGGACTTCGGCAAATATGGTGCCATTCTCTGCGTTTCGAAATTTCGTGCTCGTCCCTCTCTTAAGCTCCTTGTCCACGAGGACGAGGAGGTCTATGGGATCGAGTTCGATTCGATGCTCGTGACACACCTCACTGAAGGCTCCACACAGCTCCTTGAAGGCCTTAGCGGTTTCACCTTCTTTTATCCCTAGGAGGTCTTTGGCAATCGTTGACTGAATGTGGATTGTAGCAGGACCGAAACTGAGACCTACGTCGTCAACGTTGGTGTGCAGGCGTTTCTTGTGCAGCACTGAATCTGAACCCCTATTCTGCGAGACCTCTTTAGCCATCCTATCACCTCCTCCCACGCTTTCGACTACCTTCGTAATTGGTCAAAGTCGTGCCTGATTCCATTGTTTGTTCCCTTCACCCCAACGAATTCTCTCTATTTTCCGCCCCACCTTATTATACTTATGCCTTTTTGTATAGGGAATAGTGACGAAAGATGGAATCCTGCCCTTGGGGGAAGCGTGGGGGCCCTCTAAGGGATCCATCCCTTATTTTTTGCTATTTCTAAAAA
Organism: uncultured Desulfobacteraceae bacterium; assembly: GCA_964549945.1. Lineage (GTDB taxonomy): Bacteria > Desulfobacterota > DSM-4660 > Desulfatiglandales > B25-G16 > B25-G16. The sequence continues at coordinate 71,320 of CAZJXD010000006.1, read as the reverse complement.
AGCGGAAATGTGTTGACAATTATTGTTTTAGGCATATTATTAGGAATATAAAACTTAGTTTTAAAGCCCTAACAATGGTTGATGCTATGAATGGCAAGGCCACGAATAACGTCTCCGAAAAAGACCTCACCCCTACGATGGAGGATTATCTTGAGGCTATCTACAATCTATCCCAGGAGAAGAGGGTCGTCAGGGTAAAGGATATCGCAAAGAGGCTTGGGGTTAAGATGCCGACCGTAACCAATATGATCAAGACGCTGAGCGAGAGGGGCATGATCGACCATGAGAAATATGAGTATCTCGAGCTTACCGGAAGGGGCACTGATATTGGAAGCGAAATAGATCAGCGGCACCAAACCCTCAAGACATTTTTGACCGATATCCTTCAGATAGACCGGGACCAGGCAGACGAGGATGCCTGTAAAATGGAACATTCGGTGAGCCCTGCAACCCTCGAGAGGATGGTGGATTTTATGGAGTTTGTGGAGAATTGCCCCAGGGGTGGTATGGACTGGTTAGAGTACTTTAATGAGTACAGGAAACACGGGAAGTCGAGGGAACTGTGCTTGGAGAGGATGAAGAAGTTCGCCCACGAATACGATGCCAAGATAAATGCGATGAAGGAAGAGAGCTAACCTAATCCGCTCTCCTATATCACATGAAGATGGATTGGCCGCAAGAATGAAAGGAATTTAACGTATGCCCCAAGGAAATTCGATGCCTTTGTCTCACATGCGACCCGGTCAGAGCGGCGTGGTTGTTGAAATTCGGGGAGGATTTGGCCTGATCAACCGTCTCAATGGCCTGGGCATTTTGCCAGGCAAGAGGGTAACGAAGATCAGCTCTATGATTGCGCGAGGGCCGGTCACAATCGAGGTAGACAGGGTTCAGATAGCGATTGGTTTCGGAATGGCAAAAAGGATAATCGTCGGGTTAGATCAGTAACATGAGGAAGGTACTTCTTTTTGGTAATCCCAACGTAGGGAAGAGCGTACTGTTTTCCCGGCTCACCGGAGTGCATACCACCGTTTCTAACTATCCAGGCACCACCATAAACTATACGCGGGGATTCACAAAGCTGGGTGAGGAAAGGCTTGAAGTTATTGATGTGCCCGGTGCCTATACCCTTGAGCCCACCAGTGAAGCCGAGGAAATCGCCCTCACGATGCTGAAAAATGGAGATGTGGTCATAAACGTGGTAAATGCCATTAATCTGGAGAGGAGCTTGTATTTGACCCTACAGCTCTTGGAGAGGGATATCCCGGTAGTGGTGGCCTTAAATCTATGGGATGACACAAAGCACAGGGGAATAGATATCGATCTCGAGAAACTGGAGGCCTCTTTAGGGGTGCCGGTTGTTCCTACGGTAGCCGTAACCGGGGAGGGGATAAAGGAGCTCGTCGAGAGCATTCCCAGGGCTACCTCACCGGATGGTCCTGTCCGCAGTCGCGATGAACGGTGGGCCGCAGTTGGGGAGATCATAGACCAGGTTCAGCACATAGACCACCGCCATCACACCTGGCTTGAGCGCATCCAGGACGCAAGTGTAAAGCCCCTCACCGGGGGCCTGATAGCCGTAGCCGTTTTGGTACTCGCCTTCCTCGTGATCCGTTTCATAGGGGAGAGCCTCATCGGCTACCTCCTCGACCCCTTCTTTAACAGGCTATGGGCTCCGGTAGTATTGAAGATAAGCGCGCTCATGGGCGGTAGCGGATTCCTCCACGATGTTGTGGTAGGCAAGATATCCGGCGGAGAGGTGAATTTCGTTGAGTCCTTTGGTCTTATCACGAGCGGTCTCTACGTACCCTTTGCCATGGTCCTGCCATATATCTTCTCCTTCTACCTGGTGCTTGGCTTGATGGAGGATATAGGGTACCTGCCGCGGTTGGCCGTGTTGATGGATACGATTTTACACTGGCTCGGTCTCCATGGGTACGCTATCATCCCCACCCTGTTAGGGCTTGGATGCAATGTACCGGCGGTGCTTTCTACCCGTATTCTGGAGAGCAAGCGGGAGAGATTTATCGCCTCAACCCTGGTTTCCATTGCCGTTCCCTGTGCCGCCTTGCAGGCGATGATTTTCGGCCTGGTAGGACAGCGAGGAGGCCAGTATGTGGTTCTCGTCTACGGAACGCTCTTTGCCGTCTGGGTTATTCTGGGGATCATACTGCACCATACAATAAAGGGGTTCAGTCCCGAGCTTCTCATCGAGATCCCTCCCTATCGTCTTCCCCCATGGAGGATTGTGCTGGAAAAGATGTGGATGAGGATCTACGGTTTCCTGGCAGAGGCCATACCCATCATTCTCGGCGCCATTGTGATTATCAACATGCTCTATTTCTTCGGGGTGTTTAACGCCATTGCAAACCTCACGGCACCGGTTGTAAGCGGTCTTCTTGGGCTACCAAAGGAAGCGATCACCTCATTGGTGATTGGCTTTCTCCGAAAAGACGTGGCCCTAGGGATGCTCGCCCCCCTGTCATTGACTGACAAGCAGCTGGTCGTGGCAAGTGTCGTTCTGGCCATGTTCTTTCCGTGTATTGCCACCTTCGTGGTGCTCCTGAAAGAGCTCGGGGTGGTTAATATGTGTAAGGCGGCAGGGATAATGATAGCGGCTTCCCTCATAACCGGGGGACTGCTGAACCTGATGCTGTAGTGAAAAGAGGGGGAATATGGGGAAGCTCATTTTTTAACGGTAGCAGCATCCGGGCTGAGGTTTTCGGCGGCGATAAGCTCTGCGACAAAACTCCCGACGGAAACCTTGCTTCTTATCCTCACGGGGATCCGGCGATGGTCCGCCGAAATCCATATCTGAAGCTTGGCGTCTTTGCTCTTCTTAAACACCCCGCGAATATGCTGTAGTTCGGGTTCGACCAGGAATGCGTCATAGGTTCCGCTCGCCACCTTCACGGTTTCCCGCCGTATGATGTTTGCCTTCCCCATCACGCATCTCTTTCCGTCGGTTACCGGGGCCTGGATTTCCATGTTTTCCCTAAGCGCGTGAAGGCGAAGGGCATAGAAGACGGAAAGTGGATCAAATGAACCGGGCTTTACGGGGATGGGGCTGTTCTTTTCCCCGAAGTTGGAGTATTGGGCCTCCGGTTTACCCCAATCGAAATCCACGACCACGTTGCTCTTGGATTTCCCCTCCTTTCGTTTTTTATAGAGTATTGAGTGGGTCATCGCCGCATCCGTATAGGCATCTATCCTGTCTCGGACCTCATAGAAGAGGTCTACTACCGGATAGGTGCGTGTCGTCATCACGAAGTGATATGCCTGGATTCCGTTGACCCTTTCCATGGGAAGTATCTCGAGGATACCCTCTCCAGCCGGTATAAAGCACCATTTAACCAGAAAGGTAAGCCTTTCACCGGGCGAAAAGGGATAGGCCCTCTCGCTTGCTTCGGTATAGGTGACAATGGCGATGATAACCAGAAATGCCATCACCAGGCGTTTGACGATCATATGGATCTTTAAGGTGAAGGGAGTGTTCATCTCGTGTGCGTTTGGCAGCATATTCAGAAAAGCCCTCAAGTTGACTTCAGAAGATATTACCTCGTCTTCACGGATCTTTCAATCAATGATTCAAGGACCCTCTGAGGTAAATAAGAGACCTCCATGCCCTATTGCCCAAGGGCATTGCAAAAACAGATATTAATACCTCGAATGCCGTCCAGACCATGACGAGATGATAAAAAGCCTTGACAAAGGATTTCCCGTTCCCTATAGTAACATCCGATCATAGACCTATTGAACGATGAAGGCAGGACGTCGAAACATAATCGGCATTATCGGGACAACAGGGATAATTACCATATCCCTGTTGTCGATACCCGTGATAGGTAGACTAAAACTACCGAGCCTGATAATGCCTTAGTGTTTTGATGTAGCAAATTGAGAAAACCCGTTATCAGGCGAACCTGATAACGGGTTTTCTGGTCTCAAGGGAAAGATCGATTTCGTCCCCTTTCGGCTCCTCCAAAAAGAAGCGAGCGAGGTTTTAAACAGGGGCTTTCGACAGCGGGTTGGCGGTCAATGTGTGATTCGGTTGTTTAAGGGGATACGGCGATGCGCTTTGAGCCTACCATGAAGCAGGCGGTGATCAGGCGAACGGTAAGGAAGTTTGCCGAGTCGAAGCTCATGGATGCCGCGGTGGAGATGGATAGGACCGCGCGCTTTCCCTGGGATTTGGCGAGGGAGATGGCCGATCTCCAGTATTTCGGCCTGGAGATACCGGCCGAGTATGGAGGTGCGGGGCTTGATGCGGTGAGCTCTGCCATGGTCGTGGAGGAAATCTCAAGGGCGAGTGCCGCATTGGGACTCTGCATCGCCGTTCATAACGGCGTTTCAGCATACCCGATTTACCTCTTCGGTACGCCGGAGCAGCATCGGCGTTTCCTTCCTCTTCTTGCATCCGGCGAGAAGATCGGCACATTTTGCCTTACCGAGCCGAATGCGGGCTCGGATACCGCTTCCATTGAGAGCACCGCAAGGCGCCAGGGAGATGAATACGTGCTCAACGGGAACAAGGTATTTGTCACCAACGGCGGCATCTCCGGCATCAACTTAATCCTCGCGAGGGTCCAGGGGGCCGAAAGGAGAAAGGGGCTTACGGTATTTGTGGTGGAATCCGAGCGCAAAGGCTTGGAAAAGGGGCCACAGGAGGATCTTATGGGCATGAGGGGCAATCCGGTGTGCCCTGTTTCCCTCAATGACTGTCGTGTTCCCAGCCACAACGTATTGGGGCAGGAGGGAGAGGGAATAAAGGTCGCCCTCTCCACCCTGAACGGAGGACGGATCGGCATAGGTGCTCAGGCGCTGGGCATTGCTCAGGCCTCCTTGGACGTATCCCTCAAATATGCAGGACAGCGGTATCAGTTCGGAAAAAGGCTTGTGGAACTCGAGACCATCCAGAAATTCCTTGCGGACATGGCCATACGGATTGAAGGGGCACGGCTCTTGATTTACCGGGCGTCTCACCTGAAGGATAGGGGGCTGGATTATGCCAAGGAGTCCGCCATGGCAAAGCTCTATGCGAGCGAGGTGGCGGTGGAGGCCAGCAGGCGAGGGGTTCAGATACACGGGGGATATGGGTACACTAAGGCCTATCCGATTGAGCGGTATTACAGGGACGCAAAGGTCTGCGAGATCTATGAGGGAACCTCAGAGATACAGCGCATGGTAATAGCGCGGAGTTTGTTGCGCGAGGTATCTGGCCCTCAGGGGCCTCGATGAAAGGACATAGTCCAGGATCGCACCATAAAAGGGAGACAAAGGGCTTGAACATCGTAGTGTGCATCAAACAGGTGCCCGATGAGCCGACTATTCGTATCGATTGGGAGAGGATGACCCTCATCAGGGAAGGTGTGGAGAGCATTATTAACCCACTCGATCGCGTTGCGCTCGAGGCGGGCCTTGATCTGCGAGGGCGTGCGGGCGGGCAGGTAACCGTCTTGAGCATGGGGCCTCCCCAGAGCATGGAGTCGCTAAGGGAGGCACTCGCTGCCGGAGCCGATCGTGCTATTCTGTTGACGGACCCTGCCTTTGCGGGATCAGATACGTTGGCCACATCACATGTGCTTGCCAGGGCTATCTCCAGGCTCGGGGCCTTTCCGGATCTGGTGCTTTGCGGTGTGAAGACCACCGATAGCGATACGGGCCATGTGGGTCCTCAAATCGCCGAGGAACTTGATCTCCCTCAGGTGTGCGGCGTGAACGAAATCAACCTGGAAGGAGATTCTCTCGTGGTAGAACGGCTAAGCGATGGTTTTTTTGATACCGTCCGGGTGACCCTGCCCGCGCTCATTTCGGTGAGCCGTGAACTGTGTCCCGTTCGATCTCTGGCCCTTGGCGCCTTGGAGACGGCCTTTTCCCAAGGGGATATTGTCCGATGGGGGCGAGAGGAATTGGGCCTGAGCGAGGAAGAAGTGGGGCCCAAGGGATCCGCCACGCGAGTTCAGAGGCTCCTGCCGCCAGCGCCAATGAGGAAGGGCGAGTTCGTGAGCGGTTCACCCCACCTGCTGGTTGAACGTTTGATCGGCAAATTGGAGGCCTTAGGCATACTGGATGAGGAAGATGGAAAATAGCGGCTTGTTAGGTAGCGTCTGGATTTTCGGGGATTACCGGAACTATTTTCAAAACCGCGTTACCCTCCAGCTCATTGCCAAGGGCAGGGAGTTGGCCGAAACATTGGGCACCGGGGTCACTGCCTTGGTACTGGGCGAGGAGGTGCACCAGTATGCCATGGAATATATCGCTCATGGAGCAGATGTGGTCATGGTGGCGGAACATCCCGATCTCAAGTTTTATCAGGTTGAGCTCTACGCGAATGTGGTAGCCCGATGGGCAGAGGCCTTCAGGCCCGATATCCTCCTGGGAGGAGCCACCTCCTTTGGGAGGGAATTCTTCCCAAGGCTGGCGAAGAGGCTGGGGACAGGACTGAGCGCGGATTGCATCAGCCTGGAGGTGGATCCGGACACGGGGTTGCTGCTCCAGACAACCCCGGCCTTTGGCGGAAACTTGCTCGCAGAGGTGGTAACCTCGGATCGCAGGCCACAAATGGCCACCGTTCACCCGGGTGTATTCAAAGAGATTCCGCATAACGTCAATGCGGTGGGCAGGGTTGTGTATCCCGAGATAGAGGTCGAAGCCGATGCACGGGTACGTGTTATGAGGAGACGACGCCAGCAAGCGCGAGAGAGCAATCTGGAGGACGCCGAGGTCGTCATTGTAGGCGGCAGAGGGCTGGGCTCGAGGGAGGAGTTCAAGCTCCTCTTCGAACTGGCGGAGCTGCTAGAAGGTGAGGTGGGAGCCACGAGGCCTGTGGTGCTTGCAGGGTGGGCTGATGAGGAGAGGCTCTTAGGTCAGACGGGAAAAACGGTGAAGCCGAGGCTGCTCATTTCAATCGGTACATCCGGTGCCCTTCAGTATACGACTGCCATCAATGGAGCGGAGACTATTATCGCCATTAATCGGGATCCCCAGGCGCCTATCTTCAAGATGGCCGACCTTGGGCTGGTGGGTGAGAGTTCAGCCGTGTTGCCCCTATTGCTGGAAACACTGCGCAAGAGGATGTAAGAGGAGGAAAAAATGATGGAATACCGAGAAAGCCATATAAGCGCTCACCACAACTACCTTGTCAACGGCATGCTCACCCAGGGCTTCCTAGTAGGTGATCCGAGCTCCAATAATGGCTTTTTCCTTCTGGCTGATATTGTGCCCCCAGGAGAGACCACACCCCGCATCTCAGCCCGATTGATGGATGAAAAGGCTCGCCCGCTCTTGGAGTTCGAGGCAAAAGGGATTGGCGAAAATCCCGGAAAATGTAGCATCGAGCCCACCTCCGATGGCTATCGCGTACTGTGCTCATCTGGCCATGCGCTGATTGAGGTGAGGACCAAGGCATTTGCCAACGGGTATCTCACCCTCATCAAGGCCAGGCTCTTCGATGAGCATGGCCATCTCCGCGTTGAAACACGGGATGAAAGCATATGGGTTCACGGAGGGGCACACCTTCCTCTCGCAGCTTCGATTCCGGAAGTGAGGTCAATCAGGAGGGAGTAAGGCAGCGATAGGGCTCCATGTACTGTTTCAATCGGAGCCAACGATCAAGAATATCGCATTCTCGAGTTTATCCGTAGCTTCTCCAACGACATTCTTATCACATCCCTTGCCTTGTCCTTTTCCCTCATGTAGCCCTCAAAAAATGCTTGAACCTGAGCCTCTTTTTCGATGCCACCTATAGGGACGATTGCCTCGATCACGCGCTCAAAGTGGGCCGGGTGGAATTGATCGAGGAGATCCAGGTGAGACACAAACCATTCCCATAGAGAGGGGATAGCGTGTGGATTCGCGGCCATGGAGCTTATAGGGATGAATTTATTTCTGCTCGGAACCTCCATGAGAATGTAGTCCTGCACCTCCTCAATCATCGTTGTATCCCTGAATCCCCCGAGGGCTGTCAAGATGTTCATCCTCTCGTGCTCGCTCACAGATGTCTTGAGCCTGTCTTTAAGCCATTCAAAGGCGTGCCCGCCTCCGTTCAAGGCCCCAATGTAAAGAACGCTCTTCGCGATGTCCGGGTGGATGTCGCCACCTCCGGTCAGGCGGGAAAACGCCCCTCTGGCGAATTCCGATACCTCTTCCGAACCGTATACCGCGGCCTGGGGCATAATGGAATCTCTCAAGATCGAGCGGGGATATGCTTCACCCGGTTCGGGTTTGTAGCCAATGCGGGACAGCATGCCTTCAAGGAACGATCTTCCAAAGGACCCTGCCCTTGTCCTTCGAGCGCCCTCGAGCACGAGGTACGCATGGTAGAGGTTTGCGGCAATGCTTATGAGGGGCAGGAATTCATCCTCATCCTTGTAGTTGGATAGGAAATCGAGGTACTCATCAAGGGAGGCATCGCCACATCTGGTGAGGGCGTACAGGTCGTTTTGAAGTCCCCACCTATCCTCAGGCGGCAGCGCCTTAGTCCGCACGAGCGCGCCGAGTTCAGCGAGGTTTCCGACATCGCGGTACTTGACCCGATAAAACCCGGCCTGCTTGAAATTTACCTTGTAGGCAACGGCATCTCCCCCGATATCGATAACCGCATCCCTGGTATCGAGAAGGGCCGTGATTGTCTTTGGTTTTTCGTCACGGCAAAAAATCCTGATCGTAATCGGCACCACCCACAGCTGATCGAATTCATTCGCCAGATAGGTGAACCTCTTCTGCGAGATGTGGAGTTGTTTGCCCTGTCTCGTGACCATGAGGATGGGGAATCCGGCCTGCTCAACCCAGCTCTTCATCATGGTAACCACGGGTTTTCCCGAGGTTTCCTCAAATGCCTCCCACAGGCTTCGGCTCGCTGCGCACGAGTATTCATATTCCCGCAGGTAGCGTCTCAGGCCCTCCTTAAAGTTATTCTCTCCGATATATCCCGTTACGTGCCGCAGGATGCTCGCGCCCTTGTTGTAGATGATCGGGGCGGTGCTAGCGTTGATCACGGCGTGCTCTCCTCCGGGAAGCTCTATGGGGAATGTTTCCCGCAGGGCATCCCTGGTGAGGGCCACATTGGTCTGGCCGTAAAGAAATTGACCCCATATATCCCAGTGGGGATTAAAGTGTGCCACAACACCATATCCGAAGTAGGTGGCAAAGCTCTCATTCAGCCAGAGATACATCCAATCAGAAGGTGTGACCAAATCCCCAAACCACTGATGGACTATCTCGTGGGCTATCACCTCACATATCCTCTGCTCCCCCGCCTTGGATGTGATATGGGGGTAGTGTAGCAATAGGTTTTCCCTGAAGGTAATTGCACCCCAGTTCTCCATGGCACCCGATGCGAAATCCGGGACTGTCACTAGATCGAGCTTGGGCAGGGGGTAGCGTATACCGTAGTACTCCTCACAGAACTCAAGGGCCTTTCTCCCGAATTCAAGTCCAAAGCGTGCGTGCATGGTCATTCCGGGCATGGTGGCGGCACGAAGGATGGTCTCCTGCGCATCCTCGATGAACTCGAACTCTCCAACGCCGATGAACAGAAGGTAGGTGGACATTTTTGGTGTCTGCCGGAACCGAACCATTTTCCGGCCATCGGGCATGGGTGTTTCCTCGGCGATCGGCATATTGGAGATGGCTGCGAGCTGCCCATCGATCACCAGCTCGATATCAAAGGTCGCTTTCTTGAGCGGATGGTCAAGGCACGGGAATGCCCTTCGCGCGTCGCTCTCTTCAAACTGCGTGACCGCACAATATCGCTCTTCACTTCCCGCGAGGTAGCGACTTCGGTAAAATCCAACCATCCGGTCATTTATCTCTCCCATAAAGGTGATTGCAAGGGTTATATCGCCCGTCATCTCCTCGGGAAGGCGGACCACAACCTCTTCTTTACGGGCATCCACGGAGAATGGGCACCCTATGAACTCTCGGTCTCTCAGGAGCTTGCAGCTCACCAATGTCAGCTCCTTGGCGTTCAGGGTTATTTCATTCACAGCTCCTGTGGCCTCGAGCGAAATCTCAACCCTTCCGGAGCTCTTAAAGGCCCTCAGGTCTGGTTCAAGATGTATCGAATAGTGGACTGGATTCACCTCATTCATAGTCACCTCCATTTCGGCAAAAGACCTCGGCGCTTCGCTTCAGGGTTATTGATCAAAGAAACTCTACACAGTTTTCAGGAGAAACGTTAATTTTATCAACATAATTCACATCCTCCTTTTTGCCAAGGGTAAAGTGTTTGCTCCATTGTGGGATGGTTTCCCGCTTGACCCATACACCCCTCTTCTCTATACTGCCGTTGCCAGGGGGTCTCACATTACCGTGGCTTTCAGGATATTGTTCGATGGAAATCATAAGGCCCATACCGGTAATCTTTGACCATAAAGAGATTAAAAGAAGGCTCCATATGGGGCGAAGGGGGGATTGGAGTCAGGTCCAATGGCTCATCGAACGCGCCCGGGCCCTTATAAAAGCGAGCGCTGCCTACAGGGTTTGCTATATAGAGGAAAGGCTCGATGATACGATCAGGATAGACGGCGTGTACCTGAAAAGCAAGGTATTGCGGAGGAATCTGGATCGTGTGGAACGGGTCTTTCCCTTTGTATTGACCATCGGCGGAGCCTTGGAGGAAGAGGCCAGGGCATGCCCCGATATCCTGGACCAGTACTATCTCGATACCATTGGAAATGCAGCACTTGCCTCGGTTCGGAGCTATCTTGAAGATCTCTTGAGGTCTCGATATGCCCTCACCACCCTCTCCTCTATGAGCCCGGGATCCCTCAGGGATTGGGCCATTGAAAATCAAGGACCTTTGTTCTCGATCCTCGGCGATGTGGAAGGGGCAATTGGCGTGAGGCTGGAGAAAAGCCTTGTCATGAACCCTTTCAAGTCGATATCCGGCATCTACTTTCCCACTGAGATCCCATTCTATAGCTGTCAGCTGTGCAAGAGAGAAACGTGTCCATCACGAAAGGCCGAATACAGCGAGCAGCTCGCCATGGAGTATGGGATCGGGAAGGAATGATGAGTCAGCGGTATTCCCCATGGCGTTCGATGTCTCGTGGTACTTTCATGCTTGACAGGGTGAGGGCCGTCTTTTATCTTCTTTGAGTAAGGGTTTGCTTTATCAGCTGGAGACAAGCTGGATACCATTTCGAAATGGTTTACGCGAGAGGAGAATGGGATGAAAAGAGTAGTATTCGGGGCATTTCTTTTGATTATCTGGCTGTTCCTTTACCTTCCCGCTGGCCTCGCTCAGCAGGCCACGGGGCCAAGGATTGTACTTGAGGAGAAGTTCTTCGACGCCCGGGAGGTCAAGGAAGGCGAGGTCATCGAGCATACCTTTACCGTCAGAAATAAGGGTGACGAGGCCCTTGAGATACGAAAGGTCAGCCCTGGCTGAGGCTGTGCGGTAGCCCGATATGACAGGGTAATCCCCCCCGGCGGGGAGGGAAGGATCACCTTGAGGATCAATACCAAGGGTTATCAGGGGGAGATCAGGAAAAGGGCGAGGATCTTCACCAATGATCCACGAAAAAAGGTTGAAGCAGTGGACATCAAGGCCTTTGTCAAGGCGCCTATCTATCTCTCTCCCAAATTCGTGTACCTGAGAGGGCCTGCGGGCCAGAAGGTTAGGGGAAGTGTGATGGTAAAGGCCGGGGAGGAACGGCCCCTGAAGCTCGAGGAGGGCAGCTTTGACCTGGGCACTAAGGTGACCTATACCATAGAGGAGGTTGAAGCAGGAAGGTCCTTCAGGATCCGCTTCTCCACGATCCCCGGACCCCCCGGCAACTACCGCGGTGTATTGCGGCTGAAGACCAATTATCCCGAGAGGCCCAAGATCTCTATCCCCATAATGGCGAAACTCAACGGCGTGGGAAAGTCTCCAAAGGGGAGGGGGAATTAATCAGAGTACCCCGGCAGGCTGTTTCTTGCATCGGCGATAATGGCACTCAGGCCTGTGTCGTGAATCTCTTCCCATCCTTCTTGCAGATAATCTGGGTCACATTCCTGCCGGACATTATTGCCGGAGGAAGCCCGCCACCCGGTTCCACCCATTGCCCGATCATGTAGAAATCTCTTAAGCCCGGCAGGGTCTTATCCATCCGAAGCATCAATGTCCCCGGATTGGGCTGCCAGCCCTCAAAACTGCCCTTCCAGTTGTTCGTGTATCGTATTATAGATGCGGGGGTGGAAACATCGACTACCTCTATATTGGATTTGATGTTCCCAAATCGCTCCTCCAGGGCTTCAATGACCTCGGTGGCAATCCTCTCTTTTTCCCGGTTGTATCTTTCGATATCCTTTTCCCTGAGATTTACCCAGAATTCATGATTGTAGGTGCCGAGCATCACGGTAATAGCGGTTTTTCCCTCTGGCGCAAGTGTCGGATCGAAGTTGAAGATCCTGACACGTAAATAGTCGTAAGTCATGCTGTCATCTACGACCAGGGGTTTTTTCAGGGGAAATGACAGGGCATGAGGTTCATCATCAAATCTCCTGGCAACCCCGAGTGAGATAAATACCAGGGAAGGGAACAGCTTCAATTTATCGCTCCCCCCGCTGTAATAATCACGCAGTTTTTCGTTGACATATCTTCCGCCCAGCATCTTATAAATCGTGCTGTATCCATCGGCTGCGGAGATGACGATGTCCGCCATATGGGTATCACCGTTCTCCAGTTTTATGCCTTGTGCGCAGTCGTCTTCAACGATGATCTTTTCCACCTTGGATTTATAATGGATCTTCCCGCCAAGGGTTACGTATCTGTTTTCGATGAGCTTGGCGAAATTGCGCGACCCGCCGACGGGATACCCGGACCCCTTTTTGTGCATGCTCACCAGGGTCATAAGGAGAAAGAATACGGAAGTCTCAGGCATAAACATCTCCAGGATTGCCTTTTTGAGCAAGGGGTTTCTGCATCTGGATGAGAACTCCTCGGCGCTCATTTTTTCCCATTTCTTAAATGCCCTGAGGTACGGGAGTATTTTAACCATCATCTTAAAGCCATCAAAAGCATTCATTAGCTCGCGTGCTTTTTCAACGGGCATGCGGAAGGGGAGGAATTTCCTGATCCCGCCGATGAACTCCTCAATAAGGTCCTTGTCCTCGGGCGCTGCGCGCTTCATCTCTTTCTCTAATTTGTCTATATCGGTAAATACCCGCAGTGTATTGCCTTGAGTATCCTCGACCTGGAAGAAGATTTCATGATCCACGAACTCCAGTTTTTCCATATCGATGAGTTCGTTCCATAACTTATGAAGCGGTTCAGAGGGCGAAGAACCCATAAGCCAGTGAATGCAGAAGTCAAAGGTGTAGCTCTTTCTAGTCCAGGCGGTACATAAACCGCCGGGAATCGTGTGCAGTTCAAAGATCTCGGTGTCATAGCCATTCATCTGAAGGTAGCTGCCTGCGCATAAGCCGGAGACCCCGCCGCCTATTATGATTACTCTTTTATTGTTCATTGCCGAATCCTCCGCACTGATCGCATTGTATCAGCATATTGGGTGTACAGAGCGCAATTTTCTTTTACAATTCAGGGGACAAAAAATACCTATCTATCGATGCCTATAACGTCTCCTGGTGAAGCATAACATTAGAACCAAAACGCTTCTTTTGTAAAGATAAATCCGATTCCTGTGGTTTTAGCCGTGATGAATGAAGAAACCGCACTTCAAAGCATTAAAAATTCCCACAGAAGGTTTGCATGATCCAATCCAAGCAATTATCCAGTCGCACGGTGCAGGGGGATTACTTCAAGGCTGTGGGGGAGTTGATGGCGATGAGAGGGTAAAAGAACAACAAAAGGCTTGGCAGAGAGATAAATATCATGCAGAATAACAATTTTTCGGGACCCTTTTTGTTTTTGCTTCTTTACATCAATGCACGTCTTTAAATAATAACCTAATGCATGAAAGGAATCGATCAATGGAACTTTGGGATGTATTTGAAAATCGACGGACGATTCGAAAATTTTCTGCTCCCCCCAGCGCGCAACAGCTGAAACGCCTGTTGAAAGCCGGATCCATGGCTCCTTCCGCAGGCAACAAGCAAGCCTGGTTTGTCGTCATTGTAAAAGATCCCGTGACCCGGGACAGGCTGGGTGATATCAAGAGAAAGCTGAACGCAACCTGGACGCCTGATACGAAGAAAGGACGCGCCATGCTGGATATACAGAAGGGCGTCTTTAATAACAGTACGTCTGTGGTGGTTTATACCTATGCACCCGAACCGACCGATCCGCATCGAGCGGACCTGGGAAGCGCCTGGCTGTTTGTGGAGAACTTCTGTCTTGCAGCCTTGCCCGAGGGCTTGGGCACCCAGTTATTTGCTTACTTCGATGATGCCGAGAAAGAGGTGGACCGACTCCTGGGGGTCCCGAAAAAATACAGGCAGGTCATTGGGATCAATGTGGGCGTGCCGCATCCGGATTACAAGCCGCCAAAAAAGGTATACAAGTCAACATCAAAATGGATTTTCAGTGAACGATGGCCGGCTGAATGACTGTTGCCGCCAGAACATGAATCACCCTGGTCCAAGGATCGAACATGTGGACCTTGATGTCAACGAACTGGATGTGTTTCTTGAAAAATGCCGCCGGCTTGGAATCGGGATCAACTAGGTGCCCAAGGGGGACAGGCTGCTGAACTTTGTTGCCGAGCCCGATAGGCTCCCATACCCTCCCATTGTGGGAGGGGATTGATCCAGTGGATTAAGGGAGGGGAGGTAACTGCTTGAATTTATAATTTAATGGACCTTTGTCCCTTCCCATTTAAACGATCCCCAGCTCTCTGCAAAACACACGACGTTCTTCCTTTGTAAGTTTCAGTAGGGCCTTTTTGTCCTTGTTCTTGAAATGATCAATGCCCGTCTTTAGGAACCGAACGGCAACGCTGACTTCCATCCATTTCCCTATAGCATCTTGGAGCGACTTCAGAATACGGGTGAATCGTGTTTCGCTGATATTTTCCTGGTCTTTGAGAAGTGCGAAGATCGTGAGCGGCAGTGACTCCTCAAAACGCTGCATATAGGCCGGATCATCTGATCCGATGATATCGAGCGCAGCCGTGAGATAGCGATCAAAAGAGGCAGTTGGTGCGTGTTTAAAAAGGGAAACGCAGTTCTCAAAAAACGACTGCGTAACATAATTACTATAAGGTGTTTTGCTTTCGCGGTCGGCCTCAATCGCAGAAGAAAGCCGGGCAAGCGCATCCTCAATTCTCCCGAGCGCGAGGAGGAGGCCTACGATCTTAAAATGGGGCACCACAGCCTGGGGATCGGCTTGGAGAGCCTCTTCGTAATCTGATATTGCCAGCATATATTCACCCTGTTCTCGTCTCGCTTCCCCTCGATAGTTCAGAAGATTCGATCTATCAGCCCCACATCGTTCGGCTTCCTTGAAGGCTGCGACAGCATCATCGACCCGTCCCTGCTTCTCCAGGATCCTGTACAGGTCCGCCCATGTATCTGCATTGCCCGGCTCCAGCTCCAGTGCCTTGCGGTACATGGCCTCGGCCTCTTCATTGCTATCGAGGCTTGCCAGCGCCATGCCGGTCAGGAAGAAGCCCTGCGCATAGTCCGGCTGCACTTCGTTTAGTGCCCGGAAGTGCTCCAGGGCCTCCTCATACCTGCCATCCTTGAAAATCAGGATGCCAAGTAGCACAAGTATGTTCTCTTTCTTGGGATCAAGCTCCAGGGCCTTGCGGCACATGGCTTCGGCCTCTTCATTGCTATCGAGGCTTGCCAGCGCCATGCCGGTCAGGAAGAAGCCCTGCGCATAGTCCGGCTGCACTTCGTTTAGTGCCCGGAAGTGCTCCAGGGCCTCTTTGTGTTTGCCAGCCTTGAAAACCAACATGCCGAGTTGCTCAAGGACATTCGTGTTCCTGGGCTCCAGCTCCAAGGCCTTGCGGTACATGGCCTCTGCCTCTTCCTTTCGGTCAAGTTCTTCAAGGGTCATGCCAGTTACGAACCAGGCTTCTGAAATATCCGGTCGCTTCATCCTCAAAGACTCGAACTGTTCGAGTGCCTCGGCATAATCCTGGCGAGTATAGTGGACGAACCCAATAGCTATCAGCACCCGGGGATTCTCCGGCGCCAATTCCCGCGCACGGAGGGCATGCTCCAAGGCCTTATCTCTTTCATCGGGACGCAGAGCCAATGTTCTGGCGAGGAGCATGTGGGCATCCACATCATCCGCGTCTTTGCTGAGCGCTTCCCTTGCGTGAACAATTGCCTCTTCCATGTTCCCTAACCCTGCATAAGCCTCGGCTTCAGTCAGCAGGACAAAGGTGTCCTTCTCGTCTTTTAGGTGTTTGCCCATCTGTATAATCTCCCGATATGCATGGGATTGGGCCATCTCCCGGAATAGAGAATGAAGCTCATCATCTGTGTCCGCTTTGCCTGGGCTTTGCCCCTGGGAACTCACAACTAAATCAGGGTAATAGCGCGATAGGGCCAGGGAATAGAACTCGGCCTCATCGGCAAAGGGAATATGCCCTTTAGTACCCAAACGGTTTGCAAGAAGTGAGAATCCGCGATACCTAAGCTGCAACTCCTCTCCCGTGTAAAGGTTGCCCAGGAAGTCAACAAACAGGCGCACCGGTGCCCCTTCCTGTTCCAATTCCGCCTCATGGCAGATGCGAAACAGGGCTTCGGCGATTTCGTAGTATGATTCCCTTCCCTGCCCAATCCGACTCACGAAATTCTTGTCGAGAAGGTCCTTCAACTGGCTGGAGACGGTATTCGGGGCAGCCAGACTGGCTCGGGCTATTTCTTTGACAGTACAAGGTCTCCGTTGGAGGCTGAGGAATTGAATAATTTTCTGTTGTTGTGCCGACAGGCTCCTCATCTGCTCTTGGTAGAAGGGCTTCAAAGGATCCAGGGCTTGAATAAACAGGTCGCTGAGTTTTGCCACCGAGTCGGATATCAGAAACTCGTAAAAGACGACGAGAAGGCGGTGATTCCCACCTGTGAATTCGTATATGGCCCGCATCCGTCCGCGCCCCTGGGCGGTATTTAAAAAAGATAACACGTCTTGATTCCCGTATGCTGAAGCCATGGCCATGAGGAAGGCCATTGCCTCATCAAGGGTAAGCCGGTGTAAATGTATGACCTTGAAGAAGCCGTAGAAAGGAGCGTTTGCATCCTTGACGCTTTCGGCCAAGGCTTGGGAAGATGCAAATATCATGAATCGAGGATGCTGCTGGACAAGGTCGCGCAATGCCTGCTGCCCTTCGTGCCCGAATCCCTTGGCATTGTCGAATGTTATGCCGAGGTTCTCCATGATAATCAGTATATCCCTGGTGCGCGCAGCGTGAAGCAGTAGTTGAACGGCACGGGTCTCCTGCCTGTCAGAAGGAAGATCGTAGATCTCCTCCAGGCCTTGGGCAATTTCTTTTTGGTCCGGGTGCCAGCGCAGAATTGCACGCAGCAAGCGGACCACGAAATCTAGAAAGGACGCCACGCCCAGTTCGTCTTCAAGGAGATAGATGATCATGAGGTTTTTCTTTAGTTCCTCGTTCGACCAGAGGCGGTTATGAATCACACGGAGAACGTGGGTCTTGCCGCTGCCCCGGAACCCAATGATAAGGCGTTGATGTTTGTTCGGCCCGCCGGCCCCGTCAATTGCCAGCTCCTCCAGCCTGTTTACGAGGTCCCGTCGTCCGACAAGGGTCTTTTCCAGTATCTCCGGATCAGACCATCCTGGCGAAAAGGATTGAAGTGATTTTATACTTCTAGCTTTATCCATAATATTACCCCTTATTGATTTCCCACCACTTCCTCATGATACCGTACCTGAAACGATAGCTTCTCTTGCCTGTTGATGTATCCCTAACGAGGTAATTATCGTCAAGGAGCAATTCGAGCGTTGACAGAACCTCCTCGTCATACTCCACGGTCATTTGGGAGCGAATGTAATCGATGATCTTTTCTTCAGGCACGAAGCCCTCTTCATGGGAGAGCATCTTCAGGATAATCGAAGAACGACGGTCAGCTCCAAGACTGGCGTAATAGGTCTCGATTCGCTCGGCTGCATTGTTGAACCACGGTATCTCACGGTCGTCCATCATGGCCCTTATCTCTGCGTCAATGTCATCGGGTGAGACCTCCTGTCGTTTTGAATTTTGAAACCTTTCGCACACATACTGGATATACAGGGGGAGACCATCGGTGGCCCCATACATGCGTTGATCAAACTCGTCCGGCTCGTTTCGCCTTATTCCTTCCTCATCCAGGTATTTGACGCACATTAACTGAACGTCCTCCCTAGTCATACCGGAAAGCACTTTCAGCGACATGTCATTGGTTGGATTACCCTTATACTGATGAGCGGATTTCAGTTGCTGCAATATCAAATGCAATCCCATGGACCCGGACATCAGGAAGCGGATCTGGTCTGAAGGCTCATACTTCTGTCGAAATTCGCGCAATGCGTCGAGGAACTCCATACCTATTGGCCCCCCATGATCCTTGACAATGTTCGAGATCATCATGGGAAATTCATCGATCATGATAAGGATTCGATTCCCCGTGTTTTCGGAAATATCGGCAAAAAGGGCGTCGAGAAGGCTCTTCCAGTCCGATTGAATCTGCGGGAGTTTCCAACCGCTGATCTCGGTTCCCGCTAGGGTCTTGTATGCAGATCTGATTCTTCCTAACCAAATGCCCTTATCGCTTCGGGCTTCGAGTCTATTAGCTTCGGCAAATATCTTTTCCACACAATCGATGGGATGACGGTCGGATTCCACCCAGCAGAAAAGGCACAGCCACCCGTCTCTAGGATGCTCGGACATCTTCCTTAGCACACATGTCTTGCCTACACGGCGCTCGGCGGTAAAGATTACGCTTCTCTTCTCCAATTTCATCCAAATATCTGCGATTTCCTTCTCCCGGCCTATTATGGCATCCCCTGTAACCGTTCCTCCAGGATTCGCTTTCATTGATTGTCCTCCATTATTTACGGGAAGAGTATCGTACGTTATTTATAACGTACGTCAATTTTATCGTAAAATAATAGATAATGAATGATTTGTCAATAATAAAAGTGCAAACTTGAGGGGATTTGTTCGTCGGTTATTGGATGGATATTCCGCTGGAGCATCCCTCTAGTATCTGGGCTATCACGTCATTGATGGTGTGAAAAGGGATCACGGATTCCGTGGCTGCCCTGCCAACCTGATGGATGCTATGGCAGTCGCTTCCTCCAACGGAAGGCAGGTTCAGGCGTCGATCCCAACTATGGTGAAGGTCGTGTCCCCTCTTTCAGCCGGTAAGGTACCACTGCGCTTGAACCACTAACTTAAAGATAAAAGTGGCCCCAACGCACATTTCTAACCCTCGCGGTCGCTCTGTGTTGGCTTGCAGTAGAGGGGCGGTTTGCGCCGGTGAGTCTTGTTAGAGGCCTCCAAGGCCGCAGCTATTCTCAGAATGAGGGCTTCTTCAAGATGATTTCCCACTATCTGGAGCCCGATGGGCAGGCCTTCACGGCTGAAACCGTAGGGTATAGATATGGCGGGCATACCAGAGAAGTTAAAGGGCAGGGTAAACTGCCGGCATTTATCGTAGACTGCGGGACTTGCGGTTAACAAGGGGGCCACAATGGGCGTAGCGGGCGTTAACAGCGAGTCCACCTCGTTAAAGACCTCCTGAAGCTCAGCGATCTGCTTCGGCCGTTCAGCTAGGGCTCTCTCATAGGTTTCCCTCGATACCTTCATCCCTTTCTCGAGGTGCTCTTGAACCATGGGCCCGAATAGGTCTCTATTCCTCGTGCTTCTATACAGCTCACCAAGGATCTGGTGAAACTCATAGAGGATAAGATCGAAAAGAACGGTATGCTCCATTGGGCCGCTGAGTATAGGAACATCAACGGTGACGACCTCTGCGCCCAACTCGCACAAGGCATCTGCTGCCCCGTGTACCGCCGCGGCTACCTCGGGATCGACCTCACGAAAGCTGTAGTTTTCAACTATCCCCAGGCGCACGCCGTGAACGCCTTTTGAGAGCTCTTTCGCGTAACCCTCTTTTGGCGTGTTGAGAGAATGCGGATCGCGAGGGTCATACCCGGCGATAGCATCGAGTAACACCGCGACATCGGTTACTGAACGACCCAGAGGTCCCGCGCTATCCAAGCTATATGCCCTGGGAAAAACAGAGGCAACGCTGACACGGCCATAGGTGGGCTTCATACCGACTATGCCGCACCAGCTGGCCGGAATCCTTATCGAGCCTCCGGTGTCAGTTCCGGTACCACCTAGGCACAAGCCAGCAGCAATGGCCGCAGCGGTGCCGCTGGAGGAACCACCCGGAGACCGGCTCAAATCCCATGGATTGTGTGTATCGCCATAGAATGTATTGTGACCCGAGAGGCCGCCGGCGAACTCGTTCATATTTGTCTTTCCCAGCAATACGACACCGGCCTCTTTCAACAGGCGTACTGCCGTCGCATCATTGTCCGGCATTCGCCTACGAAAGAACTCGGAACCCACTGTTGTGGGGATATCCCTTGTGTCATAGTTATCCTTATGAACAACAGGGATACCATGTAGTGGCCCTCGATCCTTGCCTGCTATTAGCTCCCTATCGAGCGCAGCGGCGGTTTCCAGTGCCTGCTCACGGGTGACCGTGATGAAGGCGTGCAGCCGAGGGTTTACCTGCGTGATACAATCAAGGCAGGCCCTTGTAAGGCTTTCAGAGGTTATGGAACCCATGCGCAGCTGTGCGCCGGCCTCGGAGATGGTGAAAGGAAGAGAAGGTAACTGTCCCTGCATCTCGTTTACTGCCTTCCTGTCCTTGCCCTTTGAAGGAGATCTGCTGGTTCCAGATCCCAATCGTAGGAATATTCCCCATGATAGTGGAGCTCGTTAATCATGATTGGCCCTTTACGAAGTCCACCATTCCCTTTATGCTGTTTTTTATGAAGTACGTCTCCCTCTCCCGTATATCCGGTTCCAGTTGATGAAAGGATCGTACCCCGGGATCCCTGATGAGGATTTCCTCGAGGATTTCACCTTCATCCAGGTCAAGGCCCTTGTCGCGCCTTGTACCTATGATGTCGAGCCACAAGCCCATCTGCTCGTGGGCATTCTCAAGCACGCTCACGGCATTATCCATCATGCCGTAGTGGCCGTAGCATATCCTTTCAGGGCGCCGTTCAAGAACCCTGGATATGGAGCGCAGGGCCACCTCGGGCTGAAAGGGGGGCGGGGTTGCGGGCCTCGTATAGGGTGGGTCTCCCGAGGGAATCCTGACCCCCGCGACCTCCCCGGCGAACACGATGTCCTCAAGGAAAAAGGACATGTGATGGGATGCGTGTCCCGGCGTTTCCAGGGACTCGATTCGATACCCCTTCCACCCCATATCGCGTCCTGGACATAGCTTCTCCTTGCTTACCGGTGTGGGTTCGCCATAGGTCCTCGCGAGATCCCCGAGAACATTGACGGAACCATGCCAGAGCCTTTCCGGGTTGACGAGATGACTGATCGCTTGGGGATGACACACAACCATAGGCTCGGGGTAACGCCCTATCAGATCTCCACACCCGCCGGCATGATCGAGATGGATATGGGTAAGCAGAACGTAGTCAATGCCCTTAACCCCGAGCTCTCTCAACGCATCGCATAACACGGGAACAGTAGCGGAGGGGCCGGGATCGATTACAAGTGCACGATCCCCCTCCTTGAGTATCCAGCTGCTGATAAAACGGCGGAAGCCCGTGAGGGGCAGATCGAGGTCAATGAGAAATAGATTCTCAGAGATGCTCTGTACAGGTGCGCGTCTCATAGCGAAGGAAAGCGAAATGTAGCCCTCTCCCCCAGCTCCTCCTCGATTCTGAGGAGCCTGTTGTACTTGCAGATCCTCTCGGATCGGCTGAGCGATCCAGTCTTTATCTGCCCGCTGCCGACGGCCACGCTCAGGTCGGCAATGAAACTATCCTCGGTCTCCCCGGATCGATGGGAGATGATCGTCCTCCAGCCCGCCCTGTGGGTCATCTCAATGGCCTGGAGCGTTTCGGTGAGGGTCCCTATTTGATTCAGCTTGATCAGGACCGCGTTGGAGGACCCCCCTTGGATCCCCCTGGAAATCCTCTCGGGATTGGTCACGTAGAGATCGTCGCCCACGAGCTGAACCCGACCCCCTAGTCGTTCTGTCAAAGCCCTCCAGTTGTCCCAGTCATTTTCATCGAGGCCGTCCTCGATAGAGAAGATGGGGTAGCGGTTCACCAAGTCGGCGTAAAACTCTATCATCATCCCGGGGTCCCTCTTCGATTCGTCTGACTCACTGAAGACATACATTCCCCCCTCATAGAACGAGGATGCTGCCGCATCGAGTGCGAGCACCACATCCTCGCCGGGCCTATAGCCCGCCCTCTCTATGCCCTCGAGTATCACCTCGATCCCCTGCTCGTTTGACTTGAGATCAGGCGCAAATCCACCCTCATCTCCCACGCCCGTGGATAATCCCTTATCCTTGAGAACCAGTGCGAGACAGTGGAAGACCTCCGCGCCTATTCGCAGGGCATCCCTGAAGGTCTCGGCTCCCTTGGGCACGATCATAAATTCCTGAAGATCCAGGTTGTTCGCGGCGTGTTTCCCGCCATTCACGATATTCATCATGGGCATTGGCAGCATGTGGGCGTTGATGCCTCCGATGTATCGATACAGCGGGATGTCCAGGGAATCGGCGGCGGCCCTGGCCACGGCGAGCGAGACGCCCAATATGGCGTTCGCCCCCAATTTGGCCTTGTTCGGCGTTCCATCCAGCTCGATCATGGTTGCATCGATAATGCCCTGGTCAAAGGGATCCATCCCCATGAGAGCGGATCCAATGGCCTTATTCACGTTTCCTACCGCCTTCAGTACCCCTTTTCCGAGATACCTCTTCGCGTCGCCATCCCTTAACTCCAAGGCCTCGTATTCACCGGTGGAGGCTCCCGACGGAACGGCAGCCAATCCCCACCCGCCATCCGAGAGGCCTACCTCAACCTCGATCGTGGGATTTCCTCGTGAGTCCAGGATCTCCCTGGCAAAAACCATCTCGATCTTTTCCATATCTATCCCTCCTTTACGTAAACAAAGGACGTTCACCCGCAGGCAGCATGCGCTCCTAATCTAACTATGTGAAAAGAGCATGGGGGTGTCTTTTTTTCCATCACGCCCCAAATAAAGACGAGTCGGTAGGCCGCTTCAAACCAGCGCACACGGACAAAGGCCCTAGAAGACAATGACGAGTTGCTCGTGCGCAGGGTTTGAAGCGGCACGCTGAGGCCCCATGTTACAGGGCATGATGGAAAAAAAGACACCCCCATGCTCAACCATATAGTCTCTTTGATAAATGACCCTAAGGCGAATCGCCATGGTCATTTGCTAAGCAGTATTCTCAGCTGCCACCTACTGCTTCCTCTTTTTTCACTCTCCATTGACCATCGATATATTCGGCTACGGTGACTTCCCTCGCGAGTGAGCCATCGCGATTAAAATATATAGGACCAGCAAGGCCCGGTAAAGCATGTTTTCTTGAATCAAGGCTCATGAGGGTGTCCCTGAGGGCATTGAGGTTCGATCCCGATTCCCGTATCGCCCAGAGCAGCAGATCCACAGCATCGTATGCCTGAGCCGCGAGCCAGTCCATGCGGTCTTTCCATGTTTTTTCATACCGAGCCCTTGTCTCAGCTCCCCTTTGAAAATCGGATGTCCAGATGCTCGGATGGGCTGCCATAATTCCCCTTTGTCCATCACCTACCAATTCCCCGAATTCCTCCGATATGAGCCTATATGTTCCAAATATAACGGGTTTGTCAATCCCCTCCGGCCATTTTCTGAGGATAAGCGCGGTTGCCTGTGAGCCTCCCGCTGAAAAGAGTACCTCAGGCCTCAACAGCGTGATCTCATGCAGTGCATCGTAAAGAGTGGCGCTGGGATTGTTCCCCATCGGGAAGGATTTCACCGAGAGACCGAGTTCCTCGCCCGTAAGGAGAAAGGCGTTCTTCAATTGAATGCCCTGGGAAGAGTCCTCAAAGACAAGACCCACCGTTACCTTGCCCATTGTCCTGCGTATGTAGCGTGCAAGCGATATTGCCTGGTGCCGCTCGGAGAGGATCGTCCTGAACAGATAGGGGGATTTGACGTTATCGAGATCGTTTCCCGCGGCCACGGGGGAAATGGTGGTCAATCGGGCAGCGTGATAAAAAGGGATTGCGGAAAGCGTACATCCTGTGGTGAGGTGTCCCACCACCACCACAATTGATGGGTGGCTTGCGATGCGCTCTGCCAGCTGCATCGCACGTGCGGGCTCCCCCCTATCGTCTAAGGGGATCAGCTTCACGGCCTTTCCATGTGCAGCCGATTGATCCCCTCCCTCATCTTCCCTCAACCTTGCTCCCCTCAACATGGAGAGGCCGCATTTGGCCAGAGGCCCTGTAAAGGGGGCCACGATCGCGATGAAGATCGGCCTCTGATCGCCTTTCGTTTCGGATGCGTGTCCTGAAGGGCAAAACAGGAGTAAAAGCAGGGAAAGCGCGGGAATGAGAATGGGAATCATTCTTTTCATTGGTGAGGTCCGTTGGAAATCATAGGTCATCCGTTCGGGCTTTAAAAAAAGAGCAGCGGCCCCCCTCGCAAGGGATATGCTAGCTCTATTTCTCCCTGAAGACGATCTTCAGGGGGATAAGGTCGAGGCCAAGTCGGGCCTTGAATTGGTTTATCAGGTACCGCTCGTAAGCGCGGCGCACGTAATCCCTCCTGTTCACAAAGATAATAATCGTGGGTGGATGCACCGAAACCTGCGTGGCGTAAAGAAGTTTAAGCTCCCTTCCGCCGCTTTGTGGAGGTGGATGTCTCCTCACGGCTCCCTCCAGTGTCTTGTTGAGGGCGGGGGTTGGGATACGGGTGTTCAGCTGTTTCCAGACCCTCTCGATCAAGGGGAACAGCTTCGCGACGCCCTCTCCTGTGAGGGCCGAGATGCGTAACATGGGGGCAAAGGAGGTAAATCCCAACCGCATTTCGATGGATTTCTCCACCGATCGAATACGGGAGGGGTCGGTTTTCACGAGATCCCATTTATTGAGCCCCAGAATTATGCCGCAGCCTCTATCAAGGGCATACCCGCAGATTCTCGCATCCTGCTCGACTATTCCTTCTTTAGAATCGAGCAAAATGAGGGCAATATGACACCTGCTGATCGCCTTGAGCGCCTTTATTGTTGAGAATATTTCTATCCTTTCCTTGACCCGGGTTCTCCTCCTGATGCCCGGGGTATCTATGAGCAAGTAGGATTCACCCTTTCTCTCGAAGGATATGTCCACCGCATCCCTGGTGGTGCCGGGCTGCTCGCTTACGACTAATCGCTCGGAGCCAATTATCCTGTTGATCAGCGATGATTTCCCCACATTAGGCCGACCGATGATTGCAATCCCTCTCCGGCCTTGTTCAAGGCGAGGAGCTTCAATGGAGGGGAGATCACCCAGTACCTGATCCATAAGGGAGTCGATGCCGTGTCCATGGGCGGAGGAGATGGGAAAGACCCTGTCCATGCCAAGGGAGTAAAACTCCAGGCTTCGCTGCTCGTGTTCAGGACCATCTATCTTGTTTACCGCGCACAGCATCCTTTTGTCGGATCGCTTCAGAAGTAGGTACAACTCCTCATCGCCCAGGGTCAATCCCGCCTTTCCATCGAACAGGAGAATAACCAGGTCTGCCTCCTGGATAGCGATTTCAACCTGCCTGGCAACCTCAACCGAGAGGCTTCCCTCGCCGAGGGAGTCAAAACCACCTGTATCGACCAACATGAAGGATTTCCCATTCCATTCTACGGTGGCGTAGAGGCGGTCCCTGGTCACGCCGGGGATGTCGTCTACGAGGGCGTCTCTCCTTCTGGTCAGACGGTTGAAAAGGGTGGATTTCCCCACATTGGGGCGACCGACTATGGCGATGATGGGGAGCATCCTGTGGATATACAGAAAAGCAGCGAATAGTTCAAGTTCCTGAAGGACTAGCTTTTTCCACTCGGCGC
The DNA here is from genome assembly GCA_964549945.1 of uncultured Desulfobacteraceae bacterium. Taxonomy (GTDB): domain Bacteria; phylum Desulfobacterota; class DSM-4660; order Desulfatiglandales; family B25-G16; genus B25-G16. The sequence continues at coordinate 45,328 of CAZJXD010000006.1, read as the reverse complement.
TCTTTTCGGTAGCACGATATGGAATTCATTTCCATTCACCCTTGGCGTGCACCCCGCGTACCCCTCGTGGAGTTGAACGATATGCTTCACGAAGTGCAGCCCATGCCCCGAGCCCTCGATATGATGATCTTCAGGCCTCTTGTACCCATCCTCAAATATGAGGAGCGCCTCCTTTTGGGAGATCGGTGTTCCCGTGGTAAAGAGGGTGAATTTGAGGGCGCTCCGGGTTTCGGGGGACCCCTGCCCCAGGACCTCTACGTCGTAGGAGATGTATTTTCGATGGGTACCGTCTTCATCTGGGGCCGGCTGACAATACTTCAGGGCATTGGACAGGATATTTGCAAAGACTTGAGCGGTGAGACCCAGGTCGATAAATATCGTCAACTCCTCATCAGGGGGAAGGCTCGACGGCTCGATGATCTCAATGCCCTTATCCGTTAATCTCTTTCTATAGTGCTCCAGCTCCGGCAAGAATATATCCGTAAGAAGATGATAGGATCGCCTCTTGAGCACATAGCCGCCTGCCTTGAAGTGTTCCCTTCTGAAGAGCGTTTCGATGAAGAGGCTTATGTGGTTGAAGTGATTTTTAAATTCCTCCATCTTGCTCTCCATGTCCTTTTGGATGAGCTGGAGCTTATATGCGGCATTGCTGATCTCCTTTCCCCTGGGATGGTCACGGCCTTCGATCATGGGCAGGGCGGAGTTCAGGCTGTCTAAGGCGGTGAGATGTTTTTGGAGGTCTTTCTTCATGTTGATCAAAAACGCCTTATAGTAGAGGTTTGGCGTAATCACGTTGTGCTCGATATCGGAGACGAGCTCATTGATAAACCTTATGTGCTCTATGTTCTGTTCAACGGCGAGCTTATTGTGCATATTATAGCCCACCCTATTGGCGTATTTCTGGAAGAAGAGCAGTTGGTGTTCGCTCAGCCTCTTGACGGGATATATCTCGAGCATGCCGATAATCTGGTTTTCGAGAAAAACGGGCACCTTGTCCGCCAGGGCCTTTTTACCGATAATGGGAAAGAAGAAGGAGGAATCGACCCTGTAAGGGCTATCTTGAATGATCACATCTGCTCTGGCGGGAATTGGGGGGTCCAGGAGGCCCTTTTTCGTGCAGCACTGGAGCATCAGGGTTTCATCTTCAGGCCTGATCGTGTAAATGCAAGCCTCGTAGCGGAAGAAGTAGTGTATTACCGCAACGGCTATCCGGTAAAGGCTGGTAACGGTTGCGAATTCCTGGACGAGATCGAAGAAGGCAAAGATCGCCATTGTCTCCTTCGCCTTGAATTTGTAAGCGGTGTAATCCTCCTCCTTCTTCTTTAAAAGCTCGAGGTCTTGTTCGAGATCGTGATTCAAGGACACCCCCTGGATATCTTTGGCGAAAGGTTTTGGTTCTTTCACTGAAGGCCTTCAAATAAGGGTTTTCGTTGCCAATGGATAGAGCAGGAGATGAAATGCGAGTTTTGAGCGAGATATTTTTTTTATAATATCAAATTGCAGGGATATTGAAAAGCGAAACTTTATGGTAAAAGACGAATATGAAAACGGTGGATAAATCCGGACAAAGGAAGTACGATGGAACAGGATTCGAGCCGGATCCGCTCCTTTGGGTTCAACTGGAGGGGGAAACCCCCGATGCTATTTGCCATAGAGCACTCGTAGGCTATGATCGTGAAAAGGGCTTTCTCCTCCCCTTTCTAAGCCACACCTTCGGGATTTTACCGGGTAAAAGGGATATCGTTGCGCTGGAAGGGAGTGTTTCTCGACCCATCTCATTTGAACTGGCGCTCATTATCCTCACCTATTTGCTGCGGGCCACGCCCATCTCGTTATCCGGGAAAAGGGTGAACGAAAAGCAGATTCCCGGTGGGGAGGCGTTTTTTCGTGGACCCCACCTCCTTCCGACAGGACCCATGGAAGACCTGTTTGGGGATGAAAGGGAGGCGTTCCTGAGATCCGGCAAGAAGTTAAAGGGCCAGGTGAGCCGAGAGGGGGATGCAAGCATTTGCCTGCCGGTATTTCCAAGGGTACCGATGACGCTGATCCTCTGGGAGAGGGATGATGAGTTTCCCGCAAGGATTACGGTGAATTTCGATAGCACCGTATGGAGGCATCTGCCGTTGGATATCATATGGTCAACGGTGAATGTGGTCTCTAAGTGGATGATCCGTTCCGCCTAGACGGGGAGAATTGGAAGATGCCTCAGGCAACCGCCTCTCTCAGCAATGGCTCGTATTGATTTGCCAGGCTTGACCCAATTCTGAGGTGGACCCTCTGACGTGCCCGAAATGTTCCGGAAAGATGAAAGCAATCAGCGTGATAGAGGACGAGGAGGTCATAAAAAAGATACTCAAGCACCTGGGTCTATGGGAACTAAAGGCTTGCCCGCCTTCTTTTTGGAGGGCCAGGCCGCCGCCTAAAGCCGCAGGAAAGACCCAAGACTACCATCTTGATAACTCGACCTCCCAACTCCCTGTGTCGGATAAGTGGTTATATGTAGACCCCGAGCCTGCCTATACATAGATGGCAGGTAAATATCTCTCCGAGCAGGAGGCCAGAGACCTATATTGGCTGATTGTTGAGAAAAGGAGACAGGCTTGCGGCATAGCCCTACCCAGACTTCCTCCATTTTCCGCTCTTCCGTCACAATCAAGTCCTTCGTAACCGTCTTAGAATCCCCTCGCCTGCTAGTCAGAGTGTCTCAATCTAGTCAGCGCGTTCCCTCCACAATATCATGCGGTTGAATATGGCTTGACACACAACGATAATTCCCCTACACTTTTTCCCACAAAAAGCGAGTTCTTATCAATTCAATTGATGTATGGTGCAATAGGTTAGAGGCGTATTCGCGTGCGCCTCAATCCCTCGGGACCTCGAGCATCCTCTCCACCGCCCTCTTCGCCTTTATCCTGGTTTGTTCCTCAACCTTTACCACCGGGGACATGGTGAGAAGGGAGTCCACTATATCGGTTAATTGGATCTTCTTCATATCGGCACACACCATAGACTCATCAGCAGGGATAAAGGTCTTGTCACGGTTTTGAACCTTCAGGGTATGAATGATCCCTACTTCCGTCCCAATGATGAATTCCCTGTTGCGGGAGTTCTTCACATACTCGAGCATTCCCGAGGTGCTCTTGACCTCATCCGCCAGGTCTATGACCTCCGGCCTGCACTCGGGATGGGCCAAGAACTGGGCCTGGGGGTGATCCTCCTTGACCTTTCTCGCCTGATCGGCCGTCAGGGCATTGTGGTAGGGACAGAACCCCTCCCAGTAGATGATCCGCTTATCAGTATATCTCTGGGCATAGCGCGCGAGGTTCTTATCCGGGGTCATAAGGATGGTATCGTGATCCACCAGGGAGTTCACCACCTGGACGGCATTGGCGGATGTGCAGCAAATATTGCTTTCTGCCTTGACCGATGCGGGAGAGTTGACATAGCTTACCACTGGCACCCCGGGCAACTCCGCCTTTTTTTCGCGTAATGATTCAGCGGTTATCATATCGGTCATGGGACACCCTGCCGATAGCACGGGGAGCAGCACCACCTTATCAGGGCAAAGGATAGAGGCCGTCTCAGCCATAAAATGAACGCCGGAGAAGACGATTACCTCGGCATCGGTGTTCGATGCCTCAATGGATAGCCCGAGGGAGTCTCCCGTTAAATCGGCGATATCCTGTATCTCCCGCCTTTGATAGTTATGCACCAAAAGGATGGCATGCTTTTCCTCGAGCAGCTGCCTTGTCCGTGCCTGTAATGCCTTTATATCCACTGTAGTGCTCCCTTAGATCTAGCCAAATATATTTGAGATTCGCTTCAACTTTGAATCCATGTTAGTGTTCTGTGTTCAGCGTTCAGAGTTCAGTAGGATAAGGAGCAATGAAGGGGAGTGAAGTCTTTGCTGAACACTGAACACTCAAAATGCTTATTGATTGCAATGCATAATCGAAATTGTCTGACCTATTTAGTCAAAAAATCAGCATGTTAAGGCTTACCCAAATCCCGCTTGAAGTTTTCAACTAACTCAAGGGGATTGTGCGTGGTGTAGAGATCCTCAATGCCGGGAATATCCTTCCACCTCCTGTGCAGCCAGAACCAATGATGAGGATACCTCCTTATGTAAGCCTCGAATATCCGATTTAGTCTCCGGGTGTTGGTTTCCAGATCGCGTGCCTCATTCGAGGTATGGGCAAGCTCGAGAGGCTCATTTATCTCGATTCGATACCTGCCGGTGCCTCTCCTTACCACGAATACCGGTACAATGCCGGCCCCAGTGCGCCTGGCGAGCAGCGGAGCCGTTACATGGGTTTGTGAGGGGATGCCAAAGAAATCCACTACAATGCCGTGTCTCCCCACTATGGGGTTGCCACCCGCTTTCTGATCGGCGAGGGTTGCGAGCACTGTATTTAAGGGAAGCAACGCAAGTATCCTCTTTATTGCCCCATCGGGCCTTATGGTGATCGCATTATGGGCTTTCACAATGGATCTGAAGAATCGCTCGAGGTAGGGGTTGTCCAGCTCCCGTATGATCGCACCCCGTGGAGGGATATTCAGGTAGCATAGGTATCTGATAAGAATAAAATTTCCGAAATGCCCCGACACCACTAACGTGCCCCTGGCCCTTTGTATGGATTTCATAAGATGGGACAGCCCCGTAATCTCTATGAACTCTCGATAGTTCTCGGGAGTCGCCACCTTATGGAGCTTTAAGAGCTCGAGGATATGGGTGGCCAGGTACTCGCAGCTCTCCCTTCCCAGGGCCTTTCTCCCCTCTTTATCCAAAGCCCTTCCGAACACCACACAGATATTGGCGTTGATGATCCTTCGCCGACCCCTATCCATATGGTAGTATGCCCTGCCTGCCAGCCTCCCGAGGGGGGAAATGAGCCTGAAGGGAAGGAGGCAGACCATCGTAAGGAATGACCGGAATGTCAGATAGACCAAAAAGTCGAACATCGTGTGCCTTTCCCTCAATCGATATTGATGTAGCAACTCGGGATGGCTACGTCAACAAGGAAAACCACTTCGCATCAGACTCCGAGCCCACTGTGATCGGTTGAGGTTTAACGGCAAAGCATTCCTTGACAGCGAGCGGTTTTTACAGTAATTTTTGATAGTTATAATCACATTGCGGGGGTATGATCCCATAAGAGGAGCCTTGGACAAGCCATTCGCTGAGAGGCAGGAACCATGAAAGAAGCCATGCTGTATGAAAAGCTCGATGACGGTAAGGTGCAATGCAATCTCTGCAACCATCGGTGTACCATAAAAGATCGGAGCTACGGTATCTGCGGGGTAAGGCAGAATATTGGAGGAACCCTTTTTAGCCTTGTCTACGATAAGATTATCGCAGCCAATATTGATCCCATTGAGAAAAAGCCCCTCTTTCAATTCTACCCGGGTTCAAAGGCGTACTCCATTGCCACCGTAGGGTGCAATTTCACCTGCCGACACTGCCAGAATGCCGACATATCGCAGTTCACACGGGAGAGAAAGGGATACATCGTCGGCGATACGATCAGCCCCGAAGATATCGCAAGGGATGCGCAGCGTTCGGGGTGCAAATCCATCGCTTACACCTACACGGAGCCCACCGTGTTCTTCGAGCTTTCCTATGATACGGCCAAACTCGCCCATACAAAGGGGATCAAGAACATCTTCGTGAGCAATGGATACATGACCCCTGAGGCCCTCACCGAGATCTCGCCCTATCTTGACGGCATTAATATCGACCTCAAGGGATTTACCGATACATTCTACAAGGAGATATGTGGCGCCCGTCTCGAGCCGGTTTTACGCACCATCAAGCTCGCCAAAGAGCTCGGCATATGGGTTGAGGTAACCACACTCGTTATCCCAACGCTCAACGATAGCTCGAGCGAGCTCACGCAGATAGCCGAATTCATCAAAGGGGTGGATCGCGATATCCCCTGGCATATCTCACAGTTCTATCCCACCTATCAGATGACCCGGGTTTCGCGGACCCCTGTGGAGACTTTACACATGGCTAGGGAGATAGGCCTGGAGGCCGGACTCCATTACGTTTATGAGGGAAACGTGCCCGGAAGGGGGAACGAGAACACCTACTGCTACCGCTGCGGAAGCCCATTGATCGAGCGGTGGGGGTATTCCATACTCAAAAACATCGTTGAGGATGGGCATTGTCCCGCGTGTAAGACTTCTATCGCAGGAGTCGGCATATAGGCGCGCCCCTTAGGGGGCAATTCCATTTTCCTGAGCAGGTACACGAGAACATGGATAGACAAGGCAAGGTTACATTCGGCATCGGCAGAAAGTTGCTCCTTTACTTCCTCCTGCTGTCCCTTGTGCCCGTCATAGTGGGCGGAAGCATCGCCTTCAGGATATCGAGGAATCAGCTTGAGGAGAACACAAAGGCCCATTTGAGCGACCTCGCCAGGGATTGTGGGAGGAAGATATCCTACTACGTGAGCTCCCGGTATCAGGACATCAAGATCCTTTCCCAGTCGGAGGTGCTTAAGGGCAAAAACAGGGAGGCAATGCAGGCCTATATCGATGAGGTTGGCGCGGCCTACCCTTATTACAGGGCGATCTCCGTTCTTGATCCCGATGGAACCATCATAGCGTGTACGCGGAGAGAGCTCATAGGGAAGTCGAGGGCAGATACCTCGTGGTTTCAGAGAACAAGACAAAGCGTGTACGGCGAGGTGGTACCCATGGATGCCTATCGTGCGGAAACAGCGAGGTGGGAGATGGTGATCGGATTCAATACACCCATCACCGATAAGGATAGGAAGGAAGTCGTGGGCATTTTGTCCACGAGGGTAAACATGGATCATATCATCGAAAGGGTGAGGGTGCTGGATGAGAGATCCGTAGGCGATAACCACGCGTATTTGCTCAATCGGCGGGGAGAGATAATCGCGGGACCGGATGAAAGGGAATTTCTCACGGCTCACCGCCTCCATGAGTTTCCGGTGGTCAGGGATTTGCTCGCGGGCAAAACGGGGATCTCCGAGTATACCAATGACAGGGGCGAGGATGTCATCAGCGCCGGGTATGCGTTGCTGGGCGATGACGGTTTTGATGGCTGGGGCTGGGGTATTATCGTCACGCAACCCATTTCAGAGGCGTTTAAGGCAGCCTATGAAATACGAAGCACCATGATCTTGTTGGTAGTGATTATCGCCATCTTGGTGGCGATCTTCGCCCTGTTTATATCAAAGCGGTTTTCAAGGCCGATTACCGAGGTGTCCAGATCTGCATCGAGAATCTCTCAGGGAAATCTGGAACCCATCAAGATTGACTACGGTCCGCGGGATGAAATAGGCGATCTCGTGCACGCATTCAATAAGATGACCGAGGATTTACACAGGACTACCGTCTCGCGCGACTCGCTGGCCAGGGAGATCATAGAGCGGAAGAAGGCAGAGGAGCGGATAAAGGCGCTGTCCTGGCAGATCATAGATATACAGGAAAAGGAGAGGGAATCGTTATCCAGGGAGATTCACGACAACATAGGACAGCTATTGGCAACGCTCAAGATGGGTATCTTCAGGATGAATAAGAAGATACCGGAAAAGCTCTTCGGTATAAAGGATCAGATAGGCGAGCTCTCCTACCTCGTCAATAAAACGATTAGGGAGATCAGGGGGCTCTCGCATGCGCTCCATCCACCGGTCATCGAAGACCTGGGCCTTAGCTCTGCCATTGAGGAACTCTGTCAGGACTTTAAATCCTACTCGGAGATTCGAATGAAATGGGACATTGACCCCGTTGAGAAACCACTTCAATCCATGACCAATATAACCATCTACAGGCTGTTCCAAGAGGGACTGCATAACATCTTGAAGCACAGCAGGGCAACGGAGGTATACGTGCGCCTCATCTCCAGAGACGACAAGATAGAGGCCGTTATCGAGGACAATGGCATAGGCTTTGAGGTGGACGATGTGCTTACCCCTTCACCCAATAGGAGGGCCCTCGGCCTTATAAGCATGAGGGAACGATTGGCCCTCATTGGAGGGATTTTACAGATAACCTCCAGGCCGGGAAAGGGAACAAAGATCATTGCATCAATAGATACGGGGTAAGCCCGTGAGAGACACCGTCACCGTGCTGCTCGCCGATGACCGCCGCATCTTCTGCTGCCACTAACATAGCCATTATTTTCAACCTTCGCGTGTAAATAGAGATACGCGAAGTAGGTATTAACCCCTAACAGAGATTGGGGATTGGCACAGAGGAAAACCACACCCATGAAAAAATGGGTATGGTTTTCTTTTTTTTGAGTAAAGTACCTGATTGAACCAGGCTCTTCAAACCAATAGAGTAATACCAGATTGCAATCCATAAGATTGCTTTACATTTGTTCGCAATGACTTCCATCCACAGCAGCCATTTGAATGCACCGTGGTATCACCATATACCCCAAACACTGTTATTGAGTGAGTTCATTAGACAGGAGGGAGATTTTCAAAGAGAGAAGGCCTTTGCTTTTTCTTGAGTCATTCGGGAGGAGGAGATGAGGATACGGGATCTTATGAGCACCACGGTGGTAGCCGTTGAGGAGGAGACATCGGTCCACGATGCCAGGAGGATCATGGAGTCTCATAAGATCAGGCGGCTGCCGGTGATGAGAAAGGGCATGCTGGTAGGCCTGGTGACAGAGCGCATGCTGCTGGAGGTGAAATCGTCATCGGCTGGACATTCAACTGCCCGCCAATCGGATCGTCCCCTCCAGAATGAACCCGTCAGAGAGGTAATGGTGAGAGATCCCTACACTCTTTCCCCTGACATGCCCCCTGAAGAGGCCTTGAAGATAGGTCAGGAGATGGGTTACGGCGGCTTTCCGGTGGTGGAGGATGGCGTGATCGTAGGCATGGTCACCGAATCGGATATCGTGAGATTCATGACGAAAGTCCTTGGAGTAAGGGGGGGTGGCAGGAGAATCGACCTCAAGGTTTCCAGGGAATTTGGGATCATGCAGAGGATCATGGGGATCTTTGACAAGAGAAAGGCGGTTTTGCTGAGTTTGATGACCTTCCTGAGGCCCGAGGAGGGCGACTACATGATCGTGTTGAGGATCCAGACCGAGGATACCGGGCCCATCGTCAAGGAGCTCACCGCAGCCGGCTTTACCGTGACCTATGTGGGGTAGTTCCTTGACCTTGGATTTAGAGCCCTGATCTACGTTTCATTCGTTATGGATATCTCTTTTCCGGATGACCATTGACGAGTGAAAAATGAGGAAAAAGGAGAAAGCCCTATGGCTCGAAAGATGCTCGTCATAGATGATGATCCAATGGTCCTCTCATCGTGCCTGCGAATATTTGAGGAGGAGGGTTTTTATGTGGTAACGACCACAGGTCCGGAAGAGGGACTCAGCCTTGTCCTGGATACTTACTTTGATGTGGTTCTGTGCGACTGGATGATGCCGGGCCTTGACGGAATGGACGTGGTAACGAGGCTTGATGAGACCTCGCCGGGTTCTGCCGTGGTTATGATCAGCGGGTATCCGAGTATTGAAAGGGCAACTGAGGCCATGAAGAGGGGGGCAATGGATTATGTTGCCAAGCCATTTACACCTGATGAGATAATCAAGGCAGTTAATGAGGCGATACAGCGTAAGGAGGCCGAAGAAATAAAGGTAATCGAGAGATTCGGAGCCCTGACAAAAACCGGGCACATATCCCTTCCAAGCATTGATGAAAAGATACTACAAGGCCTTTCCGCTGCAATAGACGAGCGCAGAAGAATTGAGGCCAGGCCTTCACTTGAATCTCTCTCTGAGCCCGAACGTTTAAGAGAAATAACCATTGCTGTTTTGGATAGATACGAGAGGGATGCCAACAACCTGATTGCTATGCTCCAGGCAGTTCATTCATATGCCGGATACCTTTCATACGAGGCAATCGGACTGGTTGCCAGAGAATTAGCTATAAGTGAGCATGAGATCTTTGGCACGGCGTCATTCTATGCCCAGTTCAAATTTGAAAAGCCGGGGAAACATTTTGTAAGGTGCTGTACGGGGACTGCATGTTTTGTTGGCGGCGGCGGAATAATCCTCGAAGCAGTGAAATCGAGACTGGGTATTATCCCAGGGCAGACCACGAAAGACGGATTGTTCAGCCTTGAACGGGTGGCATGTCTGGGATGCTGTGCCTTAGCCCCAGTTGTGACCATCGACGATGAGGTTTATGGGCAAATGAGTCCCGCAAGGTTATCAAGGGCTATTGATAAGATCTATAGGGCCGAATCAGCTAAAAGTGCCTAAAGTGCGCTAAAGTTATAAGTGCCTAAAGTTAAAACTTGGAGGCTTTTTCCCAAGTGGAGTGATGAATCAATGGAGTTCTGGAGTTATGAATTTGAATGACGAATGACAAGATAGGCGAGAAACAATGTCGGAATTAGCTGAAAAGAAGAATTTGGCCACAGAAACGATGATAATTAATGGAAAAGCCGTATCCTTTTCCGCTGGCGAGACGATATTGGAGGTTGCCAGGAGATCAGGTATCTATATCCCTACCCTGTGTGCAAGGGCGGATTTGCCATCTACAGGATCATGCCGTCTCTGTATTGTAAAGGTCGAGGGCGTTCGAGGGTACGTAACATCATGCACAACACCTGCTGAGCCTGATATGGTTGTTACCACCAATTCAGTCGAGATCGAGACATTACGAAGGGGGATATTGGAATTAATCCTATCTGAACATCCTTCTGCCTGTTTAGTGTGTCCTATCAGGGAAACATGTGAGCAATTCAATGCCCCCTCATCAAAGGCCGGAAGGGTTACAGGCTGCAATATGTGTCCAAAACGGGATACCTGTGAATTAAGGCAATTGGTTGAATATCTGGGATTAAAAGAGATCAGATACCCATTTTTCTATAAGGATGTTCCCATCGAGAGAGATGATCCATTTATGGACAGGGATTATAATTTATGTATCCTGTGCGGGAGGTGTATCAGGGTCTGTGAAGAAAGCCTCGGTCTAAGCGCCATCTCATTCATTCGAAGGGGTCATGATACAAAGGTGGGCACTTCATTTGAAAAACTCCATGTGGATGGGAGCTGCGTCTTTTGTATGCACTGCGTTGATGTGTGTCCAACAGGGGCCTTATCGGTGAGGGGATCCAAGTGGTATGGTTATCCTGATAGCGAAACCCCCACAACATGCATCCTCTGCGAGCAAGGCTGTGAGCTTGTCATTGATACTAAATGGAACAAGGTCATGGGAGCACATCCCATCAGGGATATGAGTGCCGGGAAAAGGGAATACTGCGTGAAGGGAAGATGCTGTTTGCCCGCACTCTTTAATAATCCTGATCGATTGAAATATCCTGCTATCCGCGGGGATGACGGGAAGATAGTCTATACTGATTGGGAGAGGGCAATACATCATATATCTCATATATTATCTAATTACAGCCCCAGGGAAATAACGGTACTCTCCTCAAGGCAACTCACGGATGAATCTATTTATGCCCTGCACGAATTTGCCAGGATCTATGCGGAATCAAATATATTTTATATAGCAGATGATGAAATTATCTTTCCCAATATAGAAAAATCAGGTGAGATATTTAAGGATATCAAAATATTATACGTGGCAGAGGCAAACAGCGTAACAAATGAGACTGTAGAGAAATTCGCCGCTCTTGAACATATCATTATTCAAGATATCTATCCTTCACCCCTCGGTAATTCACCTAAGGTCTGTGCCATTCTTCCTGCAACAGTTTTCACCGAGATGAACGGCACAAAGAGTTGCGCTGAGAACCGCAGAAAGCCTCTCATAAAGGCGATCGAACCACCTGGAAGTGCCATTCCAGATTGGGAAATTACCATTAAGATAGGCAATGCACTAAAGAGCCCGGATTTCAAAATCAAGGATTTCCGTACCATACAGAATCACGTCCAGATGCATCCATGGACTATCGCGTCTGTTCCAATTGTTCCAAAAGAGTCCTTAACTTACAGGGGATTCCCTATTTCTGATTTCGTTCCTGATTTTAAGATATTTATCGAACATCGTTTACAATCGAGGGGAGAGGTCCATTTTTAGGGGATAATTATGAATGAGATAATAGAAAAATCCGAGATATTTAATGTGCATAAGATGGTGATTAAGGCACCTGAGATTGCGAATTCCATACAGGCAGGGCAGTTTGTCATTGTTATGGGCAATGAATATAGCGAGAGAATACCGATTACAGTATCAGACTGGAATACTGATACCGGAGCAATAACCCTTTATGTGTTAGAGCTTGGCATCTCAACCTTAGAGCTGGCAAGAATGAAGGTCGGAGATTCATTATACGCGATAACCGGACCATTAGGCGTGCCTTCAAAAATAAAAAATTATGGTACGGTTGTGTTAGGGGGTGGATGCTACGGAATTGGAGGAATCTATCCCATAGCGCGTGCATGCAAGGCAGCTGGTAATAAGGTTATATCTATAATTGAAGCACGTTATAGTTCTCTATTCTATCATGAAAAGGAGCTCCATGCAGTGAGTGATCGCGTTTTATACGCAACCAGTGACGGCTCTAAAGGCACGAAAGGTAAGGTTGAGGACGTCGTCAGGGAGATGCTCGAGGAGGGAGTTGTGATAGATCAGGCCTTCTTTATGGGCTGCTCCCAGATGCTCGAGAGATGTTCTGAGGCAACTCGGCCCTACGGCGTTCCAACCAAGGTTGCACTCAATTCCATTATGCTGGATGGCACGGGTATGTGCGGTGCATGCCGGGTAAGCGTCGGGGGAGAGACGAAATTTGCGTGCGTCGATGGGCCGGAGTTTGATGGGCATAAGGTTGACTGGAAGGAATTGCATCAGCGTAAGAGCGCATACGCTGAGCAAGAGGTAGTCGTTTATCAGTCTTATTCACATAAATGTATGGCTGAAAAGACTTAGTTTCATGTGTTCTATTAGTTTCATTGGCTTTATTTGTTATCCAATCGAACAGATATAACGAATTTAACCAATCCAACTGTTAAGGCAAGGCTATTGAGATGGAATTGACAGCCAAAGAGCGGATGGCCATTGAGCGGCATGGGATGGCTGAACAGCCGCCAGAGAAGAGAAATCGTAATTTCGAAGAGGTTCCATACGGCTACACGCCGGAAGAGGCGGTGGCTGAGGCAGAGCGCTGTTTGAATTGCAAAAATAGGCCCTGTGTTTCCGGATGCCCGGTGGAGGTACCTATCCCTGAATTCATTGAACTGATAGGCGAGAAAAAGTTTGCCGAGGCAGCCCGGCTCATTAAAACGAAAAATGTTCTTCCTGCTGTATGCGGCCGAGTGTGCCCACAGGAGACTCAATGTGAAGGAGTATGTATAAGGGGAAAGAAGGATAAAACCCGGGCCGTTGCCATAGGGAACCTTGAGAGATTCGTTGCCGATTATGAGCGAGAAAACAATCTTATGGAGGTGCCTGAAATAAAGGGTAAAAACGGCTTAAAAGTGGCTGTCATAGGTTCCGGGCCTTCTGGATTGACTGTTGCCGGAGATCTGATAAAGCTCGGTTATGAGGTTTCTGTGTATGAGGCATTTCATCGAGGAGGAGGTGTATTAGTCTATGGTATTCCAGAATTCAGGATGCCAAAAAGGATTGTAGAGGCAGAGATCGGGGCCCTGGAAGGTTTAGGCGTTAAAATCTTCTATAACAGCGTGATCGGAAGGCTGTATAAAATTGATGATCTCTTCAATATCATGGGATTCAATGCTGTTTACATTGGGGTTGGAGCCGGGCTTCCAATCTTCTTAGACATACCCGGCAAGAACTTGAATGGGGTATTTTCCGCAAATGAATATCTTACACGCAGCAATCTGATGAAGTCCTACCTATTCCCAAAATACAGAACCCCTCTGATAATAGGGAAAAACGTTGCCGTTCTCGGAGGTGGAAATGTAGCTATGGATTCTGCAAGGACCGCTATCCGATTAGGAGCGGAAAAGGTTGCGGTTGTTTATAGGCGTGCAAGGGAACAGATGCCGGCAAGGGCCGCAGAGGTTCATCACGCGGAAGAGGAAAGGATAGAGTTCAGGTTCCTTTCAAATCCCGTTGATATCCTCGGCAATGAGGAGGGAAGTGTTGTCGGAATGAGGTGTCAGCATTATGAACTTGGTGAGCCTGATGAATCAGGGAGACGACGGCCCGTTCCTATAGATGGTTCCTTCTTTGAATTTGATTGCGATCAGGTTCTTGTGAGCATAGGTGGTCAGGCCAATCCATTGATTACCAAAACAACCCCTGATATGAAGACAAACAAGTGGGGATACATTGAAGTTGATGATTGGGGCAGGACAAGCAAGAGATTTGTCTATGCAGGTGGGGATATCGTTACAGGGGCTGCAACGGTTATCTCTGCTATGGGGGCCGGCAGAAGGGCGGCAAAGGCAATGCATGAGGATTTGATGAAGGAGAGTGATGAAACCCTGACACCTGATTGGTGGTGAAAATACTCTAATCAGGACGCAGATTTTCGCCCTGGCCCAGACCTGGCATGCAAGGATTAGTTATAAAAGCTAAGCTTTTATGTTAGCAACAAAGCAGGCTTATGTCCATGCTATGTCGCGCCAGGGCGGGCAGATACACGCAGAAAATATTAAATATTTGGAATCTTAATAATCCGTGTTTATCTGCGTCAAAAGGAGAGAAATGACCGAAAGACGAACAATACTTGTCTGTCAGGGAACAGGTTGCGTATCCGCAGGTGCGACCCAAATACACAGAGAACTTGAACGCGAGATTGCAAGGAAGCAGTTACCTGTGGCGGTGAAACTAACGGGATGCCGTGGTTTTTGCCAGATAGGGCCAAGCGCTATCGTGGACCCCGATGATGTTCTCTATTGTCGATTGAAACCAGATGATGTAAAAGAGATTGTTGACTCCCATCTAATAAATGGTATCCCTGTAAGCAGACTCCATTATCATGATCCCACCACAGGCAGGCCTATCGAAAAATGGACGGATATTCCTTTCTATAACAGACAGCAAAAGATGATTACAGCCCGCTGGGGATTCATAAATCCTGAAGATATAGAAGAGTATATTGCAGTGGGGGGATATAGAGCAGCTCGACAGGCAATCTTGGCCATGACACCAGAGGAGATAATTGAGGAGGTCAAATCCTCCCAATTGAGGGGGCGCGGTGGTGCAGGCTTCCTTACCGGTGTTAAATGGGATTTTGCGCGACGCAGTAATGGCGGGAGTCCTTCCCAAAAATACATAATCTGTAATGCAGATGAAGGTGATCCCGGCGCATTCATGGATAGGAGCCTTCTGGAAGCAAATCCCCATAGTATGATAGAAGGTATGATTATCGGGGCATTCGCAATTGGGGCATCAAAGGGGTATATTTACGTGAGGGCGGAATACCCTTTAGCCGTTCATAGACTTGAGGTCGCTATTACCCAGGCGAGGGAAAAGGGGTTCCTCGGGTCTCATATTATGGGTTCCAATTTTGATTTTGACCTCCAGATCAATCAAGGTGCAGGTGCATTTGTCTCAGGGGAAGAAACAGCATTAATGGCATCTATCATGGGAAAGCGGGCAAATCCACGCCCGCGTCCCCCCTATCCTGCCTCAAAGGGTCTTTGGGGAAAGCCCACAAATATCAACAATGTCAAGACGTGGGCTTATATCCCACTTATCATTAAAAACGGGGCTCAATGGTTTGCTGATATGGGCCTTGGGAGATCAAAGGGTACCGTGGTTTTTTCTCTTACAGGGAAGATAAACAATTCGGGACTGGTTGAAGTGCCAATGGGGATAAAGCTCGGGGAAATAATATATGATATCGGTGGCGGAATACCCAATGGAAAGAAATTTAAGGCCGTCCAGACCGGAGGGCCCTCAGGAGGATGTCTCCCGGAAACCTACCTGGATAAAGAGGTGACCTATGAGTCACTGGAGGCCGCTGGATCTATCCTTGGATCAGGAGGCATGATTGTCCTTGATGGAGATGTATGTATGGTGGATGTAGCTAAATACTTTATCGATTTTACCCGGGAAGAAAGCTGCGGGAAATGTTCACCATGCCGCATAGGAACGGAAAAGTTGTTTAACATATTAGAAAAGATTACCAATGGCCAAGGTGAACAGGAGGACTTAGGGTTACTTGAAGAACTAGGGGGGTTAGTGAAGAATGGTTCTCTTTGTGGATTAGGCCAGACTGCCCCAAATCCTGTTCTTACCACGATTAGATACTTTAAAGACGAATACACAGCCCATATTGTTGACAAGAGATGCCCTGCCAAGGTTTGCAAGGCGCTTATTGAATACTACATAGATGAAGCCAAATGTACTGGTTGTTTACTCTGTTTAAGGAGTTGCCCAGCAAGCGCCATTACCGAGCGTGAAGGTGAAGGCGCGGAGCAGAAGGAGGTCAAACAATCAGGTAGTGCAACATCAAAGAATGAAAGAAAAAAGAAAAAAGAAGATAAGATATGTATTATTGACACGGGTACCTGTATAAGATGTGGAATCTGTTTTGCGAACTGCCCAACTGGCGCTGTATTAAAAAGAGATAGAGATTTATGCAGTGGTCAGTATGCAGTGGTCAGTATGCAGTAATTAGTCAAGAGATAACTGGTGCCCACTTCATGCTCCATACTGCCTACTTCTTGACCTTAGGCACTTTAGGCATTTTAGATCACTTTAGACACTGTTAAATATGTTTTACTCGACACGATCCAAGCTCATCGCGAGTTTTTTAGGAGTTGCCTTTCTGGTAGGAGTGGTAACGCTATTCATCGGGGGCCAGCTCCTGTACAAGGCTGTGCTCACCGAGGCAACAAACCGCATCAGGTTAGACCTGAATGCCGCACGCGAGATCTACCAGGCTCGCATACAATCTCTAAGGTCTTCCCTGAATATTACCGCACTTGGTTTTGGATTCCTTTCCGCGGTTACGAGGCGGGATGCCCCTGACCTTGTCACTCGACTCCAGCGCTTGGCCCAGGAGGTGGACCTGGATTTCGCCGGTATAGTGACGAAGGAGGGGATTACGCTGTGCCGAATAGGGCCGGACCCCATACCAAAGGAGGCGGTTCAGGTTAGCAATCCCCTCACGGACTTAGCGCTCAAACGAAGGGTTGCCGTATCGGGGACCGTCGTTTTGAGCAATGAGTTTCTCTCTGCCGAGAATCCCGAACTCGCCGAAAGGGCCAGGATTAGATTGCTTCCCACCCCGAGAGCGGCTCCAAGGGATGAGAAGGAGGAAACCTCTGGAATGGCGCTTGCGGCCGCAGTACCGATAATCGAGCAAGGTGAACTGCTCGGGGTCATCTATGCAGGAGTTCTTCTCAACCAGAGCACTAATATCGTTGATACCGTGCGGGATACGGTGTTCCAGCAAGAAATATACGAGGGCCGGAGCATAGGAACGGCCACCATCTTCTTCAATGACCTGCGCATCTCGACGAATGTCATGACCCCTGAGGGCAAGCGGGCTATTGGGACAAGGGTCTCAAAAGAGGTGAAAGAACACGTCCTCGTAGAGGGCAAGAGGTGGACGGATCGTGCGTTTGTGGTGAGTGACTGGTACATAACGGCATACGAGCCAATCGAGGATATTCTGGGTGAGAGGGTTGGGATCCTGTATGTTGGGGTGTTGGAGGCTAAATACGTGGACATCAGAAGGAAGGCCATCACCGTATTCATACTGATCACCTTGGCCGGTATGGCATTGGCAATAGGCCTGGGATACATCCTCGCGGACAAGATCATGGACCCGGTACGCCGGTTGATAGTGGGCAGCCGACAGGTCGCAGAGGGCAGCCTAAACCCGGATATTGGTCCCATATCAAAGGGCGAAATAGGCGTGTTGCAAAACACCTTTAAGGACATGGTTGCCGCTATGGGGCGCAGGAGCGCGGCGGCGGAGGATCGACTCATCCAATCTGAAAAGCAGGCCAGCATTGGAAGGCTTGCGGCGGGCGTTGCCCACGAGATAAACAACCCGCTCACGGGCGTACTAGCCTATACCCATATGCTGCTGCGACGGAAGGATCTCGCAGATGATATTCGCTCCGACCTCGAAACGGTAGTCGAGTCCACGGAGCGGGTCAGGAAGATCGTGAAGGGCCTGCTGGATTTCTCCAGGCAGATGAAGCTTGATAAAGAGCCCACCGATGTAAACAGGCTTATCAGATCCGTCATCGAAGCAATGGAAAACCAGGCATTAGTGAAGGGCGTAAAGATAACGTTTAACGCGGGAGAGAATTTGCCCATGGTTACCCTGGATAGGAACCAGATCCAAAGCGTGGTCGTAAATCTCATTATTAACGCCCTTGATGCCACTGAGCCCGGGGACAGCATCACTATTTACACGGCAACCGGATTGTCTGCGAGCGAATCCGGCCAGAAGGGCATTGAGATCACCGTTGCCGACACCGGCTGCGGCATACCGCCGGAGAACCTCGACAAGTTGTTCGATCCATTCTTCACCACAAAAGAGGTGGGCCAGGGTACCGGACTTGGCCTCTCGGTTTCCTATGGAATCATTCAGAGACATGAAGGAACAATCAGGGTTCAAAGCGAGGTCGGGAAAGGCACTCGATTTTTCGTATGGTTACCCATAGACAAGCAGGCCGAATAACAAGGAAGCCGCTTTTCAAGGGCGCGTATTGGAGGGATGTGCAACATCGCTATAACGCTACGCAAGCCTGAAGGCGGCCTCTATCGGAGTTCGTCAGGTCCTTTAAAAGGAGGAAAAACCATGAAAAAGAAGAGGGCACTCGTTGTTGACGACGAACAGGTCGTGCTGGACAGCGTAAGCAGGATCCTCACCGATGAGAACTACGAGGTCGATGTCACCTTAAGCGGGCGCGAGGGAATTGATTGGGCTATCAAGGAGACCTACGACATCGTGCTTACCGATATCCGCATGCCCGATATCGGGGGCATGCGGGTTTTAAGGGATGTGAAGCGGGCCAAGCCATCGCTTCCGGTGGTAATGATCACCGGGTACGCATCGATCGAGTCATCGGTTCAGGCCATGAAAATGGGCGCAGCGGACTACCTCGAGAAGCCCTTTACCCCTGATCAGCTCCTCAAGGCAGTTGCCTCAGCACTTGATATAGCAGCCACCCAAGAGCCAGAAAAGCAGGCGTTGGTCCACAAGGAAGAGATGCTCAAGGTGCTCGATCGAGCCGCAGCCGACAGCGAGTTCATCGCCAATTTGCTCTACCGGGGGGCCGATGCGCTCGAGGAGTATGATCTGAGCGGTCCCGAGAAGCTCGCGATACTCACCGGTGACATCGAGTGGATAGAGGGGCAGATCGGTCCATTGACAGGGAATCAGAAACGATGGCTCGAGCAGAGGCTCAGCGCCGAAATCTGGTAGCGGCATACGCAGTCATTGAATGCTGAGGGTGCATACCCCACGGTGGGCCGGGCAGCAGAGGCGTTACGCAGGCATACAAGATTGGAGGCAGAGCAATGGAACTGCACCTCATGGATAAGCTGAATTTCGAGGCCTTTGTCCGGAACCTCATCGACCACTATAGGGTGGAGGGGGTCAAGAGAAAGGAGCACTCCTTTTGTTACGGGCCGATTACATCGCCCGCGGAACTCACCCTCGATTTCGACTGTACGAAAATACCGCCGAATAAAACCTATTTCCTGCCTCCAGTAGAGGTATTGCTCCGGTTCAAGGCCGAGCCCGCCCCTGAGGTTACTTCGGTAATTGAAAGCGATCCCTTTATCCTTTTCGGCGTCCACCCATATGACATCAAGGCCATCAATCAGATGGATCAGGTATTCGAGAGGGGAGTTCCGGACCCGCATTACTTGAAGCGGAGGGGGTCCGCCGTGATTATCGGGGTTGACCCCACAAGGGTTACCCCACGCTCCTTCTGGGCAGATATGGAAGCCGATGCCGTGTCATACGGCTTCGACCTCATGCTTACCGATATCGGGCAGAGCTTCGTCGTGGAGCTCGGGAGCGAAAAGGGCAGGGACCTGCTCACCGAGTACGGAACGACTCGCTCGGCCACCCCGAACGAGGGCAAACAGAGGATAGAGGCCCGGTCAAAGATCGCGAAGCTCTGCAAGCAGAGGAGCCTGGTCTTTCCCAAGAGGGAGATACCCAGGCTTTTGGAGCGTTCAGTGGATTCGTTCCTGTTTGATGAGAGGGCAGGCAAATGCCTGAGCTGTGGCACCTGCAACCTGGTCTGCCCGACCTGTTACTGCTTTGATATACGGGATGACGTGGAGTTAGACCTGGTTCACGGCCAGCGCATAAGACGTTGGGACGGCTGTCTGCTGGAGGATTTTGCAAAAGTAGCCACTGGAGAGAATTTCCGCGAGACCAGGGCATCGAGGTATCGTCACCGTTTCTACCGAAAAGGCCTCTATCTCTTCAGGATACTCAACGATGTGGCATGTGTGGGGTGCGGCCGATGTGCCTCGGCATGTCTTGCAGACATTGCCGACCCAGTAGACGTGCTTAATAGATTAAAGAAAGGTGAACGATGATGGAGGGATCTACCATGAGCCAATCCATGCCGGATGTTTCTCCCTATGTACCGCAATGGGCTGAGATCTCACGGGTTAAGGATCTCACGGCCAGTGAAAGGCTCTTCGAGATGCGTCTCGTAAGCGGTGAGCCCCTCGGTCACATGCCCGGTCAATTTGTAGAGGTCTCCGTAATGGGCATCGGGGAGGCCCCCATCTCGGTTTCCTCCGCGCCGCGAGAGGATCGTTGCTTTGAGCTCGCGGTTCGGAAAGTCGGGAACCTCACCAATGCCATGCATGAGCTTGCTGTGGGGAGCAGGGTAGGGATACGTGGCCCCTTTGGGACCTGCTTCCCCACCGATGAGACCAGGGGAAGGGATCTCTTGATCGTGGCGGGTGGAATTGGCCTCGTGCCGTTGCGCTCGTTTATTCACTATGTGCTTGATCGCCGAGGCGAATACGGCGAGATCACGATACTCTTCGGCGCTAGGAATCCCTCTGAGCAGCTCTTCCTTGACGAGATCGAGCAATGGAAGGAAGCGCAGGACGTGAATTACCTGGAAACCGTAGATCGGTCTGATTCCGGCTGGAAGGGGAATGTAGGTGTGATCACCACCCTTTTTCCGAAGATCGACGTGGACCCATCTAAGACCTACTGTATTGTAGTAGGCCCTCCCGTGATGTATCGGTTCGTCATATTGGAGGCCAAGGCAAAGGGCATACCGGATAAGCAGATCTTCCTGTCCCTTGAGAGAAGGATGAAGTGCGGGGTGGGCAAGTGCGGCCATTGTCAGATCAATCATATCTATGTGTGTCAGGACGGGCCGGTATTTCGATATTCAGATATCTTTGATCTAGAGGAGGCCTTGTGATGAAGAGACCGAGGGCAGCGTTTTTCGGCTTCAGCAGTTGCGAGGGATGCCAGCTCCAGGTGGTAAATATGGAGGAGGACCTCCTGAAGATACTCGAGGCCATAGAGGTGGTCAGCTTCAGGGAGGCCATGAAGGAGCACTCGGACGAGTATGACATCGCCTTCGTAGAGGGTTCGATCACTCGGCGCTCCGACGAGGCCCGGCTCAAGGGAATACGCGGCAATGCCGAGGTATTGGTCGCCCTCGGATCTTGTGCCACCCTGGGGGGGATTAACTGTATCAGGAACTTTCAGGAGCTGGAATCCGTACGGAGGCTCGTGTATGGAGAGAGCGCCCGCTATTACGAGACCTACCCAGCACGACCCATTAAGGTAGTGGTTCCAGTTGATTTCGAGATCCACGGATGCCCCATAACTCGTAAGGAGTTCGCCATGGTGGTGAAATCCCTGCTCCTGGGAAAGAAACCGGAGATTCCCAACTACCCCGTGTGCGTGGAGTGCAAGATGGCTGGCAATATCTGCGTGTTTGAGAAGGGAATGACCTGTATGGGGCCGGTCACGAGGGCGGGCTGCGGGGCATGTTGCGTAACGGAGGGGAGTGTGTGCTGGGGCTGCCGCGGGTTTGTGGATGATCCCAATGCCGATTCCCAGAGGGAGATCCTGGCCAAGTACGGTTTGACGGTACATGATGTACTCAATAAGTTCAGGCTTTACACCGGATTTTCGGAGATTGCGAGATGAGCGGCGAAAGGATTATCAGGCTTAACCACGTAACCCGCATTGAGGGGCACGGGAATATCCATATCACCATAAAGGATGGACGGGTAGAGGAGTGCCAGTGGCAGGTGGTGGAGGCGCCGCGTTTTTTCGAGGCCATGCTTCGTGGGCGGAGGTGGGATGAGGTTCACCACATCACCTCGAGGATCTGCGGCATCTGTTCCATTGGACACACCCTCACCTCGTTGAAGGCCACCGAGGCCGCGATGGGTATCGCCGTGTCAAAGCAGGCCGAAAAGGTGCGAAAAATACTCTTGCATGCGGAGAACATGCAGAGCCATCTCCTTCACGTGGGGTATCTCGTGGTTCCGGATCTGCTCGATGCACCCAGCGTTGTTCCCCTTGCGTCTACCCACAAAGAGCAGGTGCTTCTCATCGTACGGCTTCACCGTTTGGCCAACGAGATGTCCGACCTTTTGGGAGGCCGGACAACCCATCCTCAAAGGCCAGTAGTAGGGGGATTCGCCAGGTGGCCATCCGTGGAGGAGCTGAATGCCTTGCGAAAGAGGCTGGAGGAATCCATGCCGGATGCGGAAGCCCTCGCACATCTGGTGAAGGATCTCATGGGAAAGTTCCCCCAATTTCAGAGGCAGACCGAGTATATTGCCCTCACACATCCAGATGAATACGCCCTTTACCATGGCCGGATTGGCTCAACGGATGGAGGTACATGGCCGGTGGAGAAGTACAAGGAGGTCACCAATGAGTACTGCGTCCCCCATTCCACCGCGAAGTTCACGAGGCATCACAGGGATTCTTACATGGTAGGGGCCCTTGCCAGGGTGAACCTCAATTACGAGCTGCTGACCCCCAGGGCCAAAGGCGTCGCCGAGCTCTTCGATCTCAAGCCCGTCAATTTCAATCCCTTTATGAACAACATCGCACAGATCGTAGAGGTGGTCCACAGCATGGAGGACTCCATCAATTTGATTGACGATCTCCTGGTGGCTGGGATTATGGATGAAACACCATCGGTTGTCATCAAGGCGGGGAGGGCAGCTGCGGCCGTGGAGGTCCCTCGCGGCATCCTCTTCCATGAATACGAGTACAACAAGGATGGTGAGTGCGTTGGGGCCAATTGTGTAATTCCCACCAACCAGAACCACGCGAACATCCAGAATGACATGGAGGCCTTAGTGCCCCGGATTAAAGATCAGACGCAAGAGGAGATAGAGCTCGCAGTGGAGATGCTTGTCAGGGCATATGATCCCTGTATCTCCTGCTCTGTCCATTGCATTTTCCTTTAGAAGGGAGTAAAAGGGACAAGGAGGGGAAGGATGGAAAAACAGAGGGTGCTCGTGATCGATGACGACCCCGATCTGGTTGAAAGCATTCGGATCACCCTTGAGGCCAATAATTACGAGGTATTCAGCGCTGAAAATGGTACCGAGGGCATCAGGATGGTGAAGGAGGCGCATCCTGATCTCATCATCCTCGATGTGATGATGGATACCATAACCGAGGGATTTCACGTTTCCTATCAACTCCATAGCAGGGATCCAAACTCAGAGTACAGGGAATACTCCAGTATCCCGATCCTCATGCTCACAGGAATATCCCAGAAGACGCACATGAAATTCTCTTACAAAGAAGACGAGGACTACCTCCCGGTCGATGACTTTATGGAGAAGCCCGTGAGGCTCGAGGCCTTACTTGAGAGGGTGAAAAAATTGATCACATAAACCGTGACAACCTCTATGGGAAATCCTGCTCCTCAGCGAGGAGGAGCCTTTTTTCAGGAAATTAACGGGGAGGAGCCATTCTCGAATCAAGGGTGGTGGATCCTTCTGCGATGGCTCTTGGTGGCGGTGGTCATCGCTGCTACCCTCATGGGAAACAGGCTCGTTCATCTCAAGATCCCAAGCCTCGCTATCTTCCCGCTTTGTGCCGTCCTCATTCTGCTCAATGCCTTTCTCCATTACTATGTCATAGGTACCCGGAAAAAGGCCGCCCATCTGGATTCGACCCTGGCCGATAGATTCACCTATGTTCAACTGGCAATCGACTGGGTCTTCCTTACCCTGTTCTTCCATTACACCGGGGGGATCACGAGCCCGCTTCTTTTCTACTTCCTTTTTCATGTGGTGGTGAGCGGCGTGGTACTCAAGGGATGGATGTGCCTGCTTTACAGCACCCTGATTGCCGTCACGTTTGCTCTCCTTTCCCTCATGGAGTTAAGGGGTCTCATTGCCCACCTCTCGATCTCGTCGTTCATATCCGAGGAGATTCAGAAAAACCCCCTTTTCGTGATATTCGCGATTCTCGTGTTCGCCGTGGTGCTCTATCTCTCGATCTCCTTTCTCACGCTGGTGATTGGGCGCCTGCGGGAGAGGGTACTGGTGCTCACCGGGATACAGCATAAGATTGAACGAGACAACAGGGAGCTCCGATCCTTGAATCAACTCTACCGGGGAATCAGCACTACCCGCGGACTTCAACCGAGGCTGGAGTATATCTGTAAGAGCATCGTGGAACTCATGGGCATAAGGGGGGCGGCCATCAGATTGATGGACGAAAGGACAAATCGGCTGGAACTCGCCTCAGCCGTTGGTCTGAGCGAGGCGTATTTGAATAAGGGGCCGGTAGATGCCGATAAGAGCCTCGCAAAGGCGCTCGAGGGTGAACCCCACTTCGTCCTGGATGCATCCACTGATCCAGCGGTTCAGTATCCAGAAGAGGCCAGGAAAGAGGGCATTGTGAGCATGCTGGCCCTTCCTCTCAAGGGAAGGCAGAAGGTGATCGGCACCCTTCGGTTATATACCGATGAGAGGAGGCACTTTAGCCAGTATGAGGTCAACTTCATTTCGGCCCTATCCGCTCAAGCAGCCATTTTCATTGAAAATGCGCAGATCCAAGATCTCCTTGAGAAACAAGATGAGGCAAAAAGCGAGTTTATCATGGCAATGACCCATGAGCTGAAGGGTCCGTTTATGGCTATTCAAGGCATGCTCGAGGTGATGTTGAAGGGTTATGTGGGCGAGCTCACGGAGAGGCAGCGGGAGCTGATCGACCGTATCTATAAACGAATAGATTCGATGATTGAGGTATCGACAGGGCTCTTGGATATCTACGAGTGGCAATCGCGGAAACGGGATGTGAAACGGGCCCCCCTCTCGGCAAAGGAGCAGATTCAGAAGGCAACCGACCTATTTCGGGCACATGCAAAGCAGAAAGGGCTGAGCCTCGCCGTGAACGTGCCGGATGATGATGTTTCCTTAATGGGAACAGAGGAGGAACTAGAGAAGGTCCTGAACAATCTCATCACCAACGCAATCAAATATACGCCCAGCGGAGGGAGTATCGTCTTGGATCTCGGGGCATCAGAACGCCAGGTGACACTCAAGGTCAGGGATACGGGTATAGGAATAGTCGAGAAGGATATCCCTAAGATATTTGATGAATCCTTCCGGACCCAGGAGGCAAAAAAGATCGACCCCTATGGAAGGGGCATTGGCTTAGACTTTGTGAAAAAGGTAGTGGAATCACTTGGGGGAACCATAAGGGTGGAAAGTGAAAAAGGAAAGGGCACAGAGTTTATCCTCACCTTTCCTAAATCATAGCGAAAGGTATCCTTCAAGATAGGCAATCCCCTGAGGGGCATGAGGTGCCACACGACATCTCCATGCTCAAGGTATCTCTCCTCTTATCAATAACCCT
The DNA here is from genome assembly GCA_964549945.1 of uncultured Desulfobacteraceae bacterium. Lineage (GTDB taxonomy): Bacteria > Desulfobacterota > DSM-4660 > Desulfatiglandales > B25-G16 > B25-G16. The sequence goes on along the minus strand of CAZJXD010000006.1, from coordinate 19,576 downwards.
GAATTGAAGCGCCCGGATCAGCTGCGAAAAAGGAGGAGTGGGTGTTTTTCCCTAATAGAGATAGGGAATAGTCACAGAGAAAAACCACCCCTATCCATAAATGGGTTGGACCTTTTCATTTTTAAGTAAAGTACCTGATTGAATTTACCTGTTTAGATCAATAGATTAAACAATAAATGATAAACGAAACAAGGAGGTGTCCCATGAAGTCACGTCATTTTTTCCTTATTGGGCTATGTAGCTTATTACTCATCGTCTTTGTGCTCATGCCTTCAGGATCGAGCTTGGCCAAAGAGGTGCTTCGATATAGCTGTTCAGCCCAGGTCTATGAGGCCTTTGAAAAAGAACGGCTGGATGCCTTTACCAAGGAGACGGGGATCGAGGTTGAGCTCTCGGTTTTCTCTTCCTATAAGGCCTTCTTCCGGCTTATGAACGGCTATAGCGATATCGCGAGTATGGCCCGCAGGCTCCATCGAAGACATAAGGAATTCGGATTTGTAGAAACGGCCTTCTGTAAAGATCCACTCGCTGTCATTACCTGGGCCCAATGCCCGGCGCTCGACCTGACTGATGCCCAGCTGCGCGATATCTTTGGAGGGACAATCACCAACTGGAAACAATTAGGTGGCCCTGATCAGCCTATTATCGTCATCCTTCCCAGCGAGGAGACAGCAGCCTATAGGAACTTCAGCACCAAGGTCATGTTCTCCCGAGAGATGGTGCACGATATCGAGACCGAGAGGTCCACCATGGTCATTGAAGCAACAAGGCGTTTTCCATGGTCGATCTCCTTCATCACCCAGGGGGCCGCACGATACCATAATGGAGAGGTCAAGGTTGCCAAGGTAAACGGGCTCCTTCCTGTTGATCCAGGCTATCCTTACTACCAGGTGTTTTCCTTCGTGACCAAGGGAGTACCAGCTGGCGCGGCAAAGAAGTTTATCGATTTCGCCATCTCCGAGGAAGGTAAGAGGATCATAACCAGTAGAGGGATGATCCCCTTTACCGAGTTAGAGGACTGACCAAGAGGGGCTGGTCTCCTCGAGGTCAAGGCCGATAAAGGGCGGCCCTGGGAAACCAGCCGTGCATTCGAGCGGGTGGCAGCATACAATTCCCTTAAGGTTACCCGGGGTTATGGGCTATATCGCTGAGGAATTGAGCGCAGATCGGTCCATTGACAGGGAATCAGAAACGATGGCTCGAGCAGAGGCTCAGCGCCGAAATCCGGTAGCGGTATACGCAGTCATTGAATGCTGAGGGTGCAAGGAGGTGATCGCATGGCCCAGAGAATGCTTATCATTGACGACGAGGAGATAGTGCTGGAGTCGTGCCGCAAGATATTTTCGAGCGAGGGGTTCGATGTGGTGATCACCACCAGTCCCCACGAGGGGCTCAAGCTCGCCTCGGATTCATCTTTTGACGTAATTCTCGTTGACTGGAAGATGCCCGGCTTTGATGGAATGGACGTCGTTGAGGAGCTGGACCGACGAACTCCCGATTCCGCAGTGGTGATGATCAGCGGATACCCTACGGTGGGCCGGGCAGCTGAGGCCATGAAGCGGGGCGCAATGGACTACGTTCCAAAGCCGTTCACCCCTGATGAAATAGCCGAGGCGGTCACCAAGGCAGTGCAACGAAAGCTCACAGAAGAGAAAAAGGCCATGGGGAGGTTTGAGAGGATCATGCAGTCAGTTCAATTTCCCGCCGCCACGTTGGAGGACAAGCCTCCCCAGACGATTGCGGAGACGGTTGCCTCAACCGTGGGCGTGGGCAAGGTAACCTCCCCCTGGGTCACGGTATTCGTGTTGGGAATACTGGCTGGCGCGTACATCGGCTTCGGGGGGCTCCTTTCCACCGCCGTGACCTTCGACCTCTCCCGCACGATGGGCATCGGCTTTCAGAAATTCCTCGCCGGCTCGGCCTTTAGCGTGGGCCTGATGCTCGTGGTCATCGCAGGGGCCGAGCTCTTCACGGGGAATAATCTCATGCTGTCGAGTGCCATGGCAAAAAAAATCACCTTCGGCACTATGTCGGTGAGGTGGGCTGTGGTGTGGATTGCCAATCTCGTCGGATCCCTTGTGCTCGCGCTCATCCTGTACCTCTCAGGCCTGTGGAAAACGGGCAACGGGGCCCTCGGCGCAGCCGCGGTGGGCATCGCCTACTTAAAGGTAAACCTTACCTTCGTGGAGGTGCTCGTCCGTGCCATTGGCTGCAACTGGCTCGTATGTCTGGCAGTATGGATGGCCCTCGCTGCCCGCCAGACGGTGGGCAAGATTTTCGCCATCTACTTCCCCATCATGGCATTCGTTGCCATCGGCTTCGAGCACGTGGTGGCCAACATGTACTTCATACCCGCCGGGATGTTTTTACACAACTGGGCGGGGGTTGCCGCTCCGGCGGCCTATGATCCCGCATCACTCAACTGGATCAGTTTCCTATGGAAGAACATGGTGCCCGCTACCATCGGCAACATCATCGGCGGCGGGGTATTTGTGGGAATGAGCTACTGGGGGGCATACCTCAGGCCATCTTCCGAGAAGCAAAGCGGGGCTTCCTAAAGGAGAAAAGGAAAAGGATTTTTCTCTAATAAGGGATAGGCAAAAGAAAACCACTTCTATGGATAGGGGAGTGGTTTTTTTATTCTTCTCTGCATTGCCCGGTTGAATCTGTTCATGAAATCTATTAAGAGATATACTGTAGTGGAGGGAGAAATATATTTCTCGTAGCTCATCGCCAAAAGGAGCTCGCAGAGAAGCTATTGGCTGCATTTCAAAAGATCCTTGAGGCGCAAGGATTAGAGTGATCGGAGCGATGGAGAACATGCATGAGTTTTCTATTGCCACAGGCCTCCTTGAGATCATCTCGCAGGAGGCCTTGCCCTACCAAGGTTCGAAGGTGAAGACCGTGACCCTCAAGATCGGGACGCTCAGTGGGGTTGTGCCCGAGGCCTTGGAGTTCGCCTTTCAGGTCCTCAGCGAGGGCACCATCGCCGAGGGGGCAAGGCTCGTGATCGAAAGGGTAGCCCTCCGCATTGAGTGCAACGCCTGCGGCAAGGCGAGCATGCCCGCCGATCCCTTCATTATCTGCCCCCTATGCGGGAGCGGGGATGTGGAGATCAGGGCGGGACGGGAGCTCCAGATAGAAAGCATGGAGATCGAAGGTGGAGGGTAGTTCCATCAGGACGAAGCATCAACAGAGGGAAATGGAGCAGATCAGGGCATGCGTGCACATAGAGGGCATTGTTCAAGGGGTGGGATTTCGTCCCTTCGTCTATAACCTGGCTCGCACACATGATCTTTCCGGTTGGGTCCTGAATAACGAGCAGGGGGTCACCCTTGAAGTTGAGGGGGAGAGGCAGCACATCGAACGGTTTCTCTCCGGGCTCTCCCGTCCGCCACGGCTCGCGGCAATCGAGAAGACCGAGCTATTCTACCATGCACCTGTTGGCTACAGGGAGTTCGAGATCAGGGAGAGCGTGCCGGGCTCGGAGCGGCTCACCCTCATCTCCCCGGACATCGCCACCTGCCCCGAATGCATCGGGGAGCTAATCGATCCGGGCGACCGCCGTTTCCGATACCCCTTCACCAACTGCACCAACTGTGGGCCCAGGTTTACCATCATCGAGGATATCCCCTACGACCGAAGGTTCACCACTATGGAGGCCTTTGAGATGTGCCCACGGTGCAGCCGTGAGTACCACGATCCCAGTGATCGGCGCTTCCACGCGCAGCCCAACGCGTGTCCCGCATGTGGGCCAGGTCTCCGGCTGCTCAGCGGCACAGGAAAAGAGCTTCCCACCGCCGATCCCCTTATGGAGGTGATTTCACTGCTCGAAAAGGGGGCAATTGTTGCCATCAAGGGCCTCGGGGGGTTCCATCTGGCCTGTGATGCCGCCAATGAGGAGGCGGTCTCACGGCTTCGAGGGAGGAAGTACCGGGAGGATAAACCCTTTGCGGTCATGTGCAGGAATATCGAGGTGGCAGCGAAGTGCTGCCAGCTCACCCCACTCGGCCAAAGGCTCCTCGAGGGCAAGGAGCGACCCATCGTGGTTCTCCCAAAAAAGGAGCCGAATCCCATTGCTCCATCGGTTGCTCCCCACCAGAGGACGTTGGGGCTCATGCTTCCCTACAGCCCCCTCCACTACCTCTTGTTCACCGATGAGCTGGAAGTACTGGTGATGACGAGCGGGAACGTGAGCGACGAGCCCATCGTATTCCATACCGACGAGGCCATTGGCCGGCTCGCGGGAATCGCCGAGTATTTCCTCACCCACAACCGCACGATCCATACCCGCTGCGATGACTCCGTCATACAACCCCTCGGTGGCACGTTCACCTTCCTCAGGAGATCCCGGGGCTATGCTCCTGCTCCCATAAAGCTCCCGCGGAAAGGCAGGAGCGTGCTCGCGTGCGGTGCCGAGATCAAGAACACCTTCTGTCTCACCAGGGGCGATAACGCCTTTGTGAGCCACCACATCGGGGATATGGAGAACACAGAGACCCTGCGCTCATTCGAGCAGGGGATAGAGCTCTTCACCAGGCTTTTCCAGATCACCCCGGAGCTTGTGGTCTATGATCTCCACCCGGATTACCTCGCGACCCGCTATGCCAAAAGGCTGGGGCTCCCCGCGGTAGGTCTCCAGCACCACGCGGCCCACGCCTTGAGCTGTATGGCGGAACACGGGAAGACCGGCCGAACTCTCGCGGTGGTAATGGACGGCACCGGCTATGGCGACGATGGCACGGTGTGGGGAGGAGAGTTCCTCGAGGTAGACGTACATGCCTATCGAAGGCGGGGACACCTCAGGTACATTCCGCTTCCCGGAGGTGATAAGGCGGTCAAGGAGCCGTGGCGGATGGCGGCCGCCTATCTCGCGCGGATCTACGGGGATCTCGAATCGCTCACGATCCCTTTTGCCCAGAGACTCGACCATGAGAGGTGGTCCCAGCTAGAGGCGGCGATGGAGGCTGAGATTAACTGTCCCCCTTGCTCCAGTGCAGGCAGGCTCTTCGATGCGGTGAGCGCAATCCTCGGGGTTCGTGGGCTGGTCAACTACGAGGGACAGGCGGCGGTGGAGTTAGAGCAGATTGCAGACGGGGATGAGAGGGGAGCTTACCCCTTCGGGATCAACACCCAGGAGGGGAGATACATCCTCGACCCAGATCCAGCCATCATTGCCATGGTGGAGGAACTCCAGGGGAAGGCGCCTCCGTCCCGCATCTCCTCCAGGTTCCATACCACCGTGGCATGGATGATCCTTGAGGTGCTCACCAGACTGCGAGGGGATGCAGGAATCAACGAGGTGGTCCTGAGCGGCGGGGTCTTCCAGAACGCGCTCTTGACCTCTCGGGCGGTGTCGCTCCTTGAGGAGAGAGGGTTTATTGTGCTCACGCACCACGAGGTTCCCCCCAACGATGGGGGGATCTCCCTGGGGCAGGCATTCTACGGCATTTATTGCGAGGAGGAGCTATGTGCCTAGGCATTCCCGGCAAGATAGTTACGATCACAGGGGATATCGCGGAGGTGGATTTCGGCGGGGTGGCTCGGGAGGTGAGCCTGCTCCTGTGCCCTGAGGTTCACCAGGGGGACTACGTGCTGGTGCACGTGGGATTCGCCATCCAGCGGCTCGAGGAGAAAGAGGCCCTCGAAACCCTGGAGCTCTTCAGGGAGATGGAAAGGAGATGGGATGAGGGAGATGAAGAGCGATGACATAAGGGTCGCCTCTGTGGTCAAGGAGATCTCCGGGCTCGTCGATGGGGGATTCCGGGCGATGGAGGTGTGCGGCACGCATACCGTCTCGATCTTTCGCTCCGGCATCCGCTCGCTTCTTCCAGAGCGTATTGAGCTCATCTCAGGGCCAGGCTGCCCGGTGTGCGTAACCCCGATAGGTGAGATTGACAGGGCCGTGAGCCTGGCACATCGGCGGGATGTGGTGCTGCTCACCTTCGGGGATCTCATGAGGGTGCCCGGCAGCGCCTCATCGCTGAGCCTCGCGCGCGCTGAGGGAAGCGATGTCAGGATCATCACCTCTCCCTTAGAGGTACTCGCCATCGCCCAGGGGGAGCCGGGGAAAAGGGTGGTGTTCTTCGCGGCGGGCTTCGAGACGACCTCGCCCGCCATTGCCGCAACCCTTCGTGAGGCCCAGCTGAAGGGGATCGGCAACCTCTTCGTCCTCTCATCATTAAGGCTCATTCCCCCTGCGCTCAGGGTTCTGCTTTCCTCTGGGAGGCTGGCACTTGACGGGTTTTTATTGCCGGGGCATGTGAGCGTGATTATCGGAGCTGATCCTTACTCCTTTCTCGTCCAGGAGTTCTCCTCACGGGGGGTAATCACCGGATTTGAGCCCCTCGATATCCTGGAGGGCGTCTCCATGCTCCTGCGCCAGAAGAAGGAGGGCAGGGCCGAGATTGAGATCCAATATCGGAGGGCAGTGAGACAGGAGGGCAATCCCCGCGCCCTCTGGATCATGGAGGAGGTCTTCATGCCGGTTGATGCCCGCTGGCGGGGGCTCGGGACCATATCCAACAGCGGACTCGCGCTGAGGGAGGAGTTCAGAGAGATGGATGCGGCAGAGGCCTTTGACATCCCCTATGAGGAGGTGGACGATCCCCCGGGCTGCAGGTGCGGGGAGGTCCTCCAGGGACTCATACACCCCCCGGAGTGCCCGCTTTTCGGCACGCGGTGCACCCCGCAGCACCCGGTGGGACCCTGCATGGTCTCCTCGGAGGGGAGCTGCGCCGCCTTTCACAGATACGGAGGAAGGTGATGAAAAACGCCGCTATCCTGCTCGCCCACGGGGCGGGAGGGCACCTCAGCCACGAGCTCATCGCCGAGCTATTCCTGCCCTTCCTGGGTAACCCCATTCTCTCCTCTCTCGATGACAGTGCCCTGCTTGCCGCCTCGGGCACCAGGCTCGCGCTCACCACCGATTCCTATGTGGTGAAGCCCTTGTTCTTTCCAGGGGGCGATATCGGAAGGCTCGCGCTCTGCGGCACGGTCAACGACCTCGCCATGGTGGGCGCCGCGCCTTTGGGCATCGCTGCTTCCTTTATCCTGGAGGAGGGGTTCTCCACCGAGAAGCTGGAGCGGATCCTGGACTCGCTCAGGGCCGCGGCCCAGGAGGCAGGGGTAGAGATAGTGGCGGGTGACACCAAGGTAGTGGAGCGGGGCAAGGCCGATGGCATGTTCATCACCACCTCGGGGGTCGGGGTGGTCCCCTCAGGCGTGGAGATACGGGGGGCCAATGCCAGGGAGGGGGATGCGGTCATCGTAAGCGGTCCCGTGGGAGATCATGAGGCAGGGATCCTGCTCGCCCGGGGCGAGTTCTCCCTCAAGGGAACGATCGCCAGCGACTGCGCGCCCCTCAACCACCTCGTTGAGGCGATGCTCGGGGCATCGAAGGAGATCCATGTATTGCGGGATCCCACCAGAGGCGGGCTCGCCACCGTGCTCTGGGAGATCGCGACCAGTTCAAAGATTGGGTTGGAGGTGGAGGAGGAGGCGATCGAGGTGAGGCCTGAGGTGATGGGATTGTGCGAGCTTTTAGGATTCGATCCCCTTTATCTGGCCAACGAGGGAAGACTGGTAGCAGTGGTTTCCGAGAAGGATGCCGAGTCAGTGCTCGCGGCCATGAGGGGAGATCCTTTGGGGACAAAGGCGGCGATAATCGGCAGAGTGGTAGCAGGGCATCCGGGCAGGGTGCACCTCAAGACAAGGATCGGGGGTCACAGGCTCCTCGATCCCTTGAGCGGGGAGCAGTTCCCGAGGATTTGCTGAAAAAGACATCTTCATGCGTTTTTCCATAGTTCCTTTCTCAGGAGGGGATATGGCGATAAATGAGTTCAGGGTTGAAAGGATAGGCCAGGGCGCCTTTCCCTCACCCCTTGATTCAGGCGTGTTCATCGATGAGGCCGAGGGAGTTCTTGTGGATGCAACGCGCTCCGGCCTCAAGGAGAAAGGCGGTGAGCCAGGCTTCTTGGAGAAGGCAGGCCCCAGGGAGAAGCTCTTCTTCAATCCGGATACGACTCGCGCCGCTATGGTCACCTGTGGCGGGATTTGTCCCGGCCTGAATGACGTGATCAGGGCCATCACCATGGTCTTGTGGTACAGGTACGGGGTCAGGGAGATATTCGGATTGCGCTATGGGTACAAGGGCCTTATCGCCTCATACCATCATGAGCCCATGATCCTCACACCTGATCTTGTTGAGGATATTCACAAGGACGGAGGAACCATACTCGGAACATCGAGAGGCCCGCAGAACACCTCGTTCATGGTGGATTTCCTCGAGGCGAGGAAGATCAATATCCTCTTCACCATCGGCGGCGATGGAACCCAGAGGGGAGCAATGGCAATAGGCGGGGAGATAAGGAAAAGAGGGCTGGCGATCTCGGTGATCGGGATTCCCAAGACGATCGATAACGACCTTTCATTCACGGAAAAGACATTCGGCTTTGAGACCGCCGTGGCCATGAGCCAGGCGCCCATAACCGGCGCTCACATGGAGGCCAAGGGGGTTGAGAACGGGATAGGGATAGTCAAGCTCATGGGCAGGGAGTCGGGGTTTATCGCTACCTACGCAACCCTCGCGTCGAGCGATGTGAATCTCGTGCTCATACCGGAGGCGCCCTTTTCCCTGGAGGGGGTCTTCGCCTATCTTAAAGAGCGTATCATCAGGAAGAATCACGCGGTGATCGTCGTTGCAGAGGGGGCAGGCCAAGAGCATGTGCCCGTCGAGGGCTTTGATGAATCAGGAAACAAGAGGCTGGGGGATATTGGCCCTTTCCTGAAGGAGGCGATAGAGGGCTACTTTAGGGCTCAAGGCATTCCCGCCACGGTGAAGTACCTCGATCCCTCCTATATCATCCGCAGTGCACCGGCAACCCCGGATGACTCGGTGCTCTGCTTCCAGCTGGCGGAAAACGCGGTGCACGCGGCAATGTCGGGCAGGACAGGGATGGTGGTGGGGGTATGGAATGGTCATTTTGTCCATATACCCATCCCGCTCTCGGTCAGGGAGCGCAAGCAGGTAGATACATCGAGCCTCCTGTGGCAGAGCGTCCTGGACAACACCGGGCAGCCACGAAATCTCACTTGAGGAGTTGAGAATCTCAATTGGGGGTAAAGGGGGTATGATCGGAAACCGAAGAAAGGCCATGGAGGAGATCCTCAGGGCGGGACTCGATGCCGTGGATCCCGAGCAGGCCGTTCGACGATACGTGAGGCGTGATGGGAAGACCTTGTTCGTGGGAGATCGCTCCTATAGCCTGGACCGCTATAGGAGGGTTATCCTCGTGGGGGCGGGAAAGGGCACCGCTCCTATGGCCAAGGCCCTTGAGTATATCCTCGGGGATATGCTGACCGGCGGGTGGATCATCGTGAAATATGGATACGGTATGCCACTGAAGAGGACCCATGTGAAAGAGGCAGGTCACCCGATCCCGGATGAGGCAGGCCTGAGGGCCGCCGAGGAGCTCTTACGCCAGCTCAGGGAATGTACAAAGGAGGACTTGGTCATCTGCGCCTTTTCAGGAGGCGGAAGCGCGCTTCTGCCGGCCCCCATCCCTCCGCTTACCCTTGATGAGAAGCAAGCGTGCACCCGGCTTCTCCTGGAATGCGGTGCGACCATCGATGAGATCAATGCCATCAGGAAGCACCTGTCGCGCTCCAAGGGAGGGCAACTGGCAAAGGAGGCGCATCCGGCCACGATGATCTCGCTTCTGCTATCGGATGTAGTAGGTGATAGGCTGGATGTCATCGCCTCAGGCCCTACGGTTCCTGATGAGAGCACCTATGGAGATTGCCTGGGGATAGTCGAGAGGTACGATCTCGTTGAGCGGCTCCCCAAGGCGGTGATGGAGCATTTCAGGGGAGGGATCGAAGGTGTCGTGCAGGAAACGCCCAAGAAAGGGGATCCCGTATTCTCGAAGGTTCAAAACCTCATCGTGGGAAATAACAGGGAATGCCTTCTCGCCGCTCGAGAGAAGGCTATTTCTCTGGGATACAATACCCTTGTGTTGTCCTCTCAAATCGAGGGTGAGGCCCGTGAGGTAGCCCACGTACTTGCGGCCATCGCAAAAGAGATCCACCAGGTGGGCATCCCCATAGCACCTCCCGCCTGTATTCTGGCAGGGGGGGAGACAACCGTAACCATTCACGGCAAGGGAAAGGGCGGGAGGAATCAGGAGCTGGCCCTGGCATGCGCCATCGCCATTGATGGGTGGGAGGGAATCTCCATGTTCAGCGCAGGAACCGACGGCACGGATGGCCCCACGGATGCGGCAGGCGCTATGGTGGATGGCACCACCTGTGGGAGGGCGAGGGAAGCAGGCCTTGATCCCCGTGCCTTTCTCCTTGAGAACGATTCTTATTCCCTCTTTGAATCCCTGGGTGATCTGCTCAAGACAGGTCCCACGCGCACCAACGTGATGGACATTATGTGCATGCTTGTAGGAGGTTCAGAGTAGCAAATAATGGATAAGTACTCCCTTTTTGAAGGTTGAAGTATACGCATTTTGCCTTGTGCGTCAAAGGGAAGATCTCCTCATGATGCGGGGGTGTTATTCTTTTGCAGGTCCACCTCTGCCTGTCGGCAGACAGGGATTATATCGATGGGGCTATCCATTTTCCTTGCCCGCTTTCATGATCCGGGCAAGCTCCAGCATGCTTTTAGCAGTCGCCCTGGCCGTTTTGAGGCCGTGTTCATCCTTCAATATCTGGTGTTTATCCTTGGGATCGAAATCTCCGGTCCCCGACAGGCTCGAAAGACCGGCGCCTCCAAAGGTCGACAGGGAGCCGGGAACAGCAATCACCATCTGATAGGTCAGAAAGGCCCAATGGATGCTTGTCAGGGTGGTTTCAATCCCGCAATTTCGGTACCAGCTCACGGCAATGGCCGCACCCGTTTTATGCTTCATCCCCCCGGCATAGAATTTGCCGTAGTGGATGCAGCGAAGCCGGTCAAGGACCGCAGCCGTGCGACCGGAAAGCCTTGCCAGATAAACTGGGGAGGCGATCATCAAGGCGTCCGCCTCAAGGACCTTCGGAAAAAGGTCTGCCATATCATCTTTCAACAGGCAATGGTCATCCTCGCTCTGTTTAACCATGCACCAGTTGCATTGTCGGCAATCCTCAATTTTTTTATCATGCAGGGTAAATATCTCGCTCCGAACGCCCTTCTGATCCACCGCCTCAAGGGCCTCCTTCAAGATCAGTTCCGTGTTGGAGTTCTTCACAGGACTGCCGCAGATCCCCAAGATTTGAATCATCTTGTCTTCTCACCTCCAATCATGATCTATTCTGGCCCGACTATTCAGATGATGAGATGATAAGAACTTCCTTTTTCGGACTTGGACTATACGGGGTTCGACCTTGTGTGTCAAGGACGACGTTACCCTGCCATTTTCTAAAATGATCGAGAATAAAGTCAGCTTTAACACGCTTTGCTTGAGGAAGCTAGATTCTACCATGTTGTCTTCCGGTTGGTTTTAATATAGCTGCCAGTATGATACCGACAATACTGAAAGCAGCGCAGACAAGAAAAGCCACCTGGTAGCTTCCAGTTACGTCGAATATATAACCGGTCAAAACCGGACCGACAGCCGCTCCAGCGGTAAAGCCAAGGTGAACAACCCCGTAGATCAAACCATGTGAGCTCAGCCCAAAAAGCCCGGCTACCAGAGGCGATTCTGACGCCGCTATACCTCCAGCGGCGAAGCCAAAGATAATAGCAAAAAGGTAAAGCATCCATAGCTCTCTGGCTGGCACCAGCCAGAATAGAGCTGCCAAAATCATAATAAAGCCAACAATAAAAATCCGCCTGTTGCCGATTCTGTCAGCAACGCCGCCCAGCACATAATTGCCAACAAGACCCATCCCGCCCCTACAAGATAAAATGGTGGCGGCGATGGTGGCTGAGATCCCCAACTCAATGGCGTGCGGCACAATATGTACGACTATAGAGAAAAGCCCAAACCCAAAGCAGAAGAAAATACCGGAAGCCACCCAGAACTGCGCAGTATAAACTGCCTCCCTGAGCGAAAACGACTGAGTATCGGATGTTAACTCCGGTTGTTTTCTTTCATCTGCGCCATAGGGCAGCTGCCTCATCTGAGTCGGGTCGCGCCTCAGAAACTGAGCGAATAAAACCACTAATAGTAAAGCCACACCGCCCAGGATGATATAAGAGAGGCGCCAATCATAAAGGGCTATAAGCCAAGTAGTCACTGGCGGTCCAATCAACTGGCCTATGCTAACCCCGGCGAGAACGATGCCCGTCATCAATGTCCTTCTCCCGATAAACCATCTGGCGACAGTTGATAACTGCGGCACCCAGACACCACTCATGCCGGTACCTATTATCACTCCATAGAACAGATACATCTGCCAGAGAGCGCTGACCTGCGACATCAGCAGATAACCCACACCTAATAGGAAGCCACAGAGCGTTAACACCACCCGGGGGCCGAACCTGTCATTAAGTACCCCCACGACAATCCCCAGCACGCCGTACATAGTCATGGACAGTGAGAAGGCGCCTGAGGTCATGGCATGAGTCCAGCCAAACTCGTTCAGCAACGGCTTAAAGAAGACACCAAAGGAATAATAGATGGCCCACGAAACCACCATAATGAAGAGGGCCACCACAACTACGATATAGCCGTAGAAAAAACGTGGTTCGGTCTTAAGAGATCGGTAAACTTTCGTATCAGGCATGATAAACCAACTCCGGAGTAGCTTCTCTTATCAGGATAGCGCCTTCATAGCATAAAACAGAGAAGAGGCGTCAGTTAGCTGCGATTGCAGTTCACCAGTAAGCAATGGATAAGAACTCGCTTTTTGTGCGTCGAAGTATAGGCGATTTTGCCTTGTGTGGCAACGGCAAAGGCGGGCCATGATGTGGTTGGTATCACCTTTAGGCCGAGAACAGAGCGAGGGGTATCCTTCACGAAACCAGTTCCTACACGAACATTTATCGCCCATTTGCTGACAGCCTTCGTGAAGCTATTACTTTCGCACTTAATGTGTGATATGCATCCAAACCCTTTTGTCTTGAGCATACGAATTTTAACAGCATTGTATTCATCGCCGTCACATGAGTCCCATATCTCCATATTTTTACATAGTATGTCGAATTTTTCTCGACATACTATGTTGAAAAATGGTATTCTCACGCAGCTGATACTTTCTTTCGTCGAACATACAATACACCCAAACGAATCGCCATGATCCAGGCCATTAGAAAGCAAATCCCGCAGGAGGAGTTCGACTACCAGACCCTTCTGGACTGTCTTAAGGGCTACGCGCGCCCCAGGGACAAGATTTCCGATCTTCTGAGAAAGGGAAGCATTATTCGTATCAAAAAGGGTCTTTATATTTTTGGAGATGAATACCGGAACAAGCCCTTTTCGCGTGAGATCTTGGCCAATCTCATATACGGGCCGTCCTATATATCGCTGGAGTATGCATTGCAACATTACGGTCTCATCCCGGAGCGGGTGGAGGCGGTGACCTCCGTGAGCACCGGTCGATCTCGAAGATTCTCCACACCGGTCGGCCTATTCACCTATCGCATGATTCCTCTTGAGGCTTTCCGTGTCGGAATGGACAGGGTTGAAATCGGTGACGGCCGGGCCTTCCTCATGGCCACGCCGACAAAGGCACTGGCTGATAAGCTGCAAGAGGTCAGGGGGATAGGGATCCAATCACAAAGGGAATTGTACGAGTACCTTGAAAATAATCTCCGCGTCGATCCAACAGCCCTGAAGGAGCTGAACCCGGCGGAGCTTAACGCCATTTCGCGAGGTTACCAGTCTCGAAGGATCAGGCTGCTCAGTGATCTCGTTCGTCGCACCTAACACAAGGCAGAAGAGGAAGGTTGCCATGCATGAAGCGGTTACCGGAATGCTATCAAAATATGAATGCCGCGGGCTCAATGAGTACATAAACGCCCTGCGTGAGATCTTGCAGGATATAGCCTTGCTGGGTCTTTGGCGCGGCAAGTTCTTTGAGAAAGCGGCATTCTATGGCGGCACCGCCTTGCACGTGCTCTATGGGTTGGACCGATTCTCCGAAGACATGGATTTCTCTTTGCTGGAGCCGTCTGAGAGGTTTGATATAATGAATTATTTCACATTCCTTAAAAAAGAGATCGAAGGCTTTGGGTTTGATATACGGGTTGAGAGAATCGATAAGGCCGTGCACACGTCTGCTCAATCCGCCTTTCTCAAGGCAGATACCCGGAATCAGCTCCTGGTGATCGAAACAGGAGAGGAGATACTGAAGGCGATCCCCAAAGGCCAGATCTTGAAGATCAAGGTGGAGGTGGATACCGATCCGCCTCCTGGTTTTGCCACCCAGACCCGCTACCTCTTGCAGCCCGTTCCCTTTTCGGTGCGTGCCTTTGTACTTCCGGACCTATTCGCAGGGAAGATGCACGCCATACTCTGCCGGAGATGGAAGGGCCGGGTGAAGGGGAGAGACTGGTATGATCTCGTGTGGTATGCTGCTCAGCATCCAGAGCTGCACCTCTCTCACTTGGAGCAGCGAATGCGCCAGACAGGGGATTGGAAAGAGGACGCTCCTTTAACATCGGAGCGGCTCAAGGACTTGCTCACCCAAGCGATACGTAACTTGGATGTTGAGCAGACTCGCAAGGAGGTAGAGCCTTTTATCAGGAATCCGGAGACATTATCTATCTGGTCCCGGGAGTTTTTCCTGGATGTTGTTACAAGGATACGGTTAGTGTAATTTGAACCTTTCACTGCACCCGACAACGGGAAAGCTTAGCTGAACCGTTGTAGCAGCTTTCGATTGGCCAAAGAAAATATTTACAAATTAGACTACTTGAGATAATTTTTGTTAATGTCCGAATATCAATATACGGAATATTTTGAAAATGAAGTATTACGAAAACGTCCTTATTTAAGAAAAGAATGGTGTATACAGGTCATAGAAAATCCCATTAAAGTTGAGCGTCAGGAACATAACCGTTTCAGATTTTGGGGAGAAATCAAAGAACTCGGTGACCATATGTTAAGAGTAGTAACCCTTGAGGATAAAAAGACTATTCACAATGCCTTCCCCGATAGGAGGTTTAAGCCATGAAAATAAATTATTATCCTGAAACAGATTCTCTCTATATTGACCTATCTTCAAAGCCAAGCAAGGAAAGCCTAGAGGTCTCTGAAGGTATCGTTATAGATTATGATGAAGATGGTCACATAACCGGAATTGATGTTGATAATGCAAGTCATAAGATTGACCTTAAAGAAATCATCCTGAACAAAGTACCCGCACAACTTCAATCAATCACTGCTTAGTTCTAAAAACGTCGAGCCGGTAAGTGGAGCTGATGGCTTATTCTAAGGCAGCTTCACGATGCTAGATCCTACACGAACATCTATCGCTCATTTGCTGATAGCCTTACCTTCTTAATTCTGCTTGATAATACCGTAAGAAAATGGTAAAAATCAGCTCATCTACAGCTGATCTGATATTCTCTATCCCAGCTCAAGCTAACCTGTGCTCCAATTTCCCTTCATCACGCAGGGCTCGAACTACCACTCTCGCTCTCCAGCTCAGTTGATTAGGCTAATTATTTCAGTAGAGGATGCATAATGGATAACCAATCAGAAACGCAATCTCCTATTGACAAAATCCCAAAAAACCTTCGAGCAGAAGTATTCCGGCAGAACTGGGAAAACGCTCGGTATCATGAATCAACTCGATGGAAATACATCTACTACTATTATTTCGTAATAGCCGCATACTTGGCGCTCTGTCTCAATGAGATGAGCGATTCGAACTTCGACTTTGCTTCTGCTTCCTCAAGCGGATTGGCGGTTTTTGGAATTGTATGGATTCTGATTGCTGTTGTGGGGCGGGCCTCCTTCTACCATCTTCTTCACTACAACATCGAGTATGGCAACTATGTAAAAGCAGTGGAGTTCATAGCGCGAGATCTCGGCATCAACGTCGGCATTACCGAATATCGAAAAGGCGACAAAGGTGTTCGGAGATACACCTACGCGGCTTTGCCACTAGGCCTTGGAGTTCGAGATAGGGTGCCCTTTTTAATAATATCTATCGCGGGCGTCTGTTTTTCAATAGCTCTTGGGATCATTTGTTTTACATTCGCCTTGGTACTACTGATTCCAGAAGAACTTTTCACTCCTTACTCGGCCCTTGAATTGTGGGGACTACGAACAGTAGGGATATTAGTTGGCATTCTTGTTTTACTCCGCATGCGTTCGCATTACTCTGCTGTCTGGAAACAATTTGAAAAAGCCAAGAAAGAAGAGTTGCTGATTCGAGATCCTATGAAAGACGCTATTGCTGATGGGTAGCATTTAGTGAAAAGAGGGACCTTAAATATTCAAATAATTTGACATACCGTATCATTGACAGGTGAACTTTGAAGGGGTGATCTTGAAGGGGGTTGGGCCAAGCTAAGTGATAGGGGACATCTTCACATTAACATATTTGAAATATTGCTATGATAACTTCCATCGAGTAATCGGGCACGTTCATCATATTTTCACCTTCTATGGTTTGGATAAGTTAATATATGAAGATGTGAAGTCCCTTATATCCTCATGAGGCGTATTTGCTTACAACAACGAGACAAAGCCTAAATCTAATCCATTGAATTTTGGTGGTTTCTGCGAGCAGGTGAATTTTAAAGCGTAAAAAATTACGTCTTTTTTGCAGTCTAGTATTAATGTTGGGCGAAAGGAGATGACAATGGACAGTAATGATACGGAGTTTGCACCAGCCGAAAGGGCTGATGCCGAGAGTGTTCAGCGTGACGCTGAATCACTACAGTCAGCCGTACTTGCTGAACACGTTGCACGCGTGATTCCATCCATCGTGGTGATCCTAAACAAGGAACGTCAGGTGGTTTACAAGAATCAACGGCTGATGGACCTTCTCGGCGAACCATCAGACCAGGAGGTACTGGGCAAGCGACCGGGAGAGCTCCTTGATTGTATTCATGCGCATGAAAGGGAAACTGGATGTGGGACAACGGAATTCTGCCGCGAATGCGGCGCGGTGAAGGCTATTCTGAAATCGCAGCAAGACAAGGTGGAAGTGGAGGATGAATGCAGGATTACCTCAACTACCGGGGATGCGTATGACTTCCGGGTGTGGGCGTCACCGTTCACCTTTGAGGGGATGGACTATACAATATTCGGCCTGACAGACATCCGCGACGAGAAAAGACGGGATGCCCTTGAAAGAACATTCTTCCACGATGTCAACAACCTCCTCAATATTATACTGGGCTACTCCAGCCTTGTGATAGAAATAAAGGATATGGAGACCGTATCGGAGCACATCAATACAATTCAGATGGCAGGCAGACAACTTGTTGAGGAGATCGCCTCTCACAGGAGACTACTCCAGGCAGAGAACGGAGAACTGTCAGTAACCATTTCCAATATAGAGTCCCTTTCGCTACTTGGCCAAGTCTTGGAACTGTTTTCCGCGGACGAGAAGTGGAGAGACCGGAACATTGTTGTGGGCAAGAACTCTGACGGAGTTGAAATCGCGACCGATCAGGTGCTCTTACGTCGGGTGCTTGAAAACATGGTGAAAAACGCCCTTGAAGCAACATCGCCTGGAGAGGAGGTATGTCTCGCCTGTGCACGAAGCAATTCCTCAATAGTCTTCAGCGTGCACAACCCAGGCTATATGCCTCGTTCGGTCCAGCTTCAGATGTTTCAGCGCTCATTTTCCACAAAGGGAAAGGGCCGCGGCATTGGGACGTACAGCATGAAGTTGTTTGGAGAGCAGTACTTGAAGGGGAAGGTCTGGTTTTCTACCTCTGAGGACAAAGGAACGACCTTTTTCATCTCCGTTCCCCTCTTCTATGAGGACGTATAGTGTCACCCAACTATGACATCCAGCGTACGTAGTGACCGTGCAATCACCACGATGCCTGCTCTGAGGTTGGCGTTTCTCAGAGCCGTTGAATCGTACCAGCCAGAATATGAGCGTCTTTTCGATGATCGATTCAGTCGCGGTCTTATGCCAGGCTTGTGGAAATTCTTCCTGCTTCCAGGTCTTCGCCATGCTATAGTTACCCTGACGGAACTGGTTGGCCCCGGGTTTATTGGGAGTCTGTATTGCCGGACGCGTTATATTGACGATGTACTTCGTGATGCGTTGAGAGCAGGAATTGCTCAAGTTGTGATTCTGGGGGCAGGATTTGATACTCGTGCTTATCGCATCACCAATATAGAACAGGTTCATGTTTTTGAATTGGATCTGCCTGCAACGCAGCGCTTTAAGCAAACACTTGTAGAGAAGGTGGTCGGCGAATTGCCCGCACACGTCAGCTTCGTTCCCATCGACTTTGACTGCCAGGATATTAAGGACGTATTGACAGCAGCAGGATTTCGTAGAGGTCTCAAGACGCTTTTCATTTGGGAGGGTGTGACCCAATACCTCGCTGCAGAAGCAGTGGATAGAACGTTCAGATACATGTCAGGCGCTGCGGTAGAGGGAAGCGAGATCGTATTCACTTACATCCATCAAGGGATTATTGACGGGACTGCCCGCTCTAAAGCGGATCAGAAGATCGTCTCTTCCGCACATCGAGGCGGAACGCCCTGGATATTTGGCCTCGCTCCGTCTGGGTTGGCTGAGTATCTTAACCAAAGAGATCTAGAACTTGTTGAGGAGGTATGGGCGCCGGATTTCCGAGCACGCTATCTCAAGCCTCATAGTCGTCAGATAAAGATCTTCGAGGGCGAGCGGGTGGTGCTCGCCAGAATAGTAAGCGCAGGGTAATAATTGGGAGCTGCCTAACACTGCATTGCAGCCTATTTACTCCTCTAGCGCTCCGCAAACGGCTGAACGCGATGAAGATAATTCACAAGAATGGAATTTGGTGGTATCCAGCATTACCCTGGACAATATCAATATTAGTAATTTATTTCTGCTATTTAGCATGGAAAAATTGGGATAGAATTTTAGAAGGAAGTAAATAAGAATGACTAACAAGAAACAAAGACCAATGCCCTGGTTTGCATTTAATATAATGAGCTTGATTATGACTATAAGAAAAAAATTTAGAAATATTGAAGAGGAAATCAGTTTAGCGGGAATAAAGGAAGGAGATTACATATTGGATTTTGGTTGTGGCCTTGGATTTAATAGTATACCTGCAGCTCAAAAAGTCAAAGGACAAGGAAAAGTTTTTGTTCTTGATATTAGCCCTCAAGCAATAAAAATCGTAAAAAAGAAATCTGTCAAAAATAGATTGGAAAATATTGTAACTATTCTTTCTGATTGCAATACAAACCTTGAAGATAGAAGCATAGATATTGTTTATTTACATAACACATTACCCCTTATAAAAAATAAACAACAAGTTTTGAATGAAATACATCGTGTTTTAAAAGTTGGTGGGAGATTATCTTATATGAGTCGTGCTCTTTCACGTGCCTCCGAAGAAAATACAATGAGTGATGAAAGATTAAAAGAAGTTTTAAAAAATGATTACATATTAGTAAAGTGTAAAAATCAAGCACTTCCCGGACAGTCAGCCCCTCTTCCACAGTGACGGTTA